>FMXS01000042.1 GCA_900104495.1 Ruminococcaceae bacterium FB2012 | reverse complement strand
GGAGCTTTTGCAGACGATATATTCGATGTTTTCAGCCCGGAGGACTTCCGGGCTGTATTTTTTTGAGAAATTTAGTGGGTTTGTCAACAGCACCGATATGGTACACCACCAACGGCGTATGTCCGAGGTTTGATCCTGCTCCGATCAAGTATACCGAGCCCATATACCTTGAGCCCGGCACATATTACTTCCGCATACGCTCGTTCCTGAACGGCGAATGGTCAGAGGGACTTCCGCTTCATCTGACGGTAACGGAGGGTGAGACCAAGGTATTCACCGTTACATTCGAGACAAACGGCGGCTCCGCTGTTGCCGCTCAGAAGGTCCGCGAAGGCGAAAAGGCTGTAAAGCCTGCCGACCCGATAAAAGACGGCTGCACCTTCAACGGCTGGTACAGTGATGCCGAACTGACGGCAGAGTACGGTTTCGACGCTCCCGTCACGGCGGACATTACCGTGTATGCCAAATGGACAAAGAACTCTGAGCCTGCGGCAAAATACAAGATCACCTTTGATCTGAACGGCGGAACGCTGGACGGCAAGACAGGCACGGTGACCGTAGAGGCAGAAGCAGGTTCGACTATCATTCTTCCCAAGCCCGAAAGAGAAGGCTATACCTTTGAATACTGGGAGGGCTCCGAGTACAAGGCAGGTGAAAGCTACACCGTAACAGGCGACCGCACCTTCAAGGCGCACTGGAAGAAAAACTCCGCTGACGGTACGGAAAACCCGAATACCGGCAGCAAAGTTCTTTGGTCTGCCGCGGCGGCAGTTTCCGTGATCGGCATACTGTGTATACTCCTTTCCGGAAAAAAGAGAAGATCCGGAAAATAAGTGCAAAACACTTATCTTTCCGGGGAAAAATCCCGCGATAAAATCAAACTGACCGCCCGAGATCTCACTTGAGCCTCGGGCGGCTTTTTTGTACTTCTGCCCGTTCGTTTTATATCACAGGATATCACAGTCAGCTGCGCTCGTTCCCTGCCGATCGGCTATTTTGCTTGGATTTACAAGTGCGTTGGATCCGATCCCAATTCTTTTTACCGATATTTTCAGCACGAAAAAAGGACCCGTTAAGGTCCTTGATCCTTGTCAGCCGTATCAAATCGTATTTCGGTATTATGTTCCGGCGTTCATACTTACCAAGGCCTTTGCAGCAATACATTACGGATCTCAAAGATCTCTGCCTCGGCTTTCATCAAATGCACCTTGCAAAGCGGGCAGGCCATACTGCCGTTCTCATCTTTGACCTTAACGCTCAAAAACACACCCGTCGGGACCATACGGTAATGACTTATTACCCTTACTACATCGGCAATGCTGTCAAGCCTGACCACAGCTCCGTTTTTGATAAATAAAAAAAATCTGCCGACCCTGAACTGATCGTCCGCATAGGGCTGAGCCGCGGCAAAGTCCATATACATTCTCTGCCCGCCGTCTGCGGCAAGGTAGGCGTTGAGCCTTTTTGAGGCTCCCGAGCGGAACCTGTAAAGGATCACGCAAAGAATAGCAAACACAGCACTTACGGGGGCGCCTATAAGCAAAGCCGTCGAAAGTTCCTCCCCGAGAGCAAAAAGGATAAGAGCTATTGACAGACCCTCAAGAACAGTGACCACAACGGGGATCGCTCCCAGCTTAGGCACACGCATCACCCGACAGTAGCTGTATAAGGCGTTACTGATCTGCCCAAGCTGCTGCTCGTTCATTCCCCCGGCAGCATAGAATTGCTGATCTGGTTGTGACATCAGCGCTGGCACCTCCTGTAACAACGTATTCCTTTACGATAAGCCAATTTATATAATACCACAGATCCCCCGTTCTTTCAATCCGGCGGCCGCAGCTTTATGTAAACTTTCTGTTACCGCATAAAATGGCCCCCGGCGCGGCAGCGGCGAGGGCGTTTCTGTGACTCCGAAGCAAAAAAGATGACATTTGAAAATGCACGATCTTACTCGGTCTGCGTGACATATATGATATTTGGCTGCGGTTCGTAAGTGCAGTTTTCCCTGCTGCCTTACAGCTTGGTACCCAGCATCTTCTCCCAGTAAACATAGCCGTAAAGCCGCGATACCCATTTGGCAAGATATTCGTACTTTGCTCTCAGATGCGGGCATTTTGTCTGAACGTCCTCGATATAGGTCATATCATCGGACGAAGCAGAATTGGCATCTTTGAAAAGTTCCTCGATCAGCGTGGCTCTGTCCTCCAGAGCAGTCACCTTGCTGTAATCAGAGCAGAAGTAAGGATCATCGTCATCGCCGTAAATATGATCGTTCTCCGTATTGCCGTCGCTGTACTCATCAAGATCTCCCGTGTAGGAGAAGTCCACTGGGTTCAGAGCATTCCATTCGGCTGCCTTTATGCTGCTCAGCTTGCGGCTGACTATATCCTCCACCGCATGGAACATCTCGTGATGGATGATATTGCCTGTCTGACTGTCCAATTCTACCGAGGCCATGGCTATGATCTCCCAGGCACCGAAGGACATCGTTAGGCCTCCCGGATAGAATCCGTCCCCAGTGAGCTTGTTCGTGAAGGAATCGCAAAGTGCTATGCAAAGGCCGCCCTTGCCGTTCCTCTTAAACTTTTCAAAGAAGCCTTCGGGGTATTTGGCAAACATACTGTCTATAGTTTCCAAAGCGCTTTCAGAAGATTCATAAGCGTAATTTGAAGCGCTGCCGCTCTCATCGGAGACGACCCCGTACAGATCGCTGACATCCTCGATATCCAGCACCTCATCGCCCACGAGTATCCTTACACCGTATTTTTCCTCTATCCTGTCCGCTTCGGCCCGGAGCTCCTTATACTCTTCTCCGCACTTATAATCCTTTTCTTTGGGATATACGGGAGGGTCGGCTTTGCCGAGTGAGCCGCCGAAGCTTACCTGTCCCGGATCGGTCATTACAAGTCTGAACCTTAGCTTACCGTTTTCGGATCCTCCGATGACAACAGCGCTGATGAACCTGTCAGCGGCAGTGATACCCGTGCTTACTGCCCGCATTGCATTTGGGATGTCGGCAGATATCCTCCCTGCGGCTCCGTCTGAAACCCGCAGGAAATCGAAGGCGAATGAATCGCTGCCGTCAGATCTCTCGGCGGCGATACCATAACTGCTGCCGGCATAAAAGCTGTAGTCTGTATTCCTGTCCTTTAAGGAATAGGCGCCTGACAGCCTGCCGGTCTCCTTCTCAAATACAGAGCATACAGTTTCGCTGCTGTCCTGATCTGATGTGCCGGTGACGGCAATATAGTCACCTGCATTGCTCACGGCTGCATCTGAGGCGGGCCCCAGGTCTGCTATCTCGCTGCCTGTGGAGGTATCGACAAGCACCAGTCTTTTTCTGACTGTAAAGCTCCCGTTACAGTAATCAGCCACGGCTATGCTTCTCGCAGCATCGTAAAACTCAACGCCCTCTGTCTCTTCGTTGTCTAATATGACCTGCCTGCTGCCGTCAGAGTTTATCCCGATAACTCCTTTGTCGAGCCCGTAAAGCTGCCCCGAGGCATCACATTCCATACGAGAAATGATGTCCTCCTGCTCTTTCACTGTGCGCGAACCGTCCGGCTTGTAGTATATGAGCGTTTGTGTATCTTCCGTCGTATCCTGGGCAGTCACGGTGCCTTCAGCATCTATCCCGAGAAGCAGCTCAAGTGGCCCGCAGTTTTCTATCGTGCGCAGCAGCTTGTCGTTCACCGCATCCACGACATAGTATCTCACCACGAGCTTGTCGTTCTCATCCGCAGAGCTGCACTGCACCACCGCAATGTTCCCGCAGGAACGGATATACATGGGCGTGCCTTCGGCTTCAAGACAGTCAAGCACCTTATAGGCCTGCTCCATAGCAGGCGGTCCGGAAGCCTCGGACCCGGTGGCTTTTTCTGCGGTAACAGCGGGGACCGCGTCAGTTTCGGCGGAAACCGCGTCGGTTCCCGCCGTTGAAGCTGCGGTCTCCGCAGCTGAGGATGCTTCCCCGGAAGAGCCGGAGCTGTCATCTGAGGCGCAGGATGTGCCTGCGGCAAGCATCATCAGCACAGATATTAAAGCCAGATATCGTTTCTTCATACATTTCCCGTTCTTTATTCTTCGGTCTTATCTGCTGATTCCTTCTGATAGGGTATCATCAGGGCAAGATCAAGAGTTCTTGCCTTGTCAAAGGTCTCGGAGGCTGTGAAACGGCCTTCTGTGCTGGAGAGATCACCGACTCCCCAGTAAACAACATTGATACCGAAGGAGATCTTTGCGTCCTTGTCTAGCTCAACGCCGTCTTCGACCTCTCCGACGATCAGGAATCTCAGAACGTCCTGGCCTTCCTCGTCCTGAGTCTTATAGCCGTAGCTGACGACCGCGTCGGCTTTCATGATATGGAAATACCCGGTGTGACCGTCGTCGATCCAAACCTCGCCGAAGTGCGAGAACTTTTTCGGTTCCTCGTCAGCCCAGGGAAGCTCATATCCGTCCTTTGCGGACACGTCGACAACTATGCCGTAGGAATGCTGTGCATAATCATCGAGCCCTTTCCAGAGGTCCTCCAAAAGATACTTGACCTCGATGTTATAGCCTTCAAAACCGTTCTCGATCGTTCCCTTGTCATCGGGTGCGATAACTGCTGCGGGCGATGTTGTGGGATAAGCCCCGTCGTCAGTTGCCGAAACGACCGGGTCAGGCTTTTCTGAGCTGTCATTTGTTTTGCTGTCATCCGTTTTGCTTTCATCCGTTTTGCTTTCATCCGTTTTGCTGTCATCATCTGTCACCGCGGAAATACCGGGCTGACCGCCGGGGGATGTTTTTATCTCTGTGCCGCCGTTTTTTTCTCTTGTGGCAAAGAATGTTACTGCTCCTCCGAGCATCAGTATCGCGATCGCTGCGGCGATTATACCGCTTTTATTTGTTTTTACCATTGCTGCGCCTGATCTGTTTTTGTTTGTTGACATAATGATCCCCTCTCTGTCTTCTTCGCCGGAAGGAAGCGCTTGCGCACTGTTAAGAACAGAGTTTAATATGCTTTCTTTCTTTTCGTTATGGTATTTATTTACTCCGTCTGAAAAACGCATTTTCCTCACCTTCCGTTAATTGTTTTCTGAGCTTTTTGATCGTGCGGTAGATCTTTGACTTTACCGTAGATTCGCTCATCGAAAGCTCCCGGGCTGTTTTCTCAAGTGTGTGACCGCAATGGAAATGCAGATAAAAGATGCGGTAAGCGGTATCGTCCGACTCGGCTATCAGCTGCATGATCTGCTCGTATTCAAAGCTGTCGTCATTTTCGAGTTCTCTGAGAGCCTTCTCATCGCATATGGCTATGTGGTCATCGAGATCTTCTGTCGGTGTGAAGCTCCTGTAATAGTCTGCTGCACGTCTTTTCGCCATTGTCATGAGCAGGTGCTTCGGCATGAGTATCTGCTCGCCGTCAAGCATTTTCTTATAGAACTC
>FMXS01000052.1 GCA_900104495.1 Ruminococcaceae bacterium FB2012 | reverse complement strand
GTCTTTGAGGACGATACCTTCACGATGAAGAAGGACAGAATGCTGGAGATATGCCGCCTTATGGTGAAAAAGCGCCTCAACAAGCGCTTCCGCTGGCTCTGCAACGCAAGAGTGAACCTCGACCTCGAAACTATGAAGGCTATGAAGGAGGCGGGCTGTCACCTTATCATCCCCGGCATCGAGAGCGGCAGCCAGGAGATACTCAACAACATCCGCAAGGGCACTACCTTAAAGCAGGTACACGAATACGTTGAGAACGCAAAGACAGCAGGGCTGCAGATACACGCCTGCTATATGGTGGGCAACAAGGGCGAGACCAAAGAGACCATGGAGGAGACCCTCCGCCTTGCTCTCGAGCTTGACACCGATACCGCGCAGTTCTATCCCCTGCTGCCATTTCCCGGAACGGAGGCCTACTTCTGGGCAAAGGAGAACGGCTACATCCGCGGAGGCTATACCGATTACGTCAAGGAGGACGGCACGATCAACTGCCTTTTGGAGCTTCCCGGCATCACAGGCGAGGAAATGGTCCGCTTCTGCGACGAGGCAAGAAAGAAATACTATATGCGCCCCTCCTACATCGCACACAGGCTGAAAATGGGTCTCAAAGACCCCTCCGATCTGAAACGGAGCATCAAGGCCTTCAGCAAGATCTGGAAATTCCTTATAAAGTGAGAGGATAAAATGAAAAAGATAGTCTTTGACGGACAGGTCTACGCCCAGCGGATGACAGGTCAGTACCGTTACGCCGACGAGCTTCTCAAAGCCCTCGACGGGATGATCGGCAAGGACGAGTTCGAGATCGTCGTGCCTGAATATGTGGACATCGAGGGCAAGTTCAAGAATATCAAAGTCGTGAAGTACGGCAAGGTCAAGGGCCTGCTCTGGACACAGACTTCCCTGCCGATGTACCTGATAAAGCACAGGGCAAGGAGTTTGGGCTTCTGCAATATCACCCCGCTGATACACCCCGGCATCACTGCGGTGCTTGACATCGCCTACAAGGTGCTGACGGACGAGTACAAAAATTTGTACGGAAGAGCGTCGAGTCTGTGGCATCGGCTGAACTATTACGCCGCAGCAAAAAGCGGATATCCGATCATCACCATAAGCGAATTCTGCAAGGAGCAGATCTCGGAAGTATATAAAGTCCCGGCAAAGCGGATAGGCGTCGTGCCCTGTTCGTGGGAGCATATCCTTGCCGTGGGCGA
>FMXS01000041.1 GCA_900104495.1 Ruminococcaceae bacterium FB2012 | reverse complement strand
CAGAACTCATAGCTGTTCGGGGTGCCTTCGATCACCTTTATCTTCACGATAGACTTGCTGTTCTCGCCCATATCCTCAAGGACATTGAATCTGCCCCAGTAACCCAGCATCTCTCTCGACGGTGAAGCCCAGAGCTCGCCTTTTTCCAAACGCATACGTCTGAAATCCTCAAGGCAATTGATTAGGAATTCCGCACGCTTGGCGGTGGTCTTTTTTCTGAAATCTCCGTCCTCGTCCTCGGTGAACACCTTGCAGGCTTCCTCAATGACGTTTCTGACTATGGATTTCTTCTGGCAGTACTCTGCGAAAGCACCGGAGTCGATGAATTCTTCGAGGTCTGTATCGTTCTCGTTCAGTTCAAAGAGCATATTCTGGATCTGCTCGGTCTGTTCCTTGGAAATGATGCCGAGCCCGTAGTCCTGCCAGAATTCATCCGTGTAGTCCTTACCGGCGGGCATGAGCAGTTCTCCCGCTGCGGCTCTTATGGGCTCGATCTCAGGTCTTGACTCAGCGACCTGAACAGCCTTATCAATGATAGCGTTCAGCTCTTCATAATCATAGTCATCGTTGCCGGCAAATATAGCGCCGTAGTTATTGAAATGATTGCCTGCCGGCTCGCCTGCCTTGATAGCTCTGATGTGTCCGGGGCCTACATCCTCCAGTGCGGTGATCCTTAGGCTCAGCAGGTTGAGAAACTTGTTAGCCTGTTTCAGATTCTCGAACCTGATCTTCTCATTTTCGCTGAGACCTTCGGGCATTTTCGAGAAATCGTTGAAATTGTACTTGTAGATCCCGGTGCGGATCATCTTCTCACATAACATATCCATAAGATAACTGGTCATTGTATTTTCCTCATTTCTTGATCCGGCCTGTCCGGCCTTTTTCCGAACCGCTCTCATGAGCGCTTTCATAAGTAATACCTCCGGCTGACAGGAACGGGTGCAGGGATCATTTATTTTTTTTTGAGTCTCCCGTAAGATAGCCGAGGAGGTCATAGCTGACTGCGGCACCTCCGCTCTGCTTCGCAGCGCGGCAAAATACAAAAATGGGTATTCCTCCCCCGATCGGGAGAATACCCATTTTACACCGGAAGCTGTTTATGCAGCAGCTCCGTTCTTCTGCTATATCCGCTGATAGCTCAGTTTCTGCTGCGCCTGCGCCTGTCCTTTTCAGGATTGCGGCGGTAGTATTCCTCTTTATCCTTGTACATATTCTCATCTGCGGTCTGCATAGCCTTGCAGATGTCGTATTCTCCGGTCACATACACCGTGCCGACAGCAAAGCTGACATCGTGGGTGTTTTCGGCCAGAGAGCGCAGCTGCCTGACCTGCTGCCCGAGGACTTCCTGCAGGATGCCGGGGCAGAAGACCACGAACTCATCGCCGCCGGCACGGTAGATGAACCCTGTCCGAGCATAGAGCTTGGCAGGTGGATATAGTCACGGATATTGCCGTCGGCGAACATCGGCTCGCCGCAGGCGATCTTTCCAAGCAGAGGTATCTGCACTATCCTGCCCTTGATCTTTCGCACTTTATCCGTGATAATATCCCTCTGACCGTTCCTCTCGATCATACCGTTTTCTTCCATAGCTTTCAGATATCTTGACACGGTTGCCGGGGACAGTCCAAGTTCATCACCGATATCATAGATCGTCGGTATTTCGCGGTTTTCCTCATAATAGCCATTGATAAATGATTCAATTTGTTCAAATAACTCGTATCTCTTATGCTGCATAATATCACTGTCTTTCTAAACTGAAATCGATGTTTCATTTACATCTTTATTATATCAGACCCCAATATAAATGTCAATAGCCGTTTCACTAAGTGCGCCATTTGGCGACAGTAAAACGGCTGTTTTTGAAACTTTGTATGGTTGCACAAAATCGAACGCTTGTTTTTATTTGTTTTTTATATCAGCTATCCAAGCCTGAAATTCATCATCAAGCTCCTTTGGCTCGGCTATTTTCATATTCCCTTTGAAGGTCGTCAGCCAGCTCCAGAAGGTCGGAGATATCTGAACCTCAACAGCGGCGCTGTATTCATCGCCCTTCTTCTTGATCTTGGTTTTCTCCCCGAACTTGTCATAGACCGTACCTATGAGCTTCTTGTCAAACAGCAGAGTGACTTTCTCCGTCCTGCCGCCGTACATACGGAACACCTGCTCGGTGTACTTTGAAACGGTACGAATCTTTGCTTTGGCTTCCTTGCAGATTTTTCCGGGCAGTACCTCGACCGTATCCATTCGGTCGACACGGTAATTGCGGACATTACTATCCGCTTCGGCATCGTAGGTCATAAGGTAATAGTTATCGTTGTTGAAGACCAGCGCGATCGGCTCGGTCTCATATACCTCGCCTTCCTTGCGGAAGACCTTGTTCAGCTTCTCATCGAGATCGAAATACTGGAAGGAGGCTTTCTGCTTGTTCCGTATCGCCTGTTCAAGTACGCTGACGTTATAGTATATCTGCTCGTTGGTGTGCTTACGGGTATTGAAATGCACGATGTTCCCGGTCAACACCTCAGCTTGGTGGCTGCCTCCAAGGGCTGCGATCTTATGTATCAGCTCATCGGATTTCTTGTCTGTTATGAAGCTTGCCGCCTGGACAGCGTCTATAAGTATCTTGAGCTCGGGGAGGCTGAAGCTGCGATCTTCGATAAAATAGGCGTTCTGACGTCCGATCTTGGTCTGCATGACCTCATACCCTTGCTCGTTAAGCACGGATATATCCTTTGCGATGGTTCGGCGGTCGGTTATGATTCCGGCGGCGCTGAGCTTTTCACAGAGGGTATTTGTTCCGATAGGATTTTCTGAGTCGGAGTCCTGCTGCAGTATTTCAAGCAGCTTGACGATACGCAGTTTCTTGTGGGTGGGTTCAGACATAGGGCACCTCCATTCATACTACTATTTTATATTATATCATACCATTATTGCACCTGTTGAATTCCGAAAGACCAATTCTATTGACTGCTTTTCTGCAAGACACCGTTCATAATCTATACTATCCGTTTGTTCAGCATTGTTTCTCCGATCTGCTTTTATTCGTCACTGCGGTTCCCACATTCCCTGCTGGCGGATGCCGGTCTTTCTGGCTTCGGCGGTGAGCATTTCCGTTTCTTCGGGGGTAAGTCTGAACTTCAGGGCTTGTGCAAGTTTTTCGGCATATTCGGGCTTCGTGATGCCGACGATGGGAACGGCTCCCTTTTCGATCGCCCACAGTATGGGTATCTGAGATGCATCGATGCCGTATTTTGAAGCTATGTCCTTCATCATACCGAGGAGTTTTTCTATCTTCCTGAACTTACTCTTCGGGAATGCAAAATTCCTCATGGACAGCGTCGGGAAATGATGTTTCGCATTGTATTTCCCGGCCAGTGCGCCCTGCTCGAGTACCATATAGGCGTAGTAGCAGATACCGTTGTTATTGCAGTAGTCGATGACAGGCTGCTGATCGTTCCTCAGCAGGCTGAAATGATTCTGCACCGCGCCGAGCTTCAGCCCGGCCTTTGCCAGCAGCTTTTCGGCACTTTTAATATTCTCTAAAGAGACATTGGATATGCCTATCGACCTGATCCTGCCGTCCTTTATATGAGGTATGGCTTCACTGAGATTTCTGTTCAGATTGTTCGGAGTATGGATCCAGAAAAGATCTGTCTGATCACGCTTCAGGCGCTGCATACTTTCCCCGAAGGACTTCTCCAGTGCGCCGCTTCTGAACTTCTTGCCCGGGAAATACTTGGTGGAGATAAAAATGTCACTGTTCCCGCCGGTAAGTTTCCCGAGAAGCTTTTCACAGGAACCCATGCCGTATACCGCTGCCGTATCCCATTTGGTGAATCCGAGTGATACAGCTTTTTTAAAGGTCTTTATCAGGGTCTGCTCGTCAGTCTTCTTTCCGAATACCATTCTTGATCCGTTGTAGCCTGCGCCCCACGCCCATGTGCCTATCATGATATCATATTTCATAGGTCAGTCTCCTCTCTCATTGCTCCTCTGATCCTGCTCAGCGACTCGGGTGTGATGCCGAGATATGTTGCAATATGCTTCTGCGGGATCCTGTCACTGAGATCCGGGAAATGCTTCCTGAAGCGGATATATCTCTCTGTTGCGTTCTCAACGAGAAAGCCGTTCTCGCGGTAGATCTTATACCTCAATGCGTTCTCGAGCAGACAGATCCACACATCCTTGAATGCGGTGTTTTCACGGATGATCTTTCTGACCGCTGCTGTTTTGCAGAACATGATCGTTGTCTCTTCAAGAGCCTCCCACATACAGAGCCTTTCTGTATATCCCATGAAGCCCTCGTCCATACACAGAGAACCCGCCGGCGAAAAACCTCTGGTTATATCGTTCCCGTCCTTATCGATATAATAGCACCTTGCCATTCCGGAAAAGACAAGACCGGCAAAGGAAGTATCGTCACCCATCGAGGCTATTATCTTCCCTTTGGGTATGACCCGGATGCTTGATGCGCTGATGATTGCCCCGAGAGTCTCGTCGTCAATGCTTATATTATTTCTGTCGGCAAATACCCGGATCTGATCTATGATATATTTCTTATCCATTTTTCTGACCGCCGTCCTTTCGTGTAAACATTATACCGCATCAGAAAAGATCTGTCATTATCATTTGTTAATCTGCCGTTATTTTTTCAGATCAGTCCTTCGTGTAAAACTCCTCACCCGTGTCCAGACAGAGCGCGGCCAGTCTCCCGCTGGGCAGACAGGCTCCGCAGTCTATGGCTATGTGATTGTTCTTCCGGTATATCCTGTCCGGTTCCGGGTTGCCTTCGATAAACCTTGTGGGAGTGTGACCGGTGACGGTAATAACGTCCGGGAAGTAATCCGTACTGTAATCCGCCCGGAACCATACCATCTCATTGAGGGTGTATCTGCCAAGCTCCTTTTCCGGCGAGTAATTTCCCAGTCCTGCGTGGACAAGGAGATACTTCTTCCCGCCCGCCGTGACTTCTTCATAGAGAGGAAGGTCTTCCAGGAACTCCAGCACCGCCTCGCGCTGTTCAGGATCAAGCCTCTTAAACTCATTTATTGTGGTGGAGCTGCCGTTGTACTGCCAGGTCATCATGTTCTCCAGCATATATTCGTCAAGATCGCTCAGAGAATTCTCTGTGATCTCCCGGACCAGCAGTCTGAGACAGGTCAGTGCCATGACCTCATGGTTCCCGACGATACAGACTGCATTAGGCATTTCCATGAGCTTCAGCACTGTCTTGATCGGGTGAGGCCCCCTGTCAAGGATGTCTCCGAGGACATAAAGCGTGTCCTCGCTGCCGAAGCCGATGATATCAAGCAGTTCGTTGAATTTATCATACTCTCCGTGTATGTCCGATATCACATAAGACGGCAATATTAATCACCCCCATTATACTGAATACTGAGATCATTTCTGTATTTGATTATATCATAGATCCATATATCTTTCAAGTGCTTTGACCGAACCGGACGGTTTGTTTGATACGCGGCAGTTTTGCGCTCCCGCGTTGCTTATGCAACACTTTGTTGCATTTCTGCTGCATAAGCAACAAAACAGACCTCCCCGCAGCCCAACACGGCAGCGGGGAGGTCTTGCTTTCGTTTCGGCGATGCCGGCTTCGATTTTTAACACACAGAAAACGCCCGCACTCTTGCACGGACGCTTTACTCAATATTCAATGTCATTCAAAAACTCCTTGTTTTTACTTAAACGGATTTCCGAAGAAATATACATAAGTGCAATATCCGAGTGTGGCTAAGGTAGCACCGCCGTACAATGTAACAAACAGTGTAAACATATTCGTTCATCTCCTTTCGTTTCGATTTCATGTCTGTATCTATCAGCCGAAAAGTGTAATAACTGCTACGCAGATCGCTATACCTGTTGCGATATTGTGAGTGTTGTTTATTATCCGAAGATCGTCGAGAGGATGCCTCCCACGATATATGCGGTTGTGCTTATGCCGAGCATTACATAACAGAATGTGATCATATTAATTCTCCTTTCATTTAGGTTTAGTTATCGTAAGTGTTGTTTATTATCCGAAGATCGTTGAGAGGATACCTCCCACGATATATGCGGTCGTGCTTATGCCGAGCATTACATAACAGAATGTGATCAT
>FMXS01000040.1 GCA_900104495.1 Ruminococcaceae bacterium FB2012 | reverse complement strand
CCGTCGAATAGATTATAGCTTCCTCAAGCAGGTTCATAAATGCTTTTCCTCCCTTACGTCAAAGCGCCCGGTGCCGAAAGGGCAGCGGGCAGCCTGACCTGTCGCCCGAGAACTCGCTCAGGCGTTATCCTTGATATGCTGAACAAGATTGATCGAGAAGCCCGAGGGAGCTATCATCAGCGCGGACTTTGAGCTGTCTCTCTCTACGATACGGTCGCCGTAGAAATTCCTGAAGCCGCGGGAAACCAGCAGATCGTAGGCTTCTTCAAAGTTATCCACGTTCATGCGGATAGAGGCGATGTCCTGCGGAAGATCCACGTCCGGCACGGAAATGTCAAGAGCAAAGCCGTTCCCGTCCTTCATGCGGATACCCTCAACATTCATTTCTCCGATGCCCTTGGGGCTGTGCTTTTTTTCAAAGCCCAGTTCCTCAAACAGCTTTACGAGCGGCTCGGCGTCTTTGGTAATGATCTGCGGATTGAATGTCGTTATCTTCATGCTGCACTTCTCCTTCTATTATTCCTTGATATGCTGGCAGAGATCAAAGGCAAAGCCCGAAGGCGATATCATAAGCGTAGCCTTTGACGAACCTGTGTCAGTGATCGGAAGTTTCCTTTTTTCTGACCCTGACCGTTTTCTTTGAAGCAGCTTTTCCTGCTTCCCGCTTCTCAAGTCTGCGGCGGAGATCATCGCGCAGCTTCCTGCGGCGCTCTCTGCGAGCCTCTTCATCGGTGACCGTCACCGGCTCTTCGTCGGGGACTGTCACAGGCTCATTATTGTCCGAATCGTCAATGCTGCCGGACATTTTGATGTCCTTTGTTTCAGAATAGAAGTTTATTATGATCGAAGTTATCAGAGCGACTACGATCAGTCCGTAAACACCGAGGATCACCGAAAGTATCCTGCCGATCATGGACCCTGCCGCAATATCGCCGAAGCCGATAGTCGTAACTATGGCGAAGCAGTACCACAGCGCGTCCCCAAGGGTCTCAATGGCGGGCTCAAAAGCTTTCAGCACCAGAGAGAAGGATATGATCAGGATAATAAGTCCCGACATCACCTCTGCCGCCATGGATCTTATGACGATCTTTCTGAGAATATCGAACCTTATCTGCGACATGGAGATTCCCATCAGTCTGATGAAAGTCTGCAGCATTATCAGCAAGGCAACGGCAAAAAGATCGACCCTGAGGTTCTCCTCATCCGACAGCGAGCCGGATGTCACCATAATGAAGATGCTGGCCGCGATGATGATCGAATTGAACACTATGGTCTTTATCCTGCGCTTTTTTATCGCCACCACCAGGATATCTATCCTTGAAACAAGAATGGATAATGCGTAGACGATCAGCCAGACTGTTACGGCGGAAATAGTTTCAAGGAACACCATTATTATCGGGCTGAGGATAAACAGCCCCGAAAGGATCAGGTATCTCCGGAATTCAAAGGGGTTATGCTGCTTCAGCCGCACCGCTTTGGCAACATTCGAGAACCCCAGCGCCAGAAACACGAGGATAAGGGTATATTTCAGCGAAACTGTATAATTCGCATCCGCTACAAGATTCAGTGAAAGGATCATCCCGACAAGCATCAGGATGACTTCAAAGGCTTTCAGCCTGCTGGTTTTACTAATCTTCATTTTACTGTCCTGCTGTTATTAGGTTTATTCCATCTTTTTGAGGAGCTCGCATACTGCGCCGAACAGCTTATCGACATAGACGATAACTATCAAAGCAACACCTGCTAGAGGCACGGCCAGGTCGATGAGCTTGTTCTTGTGGGTCTTGGTGTAGGAGAACATCAGCAGCAGAGGAGCGATTAAGATCATCCTTGCCGTATCTCCGAAGCCCCAGCTCATAACTATCTCCACTGCGGAGGTCAGTTCCTCCTGTGTAGTTCCGGTGTTGTTTGCCACCATATGCAGAATAGCAAGAGCTATCGTGGCTATCACATCTATCACCGCGAAGATGACGATGGCTATTACCAGGAACCGCGAGAATTTGAATGACATATGATTGGTCTGCTGATAGGCTTCAAAGTCCTCGTGGGTCTTGCCGTGCTTGAGGAACCTGTGTTCAAGCGATTTGAAATATCTTGCTATGAACAGGAACATCAGGAAGCTTACGGGAGGCTTTGTGGTAAGGAAGGGGAATATCTGCACCGGCAGAGTTATAACATGGTTGGAAGCAAGTATCTTCAGGCAGATAGAAGCTGTCTCGTAGGCTATGGGGATCAGGGTAAAGCCGCGGAACACATAGATAAGCTTGCCCTGAAAATGCTTTTTGGGATTGTAGTTGATAAAGAAGAAAACAAGGGTACAAAGTGTCAGGTCAATAAAGATGTTGAATGACATAAATCCCGGTTTTTCGGGTTTGTTGAGCCATTCCGAAACAAAATTGTTGAAATCATCTTTGCTGCCTAACAGCGCAGTTCCGCCTCTTACGATGAAGCGGTAGTAAACTATGAAAAACAGCGCCGACAAAGCAGCCGCTATACCGGCGTTGGTCATGATGACCTTCTTGTAGTTGCCGCGTCCGTTAAGTATGGTGGCAAAGGCGGCAAAGAGGAGCAGAGGTACCGAGAGTTCCTTGCCGAACTGCATTATTGCGATCAGCGAGGTGTGTTTGCTGGCCTGACCTGCTGCCGAGTCATATAAAGCCAGCGCCGAGCCGTAGCAGGCGATGACGATAAGCAGCCAGGCTATCGCTTTCAGATGCCTGTATGAGAGATAACCCTGATACGTGATATCGTCCTCGGCCTTGACTTCGTAGAAAGGCTTCCACACCTTGAGCTTGAAAATGCCCATTCCGCCCTTTTTGTGACGGCCTTCAGCGGGGACTTCGGCTTCGGATTCCGTAGTCTGAACGTTCTTATTTTCATCCATATTATCAGCTCCCTTTGCTTTTTGCTTACCAAAATTAAAATAATATCAATTCTCATATAATGATTATACATCCTTCACACAAAAGCATGAAGGATGTATAACTTATTTCAGCCGATCAGCGGCTTGCGAGGATCATTTCGACCTTTTCCTGGTCACTGTGATCGCTGCTGCAAGAACTGTTACTGCTGCGAATCCGATAGCTGCTGCACCGGTGTTGGGGTTGCCGCCCTTATTGTCATCGGTGGGCTTGCTTGTCTCGGCTGCGCTGCTTTCCTCGGGCTGGCTGCTTTCCTCGGGCTGGCTGCTGTCCTCGGGAACATTGCTGTCCTCAGGCTCACTGCTGTCCTCGGGCTGGCTGCTCTCGTCGGGTTCGCTGCTGTCCTCGGGATCTTCTATAACGGGGCTTGCATAGCCCTTTACGGGAACATTGTCAAAGTCAGTAATGTCTGCCTGTGCTGCATATTCGGGAACAGCGATCTTGATACCCTCGGATATATCTACCCAGTCATACCAATCGTATTCGCCGTTTTCATTCTGAGCCGCAAAGAAGCTCTCGCCTCTGTTGATGACGCCTACGGAATAGCCCATAGACTTAGCGCCTATTGCCTTAAGCTGTGCAACGAACGCAGGATTATTAACACACATCTCAGCGCCTGCTTTGTTCAGACCGCAGTTGATCGGAAGTATATATTCGTTTCCCGCCTTCTGCGAAACAACTATCGAATAGCGGTCGCCCTCGGCAAATCTTACGGGCTCTTCAAAGTTCGTGCGGTGGAAGCCGGCATAAGCATAGGTCTCGGTAACTTCCTTCTTCAGTTCGCCGTCGGTGGGCAGTACCGCACCCTCGTTGAGCTTATAAACGCGGTAGGTAACTTCTGTGTCGGGATAAACTGTTTCGACGGATACAGCTCTGAGATCCTCGTCACATCTTACATCAAATATGTTGGACATCAGCTGCGGGATAGGATCCGAAAGACCCTGGAGGGCTGAAACAGGCATCAGATCGTACTGGTCTATTATATGATATCTCTCTTCCTCATCTGCATCATCTGTATAGAAATTGAAGGAGGATGCGTCACTGATGCTCATATCGTAATAGGACAGATAGAAATATCCGCTGCCGTTCACACCGAAGGTTCCGTAATCGGGGAATTCATTGTCTTCGGCGCCCCAGCTGTTCTTGACGATCCAGGCACCGTCTGCGGGAGGAGTCCTGTCCACACCTGTGTCGGGGTCTTCGCCCTGCAGGAAGTGTTCCTTTGAATAGTTATCGTCCCAGCCGACTATGCAGACGCAGTGATTTGCTCTTTCATACTGATAGGTATACTGAGCCCAATCGGCGCTGATGAACTTGCCTTCCTTGGTAAGTGATTCCATTGAAGGAGAATCGGCAAAATATCCGATAGCTATGCCTCTGCCCTTCAGAAGCTCGGATTTGATAACACTGTTGGCTTGTTCAAAGTTCGTGCGGTCAAAGACCATTGCCCCGTTTTCTTCTTTAGTCACTACGGGAGCGGGCAGGTTGTTGGCATCCTCAAGTTCAAAGGTAGAAAGGAAACGGAGATCCTCTTCGCAGCTCCATTCCTCGCCGTCAACGGCATAGCAGATATCCTTGCCGTCCTTGGAAACTCTGTTGCCCGACTTGTTCTGATAGGGAGCAAAATCTTCATACAGCGGACCCATGCCCATTGCGAATGCTGAGGTCGTAAGCTGCGTCATTCCTCCTGTTGCAAGCTGATTGGGAGTGTCGCTGCCGTCAAAGTTCATAAAGGTGCCGCCCTCGCCCGCCTGCGACGGATAAATGCTGTCGGCAGGAAGCGGCGTGTGTGTGAACCAGGCAAGATGCAGCGGTGAAAATACAAATTCAGTAGGATCCACATCAAGATTCTGATCGTTGGCCAGCTCATAAAGGACGCTGGTCTCGGCTGCGGCGCAGGTACCGAAGGCCCAGCAGGTGCCGAACAGACCCTGGCTTCTTACGGGGGTAACATAGCTCTTGCCGTTAAGGTCTCTCAGGTCGAAGGTCACGGGGAAATCGGTGCCCACATCGTAATTGCCGTCATCGGGAGTTACGTTCTTTTTGTCCTCAAAGGCGCTGCTGTCGAGGGGGCCGGTCTCAAGCGGGCCGGTATCGTCGGAGAATGCCGGCACGGCCGACGTGGCTGCCAGCATAACGGCCAGCAGTGCTGCGGATAGCTTTTTCATGGTTTTTGACTTTTTCATATTCTGTCCTCCTTAGTAATAAAAGATATATGAATTTTTTTGTAACGCCGCGGACCGAAGTCCGGTTTCAGCATTTTGATAATGCCCGGAAGTTCATTCATATTATAGCAAAAAAAAACAATAAAATCAACATATTTGCACAAATTCAGCAAAATAACACAAAATATACTGTTAGGTTTAGCCAATGCGCCGAGCATTTTGTGTCAAATCCCCTTACAAGGGGGCTGCGGGCCGCGAATTACCGCTTTATATCGTTAAATAGTCAATTGTATAAACTGCACATAATCGGAATTATTATTCAAAAGCCGCTTGACGATTTTGCCAAAACGTGATATTATTCAAAACAGAGCTTGTTTTGAAACAAATTTACAAAACAGAATACTTTCGGCAAAATGTTTTAACATTTAAAGTTCAGACGTGTCCTGCCGGGGTAATATCAGCTCGCAGAAAAATGTAAGGAGGAAACAATATGAAGATCACGACCTTTGACCCTATGATCGCCACCACAGATGCCGATCCCGTGATAGAGGTCTTCCGTGAACTTGGCTTTGAGAGGACCCATACCGTTGAGGCCAATGACGGCCTGAAAGACCTGGAGCGCTTCCGCATGAAGAACAGCGGCGGCTATCACGTCGATATTGCGCAGATCGCCGATCTCCCCCGGGATATATCCCTCATCCGCATGAACGTCAGCAATCTTGACGAGGCGTTTGAGTTCCTCACCGCCCGCGGATCCAGAATGGCAAGACACGAAGCCGCCAAGGACACTGTCCGGACAGGCTCTTCAAAATTCAACATTATGGTATCACCCTCGGGCTTCCCCATCAACATTACCCAGCACATCAAAAAGGACAGCTGACGGATCCATCCTTATAAGAAAGGGGCCGCTGCACTGCGCAGCGGCCCCTTTATGCTGTTTATAAAAACGTCTGTCTTAAACGAAACGCTGAGATCTCAGCTGCCGCTGTTCACGGCATGCTATGCGCCCTTTTCGGGAGGTTCCTTATTATTTTCTCCTCCTGACGGCGATGACTGCTGCCGCCGCTGTCAGAAGTCCGATCCCTGCTGCGGCAGCACCGGTCTTCGGGTTGCTTCCCGACTTGCTGTCTGCCTTTGAAGA
>FMXS01000045.1 GCA_900104495.1 Ruminococcaceae bacterium FB2012 | reverse complement strand
TTTTCGGTAAAGATTAGTGTGCAAGGGGTTCAGAACGTAGGTTGGCAGGCCGTTGTTCAACAGAAATCCCAACAGATTGTAGCTGTAATGTCCCGAAGCCTCGAGTCCTACTTTTATTTTGCCAAGATCATCGGCAACGGACTTAATGTAATCAAGCAAGATGTTAAAGCCGTCAAGAGTGTTGTTCAACCCCAATCATAGAATTAGGATTCATTATAGACAGAAGCAGTAACTCTATATCCCTCATTAGCCTGTCATAAGTAAAGCATTTGTATACTAACTCCCTATCCATATCTATTTCTCGATAAAACTTGTTAGGAAGCATATTCCTAAAGAATTCCAGAAAAGCAACTATATCTTTTTCCTTATAATCATTATCAAATAGCTTCCGATGGCAATAGTCATTTGAACCAGCCCAAATATTATAAATTGTTTTTAGCTTTGGTTGAGATTTAAAGTCACAGTTTTCCCTTTCTTTTAATGCATATTGCGTACCATAAGATATGAAAACACTCTCAATATCCAGCATTGGATTATCTAATTTGAGTTTTGCAACCTCATCTTCAGTGAACAAACAACATTTGACTTTTTGTGGGGACGCATTATTAAAATGCGCAAACAATTCACCTTTATGAGCGAAATCTAATCTAAGCTCGTAATCATCATTATTACTGAACCCATAAACAAATTGCATCTGTGTTGTATTGTCATACCTAGTTCTATCATCTGGACTTTTTCTTAGATTAACATCATTCTTGTTAATTGAAACAGAAATGACACGAGCATTTCTAAATACAGAATAAAAATTCTTAAACATATCGTTAGCAATACTTTTTACATCACTTTTGATAAAGAATGTATTACTTACTAAGTGGCAAACAAGAAAAACATATATAGCATTAATCCTTATATAAATCTCATGAAAGATAACCAACATAATAAGATTAAAGAGTGAGTTATCAAAAGATACACAACTATCTTCTTCATCCCAAACAGAAAGAAGGGTTTTGTATAAATCAATTACTTCACTTATCGGTGTATAAGGACTATCATAAAATTCAAATGAATCCTCTTTTTTTATCCACATATATTCAGACAGATTGTTATATATTTCTTCATAAAAATGAAATGCTCTCTCTATTTTAAAAAGATTTTCTTTCCAACTATTAAAGCAATCCTTATCGTATAGAGAATCCAGTGAATCATAAATCAAATATGTGTACATAATTAAATGAAAAAAATTAAATTCAACATCTTCAGTTTTAAGTGACACCCTATGATTACCAAACACTATTTCTTTAATTCTTTCATTAGTATTATCTAAAGCTTTTGAAAGCAAATTTGCATTTACGTTTAAAAACGAAGCAAATTTGCATAGATCCGATTGATCAAATTTTAAGGATGGATTGAAACTATAAACAATAGCCCAATAATAGATAGTTTTATCATAATCGCTTAGTTTTTCATCACATAAATATAAAACGTCCTTCTCATAAGCATTATCCATATTATTAACACATCTCCCTATATCATTATTTGATACTACGAATTTCGGTAAACACCAGACCTGAAGCCATGCATTCGGATTGTGCAAACTACATATATTGAAACAATAGCTTTGTTTATAATAACAAAGAAACAAATTATCTCGTTTAACATGAGCATAAAGCAAAATCCCGTAAACATCGCGTTTACGGGATTTATTGGCGCCACGTGTTGGACTCGAACCAACGACCCTGCGGTTAACAGCCGCATGCTCTACCGACTGAGCTAA
>FMXS01000039.1 GCA_900104495.1 Ruminococcaceae bacterium FB2012 | reverse complement strand
GATCCCGTTGATCTGCCGTCATACTGTGCGGTATTTATATTATCAACTGAATCACCTAACTCACTTAAATCTACATCCCCAATCATTTCATCAAGTGGAATTTGTTTTATTACTACCGATAGATTACACCTATCTATCATTTCATCAAAAGGTATCTGCTTCATTATTTCTGTAAGTTTACTCATATCAAAACTGATGTCACTGATGTCATCAATGTCATTTCTCGGAGCACTGTTCCGCAATTCTTCTTACACCATAGAGGGGGGCCGGGGTCTTCCCCGAGCCAGCAGCGTCCGGTTGTCCGACAGCCCGCCAACGGCGAGGCAGGTGGACTGCCGCAGGCGATGCTGGCATTTACAAAATCATTGCTCCGTGAGGCTCTGAAACGGACTGCCATAATCACTATGTTCTCAGAAATGTTATATCAGCGGAAAGAAAAATTTCGCTGTCATTCAGAAGGAAACGCTCTTGCATTTTCTGTTCCATTGTGCTACAATATTTCCTAACAATATCTTTTTTGATGGGAAGTGATGATGTGCTGCCGATATATCTTGCCGAGCTTGATACGCAGGAAGACAAGGATAAATTTGCAGAGCTGTATGAAAAGTACAGCAGAAAAATGTATCATATTGCGCTGTCGATCCTGAAAAATCCTGCTGATGCAGAGGATGCAGTAGATATTGTGTTTAGCCGGCTGGCTAATAAGTTTACAGGAATTTCACAGAAAAATGTTCACGATTTTGAAGGCTATTTTGTCATATCTATTAGGAACACTTCTTTTACATTGCGTGATAAGAGGAATATGCACAATAAAAATACAGTTGACATTGATGATGTAACTGAAGAACTTGCTGATTTAGCTCTGGAAGATACAAGCAATGAGATGCTTGATTCAGCTTTGAAACAGCTGCCAAGCATACATAAGGATGTCATTACGCTGTATTATTACTACGAATACTCCTGTGCGGAAATAGCCAAGATACTTGGTATCAGTGAGGTCACTTCCCGGAAGAGGCTGTCAAATGCAAGAAAAGAGTTAAAGAAACTGATGAAAGGGGCGAACGATCATGAGTGACAAAGAAATATTAACAGAAGCTATAGGGCGCACTCTCATCCCCGAATATCATCAGATCATGGAAGAGGCTTCCGATGATTACGAATTTTCTCCACGGTTTCAGAAACGTATGGATAAACTGATACGCCGCAGACGTAAGCCCTACTACCGTTTCATCAACACGGCAGGGAAACGTGTGGCTGTGATAGCCTTAGCATTCCTAACGATCTCGTTCACAACGGTTATGAGCGTTGAAGCACTCAGGACACCTTTCCTTGATTTTATTATGAGCTTCTTTTCAAACCACAGCGAAGTCAGAGGAATCGATGACAGCGGGGATTATCCTAAAACAATAGAAAACGATTATGTGATAACATACGATCTTTCTGAGTACAATATAGATAGCGATGAACGTTCAGATAACCCCCGTTCCGTGACAGTAAAATCAATTTTTCAATTCTGCTGACGTGCAAAGGAAATAACGCATTTACGAACTTTGAGACACATTCACAGGCAGCTGTGCGACAGTAAAACCGCTATCGTTTCTATCGACACTACTGTCACGCTCTGGGTAGTAATCGAGCTTGATATACCGTCCCGAGTGCCTGCGCTCGTAAGCAAAAACAATTCCGTAGAGCATCAGCGTGTAGCCGTTCTCAACCAGGTCGCGCTTGATACGGTTCGGATAAAATGTTTCGTCAGTGATAGCTTTCAGCTCGTCGGACAGTTCAGTCGGCGTACCGATAAAGTGCAATCTCTCACGAATGAAAACATAGACCGCAGACAGAAACAGATTGTTTTTGCTGCCGCTGACGGTGAGATCTTCCTCAGCGATCCAGCGCATCTGCGACGGATCGAAGTGGACTTTGATCTCAAGAAAGCCCACATCTCTGCCGACGCAAGTGAGAGTTCCGACTCCGCTGCCGCGATAGGTTTCCGCAAGAACAAAGCTGCCGTCTGCACATCCGCTGAGACCTGTGCTGCCTGTGATCTGATTGAACGGATCGCTGTCGGGCATCTTCCGGGTGTGGTGTATCACGATTATTGTGATGTCCAGCTTGTCCGCAAGAGCTTTCAGCGCTGACATTTCTTTGTAGTCTGTCGCGTAAGTTGATTCAACTCCCTCGCGGACTTTCTGCAAGGTGTCGATGACCACAAGCCCCAGGTCGATATGCTCTTTGTAAAAGTCCTCGATCTGTTCAAGCAGACCGTTCTCTATCGTTCCCGAGGTTATCGCACAGTACATATCTTCTGTCTCCGGTGCGTCTATCGCAAACAGCCTTTTCTGAATGCGGCGGAAGTTATCCTCGAGACAGAGATACAGCGCATCGCGGCGAACAGTAGTGCGTCCGAGGACTTTGCGCTCGGTGGCGATACTCACGCAGAGATCAAGCGCGAGCCACGACTTTCCGACCTTCTGCGTACCCGCAAGGATGAACAATCCCTGCGGCAGCAGCCCGTCCACAAGATACTCCATCGGCGGGAAAACCGTTGTCATGATCTCGCCTGCGGTCTTGGTTTCGAGTTTGTTTTTCATTGGCATTCCTCCTTTCCTTTGAGATTTTCAAATTGTCACCTCCCTATGTTGGTATGTAAAAGTGGGAGCAGTATTTATTTACTGAAACCCTATGTCAGTTGCCGTTTTTTCAGCCGTTTGCAGGCGCACAGTTTTTTCAAGTCGGGGTACTGCCCGAAAGGAAAAACTGTTCGGCTGTGTTCGGCTTACATAACCTAAAAATCACGAACGGGTCAGGTCGGAGTGCGTGAAGCATCACAGACTTACTGTGCATTGCACGGCAGTTTCCGCCGAACTCCGCCTGACTGGATCAGAAGCCGCCCGACTGCACCTCGGACTCATAGATGACCTAAATGCTTGGCCACCCTCGCACACCCCCTATGCCTGCGACGTTCTTATCACGCTCGGACTAAGGCTGGGTGTAAGTATCTATTCCCGACTTTCATCGCTTCTCCGCAACTGCGCTTTGCGGAACGGCTTAACGCCGGCTGGCACGGCTCATCACCCCGCCATCGAGAACAACGTAACTTGCTGATCCCATATTCAATTTTCAAGCTGCAACTTTTGAGAGCCTTTTACTCTATTTTAAGTCTAACACGGATTTACGATGTTTTAAATGCGAAATGGAACTCTCAATTCTAACACAAGTTTCATTTCTTTTGTAACCGAAAGCACTTCCAATTCCAAATCGGGTGTGGTATAATAAAGATATCATGAAACGGAGGAATCGTTATGTATTTATCGCGGGGACTGTATGTTTTTCCAAACGGAAACAAGATCAGGCGCTTTATGATCGACGGCAAACACGCAAAGGAACTATCGGAAGTCACATTTGCTGAACAGCTTATCAACTTTCTTAAGATCGATCTCGATCCCTTGAAGCGTGTGCTTGACAGACTGAAAGCTCAGACAAAGGAGAACACTTCCCTTGAGGAGCTTATGAAAACATTTAATACTATCGGCTGGATCGCAGGAAATTTCTGCGTTGACGAGCCCGTATACAGCTTTCTGCTCACTACGGTTTTTGACGGAAGATATGCGGAAATAAACCATTCCGACGAGCTGTATATTTTCAAAGATCAGGCCGTGAATGCGTTGTATCACGTCATCCACGCTCAGGCAATGTTCTTCACGGTTGCAGATCAGTATTGCCGTATCGAAGGCACTCATCTTGAAAAGGTCAACCGGATTTTCACAGGAAGAGAAACTCTTTTCAAAATGCAGCTTGAACAGATCATCGCACACAAGGACGTGAACGAAAAGATGTTTTACATGACAAGGCCGACCCTGCCCTACAACCGGGGATACCGATTTGAAAATCTGCCCGATTATATTTGGTACATTTTCATGCAGGTCATGGAGTACGAAGTGGGACTCAGCCAATGTGATTACTGCGGACATTTTTTCATCCCGCAGACAAAGAAAAAGACCCGATACTGTGATCGGGTCAGGACTGATGACGGCCGCACCTGCAAGCAGATCGGACCGCAATTGATATATAGATCGAAGCTGAAACACAGCGAGCTGCTGGCTGATTACGACAGAGCGATCAACCGCAACTACCGCCGTGTCGAGCGTTATGAGCTGAAGCTCGAAAACGAAAAAGAGGGGAAGGATATGACCTACGGAGAGTATTATGATTGGCTCAAGGAGCTGCACGGAGCAAAGGCTGCATTCCTTGCGGGAATGATCTCGGAGGAGGAGTTCAGAGGGGTTATTCACGGGGTGGATTGAGAAAACAAAAGCAGCACCCGTCAAACAAGTGCTGCAAAGCTGTTGTTATCATTTGTACTGCTCGATCAGCCTTTCATACTCCGCCTTGACGTATTCAAGCATCGGCATATAATACTCCTTCATTTTTGCGAGCATCAGTCTGTCATCCGGGGATAGTCTGTCGTAATCGCTGCCGAAGGGGGTGCCGTCCTTGCTGATCTCGACTCCCATTGCCGTGGAAGAATGCTCGCTGCTTCCGTATGACCAGCCGAAGAAAATTTTGTCATCCCATGGGAATTTGGAGGTGCTGAAATCAATAGCAATATCATAATCGCTGCCGTCGATATTATACGGTTCCTGCGGGCGAAGCACCATGATCACACCGTAAGAGCTCCCCGAGGGGACACGCAGGCTGAGTCTCGCGGGGATGCCGTTTATCTCGGTCATCTTGACGTAATTCTGTCCTCCGCGCTCCGAGTCGCTCTTGGTATATTCAGCCTCCGCCGCATCGTGGATAGGAGTAACAACAGCAACATTGTATCTGATATTCAGAATAATATTACCGATGACAAGCAAAGCAATGACCCCGCCGATAATTATCAGCACAAGCTTTGTCCTGCTCATTTTCTTTTTTGCGGGCTTGGCGGTGGCGGCTGCCGAAAAGCTGCTGAGATTTTGTTCCATAGCTGTTATCTCCTTAAAGTCTGTAATACCATTATATCAAACCTCGCCCCGCCTGTCAACAGTATTGACTTGATACACTCTTTGTGATATATTTATATTGACAACAATTTCGGGAGACAGAAATATGAAAACAATAAAGTTCACAATGCTCTCGGTGTTCCTGCTGATAATCGTGCTGATGCTTGGGGAATTCACCAACACCCGCCTCGGTTCGCGGCAGAGCAGCGAGTTCAGTACGGTTTATCTCACCCGCTGCCCAAAGGCGGAGTTCACCGAAGCGATGACAAATATGCCCGAAATGGGCGGAGCTGTGTTTTTCACGAATGACAGCACCGATCCAAACCACAGCACACGGTACAAGATCTTTTATGCCGGCATTTCCGAGGACAAGCTCCGCGGCAGGCTCGGTCTTTCTTCTCTGCACTATGACAGCGTTATTGTCGGTGACTGCGCTTACGAACTGCACCCTACGTCTGATCTGACAGCGGAGGATACATACGATGATCCGGCTCTGTTTTGTGACGAACAGGCAGCCCAGTCCTTACGGGAATATCTCGGCGGGATCGCAGGAGATGTATCGGTTCAGTCTCCTACAAAGGATGCGCGTTATGAGATCGCCTTTGAGATCGCGTGGATATTCATTATCGTAATGACCCTCGCTGTGACGGTCTATGACATCTTTTCGCAGTACAAGACTGCCGCTGTGACCCTCGTTCTCGGCAACAGGCTGCGGGGGCTTGTGGGGAGAAATATTCTAATTGATACAATAGGCATAACAGGTTCTTTCCTCGGCATTTCGCTGATACTCAGCTTTGTTACGGCAGTCAATATGAACCTGCGGACGATCGTTCTGCATTGGCTGATACTGCTTGTGCTGAACAGCCTCGCCTATCTGATATTCTACAAGACCGATCTTTTCCGCGCTCTGCGTGACGGTGAACCCGCCGCTCGGCTGCTTTACTTCAACTATGTGATGAAAGCCTTTGCCGCCCTTGGCGTGATTACTGCGGCAGTCTATTGCGTGACACTTCTCTCCGAGCTCGGCAGCGACCTTAAAGTTTATGACGAAATGGAAAAGCTGAAGGGCTATTCGTATATCAGCGTTCAGTCAAACATTCTCCCCGATTTCGATGATGAACAGGCTATGTATGATTTCCGAAATCTGAATCAGAAGGTCTACGAACTGCGGGAGCAGCTTGTAAGCGGGCGGGAAAGCATCGTCAGTTCTGCACAGCAGATCCAAGTCGGGCGCGAGGACGGCATCAGCCTTGCGGTGATAGGACGCGGGGGCTTCGACCTTATGCGGCTCGGCATCCCCGGACTTTCCGACAGCGACCGCGAACGCAGCCTGCTGCTTATCCCCGACAGGGCAGCGCCGGAGGATATAGAAGCTGTGCGCTCCGAGCTTGAATGGCTTTCCGAAGATCCCGACGAACCGATAAAACTCGATATAACCGAGCGGCGATACAAGAGCGGCAGCCTGCCCGTCCTCGACAACAAGGACATCCAGAAGTTTGCAAGCCTGGATTCTCCCATAATCATCTATACTCCCAACGATAAAGCCGCCGAACAGCTGGACCGCGCCTCGGGGCATATCGTGAAGATCAGCGCGGAGGAATTCGAGGCTTTCGCCAAAGCCAACGCAGACCCCGATATCAGTTTTGAGCGCATAGATGTGTTCGGGAATTTCCTGCACTACAAGGGCTCGGCGCAGACATTTTCGGTCATACTTATCCTCTCGCTGATATGCGCGGCGGTCTTTGAGCTGACGCTGCTTATCTCAATACTTACTCTCGAATACAAGGTCAACGCCAAGGAGATATGCGTGCGGAAAATTCTCGGAGCGAACCTACTTGACCGCAACAAAAAGCTCTTCGGGCTGATACTTCTGACCGACCTTATAGGCGTCATCGGGGCGCATATCATACTTGGAAAATTCGATATGTCAACCATCGTGTCGCTGCAAAGCTATTCAAGCAGGATAAGAATTATAATGGAAAAGCAATACGTTTACTGTCCTGCAGCACAGGAAAACTTGATACAGGATTTGCACAGAATCTGGCTAATAAGTTAAATATCCCTGTTAAAGCCCCTACAGATATTCTATGGGCGAAACCAAGCGGAAAATATTATGTAACAGCTGGGAAAACAGTCAATGGTAGGCTTGTTGAAGATTTCAGTGCGCCTGGTAGATTTAGAACCTTTTATCCACAAAGGAGGAAGAAAAAATGATTTGTGACAAATGCGGAGTAGAAATGAGATACAAAAAAGATGGACACTCTATATCATGGATATGTGATAATTGTGGAGATGCAGTTGCATCATCATTCTTTGAGCCATATGAAACCGACACAACAGATTATCATATTTTGATTTCTACTTCCAACAAAACAGATATTGAGATGTTAAAAATTGTTGCTGGTGTTGCCAATTGCAATTATATTGAAGCCAAGAAGCTGATTGAAAAAGCTCCGGTAGAGGTTTTTCACGGACAGGCTGTTGAAGTTAAGGCAATAAAGGAAAAGCTCGAAGCAGCCAGTATTGATTTCAAGATCGAGCCGGAGTTTCCTTATTAATATCCGATGTGATCTTATACCCTCACCTTCATAAATCCCTATCAATTTCACCCCGCCTCCGAAACCTCAGGGCACTTTTAGGGCACTAATTTCCCGAAAACCAGCCGAAAATGACCTCAGATCACCTGATGTTATGTTTCACGAAACCGCGCAAAACTTAAAATAATTGCAGAAACAAACGTGTGGCTATAAGAACGCTCGTTCACTACGAACCAGTAGGTCAGGGGTTCGAGTCCCTTGCAGCGCGCCATCTATGGCGAACAAAAAAGATGACAAGGGCTCAAACAGCGTAGATACGCC
>FMXS01000038.1 GCA_900104495.1 Ruminococcaceae bacterium FB2012 | reverse complement strand
TCACCACCGGGCTTCAGTATGCAAACCGTACTCTTACCTTTTGAAACATCAATACCTACACTGATCATAATGATACCTGCTTTCTGAAAAGATTTGTAATGTTTCCGCTCAGGAGCTTATTAAAATTCATTTTGGTTAGTGACGCGAACGCTGCTGTGAACTTGCACAACAAGAACAACCTGCTTAATCGAATTTGATAATAAGAAGGCGGCTGACGCTTTCAATACCGAACGCTAAGTTCCAAGGAGGTGATCGTCAGTCCATTACCTTCTTATTATACAAAAATAAGCATAGCCTGTCGCTACTGTAGTCAGCAGTTAGGACTATGCTAATATTGTACCAAAGGGGGATGATGATTATGACTGATATTGAAGAGTTGAAAGCAAGCGGGAAATTCAGCCCGGATGCAAAGTTTATGGAAATGTCGGCAAGCTGCGAAGTAAATGTAACGGAACTTCTGCAGCAGTTTTTATTTTCAGGGGAAAATAAGTCTCCCGGAAAGGAGGAAACCAATGTCGTTCACGGTTGAAACCATAGCAGCGGTGGCATCGATAATCACATCTCTTGTTGTGATCTTCGGTGCTTTTTTTGCGGTCTACCGCTGGTATCTGAAACAGGAAAAGCAGGATAAGGATATAAAGACGATCAAGGAGGAGCAGGGCATCCTTACCAAGGGTGTGCTTGCCTGCCTTAAAGGTCTTAAGGAACAGGGCTGTGACGGCCCCGTAACCGAAGCCATATCCGCGATTGAAGCTCATATGAATGAGCAGGCGCACAAGTAAAGGAGGATTGCATCATGAACAGCATCACTGTTATTCCTGCCATTGCGGCAGTAGTTTACACCATTATCGATATCACTAAAACAGCCTGTGGCGGCGATAAAAAGTTCAAGCGTTTTATTCCGCTTATCTCCGCAGTTCTCGGTGCAATATGCGGTGTGGTGAGCTTTTATTTCATTCCCGGAGTAATCGATACAGGAAATCTTCTTGTTGCAATCATCATCGGTGCATCAAGCGGACTTTCCGCCACAGGACTGAACCAGACCGTAAAACAGCTGACTAAAAAGAATGAGGAGGATGACGACGATGAAGTATAACGATAAGAACAAGCCTCTGGTCTGCATGATGACGCAGAGCACCTGCTACAAGGGAACAAGGAAGTTCACGCCGAAGGGAGTACTGTGGCATTCCACGGGAGCAAATAATCCGTGGCTTAAAAGATATGTACAGCCCGATGATAATGCGGCAAATAAAGCGGAGCTTCTGAAGAAACTTGGAACCAATGCTTATAAAAACGACTGGAATCACATCTACCATGAGGCGGGGCTTAACTTCTGGATCGGAAAGCTTGCAGACGGCACTGTAGCAGCAGTACAAACCATGCCTTTTGACTTCCGTCCGTGGGGCTGCGGAGCCGGTAACAAAGGATCGTGCAACAATACCCATATCCAGTTCGAGATCTGTGAAGACGGTCTTAACGACAAGTCCTACTTCGATGCCTGTTACAAAGAGGCTCTGGAGATGACGGCCTATCTCTGCAAGATGTATAACATCGACCCGATGGGAACGACTGTCTGCGATGGAGTAAAGGTTCCTACCATCATCGACCACACAGGCAGCTGCAGTTACGGCCTTGGCAGCAATCACGGAGACATCCAGCACTGGAGCAGAAAGTACGGCATCACCATGGATACTGTGAGAAAGGATGTCGCAACGCTTATGGGCGGCAGTTCATCTGACGGTAGTTCGGGTGGTTCTGGCTCTGGCGGTGGAACAACCACACTTTACCGTGTTCGCAAGAGCTGGGCAGATGCGAAGTCGCAGAAGGACGCTTTCAAGGTTCTCGATAATGCAAAGAAGTGTGCCGACAAGAACCCCGGCTACAGCGTTTTCGATGGTAATGGTAAAGCCGTGTACACATCCGGCTCTGTAGCTCCGGTCACACCCTCGACACCTTCACAGTTCCCTTATTTCGTAAAGATAAAGATCACCGACCTCAACTACCGTAAGGGACCGTCCACATCGTATGAGTCCTATGGTTTTATCAAGCAGGGTGTCTACACCATTGTGGATGAGAAAGACGGCTGGGGCCTTCTTAAGGCTTATGCCGACAAGAGGAACGGATGGGTATATCTTAAATATACAGAAAGGACCTGACGAACTACCATACAAAGACTATTCTTGATACACCGATCTACAATGGTGCAGGCGCTGCAGGAAATTCAGCAGGAGCAAATTCTTTATCAGTGCTTGGTTACGTCGGCAGTTCATATGGTGCCGGAAGACTTTTGATGAAATTCCCTGGCGTATATAACAAGCCTTTTATGTCAACATATTATACTATTGATTCGGCGAAGCTGTATTTTAAGGAGCAATCCGGATTAACAGGAAATACAGCATTGTTAGTCTATAATTACACTGGTTCAGGTTCGTGGGACGAGACAAGTGTTTATAGTTCTGCTTTATGGAATAATGTTGGAGGTGTTTATGGTTCAGCATCATTTAGTGGGTCGGATGTTATTTTTGATATTACAGCCCCTGTTCGTTCGTGGCAAACAAATGTATCAAACACAATTTCTGGTTTGTTAGCTTCTTGGTTAAATAATACATTTCCAAATAAATGGAGAGGTGTATCATCATATAATTCTTATCTATATCCTGATGAATACCTTGTGTGTCTAAGAGTTGGAAAGAATAGTGATAGATGGGATTACCATTTTTGGTTTAGAGCTTCTAATGGTAAATGGTATGATAAACATGGTTGGAACTCATATGAAGAATGTCTTCAATACAGGTGGCCTCTGCAAAGTTTGCTTTCCTGATCAGTCTTGTGAGATGATTGTTTTTGCGGGAAGCCCATTCTTTGTCTACAAGAAGCCCGATCGGTCTTCAAAGGACAGATTTGAAATGTTCGGATCGGTCAGCTGCTCCTTGAATGCATTAGCCATAACGCTCATTCTCATCTCTTGCAGCTTTGTAATAGTGTTTTCCGTCAGCATTACTTCATACCTCCGTAGTAAGACCCGCCTCTTGTGAAGCCGTACTGTTCTGAATTATCCTGATGTTTCGCGTCTGTTTCTTCAAGCTTGTCCTGCCCGGAAGAAAGGATAACCTGAATGTTTTTGTAAGACGGTCTCGGAGTAAAGCTCAGAGCACGCTTGCACGCATTTTCAAGTCTGTCGGGCGTGTATTTGTCAGCGAGCTTTAATAGACCCATACAAGCTTTGTAGCCCTGCTGTTCGATCTTGTATCCGTTAAGGATAGCTTTAACAACGGTCTCTGTATTTGCACCGATCTTTGATGCCCATTTGATGAAACGTTCACCGTTCCACTGTATGTACTTCTGATGATCTTTTGGCATATGCTCTTCGACCGTGCTGTACTGATTAGCCCTGCCGAACAGCCTGCGGTGAGAACATATACGGTTCCCGTCGTAGAACACTTCAACGGTATTCTTGGAGACCCTGACATCCACCTTCTTCTTGATATACTCAGCAGCAAGAATGAACGTTGAGATAACGCCTACCGTACCCTCGACCATAGCCTTATCCTTCGGTGCTCTTACACGGCAGGGAAGGACAGCCGTATTGTAATGTTCTGCCAGTTCGCTGTATGCGCGATTCAGTTTTACTTCGTTCTTTCCGTGCTTATCAACACCTGTTTTAAGATCGTCGCACTGAATGATCTTAGCTGCACCGCCGAAGTATCTGAAAGCATTGACATGAGCGGTTGTCCAGCACTCCTGATCCATAGAGAAAAAACCTTCGACATAAGCATAACCGCTGTACGGAAGAACGGCAACAAAAACATAGACTGAGATCATTTCCCCTGTATCGGTATCCACCACGGAAGCAGTATCTCCAGCCCAATCGACCTGCATGATCTCTCCAGGTTTATGATCAATATGCATAGTGGCACTGTTTTTGACCATATGATCGCGGTAATACTTCTTGAACTGTGTGAGCTGATAAGGCAGCTCACCGCTGTTTCTGCACTGTTCGCAATACTCAAGCCAGAGCAGATTCAATGTTACGCCGCTTTTCTGCATCTCGTGTCCGACATATTCATAGTCGGGCATCTTGTACACGGGCTTTGATACCGCCGATGGAAAAAGAGTTTCATTCAGCTGTTTATCCGACATACCGTCAGGCAGCGGATAGCTTATCCCGTTTGCAGTTGCCAGATCCAGCACCTTAATGACTGTTGTTCTTGAACAGCCGCAGGCCGCAGCGATCTGAGATTTGTTCAGCCCAAGGCTCCCAAGCCTCAGGATCTCGCGATAATTAGTCATAAAAATGACCTCCTTCTAAAGTATTCACGCCGAAGCGCGTAATACCATTTTATCGTGAGATTGATCCAGATTCAAGATTGTAATCCAGCTGTTCACTTTATGCGACGAAAGTGTTCATCTGCGCCGACGCAACTGTTCAACTTGAGCGGCCGAGGTGTACAGGTTGGGGCGATGTATTCACCGATCACTTCAGCGTGACGCTCAATGATCGTTGAAATCAGCTCCGAGGCATTCTCGGCAGTTGGTTTTGCAGAGTAGTCTTCATATTCAAGATAGGTTTTTGCAATCGTGAATTCTTTCAGCAGTTCGTTTATGAGCTGTGTCTGATTTGCAGTCACCGCAGTATTGCTCTGCGGTCGCTTTTCCACGGATTCCCGTGTGGCGATATATTTTGTGTAGTTTTCTCGCCGGGATTTTGCTTTTTTTGTGCCGCTTCTGATGAAACGGCTGGTTACAATTATTTGTGATGTTGGCATAGAGCCTCCTTTCCATAATAAAAACAGGAGCCAAGTTGACTCCTGTTTTTTTGATTTAGGATATAGAATTCACTATTTGCTATTGGCAGAGTAATCTAACCATTTGGGAGGCTTGGTTATATTCCTTGCTTTCCTTAAATATCTCTTGAAAGAAAGCAGCAATTCTTTGATTTTATTGGGAAGAAGAGCTTCATCTGGAATAACTGTATAATTATTGTTTGGCCAATAACTGCCTTCCATAGTATTATTATCATAATGATATATAATTCTATATGATATATCATTTATCTTTACACCGCATTCAAACCGTTTCGGATTTCCATTTTCCTCGATGATTTTAAATGTAAACCAGTCTTTATAAGATATCTTCTCTTTATTGTAACGAATCCAAATTGAATCTTGATTAACATATCCCAAGAATTGTTTCTGAAGAAAATTTGACGGTCTTGCCTTAACTGAAGCGTCAGCTTTTTTGCGTTCTGCCGTAGTATCAATCTTATCGAGCAGCTGTGTTTTGTGAGCATACTCCTTATCGGTCAGAGGTGCGGGCAGATCATTCATCAGTATGGAACTGCACTTTTCCCAGTCAGCTTGGGCGATGCTTAGATTGGAAAACCAATGCTCGTACATGAACTTTATCAGCCTCTGTGTGCGCTTTGTTACCTCATTTATAGTCCAGTAGGTCTCTTCCGCAATTTCACGCGCCGATCTTGATCCGTCGCTGTATGCAAACTTTTTTGATGCTACTGACATATCCTTCTTGACTGGAAAGCTGTAATTGCGCAGGGTGCTGTTTTCAGCTCCGCAGGAAAGCAATAGCAGGTTGCCGAGAGAATTCGTTATTCTTTTGCGAACGTCATCGGAATAGTCACCAAAGGACGTTTTCCAGTAATCAGATTCGGGTGTCTGCGGGAGAACGTGTTCTATTGAAGTGCTGCTCAGTTCGTACCACTGTATGGGAGCTGCATTGGCTATTGATAGGGATTCATTGTACTCATACAGGAAATATGACAGACCGTTCCAGCTATAATAATAGTTTTCTTTCCTGTCCAGAACATTTAATTTAAAGGCTTCAACAGCTTTCACTACACGTTCGGGATCAACTTTTAATGATGGATGGCTGTCTATCGCCTGTATCACATCACTGCAAAGTTTTGTTGCATTGGTATTATCTGCGGTCAGCATCGGCTTAACGGCTGTTACCAGAAAGCTGAGATCATTTCTATCCTGCGCCAGCAGCTTGTTTACAAATACAAACAGCTCGATCTTATTATACAGTTTTTCTTTGTCAGGCCAGTTGATACTGTCTAAGGATACAATCACCATCAGTGCAGCTCTCAGGAAAAGCGTATCACTTATTCTCGAAAGGCGCTTGATCCATTCCAGTTCTTTCTCATTTTTGAAACCGGTGATACCTTCAGGCTGATTTACTATTCTCCAGTAATAACTGTATCTTGACAGGCTTCTGATATATTTCTCGATATGAGAATAGGCATTGTCATACTCCTTGTTCGCTACAAGATTATAGTGCGTTCCTTCATCGATTGCAAATTCATCAGCAAAGAGATCATCAAAGAAAGAGTCGCCTTTCTTTTTGTTAAGTTTGCCGTAAACTATCCAATGAGCCTTCAGAAATACATCGTCTGACAACCTGCAATCTCCGAAGCAGAGATTCTTGTATATGCTCTTCCATGAGTCGTTGATCTTGTTTTTAAGGTCAAGCCCCTGCCTTTTGGGAAGCTGAGCAGACAAATACATCAGCCGGTTCTTTAAAAGCTCCAGTTTTGACAATCGTTTTCCACGGTTGTTTATTGTTTCAAACGTTACCCTCACATCAAAATCATCGGTTACAAAATACAAATTGAACACTATCTTGTTTGCTATAACATCGAGTATTTCCGCGGCAGTTTCTCCGGACAGCTTATCAAGTTCTTTATCAATAAAGTCCTTGGCATCATTTATATTAGACATATACTGATCTGTATGCTCCGCACCCGCTGAGTTATCATAGATCCGTTCATCAAAGTACGAGGCAGCCGGATCGTTCCTTTTTGCCGAATACCCAAATCGTTTTATGAAACTAAACGATAATAGTTCTTTATATTTTTTTTCGAGTTCTTCTTTGGTATTATTATCAGTTATTTCATCCTGAACATAATTCAATAGTGACTGGAGTATTATTACCAGGGATGTTATTCTCTGCTGTCCGTCCACAATATAAAATGCGGTGGTATCAATAATCGCTTCGGTTTCTAAAACAGCATCATCTTTGATCTCTTCAAGAACCAACATTCCTGTATAGTGTTTGTGAGCCTTAGTTCTATACAATCGAAGAATATCTTTCCACAACATTTTGAATTCGTCATTCCATGCATATCCTCTTTGATAATCAGGTACCCTGTAAACAAATGAGGATGAGAATAATTCTGCAACAGTAATTATATCCGTCTTTCTATCTTGCCTATCCAGCGGGTTAGTTGAATGCTCATCCATAGGAAACCCTCCCCAAAATGTTTTAATCTATTATACCACTAATCAAGCGTTTTGTCAACTTGTATATGTACCTGCCGCACTCTGTCAACCAGACTGCGGCATTGTTTTAGCTCCGCTGCTCCCTCACAGCACTTTCAAAGTTAATGATACCGTTTATCCTTCTGACCTCATCAGTCACATTCGAGCGCAATTTAAAGAGCGCTGTGTCATCAAGATCATTGATCGCAGCAAGCAGATGCGTCTGCACACCGACCTCGACAGCCAACTTGAATATAGCACGTGCAAGTCGTTGCTCCGAGCCCTTGACTATCCCATCAGTGATCGTACCGATCTGCGGCGCAAGGTAATCAATAAGCTCCGGCTTGTTCTGCAAAAGATATCCGCAGTAGAAACGGATCGCTTTTTCAATGAACTCGGTTTTGGTAGAGCAGTTGTCGCTCTTGTAAAGACAATCTATTGTTTTCATTGTCTCCGGATAAATATATATCGTGAACTTTATTTTCGGAGCGATGACGGCAGCCTCATCCTTCGCAGAATCGGCTTTAGCGGTCATTTTCTTAACTTTTGACATCGGCAAATCCCTCCATTATATATTTTGACGTTAATCCTTGAGAGGCCCAAACCCTCGCAAATGCGGTCGGCTTTGCCGGCCGCTGTGAATTTTGCGCCGTTTTGACGGCGCAATTTAACCAGCACAACAGAAATTACCCTCCATCCCTGCCCATTCCGCCTCATATCGCACTTTCCGAACTCTGCGAGAAACGCCCACAAAGGGCTTGGCTGCCCCCGGGGGTATGGTTTCCCGACCTCGGTTCGGAAAGCGGCACACGGGCCGCACACGTTCGTTACACGCCGTCCTGCTGTTCCGGTTTATCTTTGTCGGCGGCTGACCTCCGCTGACGGGGTTTCTGACTGGCGGCGAGCATCTCGATATAGTCCCGCACATTCTGCGGCACGATCTTGCCGTAGAGCTGCTCAACATACTTCTCAAATACGACGAAACTGATCAATAACTATATTCAGGCGTTAACAAATCAGAAAAAGTATGCTGATTTTAGCTCGGATACGTCTGCTATATACAGTGTTAACCTGTATAAGATGTCATTTGAAGCCGTCATTGCTCATAACATGACGGATCAGCACTACAGTTTCGGGATCAATGCCGTTGTTTCTTAAAAGATCGGATAATAGTATTTTCGTTTTCAAGTATCAGCATTCCTTTTATCTTAATAGTTTATGATGCTATTATTATAGTCTCATACACTACCTTTACAAAAAAACGGGGTTTTCAAAAAACTTGAAAAAAATATTCCTAAATGCAAAAAGCGCTCACATACCTTACTGTGAGCGCTTTTTTAAGCAGATGTTGTTTTGTTGTCTGCTATCAGTCGAAAAGCCATACCCAAACGGGAACGCTTGCGAACCATACAGCTGCACATACCATGAATGCGGTCATTATTAGCTCTCCTTTCGTTTTGGTTTTTCTGTTGGTCAATGTATTTCGTTCAGAATATCACGGGTGCGTTTTTGATGAGTGCTGCTAAGATCATAGCCCAGATCACTGTCATTTTTATCTCTCCTTTGGTACAATATTAGCATAGTCCTAACTGCTGACTACAGTAGCGACAGGCTATGCTTATTTTTGTATAATAAGAAGGTAATGGACTGACGATCACCTCCTTGGAACTTAGCGTTCGGTATTGAAAGCGTCAGCCGCCTTCTTATTATCAAATTCGATTAAGCAGGTTGTTCTTGTTGTGCAAGTTCACAGCAGCGTTCGCGTCA
>FMXS01000032.1 GCA_900104495.1 Ruminococcaceae bacterium FB2012 | reverse complement strand
GCGGACAGCGATGCAACAGCCAACTGCTCAACGCTCACCATGTCGGGAACGACTATCCGCAACAATTCCGAGGGGCCAATGTTCTACATCACCAACATCACCTCAGTTATCAACCTTGAGGGCGGTAACACTCTTGAATGTTCAAACGGACTGCTTGTAAATGCGGCGACAGGCCGCTGGGGCAAGGACGGCTCCAATGGCGGAAATCTCTCACTTAATATAAAAGGCGACAGCATATCCGACAGCGTGAGCGCAGACGATATCAGCTCTGTTGCAGTCAACGTACTTGACGGCGGAGAGTTCACAGGAGAGACCTCGGGCGAGGTCATGGTTGGATAAAAACTTTATACGATCAAAGGAGCCGGGTGAACGGCTCCTTTTTTGTCGAAAATATATTCTATGATGATATGAGTGTTCTGTCATTTTGAAAACGGTAATCCTGCACTGTCAGTTCCCGGAGGAATACTTTTTATAGCCCGGGTGCTTGCCTGTAACGCCGTACTGCGGGCGCATAGCGATCAGGCGGTCAATGTTCTCGCGGGATATGTCCTTGGCTCCGCCCAGAAGTCTGGCGACAAGAGATATCTGTGCCTGCAGTTCGAGAGTTTCCATGCGGTAATATGCCGTTGTGAGATCGGCTCCCACCGTAAGCGCTCCGTGATTGGTGAGCAGCATAACGTCATGCTCTTGAAGATACGGCTCGATAGCATCAGGCACCTCGAATGTCGAGGGGGTGCCGTAGGGTGTCAGAGGAACGGAGCCCACTGCTATGACCGTCTCGATCATACAGTAATCGTCAAGAGGAATATGAGCGCAGGCAAAGCCCGTGGCTGTCGGAGGATGTGCATGGACGACCGCGCCCACGTCGGGACGGTCGTGATAGCATTTAAGATGCATCTTCACCTCGGAGGAGGGTCTCCAGTCATCGGCGGGCTTTTCTATGATATTGTAATCACCGTCGATCAGTCCGATATGCTCGCGGGTGATCTCATATTTTGATATGCCTGTCCTTGTGGCAAGAAATCTGTTTTCCCCGACCTTTACGGTGACATTTCCGTCATTTGCGGCTACCCAGCCCTTCTGCCACATCTTTCGGCAGACTTCGACCATCTTATCTTTTATTTCTTCGTACATATTTCATTTCCTTTCGGTATAGTTCAGACAACGCCTTTTTGAAGCATCACATTTGCATAGACTGCTTTTTCTCCTGTTGCGACTATCGCATAAGCCGTTTTTGCCTGTTCGTAGAACTCAAAGCGTTCGATCTCGCCTATGGCAGAACTGCCGCGGCTGTCATGATTTGCGACTATCTGTCTGTATTTCTCCCAAATGGGAGTCTTTGCATTATCACCCGGCATCACCTGCATCAGCGACACCGGCTTTTCAACGTAATTGTCCAGTGGGAAAAGAGTCAGTATCGCATCGAGCAGCTCGGGAACTCCGTGTCCGTCAGCTCGGATGACCTTGCAGTTTCTTCCCATGCTCTCGGCAGGAAAGTTGCCGTCGGCTATGACTATCCTGTCGCTGTGCCCCATTTCACAGAGCACCTTCAAAAGCTCTGGCGAAAGGATCGCGGGTATATTTTTCAGCATTTTCAGTCCTCCTTATCCGTCATGTTGAGTGTGCGTTCCCGGGACGGCTCCGACCGCGTACATATTCCTTTATATTATACTCATACTCCGCTATCAGCCGTCTTGCTGTTCCTATATCAGGAATATCTCCCGAAGCAATGAGCTGTACGGCTATATTTCCCAGCGCAGTTGCTTCAACAGGTCCGATGATAACATCAACTCCGCTGACATCAGCGGTCAGTTTGGCAAGAAGTCTGTCCCTTGCTCCTCCGCCGATCATATATAGCTTATTATAATGCCTGCCGGTGCATTTTTCTATTTCCTTAATTGCCTCAGCATATTTAAAAGCAAGGCTGTCATAGATACACCTGATGACCTCGCTGTCGTTTTGGGGTATATGCTGCCCGTGTTCACTGCAGTAGCGCTTAATTCTTTCGGGAATGTTCCCCGCCGGGACAAACACCGGGTCGTCGGGGTCAATGATACTCTGAAACGGCTTTTCTCTGCGGGCCGTTTCTTCCATATCGGCAAAGCTGTAATTCCTGCCCTCTCTCTGCCATTGACGTCTGCTCTCCTGCAAAAGCCAAAGACCGATTATGTTTTTCAGAAACGATACCTTACCTCCGTAAGCGGCCTCATTGGACCAGCCGAGCCTGCGGACATCATCAGTCAGAACAGGCTCGTCAAGCTCGGTGCCGAGCAGGCTCCATGTGCCGCAGCTCAGGAAGAGAAAATCTTTTTCCTTAGCAGGCACCGCCGCTAATGCCGACTGGGTGTCGTGTCCGCAGACGGCGATAACGTCCATAGCCGGGATGTCCAGCTCGCTCATCAGACTGCCGGTCAGAGTTCCGATCTTGGTGCCTGCGGGAATGATGTTGGTAAACAGGCTGCTTTGGATGCCGAGCTTTTCGGCTGCTCCGTATGCCCAGCACTTCCCTGCCTGATCGTAAAGCTGGGTCGTGGAGGCGATAGACTGCTCTGTTACTTTCTCTCCGGTGAGAAAGTAGGTGAAAAGATTCGGCATCATCAGCAGCTTATCGGCCCGTTCGAGGAGTTCCTGTCTGTTTCTTTGGACAGACATCAGCTGGAATGCCGTGTTTATCTCCATAAACTGATTGCCCGTAACGGCATAAAGGCTCTCCTCGGGTATCAGAGAAAATGCTTCCGAGAGCATACCTTTCGTGCGTTTGTCACGGTAATGGACTGGGTTTTCGAGAAGCCTGCCGTTTTTGTCCAGCAGACCGAAATCCACACCCCAGGTGTCTATGCCGACACTGTCTATCCTGCCGTATTCTTTTGACAGGACAAGGCTTTGTTCAGTTTCGCGGAACAGCCGCAGAAAATCCCAGTACATTGTGCCGCCGAGAGTGACCGGGTCGTTGGAGAAACGGTGTATCTCCTCAAGGTTGATACGCTCACCGTCGAAACGCCCGATCATGGCGCGACCGCTTGATGCGCCGAAGTCTATTGCAAGGACTTGTTTGGTCAAAAGATCACCCCCGCAAGCTGTTATCTCATACCTCTGTACATCGGTCCGTAGTTGGCGCAGGCACGGTAGTCGGCACCTTCTTTGTCCATACCGAAAGCGTTCCACGCTGCTGGACGGAAAATGTCCTTCTCGGGAACATTGTGCATCGCCACCGGGATACGCAGAACGGAAGCCAGCGTAATGAGGTCAGCACCGATATGACCGTAGCTGATCGCTCCGTGATTTGCGCCCCAGTTGTTCATAACATCATAAGCGGTATTGAAAGGTGCCTTGCCGGTCACGCGGGGAGTGAACCAGGTACATGGCCAGGTGTAGTCGGTACGCTTCCAAAGAATGTCGTTTACTTTTTCGGGGAGCTTCACCGTCCAGCCCTCGGCGATCTGGAGCATGGGGCCGAGCCCCTTGACAAGATTAAGCCTTATCATCGTTACCGGCATTTCCGCATCCGTAACGAATCTTGAGGAGAACCCGCCTCCGCGGAAATAGCCGCAGTCGGCATAATTCCAGGTCGTTGCTTCAAGTATCTTCTTCTGATCTTCCTCAGTTACGCTGAACCATTCCTTCATCACGGCATTGCCGTTTTCATCTGTGGCAAGACCGCAGGCATCAAGACAGGACGCACCCGAATTGATAAGGTGGATAAACCCGCCGGCTTCCTTCGCGTGACCGGTCAGTTCATAGTCCGCTGCTTTTTTCAGAGCCTCGGGCGACCAGTAAGTACGAACGTCTGCAAAGATCTGTGCGCGGTTGGTGAGCAGTTTCATAAACAGCATCCCGAGGCCGTTGAGCACGTCGTTCTCGGTGGCGAGAATATAAGGCTCACGGGCTCCGTTCCAATCAAATGAAGTGTTCAGCATAGCTTCGGGGAAATCACAGTTGGGATAGAAGTCTGTCCACTGGCGCTGACCCTGGAAGCCCGCCGCGATAGCGTTGTGACCGACGGCTTCTTCCTCTCTGCCCTTGGGCAGCTTATCGCTGCCGTTCATAAGGTCCTTGATAATGCACATCATCTTAACGACAAATTCCCAGTCCTTCTCCTTTTCTTCGGGAGTCTTCCGGAGGAATTCCGGGTTCTTGTCGAAACCCTCACGGCAGTTGGCTTTGGTCCAGGCGAGCGCTTTTTCATATTCTTCCTTATCGTAGATCTCCTCGGTCATACGGCGGATGATCTCCACCTCGTCTACCGACTCGACCCTCATACCGAGATAATCCTCGATGAAAGCGGGATCAATGATCGAGCCGCCGATGCCCATACAGATCGAGCCGATCTGCAGATAGCTCTTGCCCCGCATCGTGGCGGCAGCTACTGCGGCGCGTCCGAACCGAAGCAGCTTTTCACGAACATCGGAAGGGATATCTGTATCATCAGCATCGCATACGTCATGGCCGTAGATGCCGAAAGCAGGGAGCCCTTTCTGCGCATGAGTGGCCAGCACGGATGCGAGATACACCGCCCCGGGACGCTCGGTGCCGTTGAAGCCCCATACCGCTTTGATGGTATTTTTGTCCATGTCCATAGTTTCTGCTCCGTAGCACCAGCAGGGAGTGACGGTCAGGGTAATGTCAACGCCGCATTTTTTGAACTTTGCTTCGCAGGCTGCGGCCTCTGCCACACGCCCGATAGTGGTGTCCGAGATGACCACCTTGACGGGTTCGCCGTTTGAATAGCGAAGATTTTCCTCAAAGAGTTTTGCAGCAGACTTTGCCATGTTCATTGTCTGTTCCTCGAGAGATTCTCTCACTCCGAGAGCCCCGCGCCTGCCGTCGATCGTCGGCCGGATGCCGATCACCGGATAGTCTCCGAGATACCTGTTTTTTGCCATAATAATACCTCCTCTTTTTTTTGGGTTTTTCTTTATAACGATTATACCAATTATCTCGGCAGTTGTCAATTTTAAATATTTATATTGCTCCGACAATATTATACTGCCGTTCCGCTTGAACGTACAGTTCGCGGTGATGATCCTTCGCGCAAAGCTGTATTTGTTTGAGGAAAATTATTATATGTTATTGCTGTTCTTTGATCTCTGATGTTTGACTGCCTGGTCGATCCGACAGTCCCGTTTACGGACTTTGACAGTTCCGCAATTCCCGTACCGAAAAAATGGCGTGACAAGGTGAGTCGGTGCAGAATTTACCCCAAGCGGGAGAACTAAGCTATATATAGTAGAAATAAAGCACTCCCGCGAAACGATCCGCATGAGTGCTTTGTGATTTTTCACTGTTGAATTATTGACTCAAATCTGTCGGTCACTTCCAAAATATCCTCCGACAGCCTCGTTCGGCATTCACGGATCAGCTCTTCCGGGACACCGTAAAACGCCTCGGCAATGCTCCCCGCTATACAGGTAAGTGTGTCGCAGTCGCCGCCGAGAGATACTGCCGTGCGGATAACGTCTTCAAAATCCGTTCCTTCAAGGAAAGCAGTTATTGCTTCGGGGACAGTCCTTTGACAGCTCTCGTCGTGATGATATGCCGGTCTGATCTCATCGCAGGTGCGGGAAAGATCATAGCCGAACTCCGCTGTGATATATGCCTTGATCTCATCTTTGCTGCTGCCTGTCCTTGCGAGAAAAATCGCGCTTGCCGTAGCCTCTGCGCCCTTGATGCCCTCGGGATGATTGTGCGTGACCTCTGCCGTGAGCCTTGCTATCCTGCGTACTTCGTCGATACTGTCATACAGCCACCCGACCGAAGAGACTCGCATAGCCGAGCCGTTGCCAAAGCTGTTGTAGGGCTTGGGATCGTCGGATGCTATCCAGCCGATGAATCTCGCACCATAGCCCGCATCGGGATAGCGCCTGCCCCACTTCTGCATGGATGCGACCAGCGCAGCTTTGATGTCATCGTCCGATCTGCCGAACGTATCCATTAACGCCTCGCAGACCGCTGCCGTCATCACCGAATCATCGGTAAACTGAGATTCCTCCGTGAACAGCGGGAAATCCTTGCTCTTGTTTCCTCTGTCGAATTCGTATGGAGCACCTATCATATCACCTAAAAATGCACCGTACATAATATACACCTCCGGATCAAGTTCAACCATTTTCCTTACCTGCATTATATCACAGATATCCAAAAAGTCAATACATTTTTTTGGACAGTTAGCGTTTTCGTGGAATAAGTACAATACATTGGACTGTTAATGCTTTGTATGCTTATGTTTGACGTTAGTTATGATAGGATGTACTCGTGATTCAGAGTATCACTCTTGCTATAAGCAGGCCCAGTTATTTCATTGATATAAATAGTGTAAAGTGCGGGTTGAAAAATGGGGCTGAATGTGGTATAATCAGTAATGTAAGCAATGTGTGGGGCTGCTCGTATAAATCGGGCTTTGACTGTGAAGGAGGTGCTGCGTATGAAAACGATAATAATGGATATAAATCAGAAGAGTAAAACAAACAACACAAGGAGGTTTATCGTTTGGTAAAAATCGAATTGTTATCGGATACAAATTTCTGTATAACATCATTGGATCTATATAACAGAAAGCAGGATGTAAATAAGGTATACCGCAGAACAGACGGAGAATATACATTGGTTGAATGCAGATATACCGAGGATTGGGATATAAACAAAAAGCGTTCTGTAGCAAAGCAAATAAGCAGTGATAAGTATATTACATACGTTGCATTGGATAATGATAAAGTTGTAGGATTTATAGGACTGTTAAGGCAGCTGAACGGGCCGTACATGATTCTTGATATGATGCAGGTGTCTTCCGAATACAGAGGACAAGGCATAGGCAGACGGTTATTTGAAGCAGGGAAGAATGAAGCAAGAAAAAACGGTGCGGAGGCTTTGTACATATCTGCTTGTTCTTCACAGGAGACAATCGCATTTTACAGAGCAATGGGAAGTGACTTGGCAAGTGACCCCATAAAAGAAATTGCTGAACAGGAACCGTTTGACCTTCAGATGATCTGTCCTGTGAAAGCTTAAATGTCAACACAAATTGAACTATTTATCGTTCTGTGATGGGACAGCAAATTCTGATCTGGTACAATAAAAGAGTAGAAAAGCGATGTGTCCAAAGCATTGCAAAGCTACTCTTTTTTTATTACAATAAGAGAGAAAAGGTCCGGCGTAATTCTGATAGGATTAACACATCCGTGCGATAAACTGTCGACCATCTCTTATTGTAAGCATTCGAGTAAACAGGTTGAAGCATAGCCTTCGTGTAACGAACCAAAATGAGTGTCAATAAGAGTAGTGGTTCTACCTTTTCAAATTCATTCTTAGGAGAAAACACTATGGTCAGTATTGGTATTGACATCTCAAAGGAAAAGAGCACTGTTTGTATGCTTCGCCCTTATGGTGAAGTTGTTGAGCCCCCTACGATGTTGCTCATAACGAGTCAGAGCTAAACGCTCTTATTGAACACATCCAGTCGTTTGATGAGGATTGACTCTTTCTGATATCTGATGCTCCCGGTACTGAGTGGTGCCGCGATGGTCTTTACCGCGCTCCTTGAACCAAAGCTCTGTAAGCTCTCTATACGTGATGCTGTTCGGAGCAGCGTGACCGCCGTGAAGGCATTCCTCCTCGAAAAGTACCGCGGCCTTGTTAAGCTCCTTTTCAATGCGCTGCTCAGACCAACCGGGCTCCGGTCTCCAGGTCTTAGAGTAACGAATTTGAGTGTGATCGGCATCGTATCCGGCGCTTACTCTGATAAGGTACGAATCGCCGCGTTTTTTAATGCTTGCCATTTTTACTCCTTTCTGATACGCAGCTTGACCTTTCCAATACAATTAAAGCATTTCTGAAATAATTTGTCAAGCGGGTATACAGAATGGTGCTGGCGGCTGAAGCGCTCTGCTCGGTCTATACTTCGCTTGATAAGGAGCTGCTGATCTGCGGAGCTGCGATCCACGATATCGGAAAGCTGTGGGAGTATAACACATCCGAGGCCGGTAATGCGGAGTTTACACCAAGCGGAGTGCTGTTCGGGCATCTGTATATGGGCGCATCGCTGATAAAGCAGTTTACTGCAGGTAATAATTACGATCCCGAAAAGGTCCAGATGCTGCTACATCTTATCCTCTCACATCACGGACAGCGGAAATGGGGAGCCGTCACTCTCCCGGAAGCTGTGATGCTCCATAATATTGATGATATCGATGCGAAGATGTATATGTGCGAGAGCAACTACGAACACATGGACGGCGGAGAAATGACGGAAAAGAGAGTATTCGGGCTGGATACGAATCTTTATAAAGCCAAATATCGATAATCTTTAACCAATGCAACAAGCCTTGTCACCCAAGAAGATGACAAGGCTTGTTTATTTTGTTTTGTTATATAGAAATGAAGGGATTATCACAGATAGGATTTTTCCTGTTCTCGGGAATAAATCCAGTGTTTCCAATTTGAATCAAAAGTTGCCATGTGTTGATGCCTCCTTCTATCTGGAATATTTAAGCGAATTGCTGTAACTCACATCATATTTTATGATTCATAGGATAATTATACCATACTGCGGTCAAAAGGTCAATTGGCAGATCATTATTGCTCACAACCCAATGTGACAATCTTGTCAAAAAATATGAAACCTGTGTGAAAATTAGCACTCTCCCCTTGACAGTGCTAATCAAGAGTGCTATAATATAGTCAGAACAAAGGAACAGAGAAGCACCAAAGGATCCGGGTGCTGAACCCTCCGTCCCCTTGCTCGAAGCAATGGAAACAATGTGACGAGTAAAAAAGGAGGACTGACCTATGTTGTATCCAAGCATTTTCGGTGAAAACTTATTCGATGATCTCTTCAGATTCCCTGACTTCGGCAGAGATGTGGAGAAGAAGCTGTACGGCAAGCACGCTGCACAGGTCATGAAGACTGATGTTCATGAGCATGATGATCACTATGAGATCGTGATCGACCTGCCGGGCTTCAAGAAAGACCAGATCAATCTTGAGCTTCAGAACGGTTATCTGACTGTCAGTGCCGCAAAGGGACTTGACAAGGACGAAAAGACTAAGAAGGGCAAGCTGATCCGTCAGGAGCGTTACGCAGGCGCAATGCAGAGGAGCTTCTATATCGGAGATACTGTTACAGAAGCCGATGTGAAGGCGAAGTTTGAGGACGGTGTTCTGAACATCTGCGTTCCGAAGGCAGAGCCTAAGAAGCTGGAGAATCACAAGTATATTGCAATTGAGGGATAATACCTCGCTAAGTTATGATCCCCCCAAAATGATGCTCCCCGGAGCTGTTCGTATGAGCAGTTCCGGGGAGTTTGTTTTTATGTGATTTGAATGAATCATTATCCTGCCATATCAAACAGGCTCTTGAAATTCTTTTTGGAGAATGAGGTCAGCCGTCCATTGCTCACCCATTCTATGAAAACATTGTCGAGATCGTCGATGTATAAGACCGTGGCGATGCTGCCTACGGGAACGCTGTCGCTTATCTTCTCTCTGAGCTTGACCTTTGCTCCGGCTGTTACTTCATCTATCATTGATATGACCTCCTAAAAACACACTTGTATTATTATACAACAGCGGAACGGGAGTGTCAAGCATTGATCGAAACTTTGAATCCTGGGTTCAAAGTTAGAATTATTTTACAGGCTTTCTTTTACCTGTTATGCTTTCGACCTCAAGGGCATATACAAGCGTTCTCGGTATCGCCGCCGTGCTGAACGGCATATCTTTTCCGTCATGATAATGTGCCATGAGCAGTTTCAGGGCAGGCAGTTTTTCTTCTTCCGGCAGGATACGGATATGCCCTCTGCCGATCACGCTTTCATATGCCATTGTGCAGTAGCCCTTGTCCTCAAAGTATTGCAGCTCATGTTTGCAGTCCATTTCAAATGAAGCTCTGTTATCCTTTTGGATAAGCCCGACCTTATAGCCCTCCAAAGCACTATGAAAATAGAGCGTGATCTTATCTCCGTTCACCGCCATACCGAAATTCAGCGGCAGAATGTACGGAAAGCCGTCATCATTCAGAGCCAGTCTGCATACATCGCAGTTTTTCATGATCTCTATGATCTCGCTGAGATCGGTCACTTCACGGTCTTTTCTTCTCATAAGCCGAAAATCCTCATATCCTCGTCAACTGTTGTAATTCCTGCAATGCCGAAGCTGTCCACAAGCAAGTCCTGCATTACTGCGACTTCGGGTTGTTTACCGCAGACACCGCAAGCGGTACAACCTTTACAGCCTGCTGTTTCCTGACACTGATAGCAAAACATTTTCTGTTCCATTATATATTCCTCCGTTATTTTCTTATCTCAACGATACTGCCGTCCGGCGAAATGACTGCGACTTCAAGCGGAATATCCTTACCGCTTGCTTCGATTGCTTTTTTTATCGCATACAAATGCTCCTTAACCAATTAATTCATTCAGATTTGTTATATAATAAAAAAACGACCCGACGTGGTCCGCATCGTTGAGAGGCGTGCCGGGTTCTGTTACAGTTATTATACCATTTAACATCAGAATTGTCAATAATACTTCCTTCATTTTCGAACCTTCACGGCTGATAATGACTCTTTGGAGTTTGTCTGAAATAATATCCCCTTTTTATTCATAAGTATCAGCCCGCCTCCTTTTGGTTGTGTGAAATAACTAAAATTCACATACATATTATACCATAAATGGTATAAAAAGTCAAGGAGCTTACTGTTAAGGCAACACCGCACGACCCCTGTGCGTCAGATGCGCAGTCAATTTTTTCGTCAGAGTGCATAAATTCGACGCAGCCTTGCTGACGCAAGGCAAGGGGAATTTGTGCGCTATGACGGAAAAAGTGCAAGCAGATGACGTGCAGAGGCGTTAGCCGCGGGTTGTGCTGTGTTGCCTTAAAAGTCTGATCATTTCTGCTTTGCTGATCGATTTCTGAGCTCCGTCCCGAGCAAAAAGAAGCCTGACTTCGAGTGTCCGGCTTCTTTTCCTTTGTTATTGTTATTTGCTTGTAGTTTGTATCCTGCGGATGTTCAGGCTGCTTCGGCAAGGGTCACGTCCTCGGCGTTCTCATTCTTGCAGGTGATCTTAAATCTGTTTTCATCCATGTGCTCGGCTGTAACTGCTTCGCCTTCATACCAGGGATCAGCTGCTCTCAGCCAGCCGATGTACTGCTTGAATTCGTGGTTGTGGGTGATATTTCCGACATTCAGGAAAAAGGTAACAAGTTCGTCGAGGTTCTTGAAGCCCTTGAGAGCATACTTTGCGATCAGGCCGATGTCTTTCAGCGCCTGCCCGAAGCCGCCGGTATAGTTATTCATTGCTGCTTTCAGTTCGCTGTTTGTGCTGAGTGCTCCCTGAGCTGCGCTTATAAGATCATCAGTGTTGATCATAAGCATCTTTGTGATAGCTGCCGGAGGGCAAAGGAAGGTAAAGGGATGTACAGAAACAAGGCGATTGAGGAAGTACTGCTTGACGGTATCCGAGATAAACTTGTCCTTATTCAGCTTATTTTTGAGGGATGCGACATCGGCACCGGAGAAGACATAGCTCACAAGGCGTCCTACTGCATCCTGGAGACCGCTGGAAACATACTCGGATCTGCTCAGGTTAACGGAGATCGTGTTGAAGAAATTGCTGATAACTCTGTAAGTGGGAAGGCTGCTCGAAGCATTTTCAATTTTAGGGATGTGGAGCCCGATATCCAGGCGCTTGTTCTGAACGTTGTAAGGCATCACTGATTCGCTCTTTGCACCTGCGATCGATCTGATGTGCTTCTTTACCAGTTCGAGCTTGTGTGCTGCAGCCTGAACGTAGCCGTTGTTGTCGCTGAGATTGTTCACGAAGAACCTGCCCTTCAGGAGTTCCTTTTCGTTGATGGAGCTGTCGCCTACATAGTGGTCAACACCGTATCTCTTGAAGCCCATATATGAAGGACCAACATAAGGAACTATATCATTGACATTGATAACGTTATGGATGCTTCTGTAATCACGGTCAGAGCGCTCCTCGCTGCTGATACCGCCCTGGGGAGCAGCTATGCAGTAAGCAAATACCGGAGTTCCGGTGTACTCGTCTATGCAGCGCTTCGCTGTAAGGTTTGCGACTGCGCCGCCCCTTGAAAATCCCTGGAACCAGATCGCTGCTCTGCCGTCGGCAGCTGCATTTTTAAGTTCCTTGTGGGAAGAGATGTATTCATCTACGTACTTCTTGAGTTTGGAAGCCGAATCGGAAAAGCCCTTTGCTTCGCCCTTGGTACCGAGAGTAACATTGGATACCCATTCCTTTTCATACTCGGCGCTTCTTACGGTAACGGAAACGATGTATGAATCCTTGCCGCCGAGGACTGCCTTCTTGCTGGCGATCACGCAGCCTATCGAATCGGCAGTGGGCTTTGCCTTGTAGTCGGCGTTCACGAAGATATTTCCGAAGCCTATCTTGCCAAGGATGTCAGTGATCGTCTGAGCACCTTTTGAGTAGTCGCTGCCTTCTTTGTATGTGGACGAAGCCTCGGTCATAATGCAGGACATCGTTGCAAGACTCGGATTATAAGCTTTGGGGTCTGCGTCAAAGAAGTAATCAGAATATGTGAACTCGTTCTCTACGTCTTTAAAGCTGTACTGACGCTTGATAACTTCGTGGCCGTTATAAGATACTGTAAACGCATCTCCGGCGGGGACTGCACTGTTGTCTGCCGAAGCGGCGAATCCTGTAAAGGTGGTGGTCATTATTGCTGCTGCGGTGACTGCGGTCACTGCTCTCTTAAATCCTTTTGATGATGTGAATGTGATCTTCATATATATTTCCTCCGTTTTTATTTTTTGGGTTGTTCCCTTGCTGTGATTACATAATAACACGCATCTGCGGCCTATTCAATAAGCAAATAAAGTGCGGAACGTTGCTAAAGCAACAATAATGCGGCAAAGTGTTGCATAAGCGACACAGCAATACGATCTGTTGCAGAATTGAGCGCCCCTGCCAAAAAGTGCCTTCTCCCTTTGTCGCAACAAAAGCTCAGAGTGTTGCGAAACAGATATTTTCCTTCTTTCTGTTTTGTGTTTATCCTGCCGTTAAAGAAGGCTGACCGTAAAAGCGCTTTGTTGTTAAAAGGACTAAGATCAAGACATTTGCCGAAGCAAGACAGCTCGTTTATGGGCACATCTGCTCTTACAATCACCGGCGCATACACCTAAAAACAAAACTGACTCCGCTTGAATTGCGAAGCCAGTTCGTTGCTTGAGTTGATCTGCCATAATGCCGTCTTTGTGCATTACGCGCAAAACGGGGCGGTTCACTTGACCGTTATGCTCCTTACATTGCTGTAATTACCGTAGCGGGTGGATGACGCATTGCCGTCCTTGGTGTAGAAGGAGCGCACCTTGACGTACCAGGTCTCTCCGGAGTTCGGCACTTTCGAGAAATTCTCGCTCAGGTCATTAAGATTGGTTGAGGAATAGGAATGGACATTTTCTGAGAAGTTTTTGTCCGCTCAACATATCAAATGGTTTTACTGAATAAGCATTCAACCCAAGATTTCACAATCCCTCAATATCATATTCAAAAGCGCCCGCACCTGAGCACGGACGCTTTTGTGTTTTTGTTAAGTTTTGATCAGTCAGCATTTACTATCATTTCAGCAGATGCCCCGGTAATATCCTTTTTGCATCGCTGCCGTTATCCGATCCTGTCATTACGCCATCAGCTGGAATATGCAGGCGTTGCCGTTATGGTTGCTGTTCCACTTGTTCCAGTAAATGCAGCCTTCCATGCCGACCTTCCAGAACTTGACCGTGTCCTCAACTACCTGACCGTTTTTGTCGAGCTTGATCTTGGCGTCGATGTTCAAACCCATGAATACGGCGTCCGACTTGTCGCAGAAGCAGTTGTCGGAGATGACATCTACATAAGCGGTATCGGAGATGATGTATGTGTTCTCGGGGATGGCGTCGGTGTTAAAGCCGTTTGCATTGAGCAGCTGGCGGATCGTTATGCCTTTGGATGCCGCGTAGGCCGCGATATCTCTTACATATTTGCCGTCTATCTGATTGCAGACTACATTGTTGTTGAACCAGTCGGCCTGCTGCTGAGCTCTGATTTGAGAGTTCTTGCTTGAGTCGTTTACGTTCGGGATATTCTTAAAGTTGGTGACGGAAAGATCCCATGTGAGATCGATATTGCAGTTGCCCTTGTCAACGAGGGTGGACATCTTCTTGGATTTGAAGGTATCTTCATATAACTTGGAGTAGGTGACGCTCGTATCGTTTCCGCCTGCGAGGTGGGCGGAAACATCCTTGATCTCGTTGATGAGCTCGTTGTTGCTGGCGTTGATCTCGTCGAGATACTTGCGGTCTATCCGGGCGCGCATATCTTCGGAGAGGCTGTTGACATAGAGCTGAGCCGAAAGACACTCGATGATCGCTGTACAGCCTGCGGTGTAGGTCTGGAGGATAGCTTCGCAGATCGGTCTGGACTTTTCGACAGCCTCTTTCGAGAACATTACGATCGAGCAGGTGTTGTCGTAGATGACCTCGAATATCGAGGAGCCGCCCAGAGAGGTGCTGGCAATGTAATTGTTGAATACGGCCAGGGACTTGCCGAAGTTGGACTGTCAGTCCTTGAGCTTTCCGGCGAGGCTGCCGATCTTGGCGAGCTTGTCAACGTTCGAGAGCTCCTCGTCTTCCACGGTCTCGTTGATAGTATTTGCTATGTACTCGGTGTCGGCCTTGAAGCTGATATATGCAGAGTAGAAGGAATCCATCCTGAGCTCGTTGCGGACGAGGTTCTCGATAGAGGTCTGCATCTTGTCGATCTTGTTGAACAGGCAGTCGATCTTGCCGTTGATGTCGTCGAGCTGCTGCATGGTGGGATCCTCGGTGCCGACAAAGGAATCGAGCAGGCACTCGAGCGCCGGAGTGAGGTACTATGTGTAGGGGATATTGTCGAGAAGCTTGAGTATAGTCTTGGCGCCGATATCCTTGACCAAGTTCATATCGTCGTTGAGAATGAACTTGCCGTTCTTGTACTGTACAGGCTTATCTTCGCCCTCGGACTCGATGTTCATAGTCACGTTCGAGTTCATGTGAGCTACTGCGTCAACGTCTGTTGCTGCGGAAGCGCCGATGGTTGCCATTGTGGTCATTGCCATAACTGCTGCGAGCATTGCAGCAAGCTTTCTTGTGATCTTGTTGTTTCTCTTAGCTGTTTTTGTCATTGTTGTTTCCTCCTTGTTTGTGTTGTTGTTTACGTTTGTGATCTCAGTGTTTGTTTTTGTGTTTTTCATTTTTGTTTCTCCTTTCGGTTTCGGGTGTTTCCCTTTTCTTTGATCTCAGTATACCATACTGACTTTGACAAGTTCTTGACAGATATCCGGATTTTTCAATAGTTTTTTTGTTTTTTTGTTCAGCCCCGTGTTTTCGGGGTTTTCCTTTTCTTTGATCACAGTATATCATAGTGATTTTGACAACTTCTTTACAGGAAAACTGGTTTTTTCAAAAAAATCTGCGGCAGTTTTTTGCTTATGTGTCGCTTATGCAGCACTTCGTTGCATTTCTGCCGCTTATGCGATAAATAGGCTCTGATCTGCTTATTGAAAAGGGGGCAGATGCGTGGTATTATGTAATCACAGAAGGGGAACAGACCCGAACAACAAAACAAATTAAGGAGGAAAAGAAAATGGTAACAGCAACATTCTGGCTCGCAACAGCAGCAATAGTAGGCATCGGAGCATACATAGGGTCTCATATCTAAGACCCGTGACCGAACAGAAAAGATATAATGAAGGAGGGAAAACAATGCTTTTAACAGTAGCACTCGTTGGAGTTAGTGCAGCGACAGTTGCAGGAGTTTACTGGCTCGTTTCAAAAATATAAGTAATATACAAACACAACAAACACGAAAGAAAAAACTAAGAAGGAAAAAACAATGATCGCAACAATAGTAGCAGGAGCAGTAGCAGGCGCCGTAGGTCTCGGTCTCGGTTACTTGGGAATATATCTTTTCACCAAGATATAAACGGCTAAAAGAACGAATAAGAAGGAGGGAAAACAAAATGCTTACAACAGCTATACTTTGCGTAGGATACGGACTGATAGCCGGCGGAATGATCTGGATGTGTTCAGTGTTATAAGTCAGTCATGTATAAGGTATGGAATCCGCGAGAATAAGGAACTGAAAATATGAATACTATGAAATAAAGCGCCCGCACCTCTTGTACGGACGCTTTGTCTGTTTATTGTAAAGCTGCACGAACTGCTGATTTCTGATCATCAGTTCAGGAGATCGGGGGTGAAGAGTATGCGGTCTCAAAAATCACAAGTCTTTTTTAGCTTTCTTTCTTCCGAAAAAGATAAAGTATCCGAACAGCACCGAGCCAATCGAAGTTGTGAAAATGCTTCTTGCAGATAAGAATTTCTTGTTCATGATCTGACCTGCTGCGTAATTAACTGCTATACAGATGAGTGTGAAGATGATAACGAATGCTGCGATCTTTACGATAGTTTTCTTGTTTGTGTTTTTCATAGTGATTACTCCTTTTTTTATCTTAGTATTTGTTTTCGGGTGTTTCCCCTTCTGTGATTACATAATACCATAATGACTATGACAACTTCTTTACAGAGAAACAGTTTTTTTCAAATAAATCTGCAACAGTTTTTTGCTGATGTGTCGCTTATGCATCACATCGTTGCATTTCTGCCGCTTATGCAACGAAACGGATCATATCTGCTTATTGAAAAGGCCGCAGATGCGTTGTATTATGTAATCACAGAAGGGGAACAGACCCAAACAAACAGAAGAATTTAAACGAAAGGAGAAAATGATATGTTCACCGGAATAGCCATCGCATTCGGCGTACAGCTTGCAGTTACAGGAGTATTTTGCGGTATAGTTGCTATCTGCAAGAGCTGCGGCTGATAATTATTCTTTGGAGTTCGTCCGAAATGATATCAATATCATATTCAAAAGCGCCCGTACCTGAGCACGGACGCTTTTGTGTTTGTATTCGGTTTTGAACTGTCGGTTTCTATCCGGTAGTCATTGGTATCATTGTGAGCTGTGTTTCATATCCGATGTTGTTTATGCCTTCTGCAGTGCGCAGACGAAACCTTCCTTCATGTAGCCCCACTCGTGAGTGTTCTTGCACTTCTTGCCGAGTGTTCCGACCTCTACGAAGCCGTCGCCGATCTCTTTCCAGGGATCGTAGCCTGCGTCCATAAACTGTACCTTAGTCTCGGTCGCACCCTTCTTGTCAATGTTGATGCCCTTGTACCAGGCTCTCTCGTATTCCTGTCCCCAGAATGTGGTGTCGCGTTTGCCCCATGCCTTTTCTGTGATCAGGTTTGCGTTCTCGGGGATGTAGCTTGTGTCGAAGCCGTTTGCGTTGAGCAGCTCGCGGACTGTCATGCCCTTGTCTGCTGCATACTTAGCAAGCCTTCTTACTGTCTCGCCGGTGAACATATAGGTCTCGCAAAGTCCTGCGTTAAGGTTATCTGCGGAATGTGTGCCCATATTCTTGTAGCAG
>FMXS01000046.1 GCA_900104495.1 Ruminococcaceae bacterium FB2012 | reverse complement strand
AGGAACGGAGCCGAAGCGAGAGCGAGTCTGAACAGGGCGAGATAGTCGTATGCAATAGACCCGAAACCGAGTGACCTATCCATGTCCAGGCTGAAGTGGAGGTAAAACTCCATGGAGGGCCGAACCCACGTTCGTTGAAAAGACCGGGGATGAGGTGTGGATAGCGGAGAAATTCCAATCGAACTCGGATATAGCTGGTTCTCTCCGAAATAGCTTTAGGGCTAGCCTCATGACAGATTACCGGAGGTAAAGCACTGAATGGGCTAGGGGTCGAAAGATTACCGAACCCTATCAAACTAAGAATGCCGGATAATCGATTCATGGGAGTCAGACAGCGTGAGATAAGTTTCGTTGTCAAAAGGGAAACAGCCCAGATCTACAGCTAAGGTCCCTAAACATTGTTAAGTGGAAAAGGATGTGGAGTTGCATAAACAACCAGGATGTTGGCTTAGAAGCAGCCATACATTAAAAGAGTGCGTAATAGCTCACTGGTCGAGTGACTCTGCGCCGAAAATTCAACGGGGCTAAACAATGTACCGAAGCTTAGGATTCGCAGCAATGCGAGTGGTAGGAGAGCGTCGAATAAGGGGTGAAGTCTGAGCGGAAGCACAGGTGGACTTTATTCGAGTGAGAATGCCGGAATGAGTAGCGAGAATTATGTGAGAATCATAATGGCCGAAAATCTAAGGTTTCCTGAGGAAGGTTCGTCCGCTCAGGGTAAGCCGGGAGCTAAGGTGAGGCCGAAAGGCGTAGCCGATGCACATACGGTTGAAATTCCGTAGCCGCAGAAAGACTTAAGTACAGGGACACTTGGAAAGCTGTGAAGCCGGGCGATGGTTGACCCGGTCGAAAGGGACCGAAAAACAGTAGGGAAGTCACGGTGGACTGAGGCAAGAAAAGCTGTATGTATGTTTTATGCGCCCGTACCGCAAACCGACACAGGTAGATAGGAAGAAGATTCTAAGGCCAACGGGAGAAGGGTTGTTAAGGAACTCGGCAAGTTGACCCCGTAACTTCGGAATAAGGGGTGCTTGTGAAAACAAGCCGCAGAGAATAGGCCCAGGCGACTGTTTAGCAAAAACACAGGTCTCTGCTAAATCGAAAGATGACGTATAGGGGCTGACACCTGCCCGGTGCCGGAAGGTTAAGAGGAGATGTGAGAGCATTGAATTGAAGCCCCGGTAAACGGCGGCCGTAACTATAACGGTCCTAAGGTAGCGAAATTCCTTGTCAGGTAAGTTCTGACCCGCACGAATGGTGTAACGATCTGGGCACTGTCTCAACGACCCACCCGGCGAAATTGTAGTACCGGTGAAGATGCCGGTTACCCGCGACTAGACGGAAAGACCCCATGGAGCTTTACTGTAGCCTAATATTGGATTTCGGTATTTCATGTACAGGATAGGTGGGAGACTGGGAAGCACGGCCGTCAGGTTGTGTGGAGTC
>FMXS01000036.1 GCA_900104495.1 Ruminococcaceae bacterium FB2012 | reverse complement strand
TAACGCAGGACTTTGCGAGACCTATATGTTCACCGGCGAGACAGTAAGAAGACTTGCCAAGTATGCAGCAGAAAAGGGCATGACAGTCCGCGAGCTGCTCAACGCAAACGGCTTCGACACAAGCTACATCCCCGAGAACGCAAACCTCATCACAGAAAAGGCATGGGGCAAACGCGACACCACATTCTGGGGACAGGAATACGAGAGAGCCTGGTACAAGGGCATCAACATTGACAAGAAGGGTGCGACCGAGACTAAGGTACAGTTTATGGACGCAGGCTACGACCCCTGGAAAGAGATCGGCGACGGCTTCGTAGAGGTCGGAACACTCGGCAAGAAGTGTAAGAACACTCACGAGTGGGGCTACATGAAGGAAGGTTTCGTATGCGCACTGCAGAAGGCATAAACAACACCGAACATGATTCACAGCTCACATTGATACCAATGACTACCGGATAGAAACCGACAGTTCAAAACCGAATACAAACACAAAAGCGTCCGTGCTCAGGTACGGACGCTTTTGAATCTGATGTTGATATCATAGCGGACTAACTCCAAAGAATAATTATCAGCCGCAGCTCTTGCAGATAGCAACTATACCGCAGAATACTCCTGTAACTGCAAGCTGTACGCCGAATGCGATGGCTATGCCGGTGAACATATTATTTTCTCCTTCTGTTTAAGATTTTAATTGTTTTGGGTTATCATTTCGGACTAACTCCAAAGAATAGGAAAGGCAGTAGACCTCAGAGAGTTCTTCGATGCTTTTCTCGCATGAAAAGCTGCTGCGGATCTCCGCATTGCGCTCGCGTATGAACTGCTGGTAGCCTGACGTTTCGCCCCACTGCCTCTTGCAGCTCCCGTCCGGTCTCGGGATATATACCGTCTCGCCCGAAATATATCGCTGTATCTGCCGGAGCAGATCTTCGGGATTTATTTCAATGATTTCCTCTTTATTATCTGTGCTACTAAACTCCCCATCTATAAACCGCTTGAAAAGCCCTGATATCTGCCGGAAGCATTGCGGTATATCAAAAAGCACTCGTATCGGCCGGATACGGGTGCTTTTTCAGCATCAGAAATCCTCGTCGTAGAGGAAGTCCGCCCAGTAGTACTGGCTCATATACTCGTTCTGAAAGGAATTGATCGCTGCCGGATCCAGCTCCTTGAAACGGTAGTAGTCGCAGTCGAGCAGCTTTGTGTTGACCGCAAGCGCATTGTAGCTGCGCACTATCGTCTCTTCTGCGCCGACAGCTTTCAGGCTTTTTATCATTCCGTGTATAAGCTGCTGGATGTAATTCTGCTGCTTTGTATCGTAAGGCTCATCCTCGAAAAGCACCGCGGCGATCTCCTTGGTGCTGCAGGAGCTTCCGTGGCGGTGGACGAGGTAAGCAAATACCTCCTTCGACCTGCTCCTTTCAAAGCGTACGTGTTCGCCGCTTGGAAGGAACACATCGAAATTCCCGAAGCATTGGACCCTCAGAAGAGCATTCTCTTTCGGCAGGATAGGGAAACGCAGGTCGGCAAGCTCTTTGTCGATCTTCTCCTTGGTAACAGGCTTCATAACGTAACCGCTTGCGTGCAGGCCCATTGCCTCGCCGGTGTATTCTGAAAAACCCGTTACAAAAATAATGTTTATCTTCGGGTTCACCTCTTTGAGCTTTTTGGCCAGCTCGACACCGTTCATCCCGCGCATATGGATATCCAGCAGCGCAATGTCGCACCCTCCCCGCTTTGTCTCTTCAAGCAGGTCGTCCTGATCCAGAAATGCCGAGATGTCTGCATTGGGTCTGGATTGTCTGACAGCCTGCTCCAGCATCCTCAATGCCAGCGGTTCATCATCAAGACACAGTATCCTCATTTTTACCCTCCTTCTTAGGTATTATCACCCGCGCAGTCGTGCCCTTGCCGACTTCGCTTTCAATAATGATCTCAGCTCCGCACATCTCTTTCAGACGTTTCCTGGTGTTCTCCATGCCGACGTGTGAGCGTCCGTCGTCCTTCTTCGGAGCATTCATATCGAATCCGACTCCGTCATCCGAGATGATAACTTCAAAGGCGCTTTCCTTTTCGACAGAGGATATCTTCACTGTCCCTCCGCCTTTTTTCATACCGACTCCGTGCTTGACAGCGTTTTCGACCAGAGGCTGGATAGACAGCAGCGGCAGCTCAAAATCTGTTGCCTGTATGTCATATTCGATGTTCAGCAGATAGTCGAATCTCAGCTTTTCGATATACAGATAGTTTTTCAGATGCTCCAGCTCTGTAGTAAAAGGCACGGGCCTGGTCTGCTTGAGGGAATCCATATTCCCGCGGAGATAATCAGCAAAGGCGATAGTTGCCTTTTTCGCAGTCATCGGGTCAAGCTCACACATCATTGCAATAGATGTCAGAGCATTATACATAAAGTGCGGCCGTATCTGGGAGACCATTATCTGGACCTCTGCATCGTAAAGATCTTTCTGCACCTTCAGGTTCTCTTTATTGTAGCGGTCTATCTCCAGCGCCAGATCTGAAATAACATCCGCCAGGTATCCAAGCTCATTTTTTTCCTTGATATTGAACATTTTACCGACGATCTTGGCGGTGTTTTTATCCTCGGTGTAATCTATGAGCGCCCTTTGTATTTTTACGACAGGTCTGGCTGCTCTGCGGTAAAGCATGAATATCAGCACAGCCATTGTCAGCATAAGACCTGCGATGATCAGGATGCTCACGATCTTGAGATTTGAGGTGATACTGCTTCTGAATTTGTCCCAGCTGTATGCTATGCAGAACACAGCTTTTGTCTTTCCGGAAAAGACCATTGGCTTGTAGGCGATATAGCAGTTTTTGTTTTCCGAGAAATCATCTGACAGTTCATAGATTATTTCCGACGTATTTTCCCGGATAGCTTTTTCCAGGGCTTTGTGGCTGTCCGCGTCCAGATCGTATCTGTATCCGAATCCGTGACATTCATTCCCGGCGCTGTAATCGCACAATGCCATTCCCTTGAAGCCTTCGGAAACATCCATAAGAAACAGCTTCTCGTAATGTACAGATTCAGATTCAGATTCAAATCTGATCTGTTGCTTCCAGTTGTTGAACTGGATCCTTGCTGCATAATACTGCATTTTTTCCGGCAGGCTGTTCAGCCACTCAGCACTCCAGTATTTATTCTCGCCGGTCACTTCATCAAATTCGAGCCATTCTTCTTCGGAAAGCGGCTCCCATTCTTTATCAGCATGGTTTTCCAGATAGGTGAGCATCCATTCGCTTACTTTTTGAGTTTCCGGTTCGTGATTGTCAACAAGGTTCAGATAGTTCTCTTCAAGGTCGGCTTCGATGTTTTCGTTCTGCGCTGTAAGATAGCTGTTAACAGCGTTTCGGTAGATAAGCCATACAATAGCTGCCAGATGCAGCAGAAACAGCGGCAGCACGATCCCGGCTATCTGAAAAAGCAGTTTTCGGTTTTTTTTATTCTTCGCCATTTTATCGCCTCGCTTTGCTCTCAGCTCCAATTTAGTATAGTATATCATAATTTCAGCAAAAAGAAAAGAGGTTTTTGAATAAAAATAGAGCAGAAATACAAAAAACGCCCCCGGGATATCTCCGGAGGCGGTTCAGAGCACCATGCAGTATCTTCAGCAGTCTGCGATGCTCATCATCTGTTTATTATCTCTTGCGGGAGATCACCGAAGCCGCTGCGGCAGCCAATGCCAACGATGCTGCGAACACAGATACAGGGGCTCCCGTATCGGGGTTGCTGCCCTCAGAGGGGGTTTCCGGCTCGGAGATGTCATCCTCAGAGCTTTCGTCCTCTTTGGAAGTATGTGTGAAGGTGACGACAAAGCCCTCGTCGGCAGAGCCTGTGATCTCGTATGAATAGGAGCCTTCGCCGTCGGTGCCGGTGATGGCGTCGTTCTTGAATACTCTGGTCGTGATCTCAGCATTGACCGGGACAGAGAGGAGGGCTTCCCAGTCCGTGCTCTCATATATTTCGGTGGAGCCGTAGAAATCGCCTGATACAAAGAAGGTGATGATCGCGGAGGAGGACCTTATGCCGTCCTTATTGTCTCCGTCGTTCCAGACAGCAGAGACCTTTACCTCTTTCTGCGGCGGTGCCTTGACTACTACCTCAAAGGAATCGAAAACAGTCTTCATTTCCATAGAGTCGTTTTGTTTCACATAAGTGACCGCGGAGACTGTGACCTTTGCTTTGCCGGGAGAACGGGCGGTGATCATGCCGTTCATATCGATGTCGATCACATTTTCTCCCTCGATCATTTCCATATTGTAGTTTATAGTAGGGAGCATCACATTCTGCGACAGTTTTTCACCACCGTGTCGCTTATGCAGCACATTATCGCATTTCTGCTGCTTATGCAGCAAAACGGCTCTTATCTGCTTATTGAAAAGGGCGCTATTGCGTGGTATTATGTAATCACAGAAGGAAAAACAAATCAAACAGATCAGTCCGCTTTTAGCATCGCAGGTCTGATGGTCGAGAAAATGAAAACCGGTGGGCTTTCCGGGACGTTTCAGAAGTCCGCATTCGGGATCCGTAATGTCTTGTATATGGGTCAGGCATTGCAGATGTTTTCACTTCAATTGTGATCAGTCTATCCTTTACCTATCTTGCAGCAGTCAAGTTCAGCGGAGAATTATGTATCTATAATATTGACTGTGACCTTGAACTAAAAACGCAGTGATACCGTGATCGACAGAAGAATAATCAAGATCTCAAAAGCAGCACATTGGGCTTGTTTTGCTCGGTGTGCTGTTTGCTTATGAATCAGAATAGCCGTTGACTGTGCAGCCGTCAAGGTTTATCATTCAACATCCAAGAGGCGTGAAAATATGCCCAAAGATGCGCTAAAGAAGTTGTCACTATTGCCTGACAATTCATTCTACTACGTTGGTTGGATTTCAGCAGGGACTTTATTGATGTAAATTATTAAATACGCAACGTAAAGCAACGGTATTACGTCATTTGCACTTCTTGACCAGCCGCTATGCAGACATTCCCGCCGTGTAAAATAACCAGGTATAAAAATCGTGTTCGGGCAAGCCCGAACACGAAAAAAATCAAGCCTCACTTTTTTGAATTTAAAAGAAAAGTGAGGCTATATTTGTTTTCGGCTCCGCCTTATACATTTTGGAGCGGAGCCGAAAAAGAATATCAGATCTTTATTTTGTGATATTCTTTACTCCTGGATCAGTGACACAATTTTTTTCACCGCTGCGCTCTGTCACTTTTGCTATGCCATTCTTTCTTCTCACCCCCATAGATTGGCCTCTATGGGGGTGAGAAGAAAGGTTTTTTAATTGCACTCTACAACACAATTGTACACTATACAAACAACACTCCGCCTTCGGCTCAAAAACGGGCATATGCCCGTTGACAGACAACTGCCTTCGGCCTGCAAAAACGGGCTGGCCGCCCGTCTGGGTAATATAAAATTACATTAGAATTTCGTCTGGCATAGCTTTACCTGGCGAAGTTTGGTCTGTGCAAGCATTCGCTTGCGATTTTGTCAAAAATCAAATTATAGAAAGGGTTGATAACAATGTTTGATTCAACAAACTCAAAAAATCTCAGAAAGGACAGTGATACAAATATGATCTACATCAACGGTATCCCCAACAACAATATCAAGTACAGAAAATCGAAAGTCGGACATCTGTTCTGCTGCGTGACGCTTCCTTGTCCCAAGGACGAGAACGGCAGACCTATCTCTCTCAACGGCGTGCTCACCATATCTCCTAACGGCAGGATCATAAAGAACCACAGCCGTCCGAACACCCACAAGAATCTCGCTCTCGGCGAGGCCAACGCCTATCAGACAGCCTCGATCCTTGTGGACGACGGCCGCGGCCCGATCTACAAGAAAGTCAAGATCAAGAACTGCGACCTCTATACGGCCTTCGTTGAGGGTGCAAAAGCCCGCACCGAGGCCTACAGATAAGCCATCTTCATTCTCCTTAGCCGTGCCCGTCTTACAGCAGGCGGGTACGGCACCTTTCCTTAAAGGGAAACAGGTGCTCTGCACCGTTCCATAGATCTAAATCAATGAAAGAAGGTACACACCATGCTAAATTCAATGAACCTCCAGGGCAGGCTCGCAACCGAACCCAAACTCAAGACCACAAACGAAAGAGACCGATCCGTCACCTTCAGCCTCGCTGTCGAACGCTCCGACGGCTCGAAGAAGACCGACTTCTTCAACTGCATCTCCTTCGGGAGCACCGCTAAGTTCATCGCGGATCGCCTCCATAAGGGGAACGCGATACTCCTGCAGGGCAGGCTCGAAACGGAAGAATATACAAACTCCGAGGGCAGACCTCAGCGCAGGGTGGTGATCGTCGGAGAAAAAGTCTACTTTATCGCTAACAGCCCAAGAGCGCCCGATAAGGCTGCCGACCCGTCCTGAACCCGAGACCGCGTGTAACAGCCCTTGCGGCTGTTACACGCAGAAAGGAACACCTATGACCAAACAAGAATTTTCCGCCTTTTTGAAAAAGCCTATCGTCAAAGACGAGGAACTGATCTCAAAGGTCATATTCACTCTGCGCGATCTGCCGCTGAAAACAGTACTCGACCGGATAAATGTGAACTTGAACGGCGAAAAAAGGGCCTGGCCCGAAATAATGGTGTCACGCTTAAGAGTAAATCTCTTCGGCGACCCGATCTGCGCTGCTCTGGCAAGACACTGTCTTAGCAGTACGGATCTGCGAAAATGCCCTTTTAAAGAACTGGCCGTCTATGCGAAGGAAAGGTGCAGTTCAAAGAACACCAACACCGAAGACACAGATCACTTGCTTTTACTTTTGAGCAAGCTGTTCATCACCTATGCATAGCTTATCCCGTTTGCAGTTGCCAGATCCAGCACCTTAATGACCGTTGTTCTTGAACAGCCGCAGGCCGCAGCGATCTGAGATTTGTTCAGCCCAAGGCTTCTAAGCCTCAGGATCTCACGATAATTGGTCATAGAAATGACCTCCTTCTAAAGTATTCACGCCGAAGCGCGTAATACCATTTTATCGTGAGATTGATCCAGATTCAAGATTGTAATCTAGCTGTTCACTTTATGCGACGAAAGTGTTCATCTGCGCCGACGCAACTGTTCAACTCTCGCGGCCGAGGTGTACAGGTTGGGGCGATGTATTCATATTCGAACCTCCTGATACAAAAGTCACACATTTCTGTGTGCTGAAAATATTATATCAGTAGGGTCGGAGCGCGGTCAATGATCGGTAAAGTGCGGTTCTACTCCGGCAAGGTGCGGTCGAAAGTCCGGCAGCGTGCGGTTCTAAGTCCGTGTCAGTTCGGTTCTAGCGCCGGCATACACATTCTCTACGCTCGCAAACCGCGCAGAATCGGCGGGCTTTGCCCGTCCGAGGTGAATGTGCAGGCGTTTTGACGCCAGCACTTTAACCCGCACATCGCAAATCCCTGCTCAAAACTGCTGATTCGGCGGTTTTTTAATCACTCCCGATCTCGCCCACAGCCGCACACAAATGCGCTGTGAGGCGTTCTATCCTCTCTCCCGACTGTGTGCCCGACTTGGAACTCGGAGGGCTTACACGGCTTCGTAGCGCGTCTTTTGACAGGGACAACAGGAACGTTTCTTTTTGACTGACGCACTCTACATCCTATCGTCACCCGATCATCCGCGAACACAAAAAGCCGCCCTCGTTTTCAAACTCAGACGGCCTATTTATTATTCTTCTTTTCACCCTATATATTATTCTTCTTTTCATTATGTATATATTATATATATATATTACTTGGGTACTTCTGTGTGACACTGTGACACATATGGTATGACAGCAATAAGGGAGTGGGGGGGATGCTCGCGATCCGTTTCGTTACTCACCGATCTACCGTCACCCTACTGGCACCCACAAAGTTACTGTCACCCGCTCGGATGACGCATCTGCGGAGTTTAAAACACCAGGGTGACGGTATGACAGTAGAAATACAGGGGCGGGAGTTACCGGCACCCTGCCGTCACCCGCAGCTCTGCCGGCACCCGATCAAATAACATATCTGCGCGGTTTGGAACAGTCGGGTGCCAGCTGGGCAGCTAATTACATAGGGCGTGATCTTGCTGTCACCCGGCACCCGAGGGCTGCGACCAAAGCGTTACTCACCTGTCCGGCTGCATCTCCGAATGACATCAATTACAACTGTGACGACGCATCTCACACCTGACCATATTCGATTCTGTTGTCATTGTCATCATCCGTGGACTTTCTTCTTTCACCGATAAAGGGGTACGGGTCTCCCGCGCGCAAAGGCTTACCGCCCCGAGGCGGAATGCCATGCGCTATGCTTGCCCTCTAAAAATCTCCACCCTGTCAGGCTCATAAACGGACTGTCGATCACCGTACTATCAGAGGTGTTTTATCAGCGAAAAGTAAAATACAGTCGACACTTATATCTCTCACAATCACTCACAAATACGCGGTGAGGCGACTTGTGATATCATTCAACTGTTTCTCCGAGTGTATCGTCCGGAGAACACATAGTGTCGCACAAGAATAGGGCTTTTCAGGTTTTTTAATTCATCCATATCCTTATTCCATTGGCTTAATATTAGACATAATATAGTCCTTTTCATTCTCAAGATTATATTTTTTGAAAAGTTGGACATCGATATCAGCGATTGATTTTGTCCATTCAATATCAGAAGAATTCGAAAAATCTTGCATAGGGACAAATCTATATACGATTTGGGTCACATTCTGAGAAGACTTCAAAACATTGATCAAGTATCTTACAAAAACAGTTTTCAAATACTTGCAGAGGTTTTCCGCTTCTTCTTTTGTATCGAAACATCCAATAGGGAAAAAAGTGTCAGTGCAAACACAATCCTTATCTCCAAAGAAAGGAACACCTATTACTTTTGTATCCGTGTCGGGATCACCTGCGGATTTTGAAATAAAGACCTTGTAATGCTCCATAATCTCAACGCCTTTGGGTACTTTGCTTTTTGCAATATACCTCTTTTCTCCGTTTTTGCAATGCACTGTAATGGAATCATCATCGCTTTTTTTGGCAGTGGTTTGTTTCTTTAAACTTTCTGGTTTTCCTATGATGCCAAAAGCATTTCTTCCGGTTGTTATGCTAGAAAGCGTTTCGCTACTGTTGTTTACAACTTTTCGAATAATTATACTATCCATTGAAGAACGAAATACAATGTCAAATCCTTCTTCGAAAAGATTTCTCTTCTCAGTTGAATCAATACCTTTTTTTATAGTGTGGAACTCAACGACAGAATTCGCCTTTTTATCGACTAGGAAATGATTAACGCCTCCCTTTATTATAACTCCGCTAAATACTTCATCAGTAGAAGGATAAATAAACATTTTTACAATGTTATTCTTTTCCTTCAGGAAAGACCTTAATTTTAAAAAGGATTTGTCCTGTGCATCCCCAGTAAACCATCTTGATGGTGTAATTAGTGAACAGTATTGCGAAGAAGCACTATAGACCATCTCTGTAAAAGCAGGGAATAATTGTTTTCCTAAAGAATCATTATCTTTGCTAGTACTTACATTTGCTTGATAGGGCGGATTTCCTACTACTATATTGAATTTCACTTTCTCTTCTCCTTCTGCAGCATTGTCGCTCAGCTTTATTTCTTTAAAAGGTTTCTTCTGTGTTAAAAGTGCTTTGATCCTTCCATAGTCAATTTCTTTTGTCGGTTGTCCTGCCCTTTTCCCTTTTTGAATAGTCTTTTTGATTTTCAACAGATCATAAGATGAGAATTCACACGCAATTGTGTCAACGCACAAACCAAGCTTCTCATATACAAATCTTGTAAACTCATATGAAACCTGCTAAGAAAAATCAATAGGCAGAACAGCCAAATTTGAAAGGAATGCATTATTGAAAACGCTAATGAATTCATACTGCTGAAAGGGCATAGCAAAGCAGACGTATGAAAATAGAGCTTCAAACGCCTGATGTGTTTGTAGATGTGGAATGGTTACTCAGAATAAAGTTCCATGACCTTGCCGTAGTAAACACGAAGGAACTTGTTCAGTCCTGCGATCATTGCTTCCTTGCCGCATTTGCCTTCGCTGCGTTTCTTCTG
>FMXS01000034.1 GCA_900104495.1 Ruminococcaceae bacterium FB2012 | reverse complement strand
TATCGCAACAGGTATAGCGATCTGCGTAGCAGTTATTACACTTTTCGGCTGATAGATACAGACATGAAATCGAAACGAAAGGAGATGAACGAATATTTTTACAGCATTTGTTGCACTTTACGGCACAGCTATAATAGCCACAATGGGCTACTGCACTTATGTATATTTCTTCGGAAATCCGTTTAAGTAAAAACAAGGAGTTTTTGAATGACATTGAATATTGAGTAGAGCGTCCGTGCAAGAGTGCGGGCGCTTTTTGCTGTGCTTGAAAAAGAAAACATTATGTGATATAATATGAGAAAACTGCTATCCATTCCCGAAGAGTTACTATGGTGTGATATGGAGTATTATAAATGTCTCTATTATAGCCTTTATGATTACACCCAAAAAACAGATAACCGTCCTCATCAGACGGCTATCCGTTTCTTATTCCGCATACCAACGATCCGGCACTCTGAACGATGTATGCTCACTGTCCTGCGGATCAATAATTGGTAGTCTGAATCGGAGTTTTTTTGTTTCAGCTTGTTATGTTCGTTATCCGAAGATTGTTGAGAGGATACCTCCCACGATATATGCGGTTGTGCTTATGCCGAGCATTACATAACAAAATGTGATCATATTTCTTTACTCCTTTCGGTTTTTATCAGAGATATTGTTTTTGCTTTCTGTAATTACAGTATATCACACTGCCTCTTACGAACTACTTACAGATCTCACCTGATCGGAAAATATTATAAAAATATAAAAACACCCGCATTGTAACGATGCGGGTGCGGAAATACGGTTTCATTCAAACTGAAAATGAGCAGCAATCAACCGAATACCGCATAACAAAGCGTCCGCACCAGAGCAAAGGAATACGGGAAGATCAGCATACACCTGAAAGAGATAATGGACAGCAAGGGTATCACACGAAACTACCTTGCAAGGATCTCCAATACTCGTTTTGAGGTCATCAACAAGTGGTACAATGGTGTTGTAGAGAAAATGGACTTGGATATCCTCGCCCGTATCTGCTATGTGCTGGAATGTTCTCCTGCCGATATAATCAAATATGATAAACAGTGAAGCGTTTTAGCCTTATGGGTTGAAACGCTTTTTGTATTTTCCTCGGTGAAAACGGATAAAAAACTCGATTTGATGATTGACTAATTGTGCGGTTTGTGCTATAATTATATGATAGATAGCAACTATTTGGTAGCATACTAAACGAAAGTGAGTTAAAACTTATGATAGATAATAAAAAAGAGCAGGAGCGTGCTGAACTGCATCGCACGATATGGTGTATTGCCAACGATCTGCTTGGTAGTGTAGACGGCTGGGACTTCAAGAATTATGTCCTTGTCATGCTGTTTTACCGCTATATCTCGGAAAACCTGACAAACTATATCAATGCAGGCGAGATCGAAGCAGGCACTCCCGATTTTGATTATACAAAGCTGTCGGACGATGAAGCGGAAACCGCCCGTGAGGATATGGTGCAGACAAAGGGCTTTTTCATTCTGCCGTCACAGCTTTTCTGTAATGTACTTGCAAAGGCTGATGCTGACGAAAACCTCAACGAAACACTTGAGGGCATATTCCGCAGCATTGAAGGCTCTGCCCAGGGCTGTGAGAGTGAGGACGATTTCAAGGGACTGTTTGACGATTTCGATGTGAACAGCAACAAGCTCGGCGGTACGGTCGCAAAGCGTAACGAACGCCTTGTCAAGCTGATGAATGGTGTCGCTTCTATGCAGTTGGGTGATTATCAGGAGAATACCATTGATGCGTTCGGTGATGCTTATGAGTATCTCATGGGTATGTACGCTTCAAATGCAGGAAAGTCAGGCGGTGAGTATTACACACCGCAAGAGGTGTCGGAGCTTCTCACACGGCTTGCAACGGCAGGCAAAACAGAGGCCAACAAGGTCTATGAAATCAAAGTGTAGAGTATGATACAATTCAGCGATAGCCCTGCCGCCTGAAAATCAAGGGGGTGCAAATCCATTTTAGGGGGTGCATTTCACAGGCAGGGGGTGCAAAACGGAAGATGCTGATTTCATGCACTTCTGGTAATTAAGGAGAAACGAGATGGAGCTTAAGAAACTGCCATATAGGCTTACGGTTTGTAAAGTACATGACATTGAAGAAATCAATACGAACAAGGACTTTTACTTCATTGGCAAGACCGATGAAGAAATATCGCTGGTTTGCGTAACGGAGGATGCTCCAACAAACACCATCGCGCGTGAAGACGGCTGGAGAGGATTTCGCATACAGGGAGTACTGGATTTTTCACTCATCGGTATTCTTTCAAGGATATCCGGTATTCTTGCAGTAAATAAAATCGGCATATTTGCGGTATCAACCTTCAATACAGATTATATCCTCGTGAAGGAAAAAGATTTTGAACGGGCTTTGGATGTTCTGCGCAGAGGCGGTTATGTTGTCGTATAAGGATAGCAGGATGCCACACGGCACCAACACTGCCATCATCAGCAGTGGGGAGCGGAATATTGTAATCGCCGGTTTGGAGGTGATGATAATTGAAACGAAAGACAACAAAAGAAATAATTGCAGAATCATACCTTGAGCTTGCGGCAAAGAAATCAATCAACAAAATATCTGTTGTTGACATAGTCGAGAACTGTTCAATGACGAAACCGACATTTTACAGGTACTTTAAGGATAAATACGACCTCATTTCATGGCTCTTTGTTCGGGCAACGAAGGAGAATTTAGACAGAATCGGTACCGATGGCTGTGCGTGGATCGACACACTGCTTGATGGCATACGCTGCTATGAACAATACCGTAAATATGTGGTTAACGCTTTGAAGCATACCAGCGGTCGGGAGTCTTTCATCAATATCATGAATGAGACCGAAATTGAATTTATAGAATTAGAGATCAAGAGGAAGCTCGGTCAGGATACCGTTCCGGAAAACCTTTCGGCAATCGTAAAAATCTATTGTTATGGTTCCGGCCAATATATCTGTGAGTGGCTCATGGACAGTAGACCTGCTCCATGCGAGATGGTTGCTGAAGCATTGGAAGCCTGTATCCCGGATGCATTAAGACCGTTTTTGTGTGAATGATCTGCAAAAACCTTTACTCTTTTTCTTAAAAGTAAAGTTGTGTTACGGATGGATAAAGCCGTAACTCGACATTCTCTGTAACATTCCGCTATAATATAATTGTGCACAACAAAGAAGCGCACAACAGCGTAATAAACAGGAGGAATTTATCATGACACTTGAAGAAAAGATCAAGATGCTTAACGAATATGCGATTGGCTGGTATTCCAGCTCACAGGCGGACTATACCCATGAGGCGATTTTCCGTGCTCAGGGGTTTGTGAAGTTTGCGGATCGCTGCAAGGAAGAGGGCGATGAGGAGCTGGAGGAAGCAAGAAAGTGTACGGCAAGGGTCGTTTCCCTCAGCGGACAGCCCGCTATCGGATATGTAGAGCAGCCGCTCTTCTGCGAGATCAAGGATCTTCTTAAAGATTGGGACGATGGATTCAAGGAATTCAAGGGAGTCGAGAGAATGGAGAATGAAATAGCGAATCTCGCAGATGACTCCATCACCAGAAAGCTTTTGGAAGGCTTCATTGAGTGTGAAGCCGAGCACCGTGCATGGGTGGCACAGCATATGGGCATTATCGAGAGAATCGGGTACGAGAATTACCTGACTCTTCAGCTTGGCGACTAAGGAGCAGGCATCATGGAAAACAAAAAGTATAAGTGCGCCAAATGCGGCTATACCTACGATCCCGAAGTCGGAGATCCGAAGCACGGGATCGAACCGGGTACTCCATTTGAGGAACTTCCGGACGATTGGAAATGCCCTCGCTGCAGAAAACCGAAGGATCAGTTTGTAGAAAAAGAAGAGAAGAAGGAGCCGACGTATATGGAAGAGAAAAATGTTATTCTTGAAGCAATGAAAAAGGCGGGCGAGCCTCTGAACGCCGGAAAGATCGCCGAGTTGACCGGGCTTGATCGCAAGATCGTGGACAAGGCAATGGCAGCTATGAAGAAGGAAGGCAGCATCGTTTCCCCTGTTCGCTGCAAGTGGGAGCCTGCGGAGAAGTAACACAAGACAGGGAGGCTGACGCCTCAAGTAAAGCGCCAGCTTCTTTCTAAATTGGAGTATTACCTGATATGAATGAAACACAGACAAAAGATGCTTGCCTGTGTCTCGAAAACCAGCTTTGCTTTCCCCTCTATGCCTGTGCCAAAGAGGTCGTGCGGCAGTACAGAGAGCCGCTTCAAGCATTGAACCTGACTTATACCCAGTACATTGTAATGATGGTCCTCTGGGAATTCGGAGAAATGACAGAGGGAGAAATCGGGAAGAAAATCCACCTTGATTCCGGTACGCTCGCTCCTCTTTTGAAACGACTTCAAAAGGCAGGCTATATTAACAGAGTGAGACCGGAAGGCTACGAGAATAAGCTGATTCTTTCTCTTACGTCTGAAGGAGAGAATCTGAAAGAGCTGGCGCTGAGTGTTCCGCCTCAGATGCAGGGATGCATTCCGCTTGCAGAGGATGAACTGCTTCTGCTGCGAGATCTGTTAAACCGGGCATTGGCAGGTATGGATAAAAACAGGAGGTAAGCATAATGGAAATCAAAGCAATAAAATTCAGAACCGACGGATTTTATACACAACCCTTTGTCTTCGGCGGAGAAGAAGGCGTGGAGAAGTTCGATAAAAATGTGCGGTATCGTGGCTCCCTACAGAATTATCTTATTGATACCGGCGATGAAGTGATCCTCGTTGATACGGGTATTCCTGCAGGGACACCGGAAGAAGTGCCGGATGAAAACAGCCCTCTATATACCGGAAAGGACATTTCAAGCTACATGGAAGCCTTTGCAGCACTGGGATACAAACCCGAGCAGGTGACAGCCATTCTTGTGACACACAAGCACGCCGATCATACGGGTGAACTGAAATCTTTCCCCAATGCAAAAATATATGTTAATGAAGACGAGCTGGGTGCTGATGAGCTGCAGGGAATTTCAAATATTGTTCCTGTGAGCTTTACCGACGGTGCATACTACAATTTCCCTGCTTCTCAGAAAATTCGGGACGGCATCTATCTCATCAAGGCAAAAGGCCATACGAACGGCAACAGCATTATCATCGTAGAGTCTGACGGTCTGTTTTATATGCTGCACGGTGATATCACATATGTTGATGAAGCTCTTTATGCCGACAAGCTCTCTACGGTTTTTGAAGATCTCGGTGCCGCTCGTGAAACACAGAACAGGGTGCTGGAATTTATCCGCAATCATCCGACGGTTTATTGCGGAACCCATACACCGCAGGGTTATGAGAATCTGGAGGCTAAGCGCGTGATGGATCTGGATCGCCCTGTGCCGACGGTTTATGCTGAGGTTGACTTCGCAGCACAAAAAGCAAGCGGCAAATATGTCTGCTCTATCTGCGGATATGTTTATGATCCTGCTGAGCACGACGGTGTTGCTTTTGAGGATTTGCCGGATGATTGGAAATGTCCCCGTTGTAAACAGTCGAAGGAAAAGTTTAATAAGGCATAAAAGCAGAAGACAATCTCACATATTTCAATCATAAATACAAAAAGGCTTCCGACCATCGGTATCAATCCAACAGTCGGAAGCTAATTTTTTCGCTTTGTATTACGCTCTGATTTCCGTCCCGTCCTTCATGGTGAAGCGGATGCTTGTTTGCGTAGCGGTGCCGTATGCGTGTCCAAGCCCTGCCGTAACGCTTGCCCGCCGAGTAACCGCGCTGGAACTTTTCGTAGTGCTGTTCCATAGTCTTTGCGTGTTCCTCGCAGTAAACGCCCTCAGTAAGGTTCGGACATCCGGGATAGCGGCACGATCGCTTTGGTTTTCTTGGCATGATAGCCGCCTCCTTCCTTGCATAAGAAAAGCCCCGGAAGGATCGCTCCTCCGAGGCTCGTCTTATTCTACTTCTCTATTATAATGATATCACAGGAGGGGTATGCCAAACTGTGCCAAACCGTGCCATCTTTTCAATTCGGGACGGGAAAGTGCTGGAGGGCAGAGCCGTGTATCCTATGGACGGTACGCAGCGACACATTGATGAATCCTGCTATCTCTTCCCAGTTGCAGTTGTCGATGTACCGGTAATCGTCCGATAACAAAAGTCTGCCCCGTCGCTCCGACTGCATTAAGCTCAAATTTTATCTTGGAAAGACATTGCAAAGCTGTCGGAATCCCCACTATCTCCGTTCATGGACTTCGCCATAATAGAATTCAAAGCGCCCGTGCAGCAGTGCGGGCGCTTTATTTGTGCTTATCTGTTTTTGACCGGGATAGACAGGAAACAGCAGGACGGGATCTCACACCTTGTCCCTCCCGCTGCGGATAACAACGATCCTGATCAAGCTGTCAACGTTCCAGTAAACGCCCATAGATGTGTTCTCGTCAATATTCCGGTTTTTCAGAAATGTGCTGACAGTTTTGAAATCAAATCTGAAACCGTCAGAGTATTCAAAGCTGCTGTTTACAAAGCGCAGCTCCTTGTCGGGCGGTTCGATAATATCAAGGCTCTTGTTTGCAAAGTCTATTTTGAAGCGAGAATAAAGCTCCGTTGAATAGAATATCTCGATCAGCATTTCTCTTTCTGCTCCGCATATTTCATAAACGCATCTGCAAATGCATCCATTTGAAAATCTTCCGCAAGTATGTCATCAACTGTCAGGCTTTCCTTCTTTTCATCCATATACTTGCAGGGACTTTCCCAGTTTTCGGGGAAGAACTCTAAGATATTGCGCTTCACTTTGTTATTAATTTTTGTGCTATACATATCGAAGGGATCTTCCTTTGAGAAAGAGAAAGGCTTGACAAAACATATCTCGCCGTGGATCGTATGAAAATTACCAGACTTTTCATCGGTATGATTGCGGAACAGCGTTATCCAATAAAGATGCTCTTCTTTGTAAAAAATCGGGATCCAAGCATAGTTGGCAAGTCTGTTCTTTCTGCCTTTACCTTCCCCGCTTTTTTTCCCGAGCGTAATGTTCTGCTTTTTATCCAAAGCTTTGATGATTTTTAACCTTGCTTCTTTGAGCAGTTCGACCTGGGCTTTTTTAAGCTCATTAAATGACAGTGTTTCATTAGTTTCCATAATACTTCACTCCTTGTATTTCCCGATCAAATCCTTCGCCCGCTCCGCCAGCTTTTTCCGCAAAGAGGCAGGGCTGATTATTTCTATCCTGTCCGGCCACGACATTGCAAGGTCAATGATACCCTTCTCGCTTGTCGTGACCTTTATTTCATCGTATGTGTCATCGAGCTGCCGCACGAACTCATAGCTCATACCGAATGTGTCGTGTATCAGCGTGTAATACTCCGCTTTGACTTTCAGTCTGACAGTTATCGGCTGCCCGTAGGTCATATCGGGGTGCTTCTGTATATACTCGTCAGCGTTGGTATTTACAAACTCCCGCACGGCGTTTATCATTCTGCCGGGTTTGTCCGTGACAGTGATGTTCCGCATAAGATCGACACGGTAAATGCTCACATTATCGGTGTATTCTCCGTTGCTGCGGATATAGCAGCACAGCATATACCGTTTTCCGCGATAGCTTACAACGTAATACGGCACCGCCCTGTAGATGCGAGGCTTGCCGCTGTCATCGCAGCGGGGAACGACCTCTCCGCTCCTGTCATAGCCGCCGAAATTAAAGGTTATCTCCATACACTTCTTTGCGGCCTGTGCGATGACCGCCGTGTTCACCGCCAGCGCTTCACAGTCGTCCGCCGAAAATACCGACACATCACCCTCGCTGTCAAAAGACACGTTGTATTCCTTTTTCAGCTTGCTTATGATTTTTTCTTTCTGCTCGCGGGAGATCGTGTCAAGCTGCTTGATACCGTCTGCTATCGCCTGCATCTCGCTGACTTCGATATACGGCTTGTAGTAGATTCCCGTGATACGCTGAGGAATGCAGCCGCTGTCCCAGTCTTTATAGCGTATAATGAACTCATCCCGGGTTTTACCCGTAAGGCTCTGAGGCGGTGGATTCAGCACAAGTATCATCTCCCGCAGTGCCTTTGAAAGTGTTTTTGCATCGCAGCTGTAATCAATGTCTTCGTCATTTTTGAGCTTTTCCATAATGCCCGACTGGCTCATTCTGTTGTTGCTGTCGGAGTACTTTTTCAGCACCTGGAGCACTTTCAGCACACGCATAGGATCAGAAACGTTCCTGCCCTGTTTCTTTTTTTCTGCCACAAAATATCACTCCTTTATCTTACGCGGGCGAGGGATCTGCCCGCTTTTTTGAATGCTATATCGCCGTACACGCCAATATCATAATAAGCGTCATATACGAACGCGGGGGCGAGGCCGTCATAGCTGTCATACTCGCCGCGGAATTTCTCGCAGAGAAGACTGCGCTCATACTCCCACCGGGATCTGTCCCCGCTGACATACAGCAGCGAGATCCCCGATACCAGCGCAAAGGGAAAAAGCCCGCGGTCAATTGCGATATCGTCATTGCAGAAGGCTTTCACCGCATCGCCCCCGATGTTCCTGCGCCGCAGGTCGATCTCTCCCGATGGGTCCCTATCGGTAATTGCATAGAGCCGCCTGCGGGCTTCGGCAAGCTGTTCGTCATAGGCTGCCCTGCCGCTTTCTTCGGGGACATCGCGCCAAAGATATGCGATCTTGTCATAGGAAAAATCAACAGGCACCAGACAGAACACCAGATCCCGCCCGCGATATCTGAACCTGTCTATCTCCGCAAGGGCATCTTCTCTGCTCTTGAACCGTCCCCTGTGCGTACAAACACGGTCGAGCCGTCTGCCGCTTGATTTGCTGTAGACCTCAAGCTGCCAGCGCCGAGCCTGCGCATCGGGATAGAACGAATAGTCGTCATAGACTGCCGCCGCCTGCTCGTCAGCAAATACAAACACCTGCGTACCGCGCCGCATTTCTCCGAACCTCGGCAGGCCTTCCGAAAACTGAAATTTCTCTTTCATAACCGCAGCACCTTTCCTTTCCGTTATTCTCATCGTTTATGAGCATAGCTCATTATACAATACAGGATCGGTAGAAGTACGGAGTTTGTACCATGGGAATGAAAGTTTTTTTGAATTATATCACATTTGCAGCTGAAAATCAAGGGAAATGTAAAGGTATTTTCGATCTGAGGGGATCGTGTCTGATGAAACAAAGGGAAGGGGTTTTATATAGCCCTCTTGAATTAGCATCGTTAATAATGTATAATATAATAAACACAAGAAAACATCAGCGACTACGGAGGTGTTTATATGGGGATATATCTGAATCCGGGAAATGCGGGATTTCAAAGAATGCTTAGATCAGGCTATATTGATAAGACCGATATGCTGTCAATAGTCAATGATCAGATAGATACTGTAAGAGGTCTGATATGCATAAGCCGTCCGAGGCGGTTTGGCAAATCGTATGCCGCACAAATGACGTGCGCATATTATGACTGCACCTGCGACTCACACAAGCTGTTTGACGGATTAAAGATAAGCGAATGCAGCAGCTACGAAGAGAATGAAGAGATCAAACAAGAATTTGAGAATCTATTGAAAAACAGAAAGCCTTCAAAGCTGATGGAGCTTATCTCTCGCTCCGAAAAGCTGTTATCCGACACACTTGCGGGCAACGGTGATGCTGTAGCTGAAGCAATTAAAAATGTCAGAGCAACAAATTATGCCCCAACCTTCTATAACAATGAGCAATCGCTGAGGTATGCAATCAAATTCGCATACATCGTATGCATTGACAGATATATGAAGGTAGAGGAACTTCCAAACGGCAAGGGCTATGCCGATGTCGTATATATTCCCAAGAGCGACACAGCGCTTCCTGCGCTTGTGGTCGAACTGAAATGGGAAAAGAACGCAGATGCCGCAATAGAGCAGATAAAGAACAAACACTATCATTCGGTACTTGAAGACTATTTCAGTGAGATAATCCTTGTAGGCATCAATTATGACAGTGAGACAGATAAGCATACCTGCGTAATTGAAAAGATAGTCAAATAATTGCTTGATATTTCGGGACTCGGTTTGTGAAACACCCCTTTTGTTAGCCAATACGGTATAATAGAAGTATATCGCGTTGTGTGAACGAAAGGGGCGTTTTTTTAAGACCAAATGCCTTGACGCAATTCTGCTTGACTAAATCTAAGGTGTAACTTTGGATTTGTCGAAAAAATCCGCTTGACATATCGCTTTTTGTATGCTAAAATATAAGTAAAGTTGTACTTTGGATTTGCCGCAATGTTATGGAGAGGTGATAATTATGTATTCGATAAAACGGCACATAGCACCAATAATAGAGCGCAGGGCAAAAAACAGCAAGGCTATCCTGCTGACGGGCTCCCGTCAGGTGGGAAAATCAACGCTGTTCAGGCATCTGTTCTCAAACGTAAATCAGGTCACTTTTGACGATGACCTTCTGCTGGCACAGGCTTCCGAGGATATCGGTCTGTTTCTGTTGAACAATCCCGCTCCGCTTGTTATCGACGAGGTACAGAAGTGTCCGTCAATATTCAACAAGTTGAAGATAGTTATGGATAACACCGATAATTACGGCAATTTCTTCCTTACAGGTTCGCAGAAGCTGCAGCTTATGGAGGGCATCAGCGACTCGCTGGCGGGACGTGTTTCTGTGGTGGAGCTTGACGGCCTGTCACTGCGGGAAATAAACGATGTTGACTTCGATCAGCACTTTGTTCCCTCGTCCGAGTATATATCCGCGCGAGAGGAAAAGCTGAAAGACTACGGCAGCGATATGTGGGCGACAATTCACCGAGGAAGCTATCCCGAGCTGTACGCAAACCCCGAGCGTGAATGGATCGACTACTACCAGTCCTATGTCAAGACCTATCTTGAACGCGACGTAAACAAGCTGATAAAAGCAAGCAATCATCTGACCTTCGTAAAGTTCATGACTGCGGTAGCCGCAAGAACGGGGCAGATAGTCAATTATGCTGGCATCGCCGATCAGGTCGGTGTATCCGAGGTCACGATCAAGGAATGGATATCAATACTTGAAAAAAGCGGGATAGTATATATCCTCAAACCTTATACAGCAAGTGTATTGAAACGCGCGATCAAATCACCCAAACTATATTTCAGAGATACGGGACTTTGCAGTTATCTTACCCGCTGGCTGACTCCCGACACGCTGAAAAATGGTGCAATGGCAGGAGCGATGTTTGAGACCTTCGTTATCAACGAGATATTGAAATCATATACTAACGAAGGACTTGATTATGATTTTGATGTATTCTTCTATAACGGCAGGGACAAGAAAAAGCGCAGCACAGACGGCGTCACAGAAGAAGTTGACGGTGAGATCGACCTGATAATCCAGGAGGGTGAGATCCTGCATCCTGTGGAGATCAAAATGTCCACGATGCCCAAAGCGATAATGGCATCGGAGTTCGATGTGCTTGACGGCATCCCGGACAAAAAGCGCGGAATGGGAGCGATCATCTGTCTCATTGACCGAAAACTTTATCTCAGGGATAACCTTGTGGCGCTGCCATTGAAATATATCTAAAAGAGTCAAATAATCTATAAACGCATCATCATCTTTACAAGTAATCTTGGAATATATACAAGGAACGAGTTCGGTACGAGAGAGCCGAATGTTACTTCCGAGATGAGATATTCAGAGGTTCAGAATAAGGTTCGCCATGCCATAGAAGATTACTTTAAACTGGAATTAGGGCGACCGGAAATATTAAACCGAATAGGTGAAAATATTGTAGTATTTGATTTTATCAGACCTGATGTTGCCAAACAAATTCTTAATGCTCAAATAAACAGAATATTAACTGTGTGGTATAAATGCTGACGAAAGAAATCTCATTACCGGCACAAGATATATGAACATCATCGGTATGCGGGACATTGAGGACAAAATATGCGGGTTTGTGCGGTATACCGGAATGCACGTTTGTTACCGCGTCACGCCAAGGTATAATGGAAGCGAACTGCTCCCGAGAGGAGTAGAGATGGAGGCCATTTCTGTTGAAGACAGCGGAAAAGAGATCTGTATCCATTTGTTTTGCTTCAACATCCAGCCGGGAGTCGTTATAGACTATCTGACAGGTGAAAGCCATGCTGAGTATGAAAACGAGGACAGTGCTGCAAGCTTTGCTGAAAACAGTAAGCTTGAACAAGGAAATGCTGATAGTATTTCTTCCTCGGAATCGGAAGACCAGTCCTCAGTATTTGTTCCGAGCGAAGGAGTAACGTATATGGCCCTGTTGACAAACCCCTCGACAATCGCCAGAAAATATGGTATAATAGTATCATAGAAAGCGAGGTAGTTGCCATGCTCAAGAAGTCCGAAAGCAAGCAGATGAAAATGTCATTTGTGACCCTCGAGAGCCTTATGCCGCAGGAGCATTTTCTGCGCGATCTTGATCGGCTCGTTGATTTTGATTTCATCTACGATAAGGTCGCAGACCTCTATTCAAATACAGGCAGACCGTCCATAGACCCGGTCGTAATGATAAAAATGCTGCTTATCGGATATATCTACGGCATCGATTCCGAGCGCCGCCTTGAACAGGAGATCACCGTCAATATCGCATA
>FMXS01000033.1:2201-17153 GCA_900104495.1 Ruminococcaceae bacterium FB2012 | reverse complement strand
TGCAGGGTGAGGCCGGCTTTAACTTCTACGTTGGTGTGTCCGTGCTCTACGATGATCTGTCTGGATTTGGCCTGCATATTGTCATACATTTTCTTTACTGTCGCGGAATCGTCTATAGTTGCTGCCGATTCTTTGATCCACATAGGATATACTTTGATCGAGCCTTTGCCTGTGTATGCACAGTATACTCTTCCTTCTCCGCCGACTATCCAGTTTTCAACAGGCCAATCCTCGGGGATCAGTTCACCGGTATCGTATCTGCGGTAACGTAAAACCTCTTTGGTCTCATTTTCCTTTGTGATAACGCCTGTCAGCTTTTCGCTGACGAACTTGATCTCTTCGTCGATATCCTTGACGCTGGTGCAGATGTGGTTCATATATCCCTGTACAGATGCCTTTTCTTCAGCAGTCAGGTTTTCTGCGATGTATCTCTGTGCTGCAAGACCTTCGATTATAGCCGTGCAGGATGCTGTGTAGGTCTCCATGATGAAATCGAATGCCGGCTTTGCCTTGTCGAGAGCCTCGCCGCTGAACATAACGTCCTTGCAGTAGTGGTTGTAAACCAGTTCAAAGATGTTGCCTTCGGCTGTGACTGACGGCTTTGCAAGCTTGGAATTGAGGACTCTGAGATCCTTCTCAAAGTTTGCTCTCCATTCAGTCTTGGAGCCTATCATTTCAGAGATCTTGGCGAGCTTCTGAGCATTGGTGAGGGTATTGTCTTTAAAGGTCTTCTGGATAGTGTCGTTGATGCTCTCAGCGTCTGCCTTGAAGTTGATAAGGTCATCGTAGAAGGACTGCACGCCCAGCTCGTTGCAGAAGAAGCCTTTCAGCGAGCTTTCAGCCTCATCGACCTTATCGAACAGCTTGTCGAGCTTATCGTTGATCTCATCGAGCTTTTTCTGTGTGGGATCTTCAGGTGTGTCGATCAAGGAACCGAGGAGCGTCTCCAGCACCGGAGTTACGAACTTGCCGTAAGGTGTACACTCGTTAAGGAACGTGAACAGTGTCTTTGAGGTAAGGTCAACGATCATCTTGGTGTCATCGTCAACTGTAATCTTGGTGTCATCGGTAAAGCTTGTGCTTGCCGAACGTGTGATAGCCGATCGGGTGTTCATCTTAATGACGTCGTCTGTGTTTGCGGAAGCGCCGATGGTTGCCATTGTGGTCATAGCCATAACTGCTGCGAGCATTGCGGCTATCTTGCGGGTGATCTTGTTGTTTTTCTTAGCTGTGTTTTTCATTGTTGTTTCCTCCTTCATGGTGTTGTTTGTTTTGTTGTTTACGTTTGTGATCTCAGTGTTTGTTTTTGTGTTTTTCATTTTTGTTTCTCCTTTCGGTTTCGGGTGTTTCCCTTTTCTTTGATCTCAGTATATCATACTGATCTTGACAACTTCTTTACAGATCTCCGGGTCTTTCAGAAGTTTTTTTGTTCAGCCCCGTGTTGGCGTGCATCCCTTACCGAAGAATTAAACTATCCTATGTATCCCCGAAAGGCTTAACGCCTTTCGGGGCTTTGCATTATGCGACTTTTATGCGCTTAACTCTGTCGTGAAATTTCTTTATCTCCACCGCAGGTTCCGGCTCAAATGTGAACTTGATCCTGATCTTGTTGCCGCAGGTGCGGGAGTATTTCACCTCTTTCTCATAAACCTCGATCCGCTTGATGAACGTCCTGAGCAGGTCGGGCGTGAGCTCGGACATCTCAACATACTCTTTTGCCTTCGCTATGAATTCGTTGATACAGTCCTCCTGGATCTTGACCGTGTCGATCTCGCTGTCGAGTTCTGTCAGTTTAGCTCTGAGGTCAACCTGTTCCTGCTCGTAGGCCGCCGCATATTGATCGTACTTTTCCGGTGTTATTCTGCCTATCGCTCTGTCCTCATAGAGAGTTCGGAGAATGCTGTCAAGCTGTCCGAGCCTTGAGGTGTATTCTGCTTTCAGTTTCTCGGACTCCTTCAAGCGTTTCTTTGCGATGCTTTCTCCGCTTGCCATATATTTACGGTAGAAATCCTCGCTGTGTTCACGCGCATAGGCTGTCATCTCCCTGAGCGCCGTCAGCACGATCTCGTCAAGCACAGATTCGCGGATATAGTGAGATGTGCATTTGCTTTTGTTGCTCTGATATCTTCCGCAGAAGAAGTTGTTTTTACTTGGGTCGATGGTCCTCCCACGGTGAAGATACATCCTTGCACCGCATTCCCCGCAGAAAAGATATCCGGCGTACTTGTCAATTATTCCGCTTTTTTTGTCGGGACGCTTTCGACCTTCAAAATGCTTCTGCACCAGATCAAATGTCATTCTGTCAATGATAGCCTCGTGCGTATCCTTAAATATCAACATATTCTCCGGGTCGTTCTTGATACGCTTTTTCAGCTTATTGGACTTGCTGTAGGTTTTGAAGTTCACAGTATCGCCGCAGTAAACCTGATTTGAAAGCATTTTTCTTATGGCTTTTGGTGACCATAGATACGGCCTATCAAAGTTCGGCTGTTTTGACCGGCTGCCTGTCTTGTGGAAATGGTAAACTCCCGGCGAGAGCACCTGCTCTTTTTCAAGTATCGCACAGATCCGCTTGGAACCGATACCGCTTGCCTGCATCTCAAAGATACGTTTGACTATCGGCGCTGTCTCCGGGTCAGGTATTATCTTCTTAGGGTCATCGGGGTCTTTCATATACCCGTAGGCTATCGCCGTCCCGACACGCTCTCCACGCTCACCTTTAGCCCGCTGAACGGCACGTATTTTTTTGCTCGTATCGCGGGCATAGAAGTCATTGAACCAGTTTCGCATGGTGCTCATATCGTTGAAGCCATTGATGCTGTCCACGCCGTCGGTTATGGCGATGAAGCGAACATCGTAGCTTGGGAACACAAGCTCTAACAGCTTATCAGTTTCCAAGTGGTCTCTGCCAAGCCTTGATTGGTCCTTAACGATGACTGTCCCGACCAGCCCGGCATAGACATCATTCATCAGCTCAACATAGGCAGGACGGGCGTTGTTGGTGCCGCTGTAACCGTCATCAACATACAGCTTGATGTTCTTGAAACCTTGCTGTTCTGCGAACTCGGTGAGCATAAGTCGCTGATTTTCAATCGACATCGACTCTCCTATACGCATATCCTCCACCGACAGGCGGCAATACAGCGCTGTTATTAAATTGTTATTCGTGTTTGATCTTATCATCATATTCCTCCGTTTCCGAACAAGTCTGTTCTGAAATCAAACCGAATAGGACTACCTCAATAGTATCACTATCCGGCTTGATTATCCAGAAAACTTTTTGTTAACTTACCTTGGATTTCTCATCTGCGATACGGTTCAGCTTGTCCGAAACGGATTCACCATCCTGCGGGAAAAACAGCTCAACCTTGAAGGTCATGCCGTCGATCTCAATATCCATATCGCTGACATAGTAAGACTCGATCTCCTCGATTTGGGTCTTGTTTGCAGTTTCAACCATTCAGTTATCAACCTCCTGATGTTCGTTGTTGTTGTCGTTCTTTTGTCCTTGTTTGAATTTGAATTGTTCATTTTTAAAACTTCCTTTCATTGATTTGTTTGCTCGGATATACCGTTACGGTAGATCCGAATCAGTTGTTCCTAACGTCGTGAATCACGACTTTAACCTACATCATCATATCCATCTCCACCTCGCTTTCTTCGACCTCCATATCCACGGCTTCGTACTCTTCCTCGCTCTCGACCTGCCCCGCCTTCATTTCTTCCAACGTTTCCGACAGCAGCTTGATTGCCTCGACAGCAAAGCCAATGAGGAACCCTGCGTTCTGCGAAGCCCGGATACTGTCAATATACCTCTCCATTTCCTCGGGATCGGTCGGCGCTCCGTCGATTATCGAAGCCAGATTTGTAACACCGTCGATAATATCAAGAGCGCCGATTGTGACGCAATTAGTATTTTCATAAATTTGCGCCTGTCGTTCTGCGAGCATTCTTCTTGCTGCTTCAGCATTGAGGAGCACGCTTCGCTCAGGCTCCCAGCCTGTGACAATAAATCCGTCATCGCTTGTGATGTGTCCGATGCTATCTGCTCCTGTATCTCCGTGCAGGCGTTCTGACCCTGTTCCGCTATCTCCGACAACAGATCCAGATATTTCTGCATCTGTGCCGCGGTCATTGATCTCGATAATATTTTCATTATCTTGTCCAGCGCTTCGAGATTGCTCTGTTCGAGACCTATCAGCGCCAGCCAGTTCTGCTCCGTGATCTGTGCGAAGGTTACTGGGTGCGCTGCCTCCTGCAGCAAGGGCTTGTTCTTCTCCATTAAGGAGTCGAGCTCTGATCTTGAATTCATATTCCATTGCCTCCTTCAAAAATTTTTCGTCGAGCAGGCGGCGGTCTCTGAACGAGTACCTGCTCGGCATGACATAGGTTATGTGCTTGTGATTGTCTTTCCACTTGACCGTGATCCCGTACCGCTCTTTCATCATCCGGCAGAATTGTTTCTTGGATTTTGCCTCTTTCATGCAGTCGGTTATTGCAAACAGCAGCTGCATCTTTACGCTCTGACCTTTCTCTGCGCAATGGTGTTCCCGGTCTGACATCTTGGGAACCTTGCGCTTTTTCAGCTTTGTTTCGGGATCTGCAAGTGTCGGCTCGTTGAACTCCCAGCAGATCTCATCAGACAGATTCATCAGCTTCAGAGGGTTCTCTTTGTCCGAATGATACTTCTTTCCCGTTTCGAAGCTGACCGAATTGAACACTATGTGGCTGTGGATATGCTCACGGTCGATGTGGGTAGCTACCACACACTCGTACTGACCAAACGCCCTCTGTGCGAACTCACAAGCTATCTGATGAGCCTTCTCCGGCGTGATTTCGTAGCCCTTCGGGAAGCTCTGCACCAGGTGATAGTACAGTCTGCCACCTGTCTTGCGGTGGACTTTCTTGGTCAGCATCATCTCATCGTAGGCGTGGGCAGGATCGCAGTTGATACCCGTGACGTACTTTCTGTCCTCGCGGACAGTTTTCTTTTCCTTGCCGACATAGCCGAGGACGCATTTCATACCGCCGGGAGTCTGCTTCTGTTTGCTGTTTATGAAGTGAACTATCGGCATCATTTCACCTCCCCGACGAGCCTGCCAATCTGTCCGTACAGAGCATAGAGGTCTCGGTGAACGGTCTCGAAGTTGACTGCGTTGATTCTCCCTTCGTTGACAGCTCGGGCCAGCTGATTGATATTATTGCCTATCGCTTTCATCTGCCGGATGACCTCATCGAGACCGTTGACCACCACGATCTTTTTTCCGAGCGCCGAGCGCAGGATGAAATCTGACAGGCTCAGGCTGTGGCTATCGGCTCGCTCTCTGATCTTATCCCGCTCATCCACGGTGCAGCGGACGGTGATCGTTGCATTTCTTTTACGCATTTTTCATTCCTCCTTTTGTCATATCATCCGTCCTGGATGACTTGATTTCCGTCGCGTTCTGCGACGCTATCCCTGCGGAGCGCTGCTCCGCGTTTCATTTTCTCTACGCCAATAAAGGGGGTCCGGGGTTCTCCCCGAGCCAGCAAGCCTCGGCGGCCGCCAGTCCCCCAACGGGGGGCAGGTGGACTGCCGTAGGCGATGCTGGCTGTTCCATTATCCACCTCCCGTGAGGCTTAAAAGCGGACTGCCTCTTAACCCCACTTTTCAGAGGATAATTTATCAGCGAAAAGAAAAAATATCGGAGACCGTATCCCCCTCACAGGCGTTCACAAATGCCCTGTGTCGCGTTTTGTTTTACTGCTCGGCTGTTTCCCCGATAAAACCTGTCGAGGCCACAGGTTGCATTTCTGTGCGAGTGTTTCTGCGTGACAGTAAAGCCGTTCCGTGACAGTAGAAGCAGTTTTTCAAATCTACTGACACGCAAAGCAAACAACATAGCTACGATCTTTGAGACGATTTCACAGCCAGCTGTGCGACAGTAAAACCGCTCTCGTTTCTACCGACACTACTGTCACGCTCGGGGTAGTAATCGAGTTTGATATACCGTCCTGAGTGGCGGCGCTCGTAAGCAAAAACAATTCCGTAGAGCATCAGCGTGTAGGCGTTCTCGACAAGATCTCGCTTGATCCTGTTCGGATAAAACACTTCATCGGTGATAGCTTTCAGCTCGTCGGACAACTCCGTCGGCGTACCGATAAAGTGCAGTCTCTCACGGATGAAAACATAGACTGCAGACAGAAACAGATTGTTTTTGCTACCGCTGACGGAGAGATCTTCCTCAGCAATCCACCGCATCTGCGACGGATCAAAGTGGACTTTGATCTCAAGAGATCCCACATCTCTGCCGACACAAGTCAGCGTCCCAACTCCACTGCCCCGATAAGTTTCTTTGAGAACAAAGCTGCCGTCTGCACAGCCGCTGAGACCTATGCTGCCCGTGATCTGATTGAACGGATCGCTGTCCGGCATCTTACGGGTATGGTGGATCACGATTATCGTGATATCCAGCTTGTCTGCGAGAGCTTTAAGCGCAGACATTTCTTTGTAGTCAGCAGCATAGGTAGATTCAACTCCTTCGCGGACTTTCTGCAAGGTGTCGATGACTACGAGTCCCAGGTCGATATGCTCTTTGTAAAAATCCTCGATCTGTTCCAGCAGACCGTTTTCGATAGTACCGGATGTGACAGCACAGTACATATCTTCCGTCTCCGGAGCATCTATCGCAAACAGTCTTTTCTGAATGCGGCGGAAGTTATCTTCGAGACAGAGATACAGCGCATCGCGGCGAACAGTAGTGCGTCCGAGGACTTTGCGCTCCGTTGCTATGCCCACGCAAATATCAAGTGCGAGCCAGGACTTTCCGACCTTCTGTGTGCCTGCAAGTATAAACAATCCCTGCGGCAGCAGCCCATCCACAAGATACTCCATCGGCGGAAAAACCGTTGTCATTATCTCGCCTGCGGTTTTGGTTTCCAGCTTATTTTTCATTGGCGTTCCTCCTTTCTGCTGAGATTTTCATAGTGTCACCTCCTTGAGTTGGTATGTAAAAGTGGGAGTAGTATTCATTAAGCGAACCCATATGTAAGTTGAGCGTTTTTCAGCTGTTTGTGGGCGCACAGTTTTTTCTGTGCGGGGTATGACCCGGTCTGAAATTGCTGTGCGGCTGTGTTGGGCTGTAAATCGTTTTTCTCTCTTGTATAGTGGAAGTAACGAGGCTTTTGAAAACCTTTTTTCAGACGGTGACTGTAATAATCTCCGTTCTGCACAAATCGGGCTGACGAGATTTATACGTTTTGATGTTTAAATACCCTCTACTATAAAGAGACTGGGAGAAGTGTTTTGAGGGGGGATTTCTGAAAAAATATTATCTCTCACTTGTGTACGGAAAGATACAAGGGTTTTGACATCACTTTATTCAACAAATTCTCTGTTCTGCACAAGGCCGACCACCTTATTTCAGTAATTATCACAACAGTTTCTTCTGCGGTACCGTTTTGTTACTCACCTGTCTTACCCCTCTACTATAGAGACACTGGGAGAGGCTTTTTGAGAAGGGTATTTGCATGATCTGTAACATTTTTCGTCGAGATTCACAAATCAAACATTGCCGGTTTAGCAGTTATGCTATGAGCAAGTCCCGATATTATAAAGACCCCGGGCGCTGCGTTTCCCATCCTTTTGGCAATTCCAGATTTTTCTCTTCAATAACTAGGCCACGGGAAAGGTCGTTTTGTGCAATCATTGTGAAATTTGTAATCTTTTTTGTATAGATGCACAGTTTTTAGGATTCAGCGTTGTACATCTTCACAACTGATTGTGTTTTCACGCCCCTCTACTATAAAGAGACTGGGAGAAGTGTTTTGCACACCCATTTTCAATAATTCTATTTTCAAGTTGCATTTTTCTCTCGCTTGTATCGGTAAGATACCGGGGAAGTGTTAACCCTGTTTCACAGATTGTTTACAACCGTTCTCTGTTATGCACAATTCAGCTAATCTTGATTTATACAATATATCGGAGATATCTGTTTTTTGCATAACAAAAAAGCACCTTACATATCATCACGAACAGCAAATCTGACGGTGCGGTAAGCACTGCCTATTTGCGTATTCTGTTTTGATATGTAAAGAGCTTTTTTTGAGGTTTTCTTTCAACCTACTATAATAATATCATACAAACATTTGTTTGTCAACAGATACGCACGTTCTCTTAGAATTTTTGTAGAATTGCACAGGATGTCACAAGGGTGGACATGGGGTGTCATATTTAAAATCACAACAAAACCAGCACATCGGGCATCTTCTGCTCGGTGTGCTGGTTGCTTTTCAGACTTGGTTTGTTATCAGAACAGACGTTGACTTTGCCGCCGACAAGAGTTATCATACAACATCAAAGCGGCGGGGAAACTGTCTGTTATTATACCAATAAAAGAGCCGAAAATCAATACACGGTTTTGACGAATTTACACAAAATCTATTGTGCGAGTCGTGCATTTGTTTACGTTTTTAACACTTTTGCCCTTTGAACATAAAGTAAAATCATTGCTTACTAGGCTTTTTGCTGGTATAAGAATAACAAATGTGGTCATTCATTTGGTCAATTACCGCCGCTGATATATACTTAAACCATCAAATATCAGGAGGTAATTTCTATGTCAAGACGAGGAGATAATATCCACAAGCGGAGCGACGGACGTTGGGAGGGGCGCTGTATTTCCGGCAGGAGCGATGAAGGCAAGGCTATATACAAATCGGTCTATGCTCGCAGCTATGCTGAATGCTCGGAGAAACTGAAACTTGCACGGTGCGGGTTGTTGTCGACTTCCAGACCAATAACTGTCGCTGAACTGTACAGAGCGTGGCTGCTCGGTCGAAAAAACACGATCAAGCAATCGACCTATTCAAGCTACACCAATCTATTTGAGAGTTATATTTCCGATCCGTTCGGAGAAAAGCGCGTTGAGAGCCTTAACGCCTTTATGCTGAATCGCTTTTCCGACGAGCTTCTGCACAGCGGCGGTAAAAGCGGGCAAGGTCTTTCGGCGGTCACGGTTCAGGCTGTGATGATACTCCTGCGCTCGGTTTTGGAGTACGGCGCTAAGGAATACGAACTACCGAATCCGGCGAAGAATATATCTCTGCCTAAAGCGGAAAATGCTGAGATCACGCTGTTTACGCCTTTTGAAGCAACAAGAATAAAAGCCGCAGCTTTGAGAAGTGACAACTATGACCTTGGCATTCTGCTGACGCTCTATACGGGTCTGCGGATAGGTGAGCTGTGCGCCTTGACTTGGGGCAATATCGACCTCACAGGGCAAATCATCCACATCAATAAAACACTTTTCAGAATTGCAAATCCGCAGCAGACAGCTCCGAAAACCGTTGTTGTTATCGACAGCCCGAAGAGCAAAAGCTCGGTCAGAGTTGTTCCGCTGCCGACCTTTATGCTGACGGCTCTTGCAAGGCTGAAACGCGGTCAACCCGACAGCAATTATTTCCTGACTTGTTCTCAGGGCTACACCGAACCGAGGTCTTATGCTTTGCGTTACCGCACTTTTCTGAAACGGCTGAATATACCTTACCGCAAGTTTCACAGCCTGCGTCACACCTATGCAACAGAGTGCATCAAGTGCGGCGTGGATGTAAAATCGCTGAGCGAGCTGCTTGGCCATTCGAGCGTAAAGATCACACTTGAGCGCTATGTCCATTCGGATATGGAACTGAAAAAACGGGAGCTTGAAAAACTCTGGTCGGCGCTGTGATCGTGGTCGGTTCTGTGGTCAGAAAAGGCTCACATACTGCGTATCTGCGCAATATGCGAGCCTTGTTTCGTTTATTGGTATAATATAAGATAGTAAATAATCTTACTTCTTTTTTGGAGAAATGAATATGGCAAAGAATAAGTGCAGAGATTGTGGAAATGTCTTTTCGGACAGCATTTCAACCTGTCCTAAGTGTTTTTCAGAGGATGTTGAGAGATTAACAGAAGTTTTCGACGAAAAACAAAATGAACCAATATCAAGTAATCAAAACACACATTCCCTTTCAGAAAGTAGAAAACTGTTTTCAAAAGGATCAAAGGTATTTATTATAGCTTCGATGAGTTTTTTAGGTGTTATTATTCTTATAGTAATGCTTAATAAGGGAAATAATAATTCAACATCCGTTCAGCATTCATCTTCTTCAAATTCATCTGTTCAAACCACTGCTTCTAATTACAATCCAACCTCAATAACAACGGCTCAAAATGCAAAGGAAACCATAACAGCTTCTGAAAATTTTGATTCTTCGACCGAATCCGAAACAATAGATAATAATAGTAATAATGAATTGCAAGAATGGATATTAGTTAAAGAAAGAGTTAAAAACAACCCTAATGAGTATTTTGGCAAAAAGTTTATATTAAGGGAAGCTTGGGTTAGGTACAATGCAGATTATGCTGCTCGTAAGGGATATAATCTTAAATCAACTCCCCAAAAGGGTGAACAACATCTTTTGACTGTTGTGCAAGACGGGGAAACGGTGACTGATGATAATTTTTTAAAAAGAGCGGATGGCGTATTGTATGAACCTTATATGTTTAAATCGTTACATAAAAGAGTGATAAATTTATATAATGATCAAGGTCCACTACCGTATATTATTACTAACTATATAGTGGTAAAATGTGTTCCTAATTATTTGGGAAACTCTGATTTTAATTTAGAATTATGTGAGTATCAGCTCTGATAAGTTTCAAAAGACAATAGAGGGGGTGTTTCAAATCCAAAAAGCTCGCATATTCTATAAATAATTATAGGAGGACAGAAAAATGAGCAATAGCAAAATAAATGTTGATGATTACTATAAAGCTGCTGAGAATATCCTATTGGAATTAGGCGCAATTAAAAAATGCAAATTTCATATGGATTCAGACTTTTTTTACGGCACAGGCAAATATGAGTCAAGCGATATTTTATATGGAACTGCGACCAATATATTTAAAGAAAAATATCCGAAACTCGATGATTACGATTTGTTTCATAAGCAAATTAGCTCAATAATTGATATAGGAGAAATCCATAGTGCTGATGATTGTCCATTGTGCGTAAAGGAAGCAAATGATTGAATATAGTTAAGATGTTGAAGAGGATTTCTTCAAAAAAATATCAATCAATTATTTGATTTCCATAAATATTTTGTGAGGAGGATTTACATATGTTAAAAAAAGCGTTAGTAACTATTTCAGCGACAGCATTAATGTTTGGAATGACAGCTGCGCTGCCGGAGAGTGTCTTTGATGTCGGGGCGGGCATTAGGACTAATGCAATGTATTCTATTCGCCATTATTATAATGGTTTTGGATGCGATGACTTGGAAGACGGGACACTTATAATTGTAATGTATGAGGGTGGAGAAGAATATGTAGATATACCATCTGTCATCGACGGGAGAAGAGTAACTGCAATCGGCAATCAGGTGTTCCAGAACAAAAGCTATATCTATAGCGTATCTATGCCTGATACAATTACAACCGTAGGTGATATGGCATTTTATAACTGTTCAAACCTTGCAAATGTTGACTTTTCCAATAATCTGAAATCAATTGGAGATTATGCTTTTTGGAAATGTAGCAATTTAGAAGAAGTAAGACTGCCAGGCAGTGTTACTTCAATTGGCAATGAGGCTTTTGAGCAGTGCTCCAGTCTTAAAACTGTAAATCTTACTGGAAACCTGGAGGCAATTCCTTATAACGCTTTTGCCTATTGTTCTTCTTTGGAATACATAAAAATACCGGCCAAAATAAAAAAGATCGATTCGCAAGCATTTTACGAGTGCTATGATTTAGATACAGTTGAATTTGAAAACGGCGTAGAAATAGTCGGTTACAAATTCTTTGAAGGAAGCTACTTAAGAAAACTCATTCTTCCTGACAGCGTGAGAGAAATAAAAGACTACGCTTTTAACAAATGTAAAAATCTTTCAAAAATCACTTGGTCAAACGGTATTGAAAAAATAGGTAATAGTTCATTTTCAAGCTGTACAAGCCTTACAAGCGTTGCTTTCTATGACAATCTGAAGACGATAGGAAATGAAACATTCAGCGGATGCTCTAAGTTAAGAACGGCAACTCTTCCTGATAGTGTCACTTCAATAGGTGACGGGATCTTTTCAAATTGCACAAGCCTTACAGGAGTTGAATTATCCGATAGCTTAAAGAAGATAGGAAACAAGGCGTTCTTCAACTGTTCTGCTTTGAAAGAAATAACACTTCCTGATAGTGTCACTTCAATTGGGAACAATTGCTTTGAGAAGTGCATCAGCCTTAGCACAGTTAATCTTTCCAGAAATATGACAACCATTCCGACTATGGCATTTGCCTATTGTTCTTCCTTGAACTATATTAAAATACTTGCAAACATAAAGGAAATCGACAATAAGGCGTTTTATGAATGTACCGGGCTTGAAACAGTTGAGTTCGAAAATGGAATAGAAACAATCGGCTACAGAGCTTTTGAAGGCAGCAGCATAAAAAAACTTATCTTTCCCAGTAGTTTAAGGGAAATTGATGATTACGCATTTAACGGTTGTTCCAGACTTTCGAACATTGTATGGTCAATCGGTATTAAAAAAATAGGGAAATATACATTTGCAGATTGTAAAAAACTACCGAATATCACTTTACATGACAGCATAACAGAAATTGGAAACTATGCTTTCTCGGGTTGTATTGGTTTCACTGAAATCAAGCTGCCAAGCAACTTGAAAAAAATATCAGAAGGTACATTTGCAGAGTGTGTTAATCTTGAAAAAATCACTTTGCCCAAAAGCATTACACAGATCAGTGCAGAAGCGTTTAAGAATTGCAAAAAGTTAAACTATAGTTCTATTTTAACCTACATAAAAAGAATAGAGACATGTGCATTCTGCGGCTGTACGGCATTAAGCAAAATAACCATTCCAAAAACGATTGATTATATTGGCAGTTATGCGTTTGGATATCGCTATGATAACGTATCAAAATATCCTTCAAAAATTGCAGGATATAAAATTCTTTGCTATACAGATTCAGAGGCAGAATCGTATGCAAAAGAGTATTTTGTTGATTATGAACTGTTAGACGCACCCAAGATCAGTACTGTATCCATTCCATATGCATCATATACTTACCGTGGCCGCGCCATCAAACCGAGTGTTACTGTCAAGAATACAAACGGAAAGAAACTAACAAGCGGTACTGATTATACAGTTTCATATTCCAATAACACGAAAGTCGGCACGGCAACCATTACTGTAACAGGCAAGGGCAAATACACAGGAACTATCAAAAAGACTTTCAAAGTCAAAGCTCTTGATTTGAATTCAAGCTATGCCAAAATCAGTATCCCTTACAGCAGTTACACTTATTCGGGCAGCGCAATCAAGCCGAAGGTGACCGTCAAGTTCAAGGATGGCGATGTAATACCGACATCCGATTATACCCTCACATATTCAAATAACATAAAAGTCGGTACAGCGACAATCACCATTAAGGGTAGAGGCTCAAACGTGACAGGCACATATAAAAAGACTTTCGTTGTCAAGCCTGCCAAGAACGAAATAACGAGCATTACTTCCACAAAAGGCGCATTCAAGATCACCTGGAAGAGAGGTACAGCGGGCACTGTGGGCTATCAGGTTCAGTATTCTACGGACAAGAATTTTGTGAACAACGTTCACAGCTATACTTCCACTAACCTTTCAGACCTGAACGAAAACTTCTCTAAGGTGCCGAACTCAGGTGAAACATGGTACGTCAAAGTCCGGTCGTTCTACACCAAGGATGGCAAGACAACATCCACCCGCTACGGGAATTATAGCGCTGTAAAGAGTATCAAGGTGAAATGACAAATATGTAACCCAACATCATATATCGGTGATTTATCAAGGAACACCGCAGCTTTAGAATAGCAATAATATAGCAGCCGATGCATTGAATTTGCATCGGCTGCTTGTCCTATTCGATTTTTTTGCTATTTCTTCGATAAGGGCGGCACACATTTTCGGGGGTTCCCTTTTCTTTGATTACAGTATATCATATTGATCTTGACAACTTCTTTACAGATCTCAGGGTTTTTCAAAAGTTTTTTTATTTTTTTGTTCAGCCCCGTGTTTTCGGGGTTTTCCTTTTCTTTGATCACAGTATATCATACCGACCGTACAACAACTGGACAAAAAGCGGGGTTTTCAAATAGTTTTTTCGTTCTACGAAATACACAAAAAACATCACTCTGCTTTGTGCAGAATGCAGAAACAAAAATATTTTTGCTTTCATCTCAAAACAAGGCGTTTTTTGTAAGTAGTTTGTAAGGGCGGGTATGTTATTATGTAATCACAGAAAGGGAAACGACCTGAAAGCATAATATAAGGAGAGATCATTATGAAAAACACAGCAAGAAAGATAGCAGTAACACTCGCGGCAGTAATGACAATGTCAATGGCAGCAACATTCAGCGCATCGGCAGACGATACTTCTGATTCCGGTCTTTTCGGGCAGATCACACACTGGATCACAGAACAGAATAAAGAGCAGACCAAGCCGAATAAGAAAAGGCTAGTCCAGATGAGCGACTTAGCAATAGAGCGTCAGGTGCTAAAAGATTACAATATGACGATAGACCAGTATTATGTAGTTTTATCAAGAGTATCATACACTTTTACATGGCCTCTTGATATGTATCAGCTTGAGGAACAGATACGCCAAGGTATGGAAAACGTAGCACGCTATAACATCGCTCCCACTTGGAACGAGGATATGATAAGGTTTATGAAAGACTACTGGGATGAAGTAAGAGAAGCGTCAAGGGAATGGATCGAAGCCATTAGGAACAATTAAGACAAAAAATCTGTGAAAGGAGGAAAAATTATGATCACATTCTGTTATGTAATGCTCGGCATAAGCACGACCGCATATATCGTGGGAGGCATCCTCTCGACGATCTTCGGATAATAAACAACAGTCACGATAAATAAGCTTAAATGAAAGGA
>FMXS01000033.1:0-2186 GCA_900104495.1 Ruminococcaceae bacterium FB2012 | reverse complement strand
AAATCTAAATGAAAGGAGAATTAACATGATCACATTCTGTTATATAATGCTCGGCATAAGCACGACCGCATATATCGTGGGAGGCATCCTCTCGAAGATCTTTGGATAATGAACAACACTTACGATAAATAAACTTAAAACGAAAGAAAAGAACAATGATTACATGGATCTGCATAGCAGGCGGAATTTTTGTGGTAAGCGAAGTTTTAGTTTTCGTACTTTAATAACAGACGATAAACAAAGACTATACAGAAAGGAGGAAAAAATATGTTTACATTTATAGGAGCTTGCGTCGCATTAGTCGGATTCGCAGCCTGGCTCGATTCGATCATCTGAGGCTTTTCTGAATCGCAGGTCAGTGAGATATAAACGAATTGAAAAGACAAGCAGAATCGCCGGAAGCAGTATCACCTGATACCGCTTCCGGCGATTTAGTTCCTGCATTTTTCTCATTTCAGTTATTGTCTGATATATACTCGATCTCTCTTATCGTTTCTGATACGCTTTTCAAGCTCCCAAAATCTATCCGGTGGCAGTTTATCCGAGCTTAAAGGACTTTACAAAAATCTGTAAAAACTCATAAAATATTTTCTTATAAAACAATGCTTACAGTCATACAGAAAAGAGCAGTAAACAACCGAATACCACATAATAAAGCGCCCGCACTTCTTGCACGGACGCTTTGTCTGTTTATTGTAAAGCTGCACGATCTGCTGATTTCTGATCATCAGTTCAGGAGATCGGGGGGTGAAGAGTATGCGGTCTCAAAAATCACAAGTCTTTTTTAGCTTTCTTTCTTCCGAAGAAGATAAAGTATCCGAACAGCACCGAGCCGATCGCAATTGTGAAAATGCTTCTTGCAGATAAGAGGTCCTTGTTCATGATCTGACCTGCTGCGTAATTAACTGCTATACAGATGAGTGCGAAGATGATAACGAATGCTGCGAACTTTACGATAGTTTTCTTGTTTGTGTTTTTCATAGTGATTACTCCTTTTTGAACTTAGTATTTGTTTTCGGGTGTTTCCCTTTCTGTGATTACATAATACCATAATGACTATGACAACTTCTTTACAGAGAAACAGGTTTTTTCAAATAATTTCTGCAACAGTTTTTTGCTGATGTGTCGCTTATGCAGCACATCGTTGCATTTCTGCCGCTTATGCAACGAAACGGATCATATCTGCTTATTGAAAAGGCCGCATTTGCGTGTTATTATGTAATCACAGAAGGGGAACAGCCCCGAACAAACCGAAAAATCTAAATGAAAGGAGAAATCAATATGTTCACCGGAATAGCCATCGCATTCGGCGTACAGCTTGCAGTTACAGGAGTATTTTGCGGTATAGTCGCCATCTGCAAGAGCTGCGGCTGATAATGATTCTTTGGATCATGCCCGAAATGATATCAATATCATATTCAAAAGCGCCCATGCCTGAGCACGGACGCTTTTGTGTTTATGTTCTGTTCAATTGTGGTCAGCGGATACCCCGTGAGTGATCATTACCATTATAAGCCGGTATTGCCCATGCTGTTTTTAACCTGCTCCCATGTAAGACCATCCGCCTTGTAGCGATAGGTAATAGCTGCGCCGAACGAGGCTTCATTATTTACGAAGGTGTTATTTCTGAAATGATGCCCTACGGTATTCATTCTGAGCGCACCGCCATATCTTTTCGCCTTGTTGTTTTCAAAGGTGTTTCCTACGATCTGATCTTTTTCGGTTCCATTGCCTGAATAGATTGCTCCGCCGTCGTTTCTGCTGTAGTTGTTCTTAAAGGTGTTGTCATAGAGCCTCAAATCGTGTGCGCAGATCGCTCCGCCGTAGCTGGCCTCGTTTTTATCAAAAGTGCAGTTTTTGCATTCCACAGAATTTGCACAGATCGCCCCGCCGGATTCACTTGACTTGTTGCCGCGGAAAATGCAGTTTTCAAAATACAGCTTCTCAAAGGAGTTTGTGAGTATTGCGCCGCCGTTACCGGTGCTTTTGTTATTCAGGAATTCGCTGTTCTTGACGTTGATCTTTGACTTCTGGGAATTCAAAAAGACCTTATCGCAGTTTTCGATCCTGCAGCCGTCCATTGTGAGACTGCACTCAGCCTTTGACGGGCTGTTGAAATAGACCACGCTTTCCTTGCTGTCCTTGACGGTGAGGTTTTTCAGAGTGAGGTTGACATTAACTCTGTC
>FMXS01000029.1 GCA_900104495.1 Ruminococcaceae bacterium FB2012 | reverse complement strand
CAAGGGTGGAATCTTTGAAAAGCCCGGGAGCCAGCGCGGTGACCTTTTTGCCGTCCACCTCATCGGGGATGATCAGGTTTTCGTAGTATTCCTTGCTCTTATACTCCGAGACCTCAAGTGTGCCGTCGGGCAGCTCGGTGTAAACAAGAGCATCTGCGGGAACATCCGTCGGGAACTTCTCGGGGTGATTGGCGCGGTAGCTTGTCTCCGAGACCTCGGGCCAGGGAAGCTCACAGGAGGGCTCAATAGCTTCAAGGATATCCTCAACAACGGTAGGGCTGTGCTTGTGGGATGCAGTAAAAGGTTCCGAACCTACGGCAAAGTAGGCGTGATCAAATTTGTCCGACCAGCCGCCTTCCTTGGGGTCGTCGTCGTCCCAGGTAGCATCTACCCAATAGTACTTGCCGTCATCAAGCTTTATAAGGTTCCAGGCGTGAGCGTTATCTTTTTCTTCATCTACATCTTCGCCTGCATGGTTTGGGGCATAGCCTGTTATATATATGCATTCCAGCCCGTAATAGGTGCAGAGCATCTGATAGACCCTTGCATAAGCCTCGCAGACGCCTTCCTTCCGCATAACGGGGCCGTATACGCTGTGCGCGAAGAACTCGCCCGAGGGCTCGCCGTTCTCATCATAGGAATGCACACGCTCTGGATAGTTGAGTTTTTGAATGCCCAGCCGCCTATAGACTTGACACCGTCCTCGATGATGACAGTATCAAGATTCTTGCAGCCCTCAAATGCTCCGTAAGGGATATTCTCAACGCCCTTTGAAACGGTAACGGTCCTGACGTCGGAGCCCCTGAAAGCGTCCTGATCCCAGAAGCGGATGTTGTCGGGGATAACGATGTCCTTTTCTGTTCCGACGGAGAGCAGCACATCGCCTAAGGTAACGAGGGGCTGAGTTTTTTCTGCTCCCCGAGCCAGGGGGTATCTGCCAGCGAATCGCCCTTAACGCTCTCCACAGCGTCAAGGTTGATGTCCTTCACTGCGGAGTGAGCAAATACACAGTCGTCAAGCTCCTTGACGGTGCTCGGCAGATGAACGGTCGTAAGATTTGTGCAGTATAAAAATGTTTGGCTTCCGATAGAGGTCACGCCCTCGGGCACATTGATCTGCTCTATCGGCTTGAAGATGAATGCTGAATTGCCGATCTCGGTGACTTTGTGCCCGTCGATCTCGGAGGGGATGTCAACGATCTTATCGTTTCCGTTGTAGCGCGTGATCTTTATGCTGCCGTTGTCAAGCACCTGATATTTGAAGTCCGCGCCGTCTGCGGCAAAGGCTGTGATGCACGCCGATGCGGCTGCCTAAAAAAAATTGGAAATTCTCTGCACCCTGAAAGTCTGTTTCAAGGTATTACTTATGAAAGCGGCGCAAGCCAAATATAAAAACGGAGGAAAAAACAATGCCTATCAATCAGTCAGATATTACAGTTTACAAGGATCTTGCAGAAAAAGGAAATTACGATGCTATCGTGGAATTAGCCACAGATTCGTTTGTCAGGATAGCAAACGGCCAGGAGAATATGGATGAAAAGGAGACCTTCGATGCTTTTATTGCCGGTCTGCTCTCTCACGAGCCCGGCAAGGCACCCGGTGCAAAGAACCTTAACATCTACAAAAATATAATTGCCAAATTCAACGAGAAGGCGGCTGCTAACGTTGTCGCTGTCGAGAAGGACATAAGGGAGAACGAAAAAAAGATAATGAACGGCGAGATAACCGAACTCTCGCTTCTGTCAGGTGAGCCGAAAAAGGTCAGAAAGGCCGCCGAGGCTGTAACCTTCTCACAGACCGCCGCAGGCATCAAGCAGCAGGCGTATTTTCAGATGTACACCTCGATCCAGGCGAACGGCCCCGATCAGCAGGAGATCATTGATGAGATCGAAGCAGGCGGCGATGAATACGATTTAAAGAAGACAGTAAAGAATGCTCTGAAAACAGAGCTTATGATAGCCGACAACACACTGAATAACACGACCTTTGCCGATGATCTTTTCAAGGCCGAGTTCAATAACGTTGAGAAATACAACTTTTCGCAGAGACCCGTAGATGCGGGCGAGAATATCATCACCTCCACCGACAGGACCTATGAGAGCATCAAGGCGATGAGCGATGACGCACTGGTCAAGGAGCTTGCAAAAAAGGAAAGGGAATACGAAAAGTATAAAGATACAAACAAGGAAATGCTCATCCTTGCCGATGATGCTAAGAAGCTCAAGGAAGCTCTCTCCGGGATACACGGCTTTGACGGCAGCAACCAGACTGCTGCGGCCTTTGCTTCGGAAGTCGAGAACCTGACCAAGTACGGCACATCGGAGTGTACGTTTGAAAACACTGTTGATATTTACAGCAACAAGACTATCCGCACTCCCTCGAACGCTGTTAGTCCCCGCACCTATGCTTTGGCTCTGAATGCGCTGAAAAAAGCCGCTGTCGAGCTCAGAGAAGAATATGCCGGACAGAACACCGATGAAGCCAGAGCCGCACACGAGGCAGGAAAGAAGGCAGAGGAGTTCGTCAGGGAGCACGAGGAAAGGCTTAAAATTATCAAGACTTCATTTTCCAAGAGTCTTGTAAATCCCGAGCGCGACATTTTCCTTATCAGGCAGGAGCAGACTAACCGTATGCTGTTCGACGGGGATTGTAAAGCGCTTGCAAAGGATTGCCGGAAGCGTGAACAGAAGGCTGTACAGATCGGACGCTATATCAGCAATGCGCAGCGCGGTCTTAACATTCTTGCCAAGGCAGCAGACTGGATGACAAGCGATAAGGAGACGCACGGTCATCCCTCCGCCAGCTACACAAACTTTGCTACGGCAATGGCCGAGCTGGGACAGATGAACGCAGAAACCACACCGCCCGACGAGCTGCTTGAAAAGATGCAGCAGACCTACGATGCAGCAGCTGCCTATGAGGAGCAGCACACGGGCAAGTGGCACCCCTTCACCGGCATCAGCGACAACGGCAAGGACCGTATCAGTTATTCCAGACTTGCAAAGAGCGTGCTTGGCAGGAAGATAGCCGAGCTGAGACCTATGGCCGATAAATTGAAGCCGATCCTTAACGGTCTGACTCCCGTGAACCGAAAGACCGCACTTGAGCTGGAAAATCAGAACGACAGGGAGATATTGGCAAATAAGATCACCGGGCTCAAAGAAAAATTAAAACAGAACAAGTCCGAAAAGCAAGCAGCGGACAGCTTCCTTGACAAGCAGATAAGCGATGCTCAGGCTGAGCTTGGAAAGATCAAGGAGCAGGCAGGTCAGGACAACTATCCCGACAAAGAGGCGTGCAAGGTTCAGTATGCCAAGATCGTCACTGCCACGATGCTGAAAGTCGCATCAAAGAGATCAAAATATGTTCCCCAGAAAGAGAAATTTGATGCGCTGTGCAGGCAAACGGAGACCAGCGAAACATTCAGATCGCTTTGCAGCAGCAAGACATCCGAGCAGATTTACAAGGAGGCTACAGCCAAGGAAGGCCAGCAGCTTTTCCACGACTTTATGAATATCCGCTCGGACAGCAAGCAGGCAGATGCTAATGCAAAAGACAACAAGTCCGCCAAGGCCGTCAAGGAAGGCGCTGCCAAGGCCGACAACTCCATACAAAAATGACCGATACGACAAAAAGCTGCCGCAGAAAACAGCGGCAGCTTTTTTGCGATATAATATACTTTTTAAAGGTCGTTTTGCGCTTCGGGGTGAGTCGCCATATATCCCATAAAATCCTCAAAATCCTTATCCCACGACATATTTCTGCACCTCCTGTTCAGATCGGATCAGTCAGACAATGCCTGAACCGATCATCTTTTACTGCTTACATTACAGCAGATCAGATATTCGGAAATTATATATCTGATGAAGTGTCCATTGCTTTCCCGGCAAGTTTGCTGTGTTTTTCCAATGTCATAAAAAACGGCTAAGGCTCAAATGATCTCCCTATATATTATTATAAGGAATGGAAAAGATTTTTTCAAGTGCTTTCGCAAGAAAATATATACGGTGACAAGATCACTTTTTCATACAGCCGTATGCACCCGACCGCCGGCTGCGGGGGTATTAATTACAGAGCATTATAAGAAACATCTGCTAAAAAACTCAGGAGGTAATCACTATGGCATGGCCCAAGCAGTATACGATAAAAACCGTAAACCCGCAGGAGATGACGGAGACCACACTGTTCCTCGATCAGATCACAGAGGAATACAATAAGATAAGCAAGGAAGACGATCTCGAAGATTTCAGGAATATCGGCACCGATCTTAAAAAGCTCCGCGATATTTCCAACAGGCTTTCCGCCGAAAAAGAAGACCTGACACTGCGTGAACTAAAGGAGTATTGGGATCAGGCCGATCTGGTGAGAAACAGATTAAATGTTGTGGCCTACAATCATCATACGGGTAAATACGATGACAAGGAAACCGCCGAGGTCTGGAAGGGTTTTGTCGATAAGGCTTCTCCGCTTATTACCGGCAACATATCACAGATAAGCGATATAGCAAACAAAATCAGCAAAGCGGAAGCAAAAAAGATCTTCGGCGATACTTTTGATCTTCTTGAGAAGTACGATCCCTTGAAGATGGAGAACCTGCACGTGTTCTATGGAGACAAATATCTGTCTTCCGAATCGAGGCAGAATTCGAGGTACTCCCTCGGGCGAACAGCGGGACTCAGTGCAACAATGATCATCCTTGCAAGCAGAGGTCACAGCCTTGATGAGATCATGGATCCCGAAAAGCTTCAGGATGAAAAGCGCAGCGTATTCAGCGAGGTCGCCGAGCACATGATAAGAGGCGGGAAAGAGGATCAGGAGTGGATCGCCAAAAACCTCTATGAAGGCATCACTGCTGCCCAAAAGCTCGTGGACGATGAGGTAGCAAAGCTCGATCTCACCACTGAGAATATGTCCAACAGCGAACGCTATGCACAGCTCGTATTCTTCTCAACACGCATCCACGATGCATGGCAGGAGACAAAGCACTGTGACAAGGAAATAGAGGCTTATGCCAATTCTAAGAATGATATCAGGACTTACGAGGAGATCAAAGACGGCTTTTCCGCGGGTATGGGCGCCTTTACGTATGTTGCCAACAGCTGCATCAACGCTTACCACTTTTCACAGACGATGCTGATAGGCGGCAAGGTCGATCAGAATGACTTCCCCAGGCTGCTGGCGGAGCTTTCCAATATAGATCATTTTACCGGCATCATTAATGACGGGAAAAAGAACAAGGATTTTCGCAACTCCACTTCCTTCGGAAGGGATGAAGTGACGGCAGCCAGCCGTCATTTGCAGACGTCCCTTACGGCGTATATGAAGAGCATCCCTTGTCTTGAAAACCTGAGCTGGGAGAAGCAGCTGATGACTGCGAAATTCCTTGTAAGGCCGGAAGTCCGCAGGATGATGACCGTAGAGGAACCGGAGAACGGCAAGCCGGTGCTCAGGGGGATCCCCACCGATATACAGATCGACGCAGGTGTGGAGATGTCCGCTACGGACAAGCATTCCGAAAAGCTTGCGGCTGTCAGAAAGCAGACCACCAAGGCTACCAAGGCTGTATGGCACAGCAGCAGCGAGTTCGATAAAGCCTGCGAAGCCATGCAGGAGCTTGAAGAAAGCTATGCTAAGTATGAAAGGACCGCAGCTGCCGCCGATCCCGATGAGCGCAGAAGGCAGATCAGAAATCTTCAGGAACAGGCAAGAGAGGCAGAGTACAGGGTAAACAAATACTTTATGCGCAAGGAAAAGCAGGCGAAAGAGGGCAAGGTGTTCGACAACCGGACCACGGACCGTATCAACATTATGAAAACGGCCATGCAGGAGATCAAGGACTGCAAGGCTGACGCTGACAGAAAGTCGGTCGCAAACGAGCACGGTCTGAAGCAGTTTGCTGCAAGGCAGGCGTCTGCGGCTATGGAGAAGCTGGAGGAGCTTCTCGACACGAAATATCCTCTCGGCACCGAGGCAAGGCTGGCGGCAGCGGATCAGAAGCAGGTGCGCAGATACATAGCTGTGATAATCGCAGCCGATAACATCAAAATGATGAACGACCCCGCCGCCGTTATCAAGGGAGACGATAACGCAAAGAAATTCACGTCTGCGGCATCGGAAGTATATAATGACAGCGGCCTCATCCTTACTTGCAACGATATGTCCAACAAGGACGTAAGCAAGTTCCTCAGAAACCGCAGGGAGTTCTTCGCAAAGATGACGTACAACCGCAATCTTGCAGGAGATGTCAGAAAAAAAGCCCCCGAAGCAAATGCTGCTGGGAACGACGGTCTCAGGCAATTACAGGGCGGAATGAAAAAATAAGCATCCGGCAGGACGGTCTGCGGATGTTCAAATATCCGAAAGCCAATGTTTAAGGCAACACCGCACAACCCGCGGCTAACGCCTCTGCACGTCATCTGCTTGCACTTTTTCCGTCATAGCGCACAAATTCTCCTTGCCTTGCGTCAGCAAGGCTGCGTCGAATTTATGCACTCTGACGAAAAAATTGACTGCGCATCTGACGCACAGGGGTCGTGCGGTATTGCCTTAAAAAAATAGGGGCTGTTGCAGCCCCAACAAAGAAAAAGAGCCTGGCACAGACCTGAAATGTAGTGCCAAGCTCTTCTTGCAGATCTTGTCATTAGCCTCTTGTTTTTCTGTTTCTGCCGCAGGCGGTCGATGAACAGGTCGGTCCGGGTGTGATGTCTCCCAAAGGACTGAGGTCTTTGACCACGTCTGCCCATTGTTGAGAATTGGTGGTAAAACAGATAATTTTGCACGATTTATACAATAAAATATGTGCAATTTTATCAAATTCGTTTGAAAGCAAAGACGGATTGGAAGCCGCTCTCTCAACGGACAAGGACAGCTACAGAGCTAATGAAGCAATAGTTGCATCTCTTGACGTTGAAAACACCAACGCTCATGCAGTTAAAGATGTTATATTGGAAAACACCGCCCCCGACGGATATATACTGTCGGAGGATTCAGACGGAATAATTACGTTTGAAGAGCTTGCGGCAGGGGAAAAAGCTTCTCTTAAAACTGTCTTTGTTCCCGAGAGCTCCTCGGAGCCCGAGAAGCCAGCTGACACCAACCCCAACACAGGCGGAATTGCCTTGGGATTTGCTCTGACCGCTCTTTTCGGCGGAGTAACGGTAGTCTGCTTTGTATGGAAAAAGAAGGCAGGCAAACGTCTGCTCTCGCTTTTGCTGTGCTTTGCAACTGTGGGGATGACCTCGCTGCAGTCGTTCAAGTCTGATGCAGCGGAGCCCGAAAAGGCTTCGATAGCTCTTTCAAAGACTGTAACTGCCGGTGATAAGGAGATTACTGTCAAAGCGGCAGTATCTTATGGTTCAGCCTTCAAGATGAACGATGCTGAAGCAGCTCCCGATCCGATACATTTCGAGTTTACGGATTATAAAGGCAGCAAGGTAGACGACGATTATCTTTATTACAGCGACGATTATTTCAGCAGCCCTTCGACGAATTACAATCCGCATTTAGCTACTCTTTCTATGATGATGACGAAATACTCGATGAATCCGGGCGATCCCTCCAGCCCTGATGATACCGAATGGTTCGAGCAGCAGTCGGATCGTGTCTGCGCATTCTTCCGTGCGCTCAACTTTACGAGCAATGATATCTGTGTCAACGATGACTACAAAACAAGAACGGCATTTGATACCATAGGCATCGCTGCCGCATCAAAGAAGATCGGCGACACCACGGTCATCGCTTCCACCGTAAGAAGCGGCGGCTACTTCAACGAGTGGGAAAACAATGTCTTCCTCGGCACAGGCGAAAACTCTGATATGATGCACGAGGGCTGGTACAACGCAGCCAACAAGGTCATAGATTTTATCGGGGAATACATCAAGACCCAGAACATCACAGGCAAGGTTAAGCTCTGGATAAGCGGTTATTCCCGCGGCGGCGCCACAATGAACCTTACCGCCGGCCTGCTGGACAACAAGATCCAGAATAACGGCAGCGATAAAGTGTTTGAAGGCGTTACCCTCGAAAGAGACGACCTTTATGCCTACACCTTTGAAGCTCCGCAGGGCGCAAACTTCAATTCCACGACTGTGGCAGCTCCCAAGGACAGCCTCTACAACAACATCTTCAATATCGTTAATCCCAACGACCTCGTTACAAAGGTCGCAATGGGCTGGGTCGGATTTACAAGATTCGGCATCGACAAATTTATCACAACCCAGTTCTTTGATTACGATAATTTCGAGACCAACCGAAACACCGTAAAGGCGCTATACGCTACGGAGCATCCCAATAAAAGCTGGAACAGTGATAACTTCCAGATGTATACTATCCCCGCCTCAACGATAATCAGCAGTCTCACCAGCCTGGTAAACCTTGTCCGCGAGGTCTTGGACGTAATTGACAGCATTGACGAAGGCAAGCTCCCGAGCGCTATAGTAAAAGACACGACAAAGATCAATTACGATGCGAATATCGCAGAGACGATCGTGCTCGACAGGGGCATGCTGAAAATCGGTGACCGCAACAACTATGCCAACAACTATCAGCCGCTGCTGAGAAAGCTTACGAAGTATATGATGAACGACTGCCCCGCTCCCAATGCTCCTTCAAAGACGAGCTTAGTCGGAAGCATCGTTTGGCAGGGCATCCTGTATTCTCTGTTCGGAGATTCGGATAGCGTAAGCGTTATCACGAAGCTTACGGGTATCACCTCCGAAGAAGCGTCAAGGCTCAACAGCCTTGTGGCAGATATCTATGCGGATTATCCCAACGATCTGATGTCTCTCGGCGTCAATATCAGCGATGTTTTCAGCAACCACGATACCGATGTAAGCGTTGCCCACGTCCGTGCGCAGGATTCCTACTATATAGACGCCTACAACAAAGAGAACCCCGACAATACAATAACCATCGTTCCTCTCCGCAATGACGCAAGCTTCTGCCGCATTGACCTGAACGATTTCAACGACTGCACTCTGAAATCAGCTCAGGACGGCTATAAGGATTCCAAGGTCTATATAGAAGGCAGTTCGCTTACGACAAGCACCATCCACAATGTGGCAAACGGCTATGCAGCAGGCTATTACCACTATGCATCATACGAACGCATAGAGCTGTTCTTCCCGTCTTATTACGATCACAAGCTGAATTATGCGTCTTATTCCAACGACTGGGATCACGATGTGAGCGCGACCTACTACTATTACCCGTCACAGAAAGCCACTACCTACCGCGAAAGGTGGCTGTTCCGCGATGATAAAGATACATTCTGTGACGAAGGCCCGTATGATGAAACATTCAAAGCTGCAAATACGTTGATCAGTGATCTGACAAACACCACATGGAAATTTAATGATGACCTAAGTGAAACATTAAAATCCTGTAATATCAGCTTCACTTCAAACGGGAAACAGTATACCTCAATAACCAATAAATTTACCGGAACAGAAAAAATGCCAATACCATTCCCTGATAAGAGTGGTGATATATACGTTGATCATTATTCTCTGTGCTACGGAAATACAGAAGCCGCTATTACTGATAAAATCATTAATTATACTACGATCTGGAACAATGATGCTTATATGACGATCACCATTACCGGCGGCGCAGATGTGTATAATCAGGAGCTGATCGACTGGCTGTACAACAATGCGACCTTGGTAACGTAACATTATCGCAAAAACACAGGCATCAAGCAGCTTAAAATTGAGAAGGGGCAGATCTCGGTCTGCCCCTTTTTCGTTGCGATAAAGCGCCCAATATAAATGCCGCTGGCAGTATCGGTCGGTACTGTCTGCGGCATTCATCATTATATAAGAGGCTTCCTCCGGCCATATCGTTTATTCATTGTATTTGTTATCAGAGTATGCTGTTCAGCCAAGCTGCAAAGCCTACAATTGTGATACAAGCTCCTATAAATGAAAACATATCTCTTTTCTCCTTTCACAGATTTTTTGTCTTAATTGTTCCTGATGGCTTCGATCCATTCCAATGACGCTTCTCTTACTTCATCCCAGTAGTCTTTCATAAACCTTATCATATCCTCGTTCCAAGTGGGAGCGATGTTGTAGCGTGCTACGTTTTCCATACCTTGGCGTATCTGTTCCTCAAGCTGATACATATCAAGAGGCCATGTAAAAGTGTATGATACTCTTGATAAAACTACATAATACTGGTCTATCGTCATATTGTAATCTTTTAGCACCTGACGCTCTATTGCTAAGTCGCTCATCTGGACCAGCCTTTTCTTATTGGGCTTGGTCTGCTCTTTATTCTGTTCTGTGATCCAGTGTGTGATCTGTCCGAAAAAGCCGGAGTCTGAAGTATCGTCTGCCGATGTCGAAACTGCTGCGAATGATGTCATCATCATTACTGCTGCGCCCATTGCTGCGATTATCTTAGTGATGTTTTTCATAGTGATCTCTCCTTTTGTTGTGTTTTCGGGTCGTTTCCCTTGCTGTGATTACATAATAACACACCGCTGCTTACAAACTACTTACAAAAAAAGCATCTTTTCAAAAAAATCTTGAGTTTATTATATTTTCGGTATTTTGCACAAATACAAAATTTGCTTATCAATCGATGTTGGTAATATTGCATCCGAAAAGAAACTTCTGCGGAAACCGCTGCTGTCGAAGTCAGCGCCGCTGAGATAAAAAGCCGGGTCTTCAAAAAATGAAAAATGAATTTAGGCAGCAAAAAGCGCTCATACTTTGTGTGTATGAACGCTTATCAGTATGATATTATTTTTCATTTTCATATGCCCTTTGATGATTTTTCCTGCCGGTCAGCGCCTGATCGGACAGATGATAGCGGCGATCAGATCCGCTCCTATCCGTGACGGACACCTTATTCCAAGATCAAGCATTTCGTTTTCCTCCTTTGATAAGATCTCAGTGTGTGATCACGTATCAGGTGAAGATCATTGCGCTGACGACTGCGGTAGTCGAGATACCTATTGCACACAATCCGATAATTCCAAGTGTGAACATTGCTTTTTCCCTCCTTTATTTGTTTTGATGTGATACATTTATTATTTAACTATTGTATAGACGAGAGCTGCTACCTCAAGTACGAATAGTCCGCAGATGAAAAATCCAAATGCCATTTTTGTTTCCCTCCTTTTTGATGTGTTGTTTTGTTCTTTCGCTATATCAGGTCAGAGACTGTATAAAACCGAGAAATACTACAGTTGCGAAAAATCCGCCGACAGCTACAAGCATCTTTCTTACCTCCTTCATCTTGAATTATCTGTTGCAGAGCGCGGTTGCGATTTCTGCAATTATTTGTTTCGTTCGGTCACGGGTTAAACACACGGTAGATCGCGTATGCTGCAAAGCCTGTCAAAACTGTTGATGTGGCTATGAATGTGAACATTTTCTTTTCCTCCTTTTGTTTGTGTTGTTTGTTTCCCTTGCTGTGATTACATAATACCACGCATTTACGCTATGTTCAATCAGCAAAATCTGATCCTTTTGTTGCTTATGCGGCAGAAATGCGACGGAATGTTGCATAAGCAACGCTGTGCTGAAAAATTGTGGCATAACTATTGCAAAATCACTTGAAATATGTTATACTTGTATCAGCAGGACAAGTAATTTCAGGGAAAGCGAGGTAATGATATGCCCGAAAGATCTAACGACCGCCGTGCTCAGAAAACGAGGAAAGCCCTTACCAACGCACTTTCCGAGCTTCTCACCGAGAAGGAGCTCCACAAGATAACGGTGCAGGAGATATGCGACAAGGCAGATGTGAACCGCGGGACCCTCTACCGGCACTATCTCGACGTATATGACCTCTACGACAAGATCGAGAAGGATACTATCGTGTCCTTCGGACTGCTGATGCTGGAGCTGGAGGAAGGACCTGCGGATGTGTTCTTCAAAAAGATCATCGGCTACATCTCCGAGAACAGAAGCATCTTCGGGATGGTTTTCAGTCCCAACACAACGGGCCAGCTGAGAAGCAAGCTCAGCGAGATAATCAAGGGAGTATTCATGCAGAAGCAGCTGGAAAAAGAGGAGAGCAGCCTTTCCGAAGCCGAGCTCGACTATATGTGCTCCTACCGGGCACAGGGCTGCATAGCCGTCATCGCCGACTGGGTGACAGGAGGCTTCAAGGAGCCGGAGGAGCAGATGATCGGAATAATCTCAAAGCTTGACAAGAACACGGAAAAGATTTTCTGAACACAAAAACACCCATACCTTCCGCAAGAAAGGTATGGGTGAGTTTTTTCACTTCACGTTCAGCACATTTATAAAGCCTGTGAGCTTGAATACTTTTTTGACGCTGTCAGAAGCATTCTTTATGGTCATCGTGCCGCCAAGCTCGTCCATTCGCTTTGTGGCGGAGAGCAGCACTCTCAGCCCTGCGCTGGAGATGAGCTTGAGTTCCGAGAAGTCGAAGACAAGGGTCTGGATATCGTTGAGAGCAGGCATCAGCTTTTCTTCAAGCTCGGGTGAAGTAACGGCATCGAGCTTTCCTTCGACGATGACGTCGAGACGTTTTTTTGTTTTGAGTATTTCGGCCTTCATTTTTTTACCTCCTAATAGTGGAAATCATCCTCGCCGCTTTCGGCGGAGATACCCTTTTCCTTTAAGATCTTAGTTCAGTTTTATTCCAAGCATCGTTATATCGTCGTACTGCGGTGCTGTGCCGACGAAGCTGTCAAGCTCTGTTCGTATGCCTTCGAGCAGCTCCTTGGGCGGAGCATCGGGGTATTTGTTCAGCGCTTCGACTACCCGGTCTTCCCCGAACATCACATCTTCGGCGTTCGTGGCTTCTGTGACGCCGTCGGTGTAGAGGAAGAGCGTTCCTCCCTTCGGCAGCGTGAACTCATACTGACTGTAAACAGCACGTTTCATCCCGCCGAGGACAAAGCAGTGATGGTCCTCGAATAGCCGGAACTTGCCGTCCGTGCGGAGTATAGCCGGGAATTCGTGCCCTGCATTGACGGCTGAGATCTTGCCCGTTGAGAGTTCAAGTATGCCGATCCAGGCGGTGACGAACATATCCTGCTTGTTGTTCTCGCAGAGCATTCGGTTGACGTTGTCGGCGATCTCCTTGGGCGAGAGTTTCATCATTGCGTGGTCTTTGATAAGGTTCTTGCTCATCATCATAAACAGAGCAGCAGGGATTCCCTTGCCGGAAACGTCTGCGATAACAAGCGCCAGACGGTCGTCGTCGATGAGAAAGAAGTCGTAGAAATCTCCGCCGACTTCCTTTGCAGGGGTCATGGAAGCGTAGATGTCGAAATCCTTTCTGTCAGGGAAGGCAGGGAACCTGCTCGGCAGCTGGTCTGCCTGTATCTTCGTTGCAAGATCGAGCTCCGCTGTGACACGCTCACGCTCAGCCGCAAGCCGGACGTTTTCCTCGGTATAGAAATCTATCTCCTTTGCAAGATCGGAGATATCCTGAGAGAGCAGGCTGAACTCGTTTTTTACCTTTATTTCCGACATCTCGGAATAAACCTTGCTGCTGTCCTTGTTGTCCTTGTATTCGCGGATGGTCTCCTGTATCTTTCTCACCGGCAGTATCGCCTTTCGGTACAGGATAAACTGCAATAGGATCAAAGCGAACAGCAAGCCGCATATTATCATCAGGAACACTCTTGTCAGATCGCCCAGGATTTTATTGTGCAGGTCGTCCCAGTTGAATGCAACGCCAAGCAGCGCCTGAGTCTTGCCGTTCACTATTATGGGCTTGTAGCAGATATAGTAATTGCCGTCGTCGGGGAAGTCATTTGTCTTTTCAAAAAGGAACTTATCCGAGCCGCTTTCTATAAGCTCCGTTACCTCCGGATGTGCCGAAGGATCAAACTCATTGAACGAATACTTTTCATCGCCGTCGCTGTCTTTATTGTACTTGCAGATGAACAGCCCCATATGCTCGTCCGTGGCATCGATAATGAAAGCCTTGGAGTAGTTCGACATACTGAGCACGGAATACTCGCCTTTAAAATTGCTGATTATATATCGAAGATACATCTTTGCCCATGCTCTGAGAAGGATCTCCGAACTCTGCATTTGCTCTTCGATCGAATACTCAGAGTCAACAGCGTCGTTATAGGCATTTACTTCTTCCTCGGTCAGATCAGCTTCTATCTCTGAGGGGTGCTGCTCAAAGTACGACTGAAAAAGCACATACTGCTCCGGGTCATCGGTGTCCAGATTCCGGTAGGTGGTATCTGTTACGTTCCTCATATATTCATTCTGTGCCTCGAGGAAGCTGTTTACAGAGCTGAAATATACGACCAGGAGTACCGCAGCCGTGATAAGAGCAAAGATCGGCAGAAGTGTCAGGCTTATTTGCAAGAACAGTTTTCTGCTCTTTTGAATGTCGTTTTTGGGCATAGACTGACCTCCTTTTTCCGATGTTATCCTGATTATACCACATTTATAATGATTTTGCAATACGGTATGCAAAAGTCGGGATATGAGATCATACAGACAATAAAGCCCCCTCACAGCTGTTAAACAGGCAGTGAGTGAGCTTTGTTTTTATCGGTCATTTCTCGTTGGAAATCCGGATCATAGTGCTGTTCATACCTATCGAACGGTCATATTCTATCGAGGCTGCGATCATGTTCAGCACCGAGATATTATCAAATCTCTGTTCGCCGTCTTCTTCAACTATTGTGGGATTGAAAGTCTCTCCCATATCGCGCATTCGGAAGACAGCTCAGAATGAACCGAAGCATACAGGCTGAAGGCGTATTCAGCGTTCTTAAACAGGATCATGGCTTCAGAAGATTCCTGTGCAGGGGCAAAAACAACATCAGAACTGAGTTCCTTTTGCTGGGACTTGCATACAACATAAGCCATAATGGGCATCATCTTCCTTTCTTAGTATAGTTTTTCGGGCAATAAAAAAAGCCTGAATCTCTTGGTACCTTATTTTTGTGAGATACCAACAAATTCAGGCAGATAAGTTTGTGAATGTTTTTTTGCTGTTTTGTTGATCCTTGATTCCTTTTTCTGTTATTTAGCTTGATAATTGCCTGAGATGCTCCCCCTGAAAATTCGTTTATCCATGGTTCGAATCCATAGGTCCCCTATTTTGGGGCAAATGTCATCTCTGGAAATCTATACTGATTTTATGTCTCCAGAGACGCAAAAAACCGCGCAAATGCGTGGTTTCAGGCGTTGTCATCTTTTTTTGCACAACAGTCATGTCTCAGGAGGGCATAAAAATGAAAAAGAAGATACCGGTGCTTCTCGCAGTGCTTTCGCTCATGCTTACCGCCTGCGGGTACACATCGAAGGTGGACAGCATACTTGCAAAGGACAACTCATCTGCGGCGGAGATATCTCAGGCCGACAGCAAGCAGGAGGAGGTCTCGCTGAATGAAACCGACAGCGCAGTTATCGCGGAGGCCGAAAAGCTGGTCTCGCAGTACACTGCCGACATCACGCCCTCGGCGCCCGATACGTCGGAGCTTGAGAAACTGAACCTCTCCAACGGCGACATTGACATCGACCTTACCACCCTCACCCCCAATCTTATCTACTCACAGGTGTTTGACATGGTGAACGAGCCGGATAAATACATCGGCAAAAAGTCAGGGTAACGGGCAGCTTTGCCTACACTCACGACACCACCACCGACAGTGACTATTTTGCGGTATTCATCGCCGATGCGGCGGCCTGCTGCCGGCAGGGCATGGAGTTCGTGCTGACCGGCGAGCACAAATACCCCGACGACTACCCTGCTATCGGCGACTGGGGCTGTTGCACGAACAGCGTATCTGTAAACCGCGCAGAATTGCACTTTGGTAAGCATAAAAACACGAAACGAGCCGAGCATTTCACCGAGCCTTGTGCCAAGGCTCGGTGAAATGCCGCAAATGGGTACTCCCCCGGTGGGGGGGAGCACCCATTTGCGGCGGAAAAGCTGGGCAACAGCCCCCTAAAAATAGTCCCGCTTACGGAAGCCTGCTGTCATAAAGCGGGCAGCGACCTTCCGGCGTGTGAGCCAGTTGATATGAGCGTTGTTCTTCCTGTTCCGGATCATGTTTTTCACAAGGAACTCTCCCACAACATCGGGGTAGTCCGCCATGATGTTATAGAATTTTTTGGTCTTCTCCGGCAGCTCTATCTTCTGCTCTCCGCCCATGGCACCTGTCAGAAAATCCGTCGCCATCATACCGGGAGACAGCCTGCCGGCTCTGACCATGCTGTGCCTTTCCTCAAGCTCCTTTGCAAGCGCTATGGTGAAGTGGGACGCTCCGCGCTTGCAGGTACCGTACATATTAAGGCCGGACATCATCTCACCGTTGCAGCCGTAGCCCTCGGTGTTGTAGATGAACCCGCCCCGGGGCTGTGCGCTCATGAGCTCCACCGCTATTTTGCTGCCGATGACCGCGCCCCGCAGGTCGGTGTCTATAAGTGCATTGATCTCATCGGATGAAAGCTCCCAGAGTGCTTTCATCGGCTGATTTATGCCGGCGTTGTTTATCCAGATATCCACCCTTCCAAACTGCTTTTTTGCATAGCCCGCAAGAGCCCGCAGCTCATCGGCAGACGCCGCGCTTGCGCGAAAGCCTGCGACAGAGCCCCCGCCCTTTATTCTTTTCAATTCCTTCACAGCGGATCTGAGCCTCTGCCCGTTCACTCCGTTGAGCATAACGTTCCAGCCGTATCTGCGGAAGCATTTTGCCATTTCAAAGCCCAGCCCTCTCGAGCTGCCGGTAATAACTACAGTTTTCATAGCTGCTCCTTTTCGGTTTAATTTCCGGAATAGTAAATGTGTGCGGCCTCGGTCTTTTCCACGAGCACCGAGCTCTGATTGAATTCCTTTAAAAACTCATCGAGCATCGCCCTGAGGTCGGACTCGCCGATATCGTAGATCATATACACGAGGGTGTTTTCGTGGCCTATGGTGCCGTCATCGTTTGTCCAGCCGCCGTTGGCGGTGAACAGCGTATAGCCGCCTGAATGTGCGGCACAGATCTTGTTGGCCTTTTCGATCGCATCCTCGGTGCTGATTTTCTGTTCAAAGGTGTCCTTGTCGTTCAGCCCGAGATACAGAGTATATTTTTCGCCCTTTTCAGACTCCTGCCCGAGGATCTTCATCCCCTCCGCGGCGCTGTCCTGTGCTGACGACGGGCTCTGATCCCCGCAGGAAACAAGTGCCAAGGTCATGGCTCCGGCGAGCAGAAGTGCAAATATTCTTGTCTTCACAGCTATCTCCCCATTCTCATGGATTTGTTTGTATTATATCATACATACCGGCAAAAGTCAATTCAGAAAAAACCGTCTGTGTCGATGATATTAAAATCGTCCGCGCAGCGGACTCCCTTTTCTGTTCACTGTTCATTATCTTCTGCCGACACCGCAAAAAACCTCTTGCAAAAAGGAGCGATCTGTAGTATAATCAGAACATAAGACCACAGCATATAAACCCAAAGGATGTATATGCTAAGAAGGAGATCGAAGGATATGAGAACAAAAAAGATCGTTTCCGCTGCCGCTGCTCTGATGATGCTGGCCTGTGCGGCTCAGCCGGCTGCGTTCACGTCATTCGCCGAGGACGGCGCTCCCGATGCGGAGCTGAGCTATGAAGAAAAGCTCGATAAACTCGGCAGAAGCTGTGCCGCTTCGATGATCGACACCGATTACGCCCCCACCATCCCGGGCTCCGATATAACCGTTCCCGCTCCCGCACTGAGAAAGTTCGATCTGCGGGATGTTGACGGAAAGAATTATGTCACTCCCGTAAAGGACCAGCGCAATGCGCCGAACTGCTGGGCATTCACAGCCACGGCCTGTCTGGAGACCGATCTGCTTTACGAGCTGGGCATAGATCTCAATGAATGCGATGAGTCGGTGATACCCGATTTTTCCGAGCGCCAGTTCGCATGGTTCGTCGCCGCCCAGCTGGGAGAAAACAGCCTCTACCCTTCGCAGACCGGCGAGGGCACCGTTCGTTACGCTGCTTATCTTGAAATGCTGAAGGAAGACCCGGATCTGAAACTTATCTTCAATGAGATCTTCACCGGCGGCGATACCGATAATGTACTCAGTATGCTGTCAACGGGTCAGGGGCCGGTGGATGAGAGCCTTGTGCCCAATCTTGACGATGTATATATGAGCGGGACCGTAACGATCTATGAGGTCATAAACGACCCCGATGTGTGTGAAGATACCGAAGATGATCCTCTCTTCGATAAAGACAAGGAAGAAAAAATACCTTTCAGCTCCAAAGCGGAATTCCTTGAGATCATCTCCGACGAGACGCTGCTCGGACGGATAGTGCGCCCGGCGGGCGGCTCATACTGGTATGTCGGCAACGGAAGATACTGGGATTATTCGGCAGACGGAGAGGCACCGAAGGATCTGGACTGGTCTGTGGATGAAGCCTACCGGTTCTCGGACTATACGATCGAAAACTTCAACTGTATGCAGAGACTTGCCGCCAAGGATCCGGACACGGGAGAATATTATTTTGATGAGAATGTTCTCAACTGCATGAAAAATGAGATATTAAACGGCAGAGCGGTAGCTCTCTCTTTAAATTATGTATCGACCGGGCCGACAGACGAAAACCGCAGATTCAATTACATAGACAAAAACGGCGAAATAACAGATAACCAATATAAATGCGACAGTATGTGTTATTACTGCTACGACGCCGACTATGACCCCGACGACCCCGAAAGCATAAACAAGACTCTCTCGGCCAATCACTCTGTTACCGTTGTCGGGTACGACGATGATTTTCCAAAGGAATATTTCTACGACCCCAAAGGCACTCTCAAGGGCAACGGCGCGTTCATTGCCAAGAACAGCTGGGGCTCCAGGGACACATATAAATATTTCGGCAACAACGGTGACGGATATTTTTATATCTCCTATTACGATCAGTCTCTGGGTCTGTCCCCTACTATGGACCTGAAACTGCCGGATCCCGACGGTGAAGAGGAAGAAAAGCTTTCGGTGAGCTTTGAGCATCAGTACGATCTTATGAATTCCTTATGGGTGATGACCTGCAGAGAAGATGAGATCGCCTCGGCAAATGTATATAAGTGCGAGTATGACCAGAAGCTCGTTTCACTGGGTATGATCTACAGCCACCCGAACAACACGGTCAAGTATGATGTGTATATCCTGAACGACGATCCTTCCGGCCCCACCGACGGCACCCTTGCCGCAAGCATGACCGTCAGCGGTCAGTATGCGGGATACCACAACACCGACCTTCCCGAACCTGTATATATGAAAAAGGGTACATCCTTCTCCGTCGTCGTCACCTCAGAGTGCAGGGACGGAAAGCAGGAGATCATATTCAAGGACGGCCTGCTCGAAGCGAAGGCTATGCAACAGTATGAGGACGATAAAGCCAAGTATACAGAGGAGCACGGAAGCGAGGAAGGCTTTATCCCTTACTCTTTATCCTTCTGCCGCGATATCGTCAACCGGGGCGAGAGCTTTGTTTATTACGAGGGTGAATGGTTCGACTGGGTCGATGTGAGAGAAGGTATGCGCTCCTGCGGTGTGAGACCCGACCATGCAGGAACGGATCTTGCGGAGAATACCGCATTTGACAATTTTGCGATCCATGCCTATACGGAATATGCTTACTTCTCCGCCGACCACAGGATCAAGGAACCGCAGGATGAACCCTATAATCCCGGCGACGAGGTGGTCTGCACCGTGACGCTCACAAAGGAGCTGAACAAAGAGACCGGGAGCTGCGACGTATTTGCCGGCGGGCGGCTGATCGGCAGCCTGGACGAGCTTGCCCCTGGTGAGTCCGCAGAGTTTGAATACACCTACACCGTGACCGAGAGCGACCTTGAAAGAGGTTACTTCGAGAACACCGTTCAGGTCTATACAATGGCCTATGACGGTTCATACCTGGAGTTCGAGCTGCTTGACGCCCTCAATAACACCACGGTGAGAGCCTATGTGACCGCACCCGAGCCCGATGACAGCTCCGAGAGCGAACCCGACAGTGAATCGGAAAGCGAGCCCGACAGCAGCTCCGAGAGCGAGTCTGACAGCGAACCCGACAGCACTTCCGACAGTGAGCCGGAAAAAGAAAAAGCTCCCCCGAAGGAAGACTCCTCCGATAAGAGCGATAACCCCAAGACCGGCGCGGCATCGGGAGCAGCCGTGATCGCAGCCGCAGCTGTGCTGGGAACGATACTTGTGAAAAAGAGAAGCTGATAATTGTAGCAGCCCCTTTTGTACGACCGTCCCTTGGAGCATGGGGACACGCCCCGGTCGGGTTTAAGTCTCTGTCCCCAGCATCTTCTCCCAGTAAACATATCCGAAGAGCTGTTTTGTCCAGTCGGCGAGGAAATCTATCTTGGCTTTCAGATGCGGACTTTTTTCGGTGATGTCCTCGATATAGTCCCTGTATTCGGCAGGATCGTTATAGGCATCAGTGAAAAGCATCTCGATCAGCGTGGCTCTGTCCTCAAGGGGAGTTACCTTTCCGTAATCTCTGGCGAAATAAGGATCATCGTCATAACCGTAGATATGATCGCTGCTCATTTCTCCGTCGGCATAGCCGTCAAAGTCTTTTGAGTATTCAAAGCCCTCGGGGTTGAGTGCGTTCCATTCATCCTCATCGATCGCGCCGACCCTGTCATCGACCAAAAATTCTACGGCGTGGAACATCTCATGATTTAAAGCATGATCGGCATAATCCGTTATCACCGGAATTATCGTCCACAGCCCGTAGCAGTAAGTCTGACCGGCTGCCGCAAATGAAGAATCGGTGTATTTATCGGCAAGATCCCCGGCAAGGGCTATGCAGATACCGCCCTTGCCCCTTGCCTTGAACTCGTCAAAGAAGCCCTCGGGATATTCTCCCATCCTCTTGTCGAGAGAATTCAGCGCTGCTTCGGTATCCGAGTATCCCGATCCGGCCCATTCTCCGCCCTCGGCGGAAACATAGCGATAAGCGTCATTTGTTTCGTCGAGACAGGGCACCTCGTCGCCTATGAGTATTCTGACGCCGTATTTCTCTTCGAGCGCATCGGCTTTGGCTCTAAGCTCCTTGAACTTATCGCCGCACTTGTATCCTGTTTCTTCGGAATACTTATAGGGGTCGCATTTTTCCACAGAGCCGTCGAAGTTCACCTGTGCGGGGTCGATCATAACGAGCTTGACCTTAGTATCGTTCTTTTGAAGGTCCCCGACTGCTACGGCGCTTATGAGCCTGTCCGCCGAAGTGACTGAGGCAGTCGTTATCCTGACTACATCGGGGATATCGGGCTTGAGGGTGCCCGTTGCGCCGTCGGAAACTCTCAGGAAATTATAGGTCAGCGGATCGATGATCTCCGTGTTCCCGCAGTTCACTCCGTAGCTGCTGCCTTCATAGAAATCATATCTTATGCCTTCGTGCTCTTCGGACCAGGTCCATAAAAGCTTGCCGGTCTCCTTTTCATACACGGAGGTGTAGTAATCGTAGGTCTCGTAATCAGGGATGCAGGTCACGACCACATAGTCCCCTGCGCCGTCAACATCTGTAACGTGTGCAGCTTCAAGCTCCGTTATCTCCTTGCCTGTCGAGGTGTCTGCCAGCATCAGCGTCGTCGGCTGCGTAAAGCTGTCTTTCAAGTATGATACGACGGCTCTGTCCCTCGAAACATCAAGGATCTGTGTTTCCTCTGCTTCAATGCAGTCAAAGATGACTTCCCTGCTCAGGTCTGAGCCGAGCTTAGCGACGCCCTTGCCGAGGTCGTACAGCTGCCCCGAAAGATCGCATTTCACGAACATCAGATCGCCGTTGTATTCCACCGCATTACGGGTGCCGTCGGGCTTGTAGAACACCAGCTGCTGCGGATCGTCCGACTCGTTTACCCAATCCTTCCAGATCATGGCAGTCAGGCCGCCCTCGGCATCTGTCCCGAGAAGTATCTCCATGTCATTGCCGGCATCAACAGTGCGGATGAGCTCATCCTTCACTGCATCGACGATATAGTATTTTACAGCCCAATGACCGTCCTTGTCAGTGGTATGGCACTGAACGGCGACAGTGTTCCCGCAGGAAAAGATCTCCGAGGGGGTGCCCTCAACATCCAGACAGTCAAGCACCTTGTAGGCCGAGTCCATAGCAGGCAGGTCGTCGGCGGGAGCCTCGGAGACTTCCCCGGAGCTCTCAGCGGGAGCCGAAGCGGTGTCGGCGGCTGAAGAAGTGTCAGCTGTTGAAGCCTTCGCCTCCGCAGCGGACGAGGTGCTCTCCCCGGCAGACGAGCCCGTCCCGGAGGAGCTGTCCCCGGAGCCGCAGGAGGCGGCTGTAACAAGCATCGTCAGTGCAGCCAGTAAAACAAGGTATTTCTTTTTCATACTTTCTCAGTTCCTTCTTATTCATTTCTTCCGGTCATGATGTGTATTGCTCGCTTTATCTATGTATTTCCCCGCCGCCTTTCGGCGGCTCGAAGAAATGCGGAAAATGCTTCTCCGTCGCCTGCGGCGGGGAGAGCATTTTCCGCCGAATTATTTGCATCGTTCCCGAACGGTCGGTCCATCGGTCAGAGTGTTTTGTTCCCCGGTCTCATCTTAGTGTTCACTCTGATAGGGTATCGTCAGGGCAAGATCAAGAGTTCTTGCCGGGTCAAAGGTCACAGCTTCATGATCTGCTCGTATTCAAAGCTGTCGTCATTTTCGAGTTCCCGCAGAGCCTTCTCGTCGCAAATGGCTATGTGGTCATCAATATCTTCTGTCGGTGTGAAGCTCCTGTAATAGTCTGCTGCACGTCTTTTCGCCATTGTCATGAGCAGGTGCTTCGGCATGAGTATCTGCTCGCCGTCAAGCATTTTCTTATAGAACTC
>FMXS01000007.1 GCA_900104495.1 Ruminococcaceae bacterium FB2012 | reverse complement strand
ATCCTCTCGACGATCTTCGGATAATAAACAACACTTACGATAAATAAACTTAAAACGAAAGGAGGAAAGAACAATGATTACATGAATCTGCATAGCAGGCGGAATTTTTGTGGTAAGCGAAGTTTTAGTTTTCGTACTTTAATAACAGACTATAAACAAAGACTATACAGAAAGGAGAAAAAAATATGTTTACATTTATAGGAGCTTGCGTCGCATTAGTCGGATTCGCAGCCTGGCTCGATTCGATCATCTGAGGCTTTTCTGAATCGCAGGTCAGTGAGATATAAACGAATTGAAAAGACAAGCAGAATCGCCGGAAGCAGTATCACCTGATACCGCTTCCGGCGATTTAGTTCCTGAATGTTTTCTCATTTCAGTTATTTCGTGATACATACCAGACAGATCATATCAACGGCAGGCCGATGAGCCGTAGGAAGCAGAGGGGCAAAATATGGGAATGCAGAGCTTGAAAACAGACTTCGGTATGATATACTATTATATGCCGAGCCGAACGGTCCGACGGTCACATAAAGCTTTGGAGGTCCCGTATGGCATATATATCAGTCTTGTTAAGGGCAGGATATAATTAAGGAGCTCAGAGCGTGGAGGCGGCAAATATCCTCACCAATATGATTGAAGAAGAAGATACCCATCTCATTGACATCGGAATGGCGCAGTGAGGCGGTAAGCAAGGAGAGCAAGGTCGAAAGGCCTTGTTCTTTTTGCGTTTTACATAGTCAAAATGTAAAGATATATAACAATAGATTGCTCTTTTGTCCAAAGAAATGTACTAATGCTGTGATTCCGCTAACTGTCCAAAAAAACGCATTGACAATATATAGCTTTGTGGTAAAATACAATTAAAGAAGGAAAAACAACGTGTGCAGGGATAATGAAATGAGGTGTTGAATATGTTATTCTGGCTTATTGTACTTTCACCGCCGGCACTCATATTCGCTATATTCGACTGTGCCAAGAAATCAAAATGACCGTTCCGACTTCTCCGTTCAGTAAGGAGGCGAGCAGCTATGACAGCATTTGATAAGTTCAGCATATTATTGCTGATTGGTTTTGTCGGTTACTGCGGAACGTGGCTATACAAAAACGATGTCCTCGGTCCGACAGTAATCATGTTTGTACCGATAGTTGCGGTGCTTATAATGACCGTTTGGCTCATCAACAATCATAAGCGAAGGAAAAAGGAACTCCGCGCTGCTTTGGGAAACGAAGAAATAACCGAGATCTTCGGCAGGATGCATCAATACTGTGATGATGCTGAGGCGGCTATAGACTTTATGTCAGGCAGACGGAAAGATCTGCCGCCCGACAGACCGGTGCCGCTGCGGGAGGAACAGATCGTCATAGACCCGCAGGACAGTCTTGAAAATCAGGTCATCTCGTACATACTGCAATCACAGACCACATCCGTTGCTCCGATACAGAGGCAGTTCGGGATCGGGATGACCAAAACCAAGCGGTTGCTTAAAGATATTGAGTCACTCGGCATCATTGGTGAATACAGAGTATCACCGCCGAGAGAGATCAAACTCAGCTATGAGGAATGGATCGAAAAACGAAGCTATTATGATGCGCTTCGGATGGAAAGATAATAGTGAGCAGCATAGAATAAAACAAATGGACATAAAGGAGAAATAATATGATAAATAGACGAGCAAAAAACATGGAGATATTTCTTGATACCAAAGACAGATACACCACCGAGCCCGAGCTGATAGAGGCAGTCAAAACGTCAAGAGAAGGTCAGCGCTTTATCGGGGCTTCGGAGGAAGTTAGTGTTCCCGATGCATTTTACGGAAGTGCCGCAAAGGTAGTTGTCAGCAGCAAGCGTTCACTTGAAGCGGCAATGCCTTATGCCAAAGCAGGCAAAAAGGTCTGCGTACACAACTTTGCATCAGCGACCAATCCGGGCGGCGGTGTGGTGCGTGGAGCATCCGCGCAGGAAGAATGTATCTGCCGCTGCACGACCCTTTATCCGTGCCTTGATTCAAGAGAAATGTGGCAGCGCTTCTACGATCCGCACCGCAAAGCACACGATCCGCTCTACAATGACGACTGCATATATACCCCAGGAGTATATGTCATCAAGTCCGATATCAGCTTTCCCGAGCCGCTTGCGGAGCAGGACAGATACAAGGTGGATATCCTCACCTGTGCGGCACCCAACCTGCGCGAGGAGCCAAGCAATTTAATGAATCCGTTTGCCGGGGACAAGCCCGCAAAGCTCACAGATGGACAGCTTGAAACACTGATCACCTCTCGCATCAAAAGGCTGTTTGAGATCGCGGCGGCAAACGGCAGCGAGGTGCTTATCCTCGGTGCCTTCGGCTGCGGAGCATTTATGAACCCGCCCAAGGTAGTGGCAAAGGTCTTTCACGATGTTATGAAGGACTGGCTGGACAGGTTTGAGGTCATCGAATACGCAGTCTATCACCGCCCCGACGAAGCGGCAAACTATAACGAGTTCGCAAATGCAATGAAGGAGTTTATCTGACAGGCAATTTGATACAGCGCAGAGCAGGGCATAAAGTCCCTGCTCTTTTTGCGTTATACATAGCTCAAAAATAAAATGGTGCCCAAATTGGTGCCCAAGCAGCATATTTTGAGCAAATTTGCAATTATAGCACATATTGATGAACCGCGCAGATACGCAGTATAGCAACATCCGAAGAACGTGTGTTCGTAGCTGTGGCCTCTACCATTTGAAAGAGCGCAAACTGGTTTTGAAACGTTGCGAAACGTATCGAAATGTGCAAAAAAACGTGTTTTTGTGCGAGGTTTCGTTGCGAAACATTGCATTTCATTGCGGTTTGTAAAAGAAGAATAGTGCCCTGATAGCGCCCTCGGTGTCCTGGTAGTGTCCTAAGTTCGCCCAGAGGAAATCGATGAAAATAGCTATAACATTTCTAAATATGCTTATTATGGATAAAACTCCTTAAACCACTCAATAAAGTTGTCATCATGGTAATCTTCTCTGTCCTCAAAGAGGTTTTCATATCTGCGGACAATGTCGGATACACTGTCGAGATTTTTCCTGCTCTTATGAAGTTCTTCATCTATTTCTGACCTTGTGACCTCTTTTTTCAAGCGGTATATCGTCACCGTATTCAGTTAAGTTCCGGATCAATACACTGGGTATGGAAGAACTCCTTTCAATATTATATCAGGGACAGTTTTACCTCAACGTCCGTATCGAGTGTGGCGGTTCTCTCTTTTTCAAAATAAATTAATACGTGTAGTCCTTGACTTATTCGTTTTTGACCGGTTCCGGCAAAGGCTTTGGATCATCCTCATGATAATTCAGATCTATTTCAGCCAGCTTTTCGATCTCTTCTCTGGTGTGGCTTTCGACTTTCATATCGTTTCCGTTTTTATCAAAACGCCTTATCTGCACATAAGGATAAGTATACCCCGACTGATACAGATTTATAGGCCGACAAACCGAAATATCGAGCTGACCGTCTGCTTCGACAGTATCCTCATTTATTGTCACATTTTTAAAGCCCTTCAAATTCAGAAGGTACGGTCCGTAAAGATAACTCTTCATATATATCCCTCCGTCATCTTTCCCACCGTTATCAACATCGCTGAACTTCAAAAAGCCGGAAAGCTTTGAATCTCCAAAATTCTCAAAATCCTCAAAGAATTTTTTCTGGTCTTCTTTGGAAAGAATGGAAACATCAAACATCATTCTGTCATAATCCGATGTCTGGTCATCTTTCTTTCGGTCAACATATTCTTTCAGCATTTCCGGATAATTATCCGGGAGATCGTCTGCTTTTGATACTTCGGTCTCAGATGCCGCGCTGTCAGCATCTGTATCAGCAGCAGATCCCGTTGTGTTCTGAACAGCATTTCCTTGAAGAGAAGGATCGGTCTTGCCGCAGGATGATAAGACCATAGCTGCGGCGAAAATCAGTAATGCTCTTTTGATCAGCATATTATTACCTCCTTATTCATCAGGATATAGATAAGAATTATATGATGATACACACTCCATTAATTTGGAAATGTATTATTTAACCAAGAAGCTAACAAATCGGAAATTGTGTTTAGTACGTTTGAAACCGTTACCGAAGGATTCATATAGTGTTATTTGCTTTTTTCTCTTCGATTATAGCATATCCATCCTAAGATGTCAACGCTTTTTCCCAGGCCAAAGCCTGTGTTCCTGTGAATTATTCGTTCTGTCATTCCTGCATCGGAATCGATCCTCCGATCAGGACAAATGCATCTTGTACACTTGTACAAGCCCTTTTATTATTCAGATAATATGCGGTACAGCTTTCGTGTTTTTCTGCTGAATTTAGGCTTTATCGGGGACGAGTTCAAGAACTGCAGGGCGCATCTGTTAAAGCATCTTTCGGGCAATATCGCATGGAGGCATCCCGAGGATGCTATTGCACAGCGGGAACGTCTCATAGCCGAGCGAGAGGCCGCCCGTAACGAACGTGTGAGCGTTGTGTCGTCGTCAAGCAGACCGCCCGCACAGATGATCTGTCTGCCGAGCCTCTTCATGCCCTCAAGATGACTGGGACGCACCTGCATCCTTTTTCAAGCATCTCCAGCAGATTGTATGCATCATTCGGAGTCAGCTTGCGGATAGTGCGGGCGCTTTTTGCGTCGAAAAGGATCTTTATTTATGAAACGGTGCAGATTCATATTGATTTTATCGGGTAAATGTGGTATGCTGTAATTGTACAAATCTATTTCCAGAGAAAGGAAAAAGCTATGAGTTCTCTTTTTGAAAAGCAGGACAGCTTGAATTTCCCCATCGAAGCCTTTATGTTCGATTCGGAGAAGCTTGCCTTCCCGGTCAAGCAGCACTGGCACTATTTTGCCGAGTTCATTTATGTGCTTGACGGCAGGGCTCACATCATCTGCGACGGTCAGCATTACACTGTATCGGGCGGAGAGCTTATGCTTTTTTTCCCGTCAGCGGTACATTCAATTTTTTCGGCGGACGGCAAGCCCGTGATCTTTGCGGGGATCAAATTCGATCCTGTGAAATTCCCGAACACATCATCCTATGCGCCGTCAGTGACAGCTATTTTCAAGTATGCAAAATCGAAAGGTATGCCCGTGCATTTCAAAACTGAGAAGGCCGCAAAGCTTTGCTGTGAGGACATCTTCTCCGGCTGTGTGCGAGAAACGGAGCAGTATCTTTTCGGCAGAGATATTATGCTGAGATCGCGGATATATATGCTTGTTTTCGGGATCGTAAGGCTGTGGATCTCACAGGGGCTGGATATAAACGGATGCCCGGTGAGCTCGGCGGATATCTACGGGATAGAGAATATCGCGGAGTATATCGACAGCCGTCTTGAAGAGAATATCCGCGTTACGGAGATCGCGCAGAAATGCCACATGAGCTATTCCGGCTTCGCGGCAAAGTTCAAGGAGCAGTACGGTCTGACCTGCAAGGAGTACATCGAGCGGATGAGGATCTTCAAGGCGGAAGAGTATCTGCTGTTCACCGACCACGACCTGAACTATATCAGTCAGCACACGGGCTTCTCGGACTGCAGTCATTTCATACGCTGCTTCAAAAAGCACAGGGGGCTCACCCCCAAACAGCTGAGGCTCCGGAAAAGACTTTCCGCAGGATCCGATCAGGGCTGACAATAGTATGAGCTTTGAACGCAAAAATAGAATAAATCTCTAAAACTTCCCGACTGCTGTTGCATTAACAGAGCAAACATGGTATGCTGAAAACATCGGATATGTTTGAAATGATTTTGCAAGGAGGAGCAGTATGAAGATATTATTCGTGGGCGGCACCGGAACGATCAGTATGGCGATAACAAGACTGCTGGCACAGCGCGGAGACGAGCTTTGGCTTCTGAACCGCGGAAACAGAAGCGCCGAGCTTCCCGAGAACGTAAAGACGATCACGGCCGACATCAGCAACGAGGCCGATGTGCTTGAAAAACTCGGAGATACGGAATTCGACTGCGTGGGAGAATTCATCGGTTTCGTTCCGGCGCAGATCGAGCGTGATATAATGCTGTTCAGCGGCAGGACCAAGCAGTATATCTACATAAGCTCGGCGTCGGCTTATCAGAAGCCTCCGAGGAGCCACATCATCACGGAAGAAACGCCCCTCGAGAACCCCTACTGGGAGTATTCCCGAAACAAGAAAGCCTGCGAGGAACTTCTCTTCGAGGCTTACCGCAGGGACGGATTCCCGGTGACGGTAGTCCGTCCGAGCCACACCTACGATGAGCGGAGCGTTCCCCTCGGAGTACACGGCAGCGGCGGCAGCTGGCAGGTCGTAAAGCGCATTATGGACGGCAAGCCCGTCATCATCCACGGCGACGGAAGCTCCCTCTGGACTGTCACGCACAACAGCGACTTCGCCAAGGGCTTCGTCGGGCTCATCGGCAATCCGAAGGCCGTCGGCGAGGCATTCCATATCACCTCGGACGAGTCCGTCAGCTGGAACAGGATCTACCAAGCTATCGCGGACGCACTCGGCACAGAGCTCAAACCTTACTATGTGTCCTCGCAGATGCTTGCGGAAATGGGCAAAGGCTACGACTTCACGGGAAGCCTTACGGGCGATAAGTCCAACACCGTTTGGTTCGACAACTCCAAGCTCAGATCTCTGGTGCCGGATTTCAAGGCGGAGATCAGCGCTGAGGAGGGCATAAAACGCACGGTGAAATACATTCTGGCGCACCCCGAGTTTCAGAACGAGGACAAGGAATTCGATGCCTGGTGCGATAAGGTCATTGAAACGCTTGAAAAAGCAAAGGAGGCTATGTATGGTTGATGTAAGAGGACGCTGGGCGCTCATCACGGGGGCGGCCAGAGGTATAGGATACGGAGCTGCGCTGTTTATGGCGGAGCAGGGCTGCAATCTGATACTCCAGGGCAGAACGGCGGAGCACTGCGGCAAAGCTCTCGCAGAGGTCAAAGCTCTGGGAGTTCAGGCTTATGCAGTGGGCGCTGAATTCTCCGATACGGCTCAGGTGGAGAAGATGCTCAAAGAGATAGATGCCCTCGGTGTTAGGGTGGATATCGTGCTGAACAATGCGGGCGTACAGGTCGCGTACAGGACGGATTACCTCAGCACCCCTGCGGAGGATTACGACAGGAGCTTTAAGATCAACACCATAGCTCCGATGATGATAACCTATCACTTCCTGCCAAAAATGGAAGCACAGGGCTTCGGGCGGATAGTGAATACCACAAGCGGCATACGTCTTGAGCCGGAGCAGGCAGGCTATTCGGCAAGCAAGGCGGCGCTCGATAAGGTAACGATGGATCTTGCCTCGAAATACAACGGCACGGATGTCTGCATAAATATAACGGACCCGGGCTGGTGCAGGACCGACCTCGGCGGGCCTCACGCTCCCAATGCACCCGAAAGCTCGCTGCCGGGCGTGGTGGTCGGGGCATTCATCGACGATAAGCGCTCGGGAAGAAACTTCGCGGCGGGATATTTCCACGGGATGACTCTCGCGGAGGCCGTAAAGAAGGCCGAGAGCGACATTCCCGTATACACAGGTTCAATAGGACTTTAAGGAGGATAAAGCTATATGAATAATTTCAATTTTTACAGCCCGACGGAATTTGTGTTCGGCAAAGGAAGAGAGGACGAGACCGGCAGATACGTTAAGAAGTACGGCGGAACAAAGGTGCTCATCCACTACGGCGGAGGCTCGGTGGTACGCTCGGGACTGCTCGACAGAGTGAAGAGATCTCTCACCGAGAACGGTGTTGCGTTCGCTGAGCTGGGCGGAGTTCAGCCCAATCCCCGTGATACTCTGGTCTATAAGGGCATCGATCTTTGCAGGAGCGAGGGTGTTGACTTCATCCTTGCGGTAGGCGGCGGCTCGACTATCGACTCATCAAAGGCTATCGCTATCGGCGTGCCCTATGACGGCGATTTCTGGGATTTTTACAGCGGTAAACACGCGACTGAGGCGCTCCCCGTTGCGACAGTCCTGACTATCGCAGCGGCAGGCAGTGAGGGCTCGGGAAATTCGGTTATCACCAAGGAGGAGGGTATGCTCAAGCGAGGAACCGGCTCTGATGTGCTCCGCCCGAGGTTCTCAATAATGAACCCCGAGCTGACGCAGACCCTTCCTTCTTATCAGACCGCCTGCGGTGCGACTGATATAATGGCGCATGTATTCGAGAGATACTTCACCAACACCACAGAAGTCGAGATAACCGACCGTCTCTGCGAGGCCGTTCTTCTTACGATGGTCAAGGAGACTCCCCGCGTTATCGCCGATCCCGACAACTACGACGCAAGAGCAAACATTATGTGGGCGGGGACTGTGGCACACACTAACATCGTCGGAGTCGGCAGAGATCAGGACTGGAACTCCCACGGCATCGAGCACGAGCTTTCCGCACTCTATGACTGCGCTCACGGTGCAGGGCTTGCAGTCATCATGCCCGCGTGGATGGAGTTCGTGTACAAGCACAACGTAATGCGCTTCTGCCAGATGGCAACGAGGGTGTTCGGCTGTCAGATGAATTTTGAATCTCCCGAAACTACTGCTCTTGAGGGCATCAGGAGGTTCAGGAGCTTCCTGCACGGCATCGGTATGCCCATAAACTTCAGGGAGCTTGGCGCTAAAGAAGAGGATATTCCCGCGCTCGTTGAAAAATTCGGTCTCGGTGACGGCAGGACCTACGGCTTTGTAAGACTGTCCTCAGACGATATTGCGGAGATATACAGGATCGCCGCAAGAGCCGAACTGTAATAAAGGCAACACCGCACAACCCGCGGCTAACGCCTCTGCACGTCATATACTTGCATATTTTCCGTCATAGTACACAAATTCTCCTTGCCGGGCGCCAGCCCGCCTGCGTCGAATTTATGCACTCTGACGAAAAATCTGACTTCGTATCTGACGCACAGGGGTTGTGCGGTATTGCCTAAAAGCATTCTTCATTGTTCCTGTCATATATAAACCCCGAAAAAGCGCACATCCGGGATGTGCGCTTTTTGTGCTGTATTCAAAGGGTTGTTTTCAATTATTATTTCCGAGGGCGGCTGCGTTATCGAGGAGCAGTTCAGCACCGATATGCCCGCCGATGACGGCAAGGTGCTGCGCCTTTTCAAAAACAGGGAGAAGAACGACCTTATCCAAGTCACCGAGGGAAGGGCTGCGCAGAGCAAGGGCGAGGCACTTGTCGAGAGCCGCTTTGCCGAGGTCAACGGCTATGATGTGGGAGATAAGATAACCGCGGGCGGCACCCAGTTCGAGATAGTCGGTCTTGGAACAGTTCCCGACTATGATGCACCGCTTCGCAAGCTTTCCGACACAGGCGTTCAGTCGGAGGTTTCATAGATCAGATGTCCTCGTTCATCGCAATGCTGCTGATCGCGGGCTCGGTCATCTTCTGCGTGGTGATGTATCTTATGATGAGCGTTATGATCGACCGTTCGTGCTTCGGCATCTCGCTGATCAAGATCTTCGGCTACCGTCCGAAGGAGATACGCAGCCTCTGCTTAATCGGCAACCTTATCGTTGTTGCCTTCGGCGGACTTGCAGTTATCCCCGCAGCAAAGTTCATCATTGATCTTATCTATCCGTCCTTCGTCGCAAATGTCGCCTGCTGTATGGACACATCATATCAATGGTATGCATATATCCTGCTCTACTGCGTGATGATGCTGGTTTACCTTGTGATAAACAAACTGCTTGTGAGAAAGATCTCAAAGATCACCCCCGCAGAGGTGCTGAAAAACAGAGAATAACACATAAAAAGCACAGCTATACCCCTGCCGGGATCACATCAGCTTTGATAGCGGCAGGGGTTATAGGTAACGGGAACTGAGTATGATCCGGATCTCTCCCGGAGCAATCTGTGATTATGATGAATGACCTTTGCAATGAATGGCTCCGTTTCGCTTATTTTCTTTTTCTCAACGTTACAAGTCCGGTCGCAGCAAGGACAGCTATTCCGATAAACGAGACTGAGCCCGTTGCCGGATTGGAGGTGTTATCGGTTTTCTTGGGAGCGGAGCTGTCTGTTTCGGAGGTCGGATCCAAGGCGCTGTCCGTCTCGCGGTCGGAGGTTTCAGTGCTGTCGTCCTCGGGTTCAGAGGAGCTTTCATCCTCGGAGTCACTTTCCGAAGATGTCTCCTCCGCCTTTTCAATTGTATAGGCAGCGGTTTTTGTCCCGGTGTATTTTCCTGTGCCGATGACCATCAGCTGGGCTTCTCCCGCTTCAATGCTTCCGTCATAGACCACCCGGAAATCAGTACCTTCTGTCAGTACCGTTCTGCCGACGGTCACAGTTACAGCCGGATGCTGTTCCGAGCCGTCACAGACTGCTTCGGCAACGGTTATCCCGGCGCTGTCTATGTCTGTGAGGAAGTCGCCCTCTTCGGCAGCCCTGTCAGCCTCGGCAATGATATCTGAGATGTCGGTATTGCTCCCGAAAATATTCGCAATGCGGAAAAACTGCCGAAGCTCACCGTCGGGAATATCCGTCGAAACAGTGATGCCCCAGTTTTCCTTGTCAACAGCTATTTCGACCATTTTGCTTGAAGGCAGCAGCTGCTTTCTATAGTAAACGGCATCGGTCAGATATGCCGCAGGTGAATAGAGGGTCGGCATATCAGGGTCTGTGGTTATGCTGTCCATGGGAACATATCTGCGTTCGGCATCGGGCGCGGTGTTCTCCGAGAGACCAAGTATCTTCCACCCGTCGTCCGTCTGCTCAACGTACAGATAATAAAGATAAGTTTCACGGAGCCCGACAAGCACAGCAATGGGGATATAAGCCTCGGTCTTATCCTCGTTGGTATAAATTATCAGTCCGATATGCACATTGCCGTCGCAGTCATAGACCGCAGCACATTCCGGCTCGGGAACGGTATCTATGTTCCATTTCCGGACGCTGTCAGCATAGTCCCTTTCCTCGAGGACATCCTCGCTGTCATAAAAATCGGTTATATAGCGCGAACGTTCGGCCTCCCAGAAACTCTTGGCGGGGAAGAAATCAAAGCCGTCGGGGAAATATACTTCAAACATAAAAAACTCGTAGTCCCTGAACATATAATACTGATTTACTCCGAGACCTTTAGGGTCTGTGCTCAGACGCATATCGCAAAGGATCCTGTGAATGGGAGAATAGGAAACTCCCTCTGAAGTCAGCTGATAACCCAGCAGCTCGCCGTTGCCGCCGCGTATCTGCCTGGCGGTTATGTTGTTCAGCGAGAGCAGGCTTTTGATGATCAGATCAGCAGCATCGGAAAGATATTTCTCGGCTTCATCTTCGGAAGTGAACTCCCCGAGGGAAACAAGGCAGTTCACCAATGCTTCATAATCGGATTCTTCGAGCCATTCCGCAAGCTCCTCATACGATCCGGCATATTCGCCCAATGCGGCCATATTGTCTGCGGCGGAGTTCAGGCACTGCACCAGTGAATAGTACAGAGCTGTTTTCATATGCTTTTCGAGGAAGGTTCTTTCGGGGCCCTCCGTCATATTCTCCGTTACCGAGTTCATGGCATTAATGTAATCGTATGCGCTGGTGCTGTCAAAGGACGGGAAGAAAATACTGAGTCCGCTTATCGTCTGAAGCCCGGAGCTGCTGCCCGTCCTTGTGAAAGAACCGTCCCCGCAGCGAAGGTTCCAATCGTCAGCTGCCTTTTCAGGAGCGTTGGCACTGCCGCAATGGATGACATCGTCACCGCTGTTGTCATCGTCCGAGAGTATGCTTACAATAGCCGAAGCCGTTTCGGTATACTTGTTTGCAAGACCGGAGCGCTGTTTCTGAGAGATGCCTTCCTTTTCATTCTGGATACAGCCCAGCGCTTCGGTGAATCCGCCGAGATCGATCAGGTCATAGTCGCCCACGCTGTAGTTGTATGCCCCGCGGGATGACCATATCTCGTCATAATACTCATAGAGCCCCATATCTGCGTTTTTGTCCCTGATCTCGCTGACAAGAATATCCGCAAGTCTGTTAAGGCAAGGCAGCAGGCGGCTTCGGAAGTTGTCCGAGCTTATGACGGAGAGAGTTGAAAGATCGGTACGCTCCTCATAGTCGGTATAGAAGTCGGTAAAGTCATCAACTATCTTCCTGCCTATATCGTAGCCGCTCATATCGGGGTCCCGTTTAACGGCATCGAGCCAGCCTGTGTAGTACTGTCCGACTGAATACTCCGTTTCGGCAGCGCATACGAAATTTTCGGCGTGATCGCAGAGAGTAGTGATTATCTCAGCATTGCTCATAAGGCAGCAGTCAAAGTCTATGATCTCAAAACGGCCCCCGCTTTTTATCAGAGCGGAGCTGTCCAGCGCCTTGTCGATACCGTCAAGGGGCATTCTCTTTTTTCCTTTATCCATGCCGTAGCCGTATGCCGGGCCGCCGCCGTGTCCCCAGAGTATGAGATCGTAAAGATCGGAGGGGTAGCTCTCACAGCAATAGTCCGCAAAATCAGTGAGGGTCTCGCTTTCATACAGCTTCGTGCTCTCTGTAAAAAGATCACCGCCGCCGAGAAGCTTCATAGTGCCGTGCTCTTCGCCATCCTGTTTTCCCCTGAGCTCCCATACCTGAAGAACATTGCCGGATATCGAATCGGCACCTTCAAGGTATTCGGCAGGCATCGTCCATTCTTTAGTGTTTCCTGTCAGAACAATGAAAGAGAGATCCTCATTGTATTCTGACTCCATAGCCTGGATAAGGTTGCCTGTTGCGCTGCCGTAAGATTCTTCAAGGTTACCTCCCATACAGTAGAACATTACCGTCCGGGTGGGCTGCTCCTTTTCGTCCGCAGCATACACCGCGGGTACGGATGATACAGTCAGCATCGCTGCCGTAAGAACTCCGAGCGTTCCCGATGCTGCTTTTCCGAGTTTTTCGGTCATACAGATCACTCCTTTTATCTGATATTTTTCTGCTGTCTATATTATATCATTTACGGATCCAAAAAGCAATAATATCAGGCAATTGCGTCGTCCCCATTGATATTCGGCACAATACGGGAGAGTATGATTTGTGCATATTGCGGTACCGGATCAATATTTTTTTATTTTGATGAATTCGGTGTAAAGTATGTTCAAGGTATATCACACCCCGCAGCGCCAATATAAAAACGGATCGCGCTCAGATCGGAAATATGTATCTCCAACGGGCTGTCCGTCATAAAAAACGAAGTACAGGCCTTGAAAATTCGGGCTGCTTGTGGTATAATGATAATGCAAGTCATAGATCGGTCTGAGGATAAAGAAAGGAATTATGATATGAGGAAAAGAGTTTTTATGCTCGCTGCATTTACGCTTATGCTGGCAATGCTGACTTCCTGCGGGAACGACGCACAGAGCAGTGAACCGAAAGATACAAGCACCGCCGGCACAGCCGTTTCATCAGGGGCGGCTTCCTCTGATTACAGCGCTATCAGTGTGGATTCCCCCGAATGGGTAAGCAAACTTGATGCTGCTAAAAACGCAGATCAGGTGTTTGTGGTTGCGGCATTCAGCGAAGATGCTACCGATGCCTGGGTATCGCTCCACGAAAAGCAGGGTGACGGCAGCTGGAAAATGGTCATGACCACTCCGGGATTTATAGGAAAGAACGGCCTCGGCAAAACAAAAGAGGGTGACGCAAAAACACCTGTCGGAACATTCCACTTCAACCGTGCCTTCGGTATAGCTGATGATCCCGGCAGCAAGATGCCATATACAAAAGCCGATGACGGCACCTACTGGTCAGGTGACGGCCGTGAGGGATTCCACTATAATGAACTGGTAAATATCAAAGACTATCCCGAGCTTGACACTAATGAATGCGAGCATATCAAGGATTATATCTACCACTATCAGTATTGTCTGAACATCAGTTACAATGAAAAAGGCACCCCGGGGCTTGGCTCTGCAATATTCCTGCACTGCTTCGGACCCGCAAAGCCTTTTTCGGGCGGATGTGTTGCTATCCCGGAAGATCATATGAAGTATGTTATGCGTACCGTTGATGAAAAGACTGCGGTGGTCATTGACAGCTACAAAAATCTTGCCGGCACCGACGAATGGCCGGACAGCACCTGGCCGCAGGTACGGTAGTTTTTTCGTCTCTCAATGTCTCAGCTCCCTGCCCGATCCCATTGCTCAGATTGCAAAGCACAGCATTTAAAACGGATCAAAAAACCGACCTCACATTTTCAGATGTGAGATCGGTTTTGTCATTTTATAAGGTCAAACGTTTCGGGTCTTGCTCTGCTGACAGTGTGTGGGATCCAGTTCTGCATCAGCCGGAGGCATCTGCGCTTTCCGGCGTGAAGCAGTATGCGAAGCTGCTCTTCCGATATGTCTTCAGGTGATCTTCTGCTCCGACTCGTAGATCAGTTCTCCCAGTAATATAGAATATTTGTGTGATGAAGCGGTGCCTGCTGAAAATGCAGGTGCCTTTTTTTGTTGGGTAAAAAAATATTTTAGATCTGTTGTACTTTTGTTGTAGTCGGTATGATATACTGTAGTCAAAGAAAAGGAACAACACCAAAAACAAAAAAAGAAAATCAAAAAAATAAAAAATCTGTTGTACTTCTGTTGTAGTCGGTATGATATACTGTATTCAAAGAAAAGGAACAAAACCAAATACAAAAACGAAAGGAGAAAAACCATGATCATTACAACAAGACCGCTTGTTAAAACAAGACGTCTCGCTGAGACAGGACCGCTTGTTGAAACAAGACCTCTCACAAAGATTTACCTGTGATAAAAACAAAAATAAAAAGGAAAGGAGAATAAAAAATGCAGGGCTTTGATTATCCTTACTTCGCTTATCCGTATCTGGCTACCGTAGTCGGTTATCCTTACTGATCGGATAATGACCGTATAACTCGATCACAATACATCAAATACAATACCGAAAGGAGAAAAAATTATGTTTACAACAGGACCGCTCACGACCGGACCTCTCGGCTGGTGGGACTAAAACAAGAATAAAAAAGCCAAAACCGCAGGGTCAGGACGATCCTTCCATTTGACATCCTTCCGCATTTGTGCTATAATAAAACCATAAGCAAAGCTCGCCTCCGAATTTGCAAAAGCAAATTCGGAGGCGGGCCGTTCTACTTTTTCGACATCTTTATACCGTCGGCACGGCGTAGGTCGAAAACCTGACGTCAAGCTTGGTGTCGAAATTGTCTATGGCTTTTATCAGCCCGATCACCCCCACCTGAAACAGATCGTCCGGCTGGTCGGTGCGGCCGGCGAATTTTTGCAGGACGCTCAGCACCAGCCGCAGGTTGCCTTTTATCAGCGTTTCTCTGGCGGATCTGTCGCCGGCGTGAGCCTTTTTCAGCAGCTCCGTTTTTTCTTTTTCCGTCAGGACGATCAGCTCCGAGGTGCTGACTCCGCTTATCTCCACTTTGTTGTACTGCATAACCGCTCCTATCCGTGGGAGTTTTAAGCTCCGCTTTTACGGATAGTATTGCCGGATGCCGGCGGATTATGCGCGTAAAAAGTCAGAAGCGGTCCTTACATATCCGTCTGAGATACTTCGGCAAGCCCGGCGCAGACCGCTGACGGGCGTTTTTGTTGTCAGAGCTGCTGTCCGGTGCGAGCTTGACACAGATCAGCGTCTGTGATAAAATTTTATAAAGACTTTTTCTAATAACACGGAGGATCAATATGAACAAACTGCTTTTCAGAAGCCTTGACGAGCATTCTGCCAAGGGAAAGCCGAGGGTGTACTTCACCTGCCATCCCGCCGATCTTGAAAGCACCCTCGATCCGATCTGCGGGGACATCCTTTCGACACACAACTGCATCATATACTACCGCGAGGACCCGTCGGAGACCCTCCCCGAGGACAACAGGGGGACCGATCTGATGAGCATGAACCTGTTCGTCATCCCGGTGACCGAAAAACTTCTTACCGAGCCCAGCGTCGCTGCGGATGAAGACCTTGGCTTTGCAGTTTCCAACGGCATAAGACTGCTCCCTATCTGCACCGAGGACATTTCGGACTGTCTGAATGAATATTCCCGGCTCTTCGGAACGATGCAGTATCTCGACAGGTCGGTCAGTGATGATACGGCGGTGGATTACCGTAAAAAGCTGAAGGACTTCCTTGACAGCACTCTGCTGGACGACAAGACCGCCGAACTGATACGCAGCCAGTTCGATGCGTATATCTTCCTGTCATACAGAAAAAAGGACCGCCGCTCCGCAAACAAGCTGATGCGTCAGATACACAGGAACAGGCATTTTATCAGCCTCGCTGTCTGGTACGACGAATTCCTCGTCCCGGGAGAAAAATTCGATGAATCCATAAGCAAGGCTATGGACAGCAGCAAGCTGTTCATGCTGCTGGTCACTCCGTCGCTGCTGGAAAAGGATGACTTCGGAGAGAAGAATTACATCCAGCGGATAGAATATCCCCGTGCAAGGGAACTGGAGCTGCCTGTGCTGCCGGTGGAACTGATAAAGGCGGACAGAGAGCTGCTGGAGAAGGATTTCATCGGTCTGCCCGTTATCGTCAGTGCGGATGACGAGGAGCAGCTTTACTGTGTGCTTACGGAATCTGTGAGCGGATGCATCAGCGATCTGAGCGGCTGCGCCGAAAGGCTCTACTATCTCGGGCTGGCATATCTGAACGGATGCGATGTCGAAGTGGACCGCGACCTCGGGATAGAGCTGCTGACGTCAGCAGGCGAAGCGGGACACATCGGCGCGATAGAAAAGCTGATAGACATCTACACCTATACCGTCGGCGTACCACGCTTTTCGGCAAGGAACGTCTTGAACAACAAGGCTGTTTACTGGATGAGAAAGCAGTATGAATACTATAAGGACACCTTCGGAGAAGGCGACGGGCGCACGCTGAAGCTGCTTTTCAACTTGACCGAAAAGGACGGTTCTCTGAAAGCCGAGCAGAAGAAGGAGATGATAGGCAAATGCCTTTCCCTCGGAAAAAAGGTGTTTGAAGAGGACGACCCCTTCATGATCGATGTTCTGTACCGCTCCGCCTATCATGCGGAAAGCCCCGAGGAACGAATAAGGACGCAGGAGAGAGCATTCATCCTTGCATACAAGCGCTTCGGAAGCGAAAAAGGCTCTCCTGCCGTGCAGAAATACGATCTGTTCCGCCGGTATTTGACCCTCCCCGACAAAATAATATTCAAAGTGCCGGTATGGTTCCCTAAGATGCTGGAGGAATGCCTTGAGAACAGGCGCAGGCTTTTTGGCGAAAACGACAGATATACAAAGGAACTGATAAGGCTCACGGCAAGGATAAGCTCGGAAGAGAAAAATGAAAAACCGTCTGACCCGCCGGATCCTTCCGGGCAGGCAAACAAGCCTTCGGTGGAAGAGCTGCACTCAAAATACAGAAAGTATGTTGATTCAAAGCAATACAGCGCAGCAGAGCATTTCCTTAACAAGCTGCTGTTTGCCTGCGCCGAAACGGGAAATCTGCGGCTCAGACGGCAGATGCTGGAGGAGGCGCGCGAAGACCACAGAGCCTGCTTCACCGAGGAAAATATGCCGCCCTCCGCTCAGAACTTGCTGAAGGAGCTTGCAACGGTATGTTTCAGACTCGGAGATATCCGCAGCGCCGAAAAATATCTGCGCGAGGCTTACGTCATTTTTGTAAAGCAGAACGGCGAAGAAGAACACAGCGGAAGCGGATGGAGGTTCTCGAAGCACAGATTTGAAGAGATCAACTGGGACGGCGAATTGGAAGAACAGCTTGCGGGGCTTTACGATATGCTGGAGGAATACGATAACGAGACAGATATGCTTATCCGCCTGTTTGCCAAGACAGAAAAAAAGGTCAGGATCCTTGAAAAGGCGAAAAGTCCCGAGCAGTACGACCTTTTCCTGCGCAAGACAGATTTTTATATGATCGCCGGAGCAGTTTATAAGGTCTGCTGCAAATGCGGCAGCCTCAGCAGAGTGATGGATTCCTTGGAGACCGTCCCCGAGCTGCCGATGCTTCTGCTGAAACACGCCGAGGAGGAGCTCCGAAACGGCATCACCGAGGGGCCTCGGTTTATCTGCGGGTCCCTGCTTTCCGCAGCGGACCGTCTCTCTCCCGAGGAAAAGCAAAAGGCCGGGGAGCTGTTTGAAAAAGCATCCGCCGAGGGATAACTGTTCTGCCGGCAAAAACCTTGAAAATGTATGATCGGAACAGTCCGCACTGTTCCGATTATTATTTGAATAAGCACTGCCGTAAAAACATTGACATTTTGGCAAAAGTGTGAAAAAATAGTATAAGATTTTTCAGCAAACCCGGTGAAAACCGGGGACGCAAAGCCAAGGGTCTAAGCCGATCGGTATGACAGCCGGCTGCCGGAAATTTTTCCGTGATACTGAATTGACGGCAATGCGTGAGGGCATTGCCTTTTTGTTTTTTGAGACTGACATCAAGAAGGTTTAAGAATATGAAACTGAGAAGGAGATTACTTGCAGGCGCCTGCGCGGCGGCTATGCTTTTCGGAATGTCCTGCGAGCTGCCGGCGGAGGTCTTTTCCGGCGGCGCGGTCATCAGCTCCTACGCGGACGATGACATCATAAGCGGCAAATGCGGAGAGAATGTGACTTACAGCTTTGATCCCTTCACCGGAACGCTGACTATCAGCGGCTCGGGGGAGATGGAGAACTATGAAGTGAATGATACGGCGCCGTGGGCAAATTTCAAGGTTCAAAAAAGTTATTATTGAAACGGCGTTACAAGAACCGGAAACTACGCATTTTACGACTGTTCAAGCCTTGAAAGCATAGATATCCCGGAGGGCGTTAAAAGTGACCTGGAGCCCCGACAGCCTCGCGGACGGATATCAGATCCTGTATTCCAAGAACTCTGATTTCAGCGAAAAACACAGCACTACGAAGAATACGGGCACCGCTTCTTCTGTCGGGCTCACAAAGCTCCCGAATATCGGCGAGACCTGGTATGTGAAGATGCGCGCCTTTGTCACCGTGGACGGCAACCGATACGGCGAATACTGCACCGTAGTTTCGATAAAGGTGCTGGGGACCGTAAAGACCGTCTCCGTGGGACAGTCGTCGTATAGTTACACCGGCTCCGAGATAAAGCCCTCCGTAACTGTCAAGGACAGCAGCGGGAACACGGTCTCCGCTTCAAACTATTCCGTGACTTACTCAAACAACAAGAACGCCGGCACCGCTGCCGTAAAGGTCACGGGCAAGGGGAATTACAAGGGCTCCGCCAGCTGCACCTTCCGGATCGTCTCCTCTGAAAACAGCTTTACATAGGGCAGGGACAACTGGAATTTCCTCAACAGCTATTCCTATTTCCCCGCAGCAACATACAGGAACCAGATCAGCAGCAGCTATCTGAACAAGCTGAAAAATAATCTGAGTTAGCATCCGTGATCTGGCTGAGGATAGGATCATCCTCTGCGTCCAAAGACGTCAGAGATACCGCTGCCGGCAGGCATACCGGACTCGTAAATCCGCAGGGCTCTTAGCAAATAGTAAAAAATGATTACAAAACGATGATACATATTGACAATTTACGGAAAGTAGGGTATAATGCTTCAATGTAAGGATACTGCGCATTCTGCGCAGGGTGTTTATAGTAATTTTGTAAGGAGAAATGAACAATGAAAAAGACGATCAGATTAATGGCACTTCTGATGATCGCAGCTATCGCAGCGATCTGCATGGTTTCCTGCGGCGCCGAGGAGAAGGTCAAGGGCGACTGGACTACCAAGACTGTCAACGGAAAGACTCCCGCTGAGTATGCCGCCGCAACCGGCGTTCCCGAGTATACCATCGCCTGCAACTACACCGTTACCTCCGATGAGTTCAAGGCTACCACTATGGGTGTTGACGGTACAGAGGCCTCCTCTTCAATGAAGGTCAAGATGAAGTCCAACGGATTCGAGTGCTATAAAGGCGACGATCTCGTTATGAGCGTGCTCTACAACGAGGGCGACGATACTCTCAGCTTTGGCGTTAATTCCGCCGGCGGTAAGATCGAGTATATTCTCAAGAAGGGTACTACCGATCTCAAGGCACTCAAGGATGCAGCAGCTCAGCCTGCCGAGGGCAGCGAGCAGCAGGCCGCAGAGGGCGGTGAGCAGCAGGCCGCTGAAGGCGGCGAGCAGCAGGCCGCAGAGGGCGGCGAGCAGCAGGCCGCAGAGGGCGGCGAAGAGGCAGCTGCCGAATAATTCGGGCCTTCAACTGAATACCTAACGATCAAAACGCAGCCTGCACGAAAGTGCAGACTGCGTTGATTTTTTATGAGACTTTATGCCGTCAGCGCTCTGACATCTCCGCTGCCGTCGGCAGTCTTGACGGTTATTTCCGGGTCGGCCGCAAGGGAGAAGGCTCCGGCCAGGGAAACGCTTTCGCCGTCGGGAGAGTCAAGGTCTGTGCCTCTGAGACTGCTCTTGCTCACTCTGATATGGGCGGCATAGGCGGTGCCGTGTTTTGCCGTTAAGTCGGGTTCGAGACAGCGTACGGAGGCATTGTCGATTCGCCGCTTGTGCGTGACTGTGACCTCCGTGCTGTCAAGCACCGGCAGAGGCGCCCCGGCCTTGACGGTGTCGCTGAAGGTGACCTCGACCGAATTGATTATCGGTCTGTAAAAGGCGTAGATATCGTCGCCGGCCCTGAGGTTTCGTACATCAGAAGCGGTGCCGTCCTCCCATTTCACGAACTCCATATTTTTGATAGCGGGAGCCGTAATGGGATTGCTGAATTCGACGGCGCGGAATTTGTATTCGTCAATGACCTTTCCGAGGTTCATATCGAAGGCCGTCACGGTTATGGCGGAGCCGTCGTGATCGTTGGCAACGCCGTTGGGCTCTTGCAGAGTGACGGGTCTGAATTCCACGGCGATCTCCATTCTTGTCTTGTTTTCTCTTTTCATGTTTACTTTGATCATCAAAACGACATTCGGCTCCAAGGAGCTGATCTTTTCGTAATTCTCAAAGTCCTTCCAGAGGATATCCAGCTTGCTTACGTCTGTCATGACCGTGTTCTCCGGCATTATCACGCTGAAATGTGCCGGATAGTATTCGGTGCCGGCATAGGCCTTGCGCTTATCGGCCTCGTTTTTGAAAGCGTAATCCTGGAAGGCTTCAAAGAACTCCTTGATGAATTTCTCTGTTTTCCGATCGTTTATGAGGGTCTCGCTTATAATATCTCCGCCCAATGCTCCGCCGGGGATATAGTTCACGGTACCGCTGCGAAAGCGTTGAGCGGCACAGCGGAGACAAGAACGGAAAGTGCGAGCAGAATGCTGAGGGGCTTTCTGAGTTTCTTTATAGGCTTCTCCTTTCTGCAATTGGTTTGATCCCGGACCAGAATTGCAGGATCCCTGCTGTTATTATTTCATACTTTGGTCAAAACTGCAACAGCATATCTGAGATATGTTGGATTATTGTGGCAGTTTCGCTGTAAAGGCACATACGGCGCAAAGATAATAAGGGGACGCAAAAAAGACCTGCCGCTATATAAACGACAGGTCTTTTGCATATATACTGTATCGTCGGCGGAGTCAGCCGATGATATTAATGAGGGGCTCGGCTTTGTTCAGCGCATCCTTGTAGCAGCGGATGGCATTTTTCACGTTGGCGTCGTCGGAGGTCTTGTCAACGTCGCCCCTTGAATACAGCATCACAAGCTTGCTGCCGACCACGGCATAAAGGGTGTGCTGGCCGTAATCCATCATTTTCTCCTCCTCGCCGAACACAATATCGGAGCCGATCTTTTCGGCGTAGCCGACGCCTTCTTCCAGGAGGGAAACATCCGTGAGCGCAAGGGGCCGGGGTTCGATGCCGATACCGCGTTCAAGGTTCAAGCAGACCGCATCCGGTAAGCTTTCCCGGCCGGGATCACTCACCAGAGTGTCCGAAAGATCGAAGGAAAACAGATAGCCTTTCGCGTCGATGAAGGTGCCGTTGATGTAATGTCCCCAGGCGAAGTTGGTGCATATCTCGATATAGGTCAGCGGGAACTCGGGCTTTACAGCTTTTCCGTACTCGAACTTCTTTGTTTCGATGAGATTTTCCTCGGTCTTTGCAAGGCCGTCCAGCAGATCCGAGAGGTCATCGTTTTCAACTGCAAAATAAAGCTGAAAGCTGGGAGCCGTGAAAACATAGACCGATCTATCACTTTCAAGCAGCGGGTTGTCGGAGAGCATAGCCTCGCGCACCGTGTATTCGCTGCCGTCGGGCTTTTTCAGCGTGAGAACGGGCTTCATCACATCAATGATGCTGTGTTTTTCTCCGAGAGTAAGCTCGCTGCTTTTCAGTATCCCGGAGAGCATTCCGGTGATCTTCTGCCTTGCCTCGCCGTCTGTGATCCCGCATTCATAGTACTTTATTTCGTCCTCGCCGGTGTAATCCTGTACCTTTGCGGTGAAAAGGCAGTCGTCAAAACCAAGATCGGCAAGATACTGAGCCTCGGCAGAGGGGAGAGGCAGTATTCTCCCGCTGTCGGGAACGTTTTCGCTTTCATCCAAGGCGGTGGGGGGAGTTAGTTTTTCAAGGCTGTCGGGAACGGCTTCGCTGTCCGGCTTGCTGCCGGAACCGCCGTTATCCATCCGGACCGCGGCGGGGATGTCCTCGGCGCCGGAACTGCCGGCTTCCGCTTCGGAGCATCCGGCAAGTGAAAGCATCATTGCCGCCGCAAGCATCAGCGCTGATATTTTTCTCATAAGTAACTCTCCTTTCGTTTTCTGCATCTGAAATATATACGAAGGAAGGGGAGTGGATTTATGGGGCGTTTTTATACAAATTTTCCCGCCCGGATTTGTGGATGTTCCATAAATCCGGGCGGGAAATGCGGTTTCGGATCCTGCCGCCGTTCTTCGGTCAGATAAAGTATCTCATATCGGGAGTCAGCAGTTTGATGATGTTTTCCACTTGATAGGATTTGTGGACCCCGGTCTTGCACCAGATCGCAAAATGTTCGCAGTTGTTGAACACCAGATCGTAGTCCCGCTGGAAGCTGTGTTCGTTGGCGCCGATGACGCTCCTTGCCCGGGCGACGGTCTCCTCGGGGGAGTAGATGCGGGTCAGTTCGGGATCGTCGGGTTCGGAGAGGGTGTCGTTTATCGCGTCCTTTATCACCTTCGCCCCCACCTCGTGAAGGGGAGTGAGCACCGAGGGAGAGCCGTGGTCCTTCTTGACGGGGCGCTTTCCGACAGCGGAAAAATCCAGCACGAAAAACTCGCGCTGACCGTCGAGAAAATCGCTGAGGGAGGCTTCTCTGATGCCGGCTTCACCGAAATCCCCCTCGGGCGCGGCAAAGTGGATGACCTTTCCGTTCCCGATGTAAACGGCGTAATGCTCGTACCCCGCCGGACGGGTCACGCCCAAGATGTCCCCGGGGTGCAGGCCGTCTGCCGGGTCGCTGTCAAGGGAGCCCGTGGCGTAATCGTATCCGCCCATTTCCCGAAGCTTGGGTTCGATGTTGCTTTGTATGATCTTGAACAGTCTGCCCATTGTTATCAGCTCCTTATCTGTCTGTACCCTATACTATATTATATACTCGCGGGAGGCAGATGTCAATGCTTGCTGTACGCATTTTGAGCAAACGGTTGCATTTCATGCGCGCCGCGGGGACGGCAACAGTCCCGCGGGGAATCGTTTTTGCGGAATATATGTGAGAAATGCACAAAAAGTTATATAAACATTAGTAAAAAATGTCGGTTGACACGACTGGCATTTTGTGGTATCTTTAAATAAAGCGCAACCGTTTGCGCAAATTGTGTCATACATTTGTAAACGGCCGCATAAGGTGCGGAAAAGTAAAATGAAAACGGACGGTGTTTGTATGAAGCTGATAGTAAAAAAACTTGCCGCGTTCCTGTTGGCGGGAATGCTCCTGACAGCCACAGCCTGCTCGAATGACGACAGCAGCAGCAAGGCGGAGTCCGCAGCGGAAAGCAGCAGCCCGGTATCCGAGACCGACAGCGGCTCCTCCTCGGAGAGCGAGGCTGTCAAGCCGAAGGCAGAGCACGTTAAGCAGTCCAGCGACACGCTTTATGTGAAAAAGATCGAAAACATGAGAGACGACTTCATTATGGGATGCGACATCTCCAGCGTTATCTCTCTGGAAAAGTCGGGCGTGAAGTTCTACGACTATGACGGTAAGGAAGCCGACCTCTTCGATGTGCTGAAGCAGTCGGGCGTGAACTATGTCAGAGTCCGGGTCTGGAACGACCCTAAGGACAAGGACGGCAACGGCTACGGCGGCGGAAACTGCGACATCGACACCGCCTGCGAGATAGGCAAACGTGCGGCGGCGGCAGGTCTGAAACTGCTGGTGGACTTCCACTATTCGGATTTCTGGGCCGACCCCTCCAAGCAGATGTGCCCCAAGGCCTGGCAGGGCATGGAGATTGAGGAAAAGAAACAGGCCCTCTACGACTACACCGTGGACTGCATGAAGAAGCTCAACGATGCAGGCGCGGATGTGGGAATGGTCCAGCTGGGCAACGAGACCAACGGCAAAATGAGCGGCGAAAAGATATGGATGAACATTTATTATCTTATGGACGCGGGTTCGCGGGCGGTAAGGTCCACAAACCCCGACGCTCTGATAGCGGTGCATTTCACCAATCCCGAGTCGGTGGACAGGATAATGAACTACGCCTCCAAGCTGGAATACTATAAGCTGGATTACGACGTTTTCGCTTCAAGCTACTATCCCTACTGGCACGGCACCACCGAGAATTTTACGCAGGTGCTCAAAGACATATCCGAGAAATACGGCAAGAAGGTAATGTGCGCCGAGACCTCCTGGGCCTATACTCTTGAGGACGGCGACGGACACGGAAACTCCATAGGCGACGAAGTCACCTACGAAAAGCGCTATCCCTTTACCGTACAGGGACAGTCGAGAGAGGTTGCCGACGTGATACAGGCGGTAGCCAACGTGGGCGACGCGGGACTTGGCGTTTTTTACTGGGAGCCTGCCTGGCTTCCTGTCCCCGGGGGCACCTGGGAGGAGCGTTCGGCCCTTTGGGAGAAGAACGGAGCAGGCTGGGCAGCCAGCTATTCCGCCGAGTTCGATCCCGACGACGCGGGCAAGTATTACGGCGGATGCGCCTGGGAAAATCAGGCGATGTTCGATTTCTCGGGCAAGCCCCTTGAATCCCTCAAGACCTTTGCCCTCGTGTGGACGGGAAACGAAGTCACTCCCGTTCCCGATGCCATCAAGGACAGCGAGCTTATCGTCAAGTTGGGAGAAAAGGTGGAGCTTCCCGCAAAGGTGTCGGCTATCTACACCGACGGCTCCGAGAAGGATATCGGCGTTGAATGGGAAAAGGCGGACCTGGACGCTATGAGCGCAGGCGAACCGAGAGTATACACCGTCAAGGGCAAGGCTGACGGAATGGAGACCGTCTGCCGCATAGCTATGGTGGATGCCAACTATGTGGAGAATTACAGCTTTGAGGACGAAGACCGCTCCATGTGGACCCTTACCAACATCGACGACAAGACCACGGAGCTGACCTTCCAGCAGAAGCAGATGGACGCCGTTACAGGTGAATACTCCGTTCACTTCTGGGGCGAGAACGGCACCGCCTTTGAGCTTTCGCAGACGGTGAAGAACATCCCCGCAGGAAAGTACAGCCTGAAGGCTTCGGTGCAGGGCGGATTCGACAGTCCCGACGAGACCTCGGATATCTATATATTCGCTTCCGTCAACGGCGGCGAAAAGCTGACATCCCCGGCGAAGCTCCAGGGGTGGGTGAACTGGGATAATCCTCTGATACCCGTTATCGAAGTTCCCGAGGGTGCGGAAGTTGTCGTAGGCATCCACTGCGAGGCCGCACCGAAATCCTGGGGGACCGTGGACGATTTCCTGCTGAACCCCGTCAAGGAAGACAAATCCTCCGGCGAGAAAAAGCAGGATGACGGCAGTCAGGAGGAGAAGCCCGCCGACCTTCCGGCCTCCGATTCGCTGAAAAACGGCGGCTTTGAGGATGCCGACACCTCCATGTGGACCATAGAAAACATCGACGGCAAGACCACGCAGATAGATTTCCAGGAAAAGGCCGACGATGCCAAGTCGGGCAAGCTGGCTCTGCATTTCTGGGGCGAGAACGGTACGAAGTTCAGAGCTTATCAGCTCCTGAGCCCCGCCGCAGGCAAATACGATCTGTCGGCATTTGTGCAGGGCGGCTTCGATACTGACGACAAGTCGCAGAACGTATATATCTACTGCAAGGTCAACGGACAGGAATATACCGCCGCGGCGTCTCTCGACGGCTGGACGGTATGGAGCGAGCCTAAGATCACGGGCATAGACATCCCCGCGAATGCCGTGGTGGAAGTCGGCATATATGTTGAGGCGGGCGTAAGATCCTGGGGCACCGCCGACGACTTTGCCCTCACACCCGCTTGATAAAAGGAGGAGACTGAGTTGGAAGAAAAATTCATCCTTAATCTGATACACCGTCCCGAGCTGGCTCCCGAGTACGCCGAGACGGTCATGGGGCAGGGGAGAAAGAAGGACATTACCCGCTCCGACCTTCGGGACGAATCTCTGGACATCTTCATTTTCCAGCAGGAGACCGCTCACAGGAACGGTCTGAAGACCACCATTGAAATGACCTACGCCTCTCTGTTCTCGGATGAAGCCGTAAGGCTGGCGAAGGAGCATCACGAGAAATACGGCGACGAGATAGGGCTTTCACTGCTGGGCCTTCCCTGCAAGGAATTCCGGGACAAATATAAGACCAAGGATTTCTGTATATGGATGTTCTCGAGCGAGGACAAACGCGCCATAGTTGACGACGTCTTCGGAAAGTTCCGTGAACGGTTCGGCTTCTGGCCTGCATCCACGGGCTCATATTATATGGATGCGGAGCTTATCAATTACATCAAGGAGAAATATCCCTCGGTGGTGTGCGCGGTGGCGACCTGCTGGGAGGAAGGGCCCAAGGCATACCACACCTGCAACAACAGCTGGTACACGCTTATGGACGGCGGTCCCTGGGCGCCCTGGATTCCTTCAAAGCAGAACACTCACGCCCCTGCGGCCAACGAAGCCGAGGACAGCGGGATAGTTGCGATCCCGCACCTTTCGAGAGATCTGCTGGCCTGCTACGACGGAAACGGCTCCAACTTCGGGACGCATCCGCAGAACGTGCTTCGGGGAATGATCTACAAGGACGGGGAATATCCCTATCTGTTCAACCTGATAGATCAGTACCGCCACTTAGCGAAATACAACGACGGCATCGCCTACAATATGATGTTCGTCGGACCCGGATGGCTCAACAAGCTGGGCAGGTGGGAATCTCCCTACGAGCTGCTGGCAAAAAGCTACGAGGACGGCCTAGCCTACTACGGCAAGCTGAAAAAAGAGGGCAGGCTCATTGATATGACAATGGAGGAGTTCGCGGACTTCTACCGCAGGAACAAGCATTACACCCAGCCCGAATGCGCCCTTTGGAAGGATATCCTCTACGGCAGCAAAAAGCAGGTGTTCTGGTACTGCGACCCGTATATGCGGGCGGGCATCGACATGAATCAGGGCGGAGCGCTCTTCGATCTCAGGCCCTATGTCTCCAAGCTGGACTGGAAGTTCGGCATCGGCACAAAGAGAGTTCAGGATGTGAGCTACCCCTTCCTGATACAGATGAACTACCGCGCAGGGTATTTCACCCACTACGCCGGAGAGGGCACCATAAGGAGCTGTAAGATATCCTGGAAGGGGAACGAAACGGATATGTGCCTCTGCCGCACAAAGGCTCACTTCTCCAAGGAGGGGAACAAGAGGATACTCACCCTCGACCCCGTGGACATCGTGTTCGACGGCCTCTCGGCAAAGATACAGACTGTCATCACCTTTGAGGAAGGTTCTTCGAGGATAGATTACCGCCGTGAGGTGCTGGAGATCTCCGACCCCAATGAAAAGCTCACATTCACCGAATACATCACCGCCTGCTACGGCACCACCGAGTACCCCGAGGATATGACCGAGGTGGTACTGAAAGCCGAAGGAGCCGAGGGCGTAAAGACCGTAAATTACGCTTACAGGAACCGCACGGAGGATGTCAGCTCGGTGAAGGAGCTGTCGGCGGTCATCCCGCCGATAGAAACGAAGGTGGTTTTCGGATCGAAGCAGGATGCCGAGGGTTATATCACCGAGGGCTACGCCTTCTCGCCGATGTTCACTCTCGGAGCAAGAAGATCTCTCGGGAAAGGAGATGTGCTTGAAACATGGCTCAGTCTGCAAAAGGAAAGCTGAATTTCCGCTGTCCTTCCTGCTTTATGCGGGACATAGACATAGATATGTTCTATGACAAGGACTTGAAGGAATATTACTGCATCCGCTGCTGTTATCACGGCAGCGAGCAGGACGTTCTCGAAAAGAACGAAATGGCGCGGTTCCGCTACAGAGATATGCTCAGACGCATCACGGTGGACGACTATGACGACTGATCTTGTTTTCGGAGCCGATCTTTCCACGCTTCCCGAGGTGGAGGAGCAGGGCGGAAGATTCTTCGACGGCAGCAGGGAAGTCCTGCTGGACGATATGCTTATAAGCCACGGCTTCACCTCCGCAAGGATAAGGGTGTGGAACGATCCTTACAGCCGTGAAGGCGTCGGCTACGGCGGCGGCACCTGCGATCCCGAAAAGATGCTCCGGCTGGCAAAGCGCCTGAAGGACAAGGGCATGAGCCTGCTGCTGGATCTCCATTACAGCGACTTCTGGTGCGACCCTGCAAGGCAGGGAATACCCAAGGCCTGGAAGGGAATGAGCCTCAGCGAAATGTGCCGGGCCCTTTCGGATTTCACAGATCGGACGGTGAGAGATCTCATCTCGGAGGGAGCAGCCCCCGATCTGATACAGGTGGGAAACGAGATCACAAACGGGATGCTCTGGCCCGCCGGCAAGCTGGACCGCAGTTCTCCGGAGGCCTTTGAGGAGAGCTTCGGCAGGCTGGCAAAGCTGGTCGAAGCTGGGACCTCCGCCGTAAGACGGATATCCGACGCGAAGATAGTCATTCACCTGGAGCAGAGCGGCAAAAACGCCCTCTGGCGGGAATGGTTCGGGGCCGCCGCGAAGCGGGGCATGGACTTCGATGTCATCGGAGCTTCGTATTATCCTCTGTGGCACGGGTCCCTCACGCAGATGCGTGAAAATTTCAACGATATGATCTCGCTTTACGGCAAGGAGATAATGATAGTCGAGACCGCCTATCCTTTTACGGCGGTGCATCACGATCCCGAAAAGAAGCAGCTTATGATCGGCGAGGACTTCACTCTCGAGGACGGCTCAAAGCCCGAATGGAGCTTCACCAAGGAAGGACAGGAGCAGTTCCTCAAAGCGCTGGTGAAGGAATGCCGAAGGGTGAAGGACGGCAAGCTGCGGGGAATTTACTACTGGGAGCCCGGCTGGCTTCCGACGAAGGAGTCCACATGGGCGACTCCCGAAGCCCTCCGCGACATCGGCGAGGAGGACAAAGGCACAGGTAACGAATGGGCGAATCAATGCCTGTTTGATTACGGCGGAGGGGCTGTTCCCGCCGTCTATACATTCGCAGAACAATAATTTTACTTTACAGGAGGTCATTTATCATGAAACTCAAAAGATTACTTTCGGCAGTCGTTTCGGTATCTATGCTGTCAACTGTGGCTCTCACGGGATGCGGCTCGGGAGATTCCAGCAGCAAGAGCGGCGAAGCCAAGGCTTCGGGCGACTCCAGCGCTGCTGCAGGCGGCGAATCAAAGGCGGAGGGCGAGTCCAAGAGCGACACTCCCGCACCTTCCGGCGACGGCGAGAAAATCACCGTATGGGCTCCCGAGGATGTAACTGCTCTGACTCAGGAGAAGATCAACGCCTGGCTGCCCACATCCGACTGGGCAGGCAAGTACACCGTAACGGTTTCGGCAATGGGCGAAGGCGACGCTGCCACTCAGCTCCTTACCGATGTTGAGGCAGGCGCCGATGTTTACGGCTTCGCTCAGGACCAGCTGGCAAGACTTGTTGCAGCAGGCGCTCTTTCCGCTCCCGGCGGTATGTTCCTCGACAACGTAAACAACAACAACGACTCCGGCTCTATCGGCGCGGCTACCCTTGACGGCAAGGTATACGCTTATCCCGAAACTTCGGATAACGGCTTCTTCCTTTACTATGACAAGTCCGTAGTCACCGACACTTCAAACCTTGACACTATCCTCAAGCAGTGTGCCGACAAAGGCAAGAAGTTCTATATGGACATCCAGTCGGGCTGGTACAATGTGGCCTTCTTCTTTGCCACCGGAGCTAAGTGTACCTATCAGTACGACACCGAGGGCAACGTTACAGGCTGCGACTGCGACTATACCGGCGATAACGGCGTTGCCGCTCTCAAAGCTATGGTAAAGATGGCTGCCGATCCCGGATTCTCCCAGTCCACAAAGGCTGACGCTGCTCTGTTCGATCCCAACGGCGGCACAGCAGGCGCTATTGTTTCCGGCACCTGGGACAGCGCGACTGTCAAGGGCTTCCTCGGCGACAACTTCGGCGCAGCCAAGCTGCCCGAATTCACCGTTGACGGCAAGAACTATCAGATGAGCGGCTTCGGCGGCTTCAAGCTGGTAGGCGTTAAGCCCAGCACCGATTCCGACAAGCTCACCTTCTGTCATGCACTGGCTGACTTCATCACAAGCGAAGAGATGCAGATGGCACGTTTTGAGTCCAACGGCTGGGGCCCCTCCAACAAGAACGCTCAGGCCTCCGATAAGGTACAGGCTGATCCCGCACTGGCAGCTCTTGCACAGCAGCTCCAGTATTGTCCTCCTCAGGGCCAGTATCCCAACGCTTACTGGACTCTGACCGAAGCCTTCGGCACCGATATCAACAGCGGCAAGTATAAGGATGCCTCTGACGCTGACCTCAAGGCAGCTTTGGCGGATCTGGAGAAGTCCCTGAAAGAAGCGAAATGATCCGGTTTCACCCTGAATCATATTATCCAAGAAGCGCTGACGGCGGAGCATTCCGCCGTTATGCCGCTTCAAAGACGCAGGCAGGGGCTTGCTGCTTTGAAACGGCATAACACGGTGCCGTTTTATGATCTGACAATGAAGGCTACTATTCTTTGAACGAAGGGATTGACAGACAGTATGAAACAAATGGCTGAGCTCGACTATCTGGGACTGCCGCCTTTCAAACGACGGCTGCACGACATCGGCAGATTCTTCGTATCGCTCCCGGGCAGACTGCTGGACCTGCTGAAAAAAATACCCCTGGGGCTGAAAAAAGTGCTTTTCGGCATCGGAGGCTTTTTCGCTAACATCGGCAGGATATTCAAAGAGGGCGATCTCAAGACAAGAGTGTCCTTTGTCATTATGGGCTTCGGACAGTTTTTCCGCAGGCAGATCGGCCGAGGGATAATCTTCCTGCTTATGGAGGCTGTTTTCATCTACTATATGGCGGGCTTCGGCCTGCACTATCTGGCTGATATGACCACCCTCGGCACCGAGGCGGTGACAAAGACCGTCAACAAGTACGGGCTGGAGGTCGTTGCCTACAAGGACAACAGCCTGAAGATCCTGCTTTACGGCGTGCTGACCATATTCATTATCGTTGGGTTTATATGGACCTGGGTCATCAACATCAAGCAGAATGCTTTGGCGCAGAAGCTCATCGCGGAGGGCATCAAGCCCAAGAGCTTCAAGCACGACATCAAGTCCCTCGGGGACGAGCAGTATTACAAGACGCTCCTTTCTGTACCTCTGCTGGGTATCGTGATCTTTACCGTCATCCCGATCTTCTTTATGATACTTATCGCCTTTACAAATTACGACTATTCGCACCTGCCTCCCGAAAAGCTCTTCGGCTGGGTGGAGTTTGAAAACTTCCGTACCATGCTGGCTACGGACATCTCCGGTTCTTCCAAATTCGCATTCACCTTCCGCGAGATACTGATCTGGACGATGATATGGGCGCTGGTCGCTACCTTCTCGAATTACTTCCTGGGAATGTTCATCGCGATCTGCATCAACAAGAAGGGCATCAAGTTCAAGAAGGTATTCCGCACGGTGCTGGTCATGACTATCGCGGTGCCGCAGTTCGTTTCGCTGCTTTTGGTATCGAAAATGTTCGCGGACGAAGGCATAGTCAACAGTTTGCTGCAAAAGCTGTCGGTCATAACGGAAAAGATAGGCTTCCTATCGACGCCGGAGCTGGCGAAGATAATGGTGCTGGTGATAAATCTATGGGTCGGCATCCCCTATCTTATGCTTATCACCACGGGAGTGCTGATGAACATTCCCGCCGATCTCTACGAGAGCGCGAAGATAGACGGCGCCTCGGGGATAAAGCAGTTCACGAAGATCACTCTGCCGTATATGCTCTTTGTGACGGGGCCTTATCTGCTCACCAGCTTTACCGCCAACATCAACAACTTCAATGTTATCTATCTGCTTACGGGCGGAGCTCCGAAGACTATGGCCTATGAAGGAGGCGCGGGTCAGACGGACCTGCTCATCACCTGGCTGTATACCCTGACGATGCAGAACAACGACTATAAAATGGCTGCCGTCATCGGTATCCTTGTGTTCCTGGTCGTTGCCGTGATCTCGCTGATAGTATACAACCTGTCTCCTTCGATGAAGAATGAGGAGGATTTCCAATGAGTGCGAATGCAGACACAAAAAAGAAATTCCGCAGCAAGTCCCGAAAGGAACGCACCACGCGGATACTTATCTACATTTTCCTTACGCTGCTGTGCCTGATCTGGCTTATCCCGTTTTTCTATCTTGTATTTCAGGCCTTCCGGGGCGAGTCAAGATCCATGGTCACCTATGTGTTCCCGAAAGAATGGTCTTTGGAGAATTTCAGGATCCTGTTTAAAGAGACCAATTTCCTCAACTGGTATTTCAACACGCTGATCGTTGCGCTGTTCAATGCGGTGCTTCAGACGGTGATCGTTCTGAGCGTCGCCTACGCCCTTTCGAGGATGCGCTTCAAGGGCAGGAAGCTGCTGATGAACCTTATGCTCATCCTCGGGATGTTCCCGGGCTTCCTTTCGATGATAGCCACCTATTTCATCCTGAAGCTCATCGGCCTCACCAGCGAGAACGCTATCCCGGGACTTATACTGGTTTATGCCGCCAGCTCGGGCATGGGATATTACATCGCCAAGGGCTTCTTCGACACGATCCCCAAGTCTCTGGACGAGGCCGCCCGCATAGACGGCGCCACCAGAAGCAGAGTCTTTTTCAGGATCATCATGCCGATGTCCAAGCCCATAATCATCTACACTATCATGATGGCGTTCATCGCCCCCTGGGGAGATTTCATGTATGCCTCGCTGATAACCTTCGGCCACGAGGAAGCGTATAACGTTGCCGTGGGCTTGTATAAATGGCTCGACAAGGAGCATATCAACAGCTACTTCACGGTGTTCTGCGCGGGAGGACTTTTCGTTTCGGTGCCTGTCACCGCGCTGTTCATGGCCCTGCAAAGATACTACGTCGAGGGCGTTACGGGCGGAGCCGTAAAGGGCTGACGCCGCCTTGACCGGAAATACAAATTATTGACAACGGAGGAATAAACTATGGCAGAGGTCAGTCTGACAAATGTAAAGAAGCAGTATGATAACGGCTTCGTTGCCGTACATGACTTCAATCTTGAAATAAAGAATGAGGAGTTTATCGTGCTTGTCGGGCCCTCGGGCTGCGGCAAATCCACGACTCTGAGAATGATCGCCGGCCTAGAGGACATCACTGACGGCGAGATTGCGATAGACGGTACGGTAGTAAACGATATGGAGCCCAAAGACAGGGACATTGCAATGGTATTCCAGAATTATGCCCTTTATCCGCACATGAGCGTTTACGAGAACATCGCCTTCGGCCTGAGACTGAGAAAGGTCCCCAACAAGGAGATACATCAGAAGGTCCTTGAAGCGGCGGAGATACTGGGCATCACCGAACTGCTGGGACGCAAGCCGAAGCAGCTTTCGGGCGGTCAGAGACAGCGCGTGGCGATAGGCAGAGCTATCGTGCGCATACCCAAGGTCTTCCTTATGGATGAGCCCCTCTCAAATCTCGACGCGAAGCTGAGAAATCAGATGCGTGCGGAGATAATCCTGCTGAGGCAGAAGATCCGCACCACCTTTGTGTATGTTACCCACGATCAGACCGAAGCTATGACTCTGGGCGACAGGATAGTGATAATGAAGGACGGCTATGTAATGCAGGTGGGGACTCCCCAGGAGCTGTTCAATCATCCTGCGAACCTGTTCGTAGCGGGCTTTATCGGCACGCCGCAGATGAACTTCTTCGACGCAGTACTCAAAAAGAGCGGCGAAGGCTACAAGGCTGCGGTGGGAGATTATGAAGTCAATGTTCCGAAGTATATATGCGATGAACTTGACAAGCTGGAGCAGGTGCCCGAAAACGTTCAGCTGGGAGTAAGGCCGGAAAACCTTATCATCGACCCCTTGGGAGAGAAGGGCATAAGAGCCAGCATCAAAGTCACCGAAATGATGGGCAGCGAGCTGCACATCCACGCGGAATACTGGGACGGAAAGCCGATCATCCTGAAGGTGCAGATCGCCGATCTCACCGACGAAGAGCAGAACAGGCTTATCAGCAAGGAGAGCGTGGCTTTCACCTTCAGAGAGCGCACTATCAACCTTTTCAGAAACGATGACGGCAGAAATCTTGCGGTGCCCGGCGCCGTTCCTGTGCCGAAGACGGAAAAATTCGTACCCGAGGAGAAGTCTAAGAAGAACAAGAAGGACAATAAAAAGAAATAAAAAATCGGGGAGTCGCAATGAAGAACTCTAACAATCAGAAAAAGGCTCAGCTTGAGGATGTCGCCGCGGCGCTGGGACTTTCAAAGTCCACGGTCTCGCGGGCGATCTCAGGAAAGGGAAGAATAAAGGCGGAGACCCGCGAGAGGGTGTTTGAGTGCATCCGCGAGCTGAATTACCGCCCGAACATGATCGCCAAGAGCCTGTCCGAGCAGAAGACCTACAATATCGGCGTCGTGGTGCCTATGGATCAGAGCGAGAACGAAGCGCCCTTCTTCCAGACCTGCATAGCGGGCATTGCCAAGGGCTGCGCCGTCCGTGATTACGATGCGGTGCTTATCGGCACGGAGCGGGATAATCTTTCGCAGCTTACAAGAGTCATCGAGAACCGCAAGGTGGACGGCGTTATCGTAACAAGGCCGGTCTCGGAGGGCAGGATAGAAATGCTGCTCAGTGAAAACGGGATGCCCTTCGTCGTGGTGGGAAAGAGCGTACACGCCGACAGCGTGATCGTTGACAGCGACCATGTGAACGGCTGCCGCGAGCTTACGAATTATCTTATCATGTCCAATCCCGCCGACAGGATCGGTCTGCTTCTCGGAAGCACGGAATACACCGTCAACAAGAGCAGATACACCGGTTTTGCCAGCGCCTTTGAAAAGTCGGGCAGGCATTTCAACGACAGGCTGGTGTTCACCGAAGTGGACAGCGAGATGCAGTTCTCAAAGGCCGCCGAGATGCTGTTCAGAGAGGATCCTGCGTGCGTGATCTGCGGGGACGATATGCTGTGCATGAGACTGCTGTCAAAGCTGAACGAGCTGGGGAAGTCCGTCCCGCAGGATGTGAAGATCGCGTCCTTCTACAACAGCGTTTACCTTGACAGCTACTCGCCGCCCATAACCTCGCTGAAATTTGACGCGGTCAAGCTGGGGACAGCAGCGGCTGAGAAGGTGCTGGACATCATAGCAGGCGTCGGCACGGAAACGGCTTCGCTTATGGATTTTGAACTGAAGATCAGAAAATCGACTATCTGACTTCAAAGCCGTCCGTTGGCATAAATGCACAAAACAAAGGGCGTTAAATTGGTATAACGGACTATTGTAAAAAACTTATTGTTCTGTTATAATTGTAAACAAGACAGGGCATACGTGCGCAACCGCTTGCGCACTCCCGGGACGAGCCCGGAGAAAACAGTAACGGAGGACGGAAAATGAAAAGCAGACTTGTGAAAAAGGCTGCCGCAGGTGCAGCAGCGATCACTCTTACGGCGGCACTGGCAGCAATGAGCGTCAGTGCGGCGGATGTTTCGATCAGCAACGGCAATTTTGAGACCGACATCTGGCAGGAAGGCAACGGCTGGAGCTATACCACCGCCTGGGATAACGGCGATGCCACCGCTAACTTCAAGAAGTATTCCGACGAGGGAGTTGAGACTCCTCCCAGCGGTTCGACAGCAGGCACCAACGTTTGGCGCCAGAACGGCGGCGACGGCGTGTTCACTCAGCAGATAACCGTCCCCGAAGGGGATTACAGCTTTACCTTCTATGCTATGGGCGCGGATGCGGACATAAAGATAGCCGTGGGCTCCGCCGAGAGCGATGCGGTCACTCTCAGCGGCTGGAACGTTTGGGATAAGGCCGAAGTCGATGTTACAGGCTCCGGTGCCGAGGAGACGCTGACACTTACCGTTTCCATGAAGGACGGCGGCTGGGCTTACGTTGACAGCGTTGCCGTTGAAGCCAAGGGCTCCGGGGACGATGACAGCTCCGAGGCAGAGGAAAGCTCCGAAGCGGAGGAAAGCCTCCCCGAGGATGATTCTTCCGAAGAGCAGGGAAGCGACGACAGCTCCGCGGACAGTCAGACCGAAGACTCCGCACCGGACGACAGCAGCGCCGCTCCTGACGATTCTCAGTCCGATGAGACAAAGACTCCCGGCAGCAGCATAGTTAACGGCGACTTTGAAACGGTAAGCGATACCGAGCTGGTGGGCTGGACCGTTGACTGGAAGGACGGTCTCCAGGCCTGGTATGCAAAGGCCTCCGACAAGGACGCAAGAAAGGATAAGAGCAACAACTATCTGAACATCTGGAACGAATCCGCTCTGCCCCTTTCGATCAAGCAGACTCTGCACCTGACTCCCGGAAGCTATAAAGTCACCTTCAACATGGATGCAAATGAAGGCGTTGATACAAAGGTCAAGCTCAAGGTCGGAGATCTTGTAAACTATACTCTTCCTGCCGGCATCGGCTGGGACAAGTGGGCAGCCTGCGAGACTCCCGTGTTCACTGTGGAAAAGGAAGGGGACTACGAAGTGGAATTCTTCGGCGACCTTGACGCGGACACCTGGATCTGCCTTGACAACATCAAGCTCTCTGCGGCTTCCGCCGACAGCGGAACATCCGGCGGCACATCCGGCGGCACATCCGGCGGCACCTCAGGCGGGACCACCGGCGGCACCACAGGAAACAATACGAACAATACAGCTGCCAACACCTCGAATGCTTCCAATACGGGAGCGGCCGAAAGCACCGCGGCGGCAGCACTGGCTGTGGCATCTGTCGGCATCGCTGTCAGCAGAAAGAAGCGTAAATAAGCTCCGGGAATGAAGGAGCCTTAAAAGCAAAAGTCTGAATATCCGTGAGCCCCCGAAAGGTCATTCTGCTTTCGGGGGCTTTTTTTGCGGCGTCTTTCCCGGAAGCGCCGAAGGAGCGGAGTCCGATACGGAAAGATCAGCCGCGAAATGTTTTGCTTTTGACAGTATCGCCGGATAACGGCCAACAAAAAACGACCTCCGCCGGAGCAATGAGCTTCGGCGGAGGCTTTTTTGTTTTTCGATCCCGTAATGATAAGGTACAAGCTCAAATTCGCTCACGCGGTGAGTTTTGCCTTCGGCATCGGTTTGCTCGGTGACGCGACGCTCGCTGCAGGCAGACGCGGTTTTCGTTTGTCGGGTCATCAGCCGTTTCTGAAGGTGGTCGGGGAGATGCCTTCGTACCGCTTGAACAGCTTGCAGAAATAACTGCTTGAACCGAAGCCCACCGCCTCGGCGATCTCTTCGGTGGTCATATCGGTGCCGGAGAGCAGTGCTTTGGCGGCCTGTATCCTTCGCTTGGCGATGTATTCCGTCGGGCGGACGCTGAGAACGCTTCGGAACAGCCGGCAGATATGCTGTCTTGACAGCCCGGAAACGGAACACAGCTCGTCCAAGGTGATCTGACGGCTGTATTCGCTGTCGATAAGCTCGACGCATTTCTGTATGGCGGGATTCACGGTCCTGCGTTCGCCGCCGCGGTTGATAAGGCGGTCAAGCTCGATGAGAAAATCGTACAACAGCCCCGACGCTTTGATGTTTCCGTAAATGCGGTCGCGGATAAGAGCGTCGTGCATCTGCATGAACAGACGGTCCAGAGGGCCGGTGGCGGCAAGTTCAAAGACTCTCGGCCTGTCAAGGCCCATTTCCGCAAGCAGCTGCTCGCTGCCGCTCCCGCCGGGGATTATCCAGTGGTTGTCCCACTCTTCTCCGAGGGGAAAGTATTCGTGAGGATAGCCTCCCGGGATAAAGATGCCCGTCCCTGCCTTCACCTCGAACTCGTTTCCGTCAAAGCGGAGCATCCCGCTGCCTTTTGTGCAGTAGAATATCTGCGGAAGGGCATATTCCGTCCCGCGCTTTGTAAAGGGCTGACAGTCGTGCATACCGAGGCTTATCAGATAGATCGGGAAGCGCCCCTCCCGTCCGATGATAGGGTAGTGATAGAAAAACATATTGACCTCCCGAAAATGCTGCGGCAGTGTTCATATCGTTATATCTTAATAATATCATCTATTGATTCTCCTGTCAAGATAGTTTATAATGAAAAGCAAGAAACTGTTTTGAGAAAGGGAGAATCGTGATGAAGAAAATACTGAGATCGCTGCTGATCGGATTTACGGCTGTGCTGATGACAGCCTGCGGTTCCGGGTCCTCCTCGGGGGACACGGAGAAAGAGAAAACTGCCGAAACCTTCCTTACGGCGGCGGAGACCGCCAAGGATATGGGCCTGGGCTGGAACCTCGGAAACACCATGGAAGCCTATGACGCCAACGGCTGCGAAAAATCCTCCTACACCTGGATCCCCACCAAGGGTCAGAACAAGCCCTCGGACTACGAGACCTGCTGGGGCGCCCCCGTCACCACCCAGGAGATGATCGACGGCGTCAAGGCCGCAGGCTTTAAGACGGTGCGCATCCCCGTGTTCTGGGGCAATATGATGAAGAACGACGGCAGCTGGACCATCGACAAGGAATACATCGGCCGTGTGAAAGAGATCGTGGACTACTGTCTGAAAGACGATCTTTATGCGGTCGTCAACATCCACCACTTCGACGAGTTCATCATCCGACGCAACGATCTGGAAAACTGCAAGGTGATCTTTGACAAGCTCTGGACTCAGATCGCCGAATATTTCAAGGACTATTCCTCAAAGCTGGTGTTCGAGGGCTATAACGAATACCTCGGCGGAGAGCGGTTCAACGAAAACGGCGAGCTTACAAAACAGTCCGACAGCGAAGGCTATGTTTCCACCAACGCTCTGAATCAGACCTTTGTGGATGCCGTGAGAAAGACCGGCGGGAACAACGCCGAGCGCGTGCTTATCCTTTCGGGCTACTGGACCAACATCGACAAGACCACCTCCACCCGCTTTGTGATCCCCAAGGATACGGCAAAGGATAAGCTGATGGTGTCCGTTCATTATGTGGACAACGCCATGTACTGGCAGAATCAGATCGGTTCGGAGGGCTGGGAGAAATACACCGACGGTCAGATCGACCTGCTGGTGAAGGCTTTCAGCGAGAGCAGGATCCCTGTTTTCCTCGGAGAGACCACATCGAGATACCCCGACAGCAATTTCGCTCCCGACGCCAAATACAAGACCTCCTCGGAGTGCCTGAAGATCATACTGGAGAAGCTCACCGCCAAGGGCTTTGTCCCCGTGCTTTGGGATGTGACGGACAATTTCTATTCCCGCAGCACCAACTCAGTCATCGACTCGAAGGACGCAGAGGTCATAAGCGCCCTTGCTAAGAAATAAGGTCATAATAACAGCAAGCTCCTATGCCTCGGCATGGGAGCTTGTTATATCCGTTGTTTTCGGGATGTTCCGAGCTTTCATATCCGTTCCCGCATTTGTGTGGGCGTCATCCCGAAGTAGAGCTTGAAACGTTTGAGAAAGCCGTACTCGTTGGTGTAGCCGCATCGCTGGGAGATCTCTCTTATCGGCAGGTCGGTGGAGGACAGCAGTTCCTTTGCCCGCATCATACGGCCGTTTATGATGTCCGTCATCACCGAAACGCCGAAGGTCTTTTTGTAAAGGTGCTGGAGCCCCGAACGGCTCATCCCCACCCAGCCTGCAAGCCCGCTTACGTCGGGTATCCCGTCGGGGGAGGCGTAAATTGTGTTCCGCAGCCATATCAGCCCCGAACGCTTGTCGGAAAGCGCTCCGGGGATGCTCTCGCGGCTGCGGAGAGCCCGTGAGAGTTTCAGCAGGAAAATTTCAAGATAGTGCTGCTCGATAAGCCCGTGGTCTTCAAGAGGGGAGTAATGCTCGTAGGCCAGCTGCCTTATCAGCAGAGAAAGCTCGTCGATGCTCCCCAGATGCACAAGCTCGTTCTCCGGGATGCCCAGCTCCCGCAGATGCTCCGTGTCCCCCGGCTGCATATCAAGATAAAGCCAGTCGTCGCAGTAGGTCTTGTACCGGGCGCGGTAGCTGTGAGGCATATCCGGAGAGAACATTATAAAGCTGTTTTTCTCCGCGTACTGCCGGACTCCGCCGATGACAAAGACCGCGGGCTCTTTTATCAGCAGCATGAACCGGCACCCTCCGCCCCGGGGGTGGTCGATAACGAAATCCTCGCCGTGTTTGTAGTTGTATCCGACAGCTCCGACCTTCATAGCGGACCTCCTTTGCGGTGTTTCATAAGTTTATTTTACCGCTTTTTTCTCTCCGTGTCAATCTCGGAGAGAAAAAAGGTACGGCTTTGTTCTCCGATATTTAAAGTTCCTTTAAAGCAGAGGATATATAATGGTGCCATACTACATAAAAAGAAAGGAGCCTTACCATGCATATTTCGGGAATAAAGCGGTATGCCGCACTTGCTGCGGCGCTGGCGGTGCTTCTGGCTTCGTTTTCGGCCTGCAGCGTCAACACAAACGAGTCCGGGGCCGAAAATACGGCGGCTAAGTCTTCATCGGCGGCAGAAACGTCCTCTTCCGAAGGAGATACGTCCGACAAGAGTTCGGAGCAGGCGGCGGACTCTTCCGCCGCGGAGACCTCTTCTGCGTCGGACTATGCCGACAAGCTGTTCGACACCTCCTATGTGCATAAAATAGACATCACCCTCTCGGAGGATGACTGGTCCGACCTCAAGACAAATCCTCTTGCCAAGACAAAGTACAAGGCAAGCGTGACCGTTGACGGCGAGACCGTGGAGAACGTGTCCTTTGCCACCAAGGGCAATACCAGCCTTTCTTCCGTGGCCGAGGACAAGGACAGCGACCGTTACAGCTTCAAGGTCAATTTCGGCAAGTATGTGAAGGGTCAGACCTACCGCGGTCTGAACAAGCTGAACCTTAACAACATCTACGCCGATGCCACCTATATGAAGGACTACCTCAGCTACGAGATATTCCGGCAGGCGGGAGTGGATTCTCCGCTGGTGAGCTATGTGTGGGTGACCGTCAACGGCAAGGACCAGGGGCTTTATATCGCCGTTGAGGACATCAGCGAGTCCTACCTTGACCGCACCAACGAGGGCGAAGGTGAGCTTTACAAGCCCGAGACCGACCGCCTCGACAACGTCAATATGAAACAGGGCGGCGGGAATATGCAGGAAGGCAATGACCGTCCCGACCGCCGTTCCGAGGGAGACGGGAACTCCGACGGCGAAGGCAAAGGCGGCTTCCGTCCGGATATGCAGGAGGGCGGACGTATGCAGCCTCCCGAGGGCTTTGAGAATATGACTCCTCCCGAGGACTTGGGCAGTATGACCCTCCCCGAGGGCTTTGAAAATATAAATCCCGAGGACTTCAAAAATATGACTCCCCCCGATATGACCGAAAGCGGCGGGATGCCCGATCCTGATATGAAGCAGGGCGGCCCCGGCGGCTTCGGAGAGTCCTCCGCCGGCGCGTCGCTGGCCTATACCGACGACAAGATCGAAAGCTACTCCGACATTTTCGACAACGACGAGACCGATGCCGACGACGAGGCAAAGCAGAGAGTCATCGCCGCCTTGAAGGGCCTCTCCGAGGGCAAGGAGCTGGATAAGTATATCGACACCGACGAGGTCATCCGCTATTTCGCGGCTCACAATTTCGTGCTGAATTACGACAGCTATACAGGCAATATGCTCCACAACTACTACCTTTACGAAAAGGACGGCAGGCTGTCCATGCTCCCCTGGGACTATAACCTTGCCTTCGGCGGCTTCGGCGGCGGTATGGGCGGCAAAGACGGCGAAGGCTCGGATGCCGCCAAGCTGATAAACACCGGCATCGACACGCCCCTTTCCGGAACCGAGGAAAGCTCCCGTCCCATGTGGTCCTGGATAACCTCAAACAGTGAATACCTCGAAAAGTATCACCAGGTCTACGACGAGCTGCTGAAAAGCTATTTTGAGTCCGGCGAGTACGAAAAGCAGATGGACAGCATCTATGAAATGATACTGCCCTATATCGAAAAGGACACAGGCGCATTCTACAATGCGGAGCAGTTCAAGACCGCTTTCGCCCAGTTGAAGCAGTTCTGCAAACTGCGGGCGGAGAGCATCCGCGCCCAGCTTGACGGCACCCTTTCCGCAGAAACGGATAAGCAGGACGCCGATAAGCGTATCTCGGCTTCGGATATAAACCTCGAAGCTATGGGCAGCCACGGCGGCGGCAAGGGCGGCAAGGACAGACCTACAGATAAATGACCCTCCGAAAGCGGGACGAAGCTGTAAAGCGCGTCCCGCTTTTTCTTGACTGCGCTGACGCTTTGTGGTATAATATCCCGTGGAAAGACTACCGCATTTTGGAAAGGGGACTGTCGGCCTATGGATACAACTGTACTGAAAAACGGACTCGTATATACTCCGGACAGGCGCTTCGCCCCGCTGGAGGTCTCCTTCTCCGAAGGGGTGATAACCGCCGTGGGGACGGGGCTTTCGGGCAGAGTTATCGACTGTGACGGCTGCTTTGTTTTGCCCGGACTGACGGACATCCACCTTCACGGATGTGCGGGGCATGACGTTAGCTTCTCCGGCCCGGAGGCCCTTGACGCCGTGGCGGCATACGAATTCTCCCGGGGAGTTACGGCATTCTGTCCCACCACCATGACCCTCCCGGAGGAGAAACTGCTCTCCGCCCTTGACAGCATCCGCCGTTATGCTGCCGAAAAACATCCCGTACGGGCGGAGATCGTGGGCATCCACCTTGAAGGGCCCTTTGTCTCCCCGGAGAAATGCGGTGCTCAGGACCCCGCTTATATCCAAAAGCCCTCTGCGGCGAAACTGCGGGAATGGCAGAAGGCCGCCGGCGGACTTATCCGGCTGGTGACGCTGGCTCCCGAATGCGAAGGCGCCGCAGACTGCATCCGTGAATGCGCCGGGGAGTTCAGATTTTCCCTCGGACACACTACCGCAGACTACGCCGCCGCCTCCGAAGCCCTCGCCGCCGGAGCCGACCACGTTACCCACCTGTTCAACGCAATGCCCGGCTTTCACCACCGCGAAACGGGGGTCATCGGCGCCGCCTTTGACGCTCCCGGCTGCTTCGCGGAGCTGATCTGCGACGGCGTGCATATTTCCCCGACGGCGGTGCGGGCGGCTTTCCGGCTTTTCGGAGAGTGGCGCACCGTCCTTATCAGCGACAGCATGGAGGCCGCGGGAATGCCCGACGGCGAATATCAGCTGGGCGGGCAGAAAGTCGTCAAGCGCGGACCCGAGGCCTGTCTTGCGGACGGCACCCTCGCAGGCAGCGTCACCGACCTTTACGGCTGCTTCGTGACCGCCGTGAGAATGGGCATCCCGCCGGAAATTGCCGCTGCCGCCGTTACGGACAACCCCTGCCGTTCTGTCGGCATCCAGGGGAAGTACGGCAGCATCGCCCCCGGAAAGACCGCTCACTTCTTGATCTTAGACAAGGATACACTTGAGATAAGACAGGTAATATAGCTTTTGAACCGGCGTCCCGGCCCTTCGGGATGCCGGTTTTCGTTTGTTTATAGTAATGTGCCGTTTCGGCAACAGACGTTTTTTCGCTCTTTCAGTTAAACATTTTCAAGATTATTCAAAAAACGGGCATCAATTTATTGACAAATTGTGCGAATTGTTGTATAATAGAATAGAGTATCTCTGCTCGTATTATTTGACAGGAGGTGTGTCGTATGTCGGAGGAAGTCCAGACCTTAGTCGGAGGACTGCGCGCAGTCGAGCTGTACTATCGCCCCATAAGGGAATCCTCAAGCGGAAACACCGCCTTCTATCAGTCGCAGACCAGGCTCAATACCCCCGGCCTCGGGACCCTTACCCCCGAGAATTTCCGGGATGTGGCCGAGGTCACCAACCAGTGCGTCACCCTCTTTGAGCTGGAGGTCGTCCAGGCAATAGAGGCCGCCAAGAAGTTTATCGAGAGAGATGTCATCTTTGAGTGGCTCTCGGTGTATATGCCCGCCGAGTATCTGCGGGACATTCGTGCCGAACGCAATCTGATGGAGTTCTGCGATCACCTTGAGGTGCATACCAATAAAATATGCTTCGCCCTGTCCTCAAAGATACTTGAGGAGCAGGACGGTTCGGCGTCCACCGTTATGCGCAACCTGCGCAACAGGGGCTTTCACTTCATGCTGGAGGGCTTCGGCTCCGACAGCTGCCCGATGATGAAGCTCTCGGAGTTCAATGTTGACTTCGTTATGCTCTCTCCCGAGGTGACACACTTCCTCGGCAAGAGCGAGCGGGGCGACAGCGCAGTGAAGTCCATGATAGATTTTATCACCGAGCTTGAAGCAAATCCCATAGCCGACGGCGTGACTGGTTCCCTGCAGGCGGAAAAGCTGTTCTCCTACGGATGCAGCTACTGCGCAGGCCCTCTGACGGGCAAATATGTCGCCGAGCGCTTTATAAGGAGAAAGAACGATGAATAATGCGGGATCCCTTTATTATAATCCTATAAGAAAGGAGAATGACCTTGGCTGATAAAAAAGAAAGCAAGATAGGCGACGTACTGGCGCTGCGAAGGCGGTCGAAGGAAGTAAAGCGCTATACGGTGCTGATAAGGATCTTCGGACTGCTTGTCATCATACTGGTCGCTATTATTGCCATTGCTTATGCGATATCCTATTTTTACGACAAGTTCGGGAGCTTTACGGTAAAGATAAACAAGTACGACATGATGCGTCAAGGCCTTACCCTTTCGGAGACCCCCGAATACAACGAAACGATCTCCGTGCTGAATGCGGATATCGTCTACGATATGACAAATATCAGCGGTGATGATCTTCCGAAGAACATCGACAACATCAACGGCAACCATAACGGAGAAAGCTATATCGCTTATACCTTCTACCTTATCAATGCCGGAAGCGATACCCTCAGCTACGAGGCACAGATGAACATCGAAAATGTAACGCAGAACGTTGACGAAGCGATCCGCGTGGCAGTTTATTACAACGGAGATAAAACAGTCTACGGAAAGACAAAGTCCGGCGGCGGAGGAAAAGAAAGCGACTGCGACAGCGAGTTCTATTCCTCAACGATAGTGCTGAAAAACACCCGCGACGGGCTCGCACCGCAGGCAAAGGATAAGTATACGATAGTCATCTGGCTGGAGGGCAACGATCCCGATTGCGTTGACGCCCTTGTGGGCGGCACCATGAAGCTGGGAATGGACTTCAAGATCGTTGAATCAACTTGATGGGGGAGTAAAAAATATGAAAAAGGCATTGAAGATCACATTAAACGTGCTGGCGTGGATACTGCTTATCCTTGCGCTGATAATAACCCTGCTGGTGTTTTCCAGCGGACGGAACGACGGTGTTTCCAATCTCTTCGGCTTCATCCCGATGACCGTTGAATCCGCTTCCATGGAGCCCACCTTCAAGGTGGACGATATGATAATCTGCCGTGAGGTGGACGACGTCAATACCCTCAAGGAGGGCGATGTTATCACCTTCTGGACCATAATCGAGGGCAAGAGAGTCAAGAACACCCACCGTATCGTTTCGGTTATCGACAACGGCAGTTCCCGCTCCTTCGTGACAAGGGGCGATAACAACGGTATGGACGACGACATCCCGGCTCCCGCCAGCGATGTCATCGGCAGATGGACAGGCGTCCGCCTGCCGGGCTTCGGCAAGGTGATGCGTTTCCTCACTACCAAGACCGGATTCTTCTGCGTCATAATCATCCCGCTGGCGCTGTTCTTCCTGTTTGAGCTTTATAAGTTCATCGCAACACTTATGGAGATCAAGAAGCCCAAGCTCTCCGAGTCCGACGAGGAGGAGATCAAGCGCCGGGCTATCGAGGAATACCTCGCCAGCCAGAAGGCCGCCGAAGGCTCGGGAGGCGAAGAAGCGGATAAGCCCGCTGAGGAGGCTCCCGCACCTGCTCAGGAGGATGCTCCCGCACCCGCGGAGGAGGAGGCTCCCGCCGAGGAAACAAAGGCTCCCGAGGAAAGCTGAGTGACCTGTGACCGAGATCGACAATCAAATATGATCGGAGAATAATAAAGACTATGAATGAATTTCTGAAATGGTTCTTTGCATTCATTTCCGAGATGCTCAAAGGCTTCGGCATGATCTTTTCGGGCATCGGAAAGGGCTTTGCACAGATCTTCAACATAAAGAATTACATAGAGATATTCAAGACCTATTCGGCCAACTTCGGCGCCGTGGGATGGGTCCTGGCCATACTGTCTATCATCATCGTTGTGGCGATATTCGTGCTGATAGCTTTTATCATCGTGCTTCTTATCAGAAAGTACATCCGCTTCAGACACTCTATCGTTTCCAACGAGGACCTGCTGGAGGAGATCGCTGACCTTCAGAGACAGGTGCTTAAAATGACCAAGGAAAAGGACGAGATCATGGCGATGAAGGTCGCTCAGATGGGCCTGCCTACGGGTGCGTCGGGACTTTCCCTGGCCGGCGGCACCGTGCCCTATCAGGGCGGCGAAGAGGGCGGCGAGGAAGCCACCGTGGTGGAGGACGGTATCGTCCAGACCGCAGACAAGCGCTTCTCCCGTCTGCTTGAAGTGGACAGCTTCTACAAGAACTACACTCCGCCCGATTACAATAACGACATCACTCTCGAGCAGATCTGCGAGATGTACCGCAACTTCGCCTGCTCCAAGATGCATCTGTACTACGACATCAAGACGATACGCCTGTTCATAGCGGGTATGGCTTCCACCAAGCTCATTATCCTACAGGGTATCTCCGGTACAGGTAAAACTTCACTGCCGTACTCCTTCGGTAAGTTCTTACAGAACGATACCACCATCGCTTCGGTACAGCCGTCATGGCGTGACCGTACCGAGCTGTTCGGCTACTTCAACGAATTTACCAAGAACTTCAACGAGACCGAAGTTCTCAAACGTATCTATTCATCCAACTATAACAACGACGTCAATCTGATACTCCTCGATGAGATGAACATCGCCCGTGTCGAGTATTACTTCGCGGAGATGCTCTCCATACTCGAAATGCCCAACGCCGACGAGTGGGAGCTGGATATAGTTCCTAACGTGTGGAGCACCGACCCCATCAAGCTGGACCGCGGCAAGCTGGTCATCCCGCAGAACGTATGGTATATCGGTACGGCCAATAACGACGACTCGACCTACGCTATCTCCGATAAGGTCTACGACCGTGCCCAGCCTATCAACCTGGATGCCAAGGGTATCGCCTTCGACGCTCCGGAGACCGGGACTCTCAATCTCGGCTACGATCACCTCCAGCAGCTGTTCGATACCGCATTCGAGACCTATCCGATCTCCCAGGAGAACCTCAGAAAGATACAGCAGCTTGACCTGTGGGTAATTGAAAAGCTGCGTGTGGCTTTCGGTAACCGTATCCTGAAGCAGATGGGCCTGTTCGTTCCCGTTTACGTCGCCTGCGGCGGCGAGGAACTGGACGGCATCGACTATGTGCTGGCTACCAAGATATTCCGCAAGTTTGAGTCTCTGAACCTGGCTATGCTCCGTGACGAGCTGAGAGAGCTTGTGGTATATATGAACAAGTCCTTCGGAAAGAACAAGATGAACGAGTCTATCGCTTACCTCGAAAGACTCCAGAAGCTGTTCTGATATTCAGCGCTGACGGCGCTGACGTTAAACAAGCATAAAGCAAATAAACGCATAAAAGCATCGAAAGAACCAACGTGTCAAGAATGCGAGCGTCCAAGTCACATCACGAAAATCTGTCCGCGATGCGGTGCCCCCGGTCACATAATGCAGCAGACCCAAGCGAACGAAGGGAGCGCAGCGCGAACTAAAAAGGCAGGTGAGAGAATTGAACAGCTTGTATAATGACTGGTATGAAGATTTCAAAGAGGCTGTGGCCGCGTTCGGCGACGATGAGCTGTTCGGATCTCTCGACGAACTGCTGAAACAAAGCCGCAACACCTTCGCCTTTAACCGGAAGCTGATGGCTAAGGCTATCGACGTTTCCTGGGTCGAGGCGATCGAAAACGGACTTATCCACGTGGATAACGTGCTGCGAAACCCAAGCAGAACGATAGAAGACGTGGAGGAGATCGTTCCCATCGAAAGGTCGAGGAAGATCACCGTCGAGTCCGTAAAGCACCTCGCACAGCATACCGACTATATACAAAGCATAGATAAACGTACAGGAAAAATAACCCCGTCGAAGATACTGAATGTCCATAAAGAAGAAAGCTATATGACGTATGAAAACAAATTCGTCAATACGCTTATCGACAGGCTGTATATTTTTATAAGCACAAGATACGAAAAGCTGGCAATGGTTGCCCACGACGAGGAAGTCTATACAATGGGCTACGATACCACCATTGATACGGCGGGTGGAGGAAAGCTGAAGCTGGAATTGAAGATCGAGACCTCCGACAGTCTTGAATCCACCGATGCCAGCGGCTTCACGATCTGGCAGAGAGTAGAAAAGCTCAAAAAGGTCATCGAGGGCTATAAAGGCTCCGACCTCTGCATGAAGCTGGGAAATACCTACATAAGGCCCCCGGTTATGCGTACCAATGCTATCATGAAGAACGTTGAGCTGAAAGCGTGTCTTGCACTGTGGCAGTATATCGAAAGCTACGATAAGGTCGGCTACGAGATAAATGTGGAAAATACCGCGGTCAAACCGCAGAACAGCTATATCGAGGACTTCTATAAGCTGGTCATCATGAATCTGCTGCTGTTCCGCTCTTATACCGATAAGGGCGAGGGAGCCAAGGAAATGACCGAACTGAAAACGCAGAAGTCCAAGGCGTTGGCTCCGAAGTTCGTAAAGCACTTCGATAAGGAGATCGCCGCCGATTACAGCATACAGACCGACGCCGCGGTGGGCTACGTCGCCGCAGACGGCGAGCTGAAGCTCACAAGGCGATTGCCTAAGAATATGACCCAGGTCTTCGCTCAGATCAGCGAGGCTATAAGGATCGAAAAAGCCTACTTAGCCGAGCGGGAGAGGGAACGTCTCGCAAAAGTCGCCGCCGAGGAGGAGGCCGAGCGATTGCGTCTCGAGGAGGAGAAACGCCTCGAGGAGCAGCGCCGCATAGAAGAAGCCAAGCGCGAGGAGCGCGAACGAATACGCCGCGAGGCCGAAGAGGAAGAACGCAGGATCCAGGAGCTGCTTGAACGCAGAAAGCGCGAGCAGGAAGAGGAAGAAAAAGAACGCGCCCGTCTCGAAGCCGAGCGTCAGGCTAAGCTGGAAGAACAGCGAAGGCTCGAGGAAGAAGCCAGAAAGAAGCGCGAGGAGGAGGAACGCGCCGCCGCAGAACGCGAGCGTGTACTGCTCAACAAGATGAAGATGCGCTCCGAGCTGGGTGAGGCCGAGGGCGTCGATGCGGATAAGCTGGAGGACAAGGAGGACGAGGAAAAACTCCGTCAGGAGGCTTATCAGAGCGTCACCAAGGAGGAAATAGAGCAGGCCAAGGAGGCCATGGAGGAATCGGAGGAGGAGAATCCCGAATTCGAGGATCCCAGAGAGGTCGCCGCCCGCATGAAGCTGGAACAGCAGAAGAAGGAAAAGGAGCGTCGGGAGCGGGAACGTGCCGAGCGCCTCAAGGCCGAGAGAAACAAGTTCGAGGCCAAACCCTTCCGGCAGATCAGATGGGAGTATTCCAAGAATCCTATCAGACTGCTGCAAAGACTGTTTACCTATATCCTCGCTGTCTGGTTCCATATCATCCCCGAGGATACGGACGATCCCGATTACAGAAAGCTCCGCGCCGATCTCGAAGAGAAAAAGCGCATCAGAGAGAAGGAGGCCGCCGAGCGCGACGCTATGGAGGTCTACTACCGCAAGTACGCAGGGACCTTCAAGTATCGGTTCAGACGCTACCTCGAGGACAGAAAGTTCAAGAAGAAGCGCAAACTGGCCGCCAAGAACAAACCCAAGCCTACTTATACTCCGCCCAAGCGGACTCCAGAGGAGCAGCGTGAGATAGATCTCGAGATGAAGCGCCTTTACAGAGAGTACCATGTAAGCCGCTTTGAGAAGATCAGACGCTGGAATAAGGAGCGCAAGAGACTCAAAAAGGAAATGGCCGAAGCGGTCGGCAAAAAAAAAAGCGATGACGGAGAAGTAAAAAAACGCAGTAAGGTCATAGATATAACACTTACCGTGATAGTTGTGCTTTCGGCGCTGTTCTGCGCTTATGTGCTTATCAGCACCGCGAACGGCAAGCCCGTGAACCTGTTCGGCAACCGGATATTACAGGTCGTAACGGGAAGTATGGAGCCTTCGATCCATGTGGATGACTACATCGTGGTCAAGAGCGTGGATACCGCAGAACTGAAAGAGGGCGACATAATCTCCTTCTATACCGAGGACGAGGAGATCAAGGGCGAGATCGTTACCCACCGCATCGCGGCAGTCAACGGGGACGGCACCTTCGTAACGCGAGGGGACGCCAATCCCGTAGACGACAGCCTTACTGTAAGACCCGAACAGGTCATCGGCAAGTATACAGGCAAAACAAGATTCTTTATCTGGCTGGGCTCCTTCGGAAGCAATATGACCTTCAAGAAGGCACTGCTCATCATCGTGATGATAATAGTTGCGTTTATGTCGGTGTTCGAGATAAGGTCCATAGCCCGTGTGGGCAAGGACCTCAGCGACGCCAAGAAGGCCGAGGCCGAAAAGGCCAGGAAACAGCTCATCAGAGAAGAGATCGAAAAGGAAAAGCTCAGGCTCGCAGAGCAGGGCGGTGTTCCCGAAGAGGTGAAGAAGAATGAACCAAGATAAGATCATGAAAAGGCGAATGATAACCGCGATAGTTCTGCTTATCATCACGCTGATCGCGCTGGTCATCTTCATAGCCCTCTTCGTGGACGAGTCCCGGCGCGTTCAGGAGACCTACCGCCGGCAGTTCACCACCGAGCTTCGGCACGTCAACGAGGAGATAAGCATATACCAGAAGGCCGAAGGCGACCTTGACTACCACTACACAAGGATCACGGTCTATATGGCCAACGCCGGGTCCTATGCTTTTCTGATCGACAATTTCACCGACAAGCAGATCGTCATCAACGAGATCAGCACCTGCCTTATAAAATATCCTCAGCAGATGAAGGGCAAGCTGGACGATCTCCAGACTGCGGTCTCGGATATCCTTTCCGACCTGGATAAGGGCTATGAAGAGGCCAAAACGATCTACGAGTCCTTGGACCTCAAAGGAAAATAACACAGAAAAGGGTGACAGCTTATGAGCGAGAAAAGCAAGCTCAAAAAGGAAATAAAGATCTGCCGTCAGACCATTGAGGAGATCGAGCGCAAGCGTTCAAGATCTCAGTCGGCGCTGGTGCAGGCGGTTCTTCTTCAGGAGGAGCCGGACGAAATGGACGTTGAATGGTTCAACAAGTACACAGGCGAGATCACAGCCTGCCGTAATCACATGATCGAACTTCAGAAGAAGCTCAATTCACTTTGAACGAAAGCCCGCTTACCGGAGACGGAAGCGGGCTTTGTTCTTGCACATTGAAAAATCTTGCCTCAGACTATTGCAAAAGATGACCCTTTGTGGTATAATATCTATATATGTGTGTTCGGAAAGAGGTGTGTAGGGAGTGAGAGGAAAACTTGCGGCGCTGGCGGCTTCGGCTGTGATGCTCAGCGGATGCGCGTCCATAAATTTCAGCGTTGACGGCCTCCTGGCGGCTCCGAAGCTCACCTCCGAACAGAGCGAGATCCACGAAGCGCTCATCGCCGCCGTGGGAAATAACCTGACACTCAAATATCCCAAGAACGGCGCCAACCGCTCCGCCTACGTTATTGCCAATATCGACGACGAGCCCGGGGACGAGGCTTTGGTATTCTACGAGTATACCGGCTCCGAGACCAACGACGACGGCCTGCGGGTCAATCTGCTGGATAAGGATGCGGGGGGCAGGTGGCAGTCGGTGAAGGAGATCGCCGGCGCAGGCACCGACGTGGATAAGGTCATCATCACCAAAATGGGTGCCGATAACCATACCAACGTCCTTGTGGGCTATCAGACCCTCTCCGGCGAGGAGAAGGCTCTGGAGATATACAGCTACCTCAGCGGAGATTTCAAAAGGATAGGCACCACCAGCTATTCCGTCCTTGAAACGCTGGATATAGATTCCGACGGCTCCAACGAGTTGATAACCATAAGAAGGCTCACCAATACCGAAACGGGCCTCACCACCTCCACCGCCTCTCTGCTGACCCTCAACAAGGGAGAGGACGAGGAGGGCAAGACCACCGATGTGGTCACGCTGACCCAAAGCATTGATATGTGCGATAACGTCAGCTCCTATGCCCGGGCTCTGACCGGCAAGGTCGCCGACGGCAGGACCGCCCTTTACGTCGATGCCGTGGACGGCGAGGGAAACCTTCATACAGAGATGATATACTACCGCTATTCCGCGCTTCAGAATCCTATGCAGATCAGAAGCGAGAAAATGATACCCGAATGCACCCGCCCTATGGGCTATTATTCCACCGATATCGACGGCGACGGGATAATCGAGGTGCCCGTAACAAGGCCCCTCACCGGCTACGAGAATTTACAGCCCGAGGATCAGCAGCTGCTGACTTCCTGGACACAGTATGAGGATTTCTACGAGCTGGCGGAGAAGTTTTCGGGCTACTATGCGGTCTCCGACGGCTATACGATGATCTTCCCCAGCCGATGGACCGATAAGGTCACCGTCAAGAAGGATCCTATCACGGGCGAGACCGTGTTCTATAAATTTGAGGGCGACATCAACGCCGAAATGACCGAGCTGATGCGCATAGCCGTGGTCCCCAAGACCCAGGTGGAGGAGTTCACCTTCAGCGGCTATCAGGTCATCACCAGCGCCGGTCAGCTGGATTATCTCGTCCTGCTGCCCACCAACAAGCGCGAGCAGCTTATCCTCACGATAGACGAGGTCACGAATAATCTGTATGTAATTGAAAGCTGATAAGACTGTGAGAACACAGGCGGGATAAAATAATAAAAACTGCGATAAAAATATAAATTTCAGGGAGGTCTTAAAATGAGAAAGGTTTTAGTTTGCGAGGACGAAGATTCTATCCGCGAGTTCGTGGTGCTCAATCTTACAAGGAGCGGCTATGAAGTGGTGGATGTCAACTGCGGCGAGGATGCTATCAAAGCCTTTGAGGAGGCCGGCAGCGACTTCGACGTGGCTCTGCTGGATATCATGATGCCCGGCATCGACGGACAGCAGGTATGCAAAAAGTTCCGCGAGAAGTCCGATACTATGGGAATAATCATGCTTTCCGCCAAATCTCAGGAAATGGATAAGATCAGCTCTCTGATGAACGGCGCCGACGACTATATAACCAAGCCGTTCTCGATCTCCGAGCTTGTGGCAAGAGTGGACGCGGTGTGCAGGAGAGTTTCTATGTCCCACACCAAGCCCGAGGCGGCTTCCACCATAGTTTCGGGGCCCTTCGTCCTCAACCTCAAGAGCAGGACGGTCTCCAAGAACGGCGCCCCCATTGATCTTACTCAGGTGGAGTATCAGATCATGGAGTATTTCTTCAAGAATCAGAACACCGCCCTTGACCGCACCAGCATCCTTAACCATATCTGGGGCGAGAGCTATTACGGCGACGATAAGATCGTCGATGTCAACATCAGACGTATCAGAATGAAGATCGAGGACGAGCCCTCAAATCCCAAGTACATACTTACCATATGGGGCTTCGGCTATAAGTGGAGCGCGGGCTGATAAAATGATCGGGAGCTGCTGAAAGATTTGTCAACATCTGTAAAAACACATCACGGCAGGCACAGCGTAAGGCGGCATTGGCTGATGAATACAATGGGCACGGTGGTCATCGTGCTGCTTGTCATTGAAATACTGCTGATCCTTGCGGTGCGCAGCTATTACTACTCCGCCGCGAGACAGTATATGACCTCAAAAATGAATATAGTCACCAACTACGTCATGCAGAATTCCGGCGACGCGACTATCAACTACAACTCCAGGATCCGTTCCGAGGTGGAGACCTATTCCGAGAAGGATAAGGTGGAGCTTATGGCCGTCAAGACCGACGGCAGCATCGACATCACTTCCTCCGGGTTCTCGCCCTCCAACGACGTGAGCATGGAGGACTACACCGCCGCCAAGAATTCTCCGACGGGTACGGCTACCGCGGTGTTCGACCTGCCCTCCGGGGAAAAGGTCATCGCCGTTACTTCCATGATCTCTCCCAAGGGCTGCGAGTTCGAGGCTCTGAGGATGATCTCCTCCATGCGGGGCGTGGACAGTCAGATCTGGATGATGATCTTTATCATCACCGGCGTGGTGGCGGCGGTAGTGCTGCTGATTTTTCTGTCGGGTATGTTCTTCATACGCTCGATCGTGTACCCCGTTATCAAGATCGGAGGCATCACAAGGCGCTTCGCCAAGGGCGATTTCTCCGAGCGTATCGAAAAGGCCACCGACGACGAGATCGGCGAACTGTGCGATTCCATAAACTACATGGCCGACGAGCTTTCCAACGCCGAGCAGATGAAAAACGAGTTCATCTCTTCGGTGTCCCACGAGCTGAGAACGCCCCTTACCGCTATCAAGGGCTGGTCCGAGACGCTGACTACCATGGGCCCCGAGGACGTGGAGACCTTCCGAAAGGGTATGCGTGTCATCACCTCCGAGACCGAAAGGCTCTCGCAGATGGTGGAAGAGCTGCTGGACTTCTCCCGCATCCAGGACAACCGCCTCCAGCTTCAGATGGCTACCATTGATATTCTTGCCGAGCTGGGCGAGACGGTGCTTATCTATCAGGAGCGGGCAAGAGCCTTGGGCATCAAGCTGGATTACTACGAGCCGGAAATGCTGCCCTTCGTCTACGGCGACAAGAACAGGCTGCGGCAGGTTTTCATCAATATCGTGGACAACGCTATCAAGTATTCCGACAAGGGGGACACTGTTTCCGTCGAGGCCTACGAGCAGGGCGGCGAGATCTGCATCTCCGTTTCCGATACAGGCATAGGCATCTCCAAGGAGGACCTTCCCAAGATCAAGACCAAGTTTTTCAAGGCGAATCACACCCGCCGCGGCTCCGGCATCGGCCTTGCCGTAGCGGATGAGATCATAGAACGTCATAACGGACGGCTGATGATAAACTCCGAGCAGGGCGTCGGCACCACCGTTATGATAACCCTTCCCTGCATAGAGCAGCATAAGAAGACCGAGGAAAAAGAAACCATAAACGTTGAGCTTATCTCAACAGAAAACACACCACAGGACGAATGAGAGGAGATCCATGAGCAAAAAAGACAACTCGCTGGGCGAGGAAAAATTCAAGTCAAAAATAGGCGGCCAGGCCGTCATTGAGGGCGTTATGATGCGGGGCATCGACAAGGCGTCCATGGCAAACCGCCTGCCGAACGGCGAGATAGACCTGGAGACCTGGCCGGTCCGGGGAGGTAAAAATCTCCCCTGGTACAGAAAGGTCCCCTTTATACGGGGCGTTTTCAGCTTCGGCATTTCTATGGCGGACGGCTACAAGTGCCTGATGCGCTCCGCCGACAAGCAGATGACCGACGAGGACGACGAGCCGCCCTCCAGGTTTGAAAAGTGGCTGGACGAAAAATTCGGAGACAAGCTGATGCCTATAATCTCCGTGATCTCAATGATAATCGGCATCGGGCTGGCGATAGTGCTGTTCATGTTCCTGCCCACGGGGATATTGAAGCTGGCCGGGAATTTCGTTGAGGTCCCTGACGTTGCCAAGAACATCATCGAGGGCGTGCTGAAGATCGCTATTTTCGTGGGCTATACCGCCCTTACCGGCTTGATGAAGGATATGCACCGCCTTTACGAATACCACGGCGCCGAGCATAAGACCATAGCCTGCTACGAACACGGCCGTGAACTTACCGTGGAGAACGTGAAGCAGCACTGCCGCTTCCACCCCCGCTGCGGCACCAGCTTCGTATTTTTGGTGCTGTTTATCAGCATCTTTGTGAACTCCGTGTTCAGACTCTCCTGGGAGAACGTGTTCCTGCGGGTGCTTTGCAAGCTGGCTCTGCTGCCCGTGGTAATGGGCATCGCCTATGAGGTGATCCGGCTGGCGGGCAAGTATGACAACCCGATAATGCGGGCGGTTTCCGCTCCCGGCCTTTGGATCCAGCGCATCACCACCAAGGAGCCCAAGGACGATGAGATCGAATGCGCCATTGAAGCTCTCAAGGCCGTTATCCCCGAGGGCGGCGAGGAGTGAGACAATGAAGCTCGACCATAACAAGATAGCCGACCGCGAGATCTATCTGACCCGTATGCAGCGCTCGATCCTTGACAAGATGTTCTTCATCGATAAGGTCTTTGAGCCCTTTTCCTGCATACTGGATTTCGGCTGCGCCAACGGCGGACTGATAAAAGCCCTTCGGGGAATGTGCCCCGAGTACCGTTACGCAGGCTATGACATTGACAGGGATATGATCGCCGCCGCCAAAGAGAACGTCCCCGGTGTGGACTTCTGGTCCGACTGGAATGACATCAGCCTGCCCTTTGAGGATACGCTGATAAACATTTCCAGCACCGTCCACGAGGTCTATTCCTACGGCACCGACGCCGATGTGAAGGAGTTTTGGGACCGCGTTTTCGGCAGCGGATTCAGATATATCACCATCCGCGACATGATGAACAGCGACGCCCAGGACGGCCCCGCCGACTCCGGGATGCTTGCCCGTGTCAGAGCAGGGGAGTTCACCTCTCAGCTTGCGGATTTCGAGCAGGAGTGGGGAACGATCACCACGCAGAAACAGCTGGTGCATTTCCTGCTGAAATACCGCTATACGCAGAACTGGGAGCGGGAGGTCCGGGAGAATTATTTCCCCCTCTCCGCCGAAAAGCTGCTGGCGCTGGTCCCCGACAGCTACGCCGTCACCTTCTGCGAACGCTTCACTTTGCCTTATACGGCCTGGCAGCTTCGCAAAGACTTCGGCATCGAACTTCGGGACCACACCCATATCAAGCTGATACTCGAGAGAAAATAACTGTACTAAAAAACGTACAAGTCGAAAGGGGAAGGGAACGTGAGCGACTATAACGAGCTGCTTCGTGAAGGCGAAAAGCTCCTTGCCCCTTTGGAGTATTCCGCCCCGGAATTTGAGGTCCGGGAGCTGCTTGCTTTGATAATAGGTCACGAAGCCCGCTCGGCGGGCTTTCTGATGACCCTTTCCGAGCCCGTCACCGAGGAGAACAGGGAGAGCTTTCTCGCTCTCTGCCGCCGCCGTCTTGACGGCGAGCCCCTGCAATATATCCTGGGCGAATGGGAGTTCTACGGCTTGACCTTCGAGGTGGGCAGGGGAGTCCTTATCCCCAGGCAGGATACCGAGCTGATCGTTGAGCTTGCACTGAATAAGTACAAAAAAACAGACAGTATCACTGTCCTTGACCTTTGCGCCGGAACGGGATGCATAGGCATCACGCTGGACAAAAAGCTGAAAAACGCCAGTGTGACGCTTATCGAAAAGTCCGGCGAGGCGCTGGAATACCTTCACAGCAATCTTAAAAGGCATCGCTCCGACGCCCGGGCGGTACAGGGCGACGTGCTGGACGAGACCCTTGCGGAGCAGTACAGGGACATCGACCTGATAGTCTGCAACCCGCCCTACCTCACCGCCCGGGATATGCGTCAGCTTCAGACCGAGGTCAGAGCCGAGCCCCCGGAGGCGCTTTTCGGCGGCGAGGACGGCCTTGATTTCTACCGTGGCATCACACGGATATGGAAAAATTCGCTGAAAACGGACGGGATACTGATCTTTGAGGTGGGCTTCACCCAGGCGGAAGAAGTCGCCGGGATAATGATACAGCACGGCTTCCGGGACGTCCGCATCCGCCGGGATCTTGCCGGGAACCAGCGTGCGGTCATCGGTCATAAGCGGTAGATAACTGTACGAAAAAGCGTATAGATAAAAGGGCGTTTTGACTAACTGTCCAAAAAAAGATACTGACAAATTCGCATAGACGTGCTATAATAAATTCGCAGAAACCCCAAAACAGCAATACGGAGGTAATCAAAATGGGAATCGATAAGAAGAAAAAAGAATCCAAGACAGTGGTGAAGATCACCGATAAGGAAGAAAAGAAGAAGGCCCTGGATACCGCCATCGCTTTCATCGAGAAGCAGTTCGGACAGGGCGCTATCATGAGGCTGGGCGAGACCAAGGCGCTGGACATCGAGTGCATCCCCACAGGCTCCATGACCCTTGATATGGCCCTCGGCGTGGGAGGCATCCCCCGGGGACGCATCATCGAGATCTACGGGCCCGAGTCCTCGGGTAAGACCACCGTGGCTCTCCACTGCATCGCCGAAGCCCAGAAGCTGGGCGGCGAGGTGGCCTTCATCGACGTTGAACACGCCCTTGACCCGGTCTATGCCGAGCATCTCGGCGTGAACCTGGAAAATATGCTGGTGTCCCAGCCGGATTCCGGCGAGCAGGCTCTTGAGATCGCCGAGGCATTGGCACGCTCCGGCGCTATCGACTGCATCGTTATCGACTCGGTAGCCGCAATGGTCACCAAGGCTGAGATCGACGGCGAAATGGGCGACTCCCATGTGGGACAGCTGGCAAGGCTTATGTCCCAGGCCATGAGAAAGCTCACATCGGTCATTTCCAAGTCCAACTGCGCCGCTATCTTCATCAATCAGGTCCGTGAGAAGATAGGCGTCCTCTACGGCAACCCGGAGACCACTCCCGGCGGAAGGGCGCTGAAATTCTACGCTTCTGTCCGCATCGAGGTAAGACGCGGCGAAAAGATCATGAACGGCTCCGAGGTCATCGGCAACCGTACCAAGTGCAAGGTGGTCAAGAACAAGGTGGCTCCTCCCTTCAAGGAGTGCGAGTTCGACATTATGTACGGCACCGGCATTTCCCGTGTGGGCGAGGTTCTGGACCTTGCCACCGAGCTGGGCGTAGTCAAGAAGGGCGGCGCCTGGTACAGCTACAACGATCAGAAGCTGGGACAGGGCAGAGATAACTCCAAGGATTTCCTCAAGTCCAATCCCGAGCTGATGAAGGAGATCGAGGAGAAGATCAAGGAGCAGAAGGACAAGCTGGAGATGTCCTCCAAGAAGTCCAAGAAGGATTCCGCTCTGGAGCAGAAGGCCGCCGCTGCCGCGGAGAAGTCCGAAAAGGCCGCGAAGCCCCAGCCTTCCGAGCCCTCCGCCGACGCCGTCTCCGAGGACTTCGACGAGTTCGCTCCCGTTGACATCACCGATCTCGGCGACTGATAATGTACCGCATCACTAATATTTCGCAGTATAAGGGCAGGACCCTGCGCATAGATTTCGAGCAGGGCGAGCCTGCCTTCATAAACGCCGAGGTGGTCAGCGACCTTCGCCTTGCCAAGGGCATGACCCTCACCGAGGAGCAGTGGGCCAAGGCCGTCTATGCCAACGACCTCCGGCGGGCCCGGGAACGGGCTCTCTATCTTCTGGACTACAAGGACTACTCCTATATTCTGATGTTCAAGAAGCTGTCGGAGAATTACCCGGAGCAGATATGCTATGAGGTCTGCGACCGTCTGGCGGAGCTGGGAGTCATCAACGACCGCCGGTTCGCCGAGGGCCTCGCCCGGAAGTATATGGAAGTCAAGGGCTTCGGACGTTACCGCGCAGTCCAGGAGATGCGTATGAAGGGGCTCTCAAAGGAGCTTATCGAGGATGCCCTCGCCCCCTATTCCGATACCGAAAGCACCCGCGAACGTCTCCGGGAGCTGATAGAGAAAAAATACCGCCGCCGCCTCGATTCCGAGGACGGCGTCAAAAAGGTCAAAAATGCACTCGTCAGGCAGGGCTATTCCTACGCGGATATAAATGCCGTGCTGGGCGGGTTTTCTGAGGAGGAAGAATAAAATGGCACTCTTTGCCAAGACATCCGATGCCGTGGCCAACGGCTTCAACATCTTTATCGCGCTGATGCTTTTCCTCGTGATGCCGGTCATCATCACTCTTGCTTATAAGTACAATAAGAGAATGGATGCCGTCTCCGAGTCCAAAGGCGAACAGCCCGTGAAAAACGAGCCCGCAGAGATCGAAGCTCAGTCCGAGGAGCCCGAAGAGCTCCCCGCCGAGGAAACGGAAGACTGAGCCGCCCCTTTCCCGCGCTCTTATCCAACGGAGATGAAGAAATGAACATTACGGATGCCGTAAAAGCGGTCTATTCCTGCTCGAAGGAAAAGGCCGTGCTGTATGATGAAAAATTCCGGTTTATCTGGAGAAATACCGATGATATCATCCCTCCGGTATTTGACGAGCTGATATTTGACGGCTCGGAGCCCCGCCGTCTGCCCATAGAGCAGGAGACGGTCTGCCGACTGGGAGAAAGTGCCGCCGTCAGGATCACCCCGCTTTGCGAAGAGGGTAAGCTCTGCGCTTATCTGCTGGTCCTCTATGACATTGAGGACGTTCAGAGGATATTTGCCCATTCCGCCAAGCAGAAGGAGCAGGAGGTGCTTATGGGCAACGTCCGCAACGGCCTGGCAGGTCTGAGCATCACCGCCGATAAGCTCCGAAGCAACCCGCTTTATTACGCCCCCGATGCCGCCAAGGAGATACGCGCCGCTCTGCTGAATACTCTTTCGGCTACCACGAATCAGAGCATCGTCAACCGTATTTGGTCCGGGAAGGTAAAGCTCACCAGCGTTGATGTCTCCGCTGAGCTTGCACATTCGGCCGAGGAGACCGCCCGTCTGATGAACTCCGAGTTCTGTGAGCTCACCGCCGACATTGCCCGGGGCGTATACGTCAAAGCCGCCTGGAACCTGCTGGAAAGCGCCGTGCTGAATCTGATAGTCAACGCTTATATGTACTGCAATGCCGTAAAAAAGCAGATCGCTCTGACGCTCCGCCGAGTTGACAATGACGCGGTCATCACCGTCAGCGACAACGGCACAGGCGCTGATATAGCCCGCATCGAAAAGCTTTCCCATTACCGCACCCGGGAGATCGAATACAAACAGCGGGAGTGCCTGGGCCTTGCGCTGGCCCGAAGCGCAGCCGAACTCTTCGGCGGGTCCTTGAAGCTGGAGCCTTCACCCACCGGAGGCCTCGCCGCCTCGATAGTCCTGCCGTGCCGTGACTCCAACGACTTTATACTGCACAGCTCTCAAAAAACTCTCCGATTCTTCCCTTTGGATTATCAGATGTGCATTCTGTCCAAGGGCGGGATCAATGACAATGATAAAGAAACAAACTGACCCGCTGACGGAGACTCCGCAGGCGGGTCAGTTATTATCTGAAGGATCAAAAAAAACGCCGCCCCTTTCGGGACGGCGTTCGTTCGTTTTTAGAGTTACAATCAAGCGGTCAGCTTAGCCCAGCTCTGCGAAGTACTTGATAGTTCTTACCATCTGGCTGGTGTAGCTGTTCTCGTTGTCATACCAGGAAACGACCTGAACCTGATAGCAGGTGTCGGAGATCTTGGAAACCATGGTCTGAGTAGCATCGAACAGCGAGCCGTATCTCATGCCGATAACGTCAGAGGAAACGATAGGATCCTCGTTGTAGCCGAAGCTCTCGGAAGCAGCAGCCTTCATAGCAGCGTTGATAGCTTCCTTGGTAACTTCCTTGTCGCTGGAAACAACGGCGGTCAGGATAGTGGTGGAGCCGGTGGGAACAGGAACTCTCTGAGCAGAACCGATGAGCTTGCCGTTGAGTTCGGGGATAACAAGACCGATAGCCTTAGCAGCACCGGTGCTGTTGGGAACGATGTTGGCAGCGCCTGCACGGGCTCTTCTCATATCGCCCTTTCTGTGAGGACCGTCAAGGATCATCTGGTCGCCGGTGTAAGCGTGGATGGTGCTCATGATACCGCTCTTGATCTCAGCGAAATCGTTGAGAGCCTTAGCCATAGGAGCGAGGCAGTTGGTGGTGCAGGAAGCAGCGGAAATGATAGTGTCGTCCTTAGTCAGGGTCTTCTCGTTTACGCTGTATACGATAGTGGGCAGATCGTTGCCCGCGGGAGCAGAAATAACGACCTTCTTTGCGCCTGCATCGATGTGAGCCTGGCTCTTAGCCTTGGAGCAGTAGAAACCGGTGCACTCGAGAACAACGTCAACGCCCAGCTCGCCCCAGGGCAGCTCAGCAGCGTTAGCCATTGCATAGATCTTCAGAGTCTTGCCGTCAACGGTGATGGTGCCGGCCTCGTCGTCAGCGGAAACAGTGTGAAGGTTCTCGCCGATGATGCCGCAGTAGCCCTTCTGAGCAGTGTCATACTTGAGCAGGTTAGCGAGCATGGAGGGCTTGGTCAGATCGTTGATAGCAACGACCTCATAACCCTCTGCACCGAACATCTGTCTGAAAGCCAGACGGCCGATACGACCGAAACCGTTAATTGCAACTTTTACATTAGCCATTGTAGTGTACCTCCTAATATTTTTTATAAATCTATTATACTACATCCGGAAGGATTTTGCAAGTCTTTTTCATATATTCTTACTCATTTTTTTCATATTTTTCACACTTGTATAACAGACGCAAAAAGAGCGGCATAAAGCCGCTCTCGGTGTTCGCAGGATATTGCTTACTTCTCCTCCAGGACAGAAGTGCAGTTGGGGCATCTTGTGGCCTCGATGTTGATATCGGTCTTGCAGAAGGGGCAGACCTTGGTATTGGGAGCTGCTTCTTCTTCCTTCTTCTTGCCCATGCTCATCAGCTTGTTTACGGCCTTCATCATCAGGAAGATGCAGAGAGCCATAATAATGAAGTTGATGATCGCGGTCAGGAAATCGCCCAGCAGAATGTACTGTCCGCCGTAGATCGGGATCTTGAAGCCGAACTCTGCTCCGCCGATGCCCGCAATGAAAGGATTGATGATATCCTCAGTGAAGGCTGTAACGATGTTACCGAAGGCAGCACCGATGATAACGCCTATCGCCAGATCCATTACGTTGCCCTTGAGAGCAAACTCCTTGAACTCCTTCAAAAACTTCTTCATGTGAAACACCTCTTTAAAAATTTATTTTTATCATTATAACACAGTTCTGCCAAAAATGCAACACTTTTTTACGATTTTCTACATAAAAGTTTTAAATTATCGTATGTCTCTCGGACAAAAAAGCGCAGCCCGGCGTGACCGGACTGCGCCTTATTCAAACTCTCTGTTTCTGCGCGAATATCGTGATAAGCAGGAATGCCATATTGTAGATGAAGATGAATGTGGGCGTAAGCTGACCGAAGGTCCCTAACAGGGTCATCACCAGGGAGATACCGAAGCCCAGCACGCAGGCTCCCGCCTGTATCGCCACGCCCAGCGTGGAGATCTGTTTCAGCCGCTTTGTCCCCGTCAGGAGCATCGCAAAGGACGGGAAGTGTCCCGAGCAGAGCATGGGCGAGGAGACCTCCGGGGTGTAGTCCGTCTCTTTGAGGTAGTCCTTGTGGAAACGGAAGGGCAGGAGCTTTATCATATCCGGGTCCACGTCAAAGAGCTTTGAAACGAACTCCCTGTCGATGAAGCCGTCCACCGTTCTGATTACGCTGACGATGCCGTTTCTCCCCAGTTCTCTCAGCCACTTCGATACCGAAAGGCTGGCTTTGGCCTCCACCACAAACAGCATTGAAACTACGCCCGACACCGAAAGATACAGCACGAAGTTCCCCTTGGCATATTCCTCCTCCTTGGCGAGGGTCGGCAGGCCCTCGATGGAGTGGTTCATCATCAGCTGGCGGGAGCCGAGAAGCACTCTCTTGTTCTCGATCCAGCCCGACAGCCCCAGGCCGTCCTCGTAGATGTAACTCTCAACAGGGCAGAGCATTTCGGTCTTGCCCCGGAGTATCTTGTAAAACGCCGAGCTGAGTATGCTTCCTGCCTGGCAGGAAAGGCTTGCGGCGTAGAGGATGCATTCCTCGATCTTTGTGGAGCCTATCAGCTTCAGATTCTTGATGTCCACCATACTGCGGGGGAAGAGCTGTTCCGCGTCGATCAGCACCGAGTTGGTGTCCGAGAACTTGTCCACCGCCGAATAGCCCAGCATCACGCCGGAGTATCTGAGATACTTGTTCTGCGCTCTCCCGAGAGGGATGTTCACTATCAGCATCAGCGACAGCGACGAGCAGAGGGTGATCGTTCCCGAGACCACGCCGAAGATATTGAAGATGCGCTCTGTGGTGCCTGCGGTGCTTTTCTCAAAGGCCAGCGAAAGAAGTCCCACCGCCAGCGAAACTATCAGAATGATGGGCGTCATCCTGCGGGAATAGAGGTCGGCCACATCCGTGGAGTAGCTGTTCTTCATAAAGTCCTTTATGAATTCGGTCTTGCGCATGGCGGCCAGCTCCGGGAAGTCGTTGAGGACTCCGCCTGTCATCTTGCCGGCAATATCCTCGTCGTCAACCGTTGCCACCGCATACTTGTCGAAGCCCTCGGCCACGAAACGGAAATTCCTCTCCGTCCGCTTGACGATCATCAGCTTGCCCAAAGTGTTGAACACCAGTCCGAAGATAGCCGTGGTGGTGTAGACGTGGTAGAACTGCTGTCTGACTATCGAAGGCTCAAACAGCGTGATGATGCCCGTCAGCACCGTTATCAGTATTCCCGCCGCCGCAAGGCTGTCGCAGTCGGCGCGGCCCCGGAACAGGTTTTTCATTCCCTCGACGATCACCGTGTAGCTCACGGCTATCGCCGCGATGCCCAGTATCGTGTTGGTGAACATAAAGGTCGAGGGATTCTCCACCTTGTCAAAGATCGTCACCAGCGGCAGCGAAAGGTCGTTGGCCAGCGCCAGCAGCAGGGTGAATATCCCCGCGAACAGCAGCACGCACATCCTCACGGTGAGATTGCTCTTGACCTGGAGAATATCCCGCAGGACGTTCTTCTCGTCGCCGTAATTCTCAAACTCGTGCTGACCGCTGTGACGCGATCCGCTCTCGTCCCCGTCATCCTTATCCGCCTCGTCGGAGCTGCGTTTCAGCTTGAAGGCGTCCACCTTTTTGCTCCGGGCCTTTCTGAGCATCTCCGAGCGTTCCTCGTAGCTCAGATCGTTGGGGATGTCAACGGCACGCTCGTATTCCCCCGTCCGCTCAAGTATCTTTCCCGTGAGCTGCATATCTATCTCGCTCACATCCGTGAGCTTGACGGGAGTTTCCTCGCTCTCCGGGCTTACCTCGCCGCGGGCGCGGCGCTCCTGCATCCGGCGGCTGATCTCGTCCGCATTCCGTTCGGCGCGGCTCCGGCTCTCCTCCTCGGGGATCACCGGCGAGACCTCTTCGGTACGGGCTCTTGTCCTGTCCATGATGCCGTCCAGCTCGTCACTCATATTTTCAATTGAACGCTTATCGCTCAAACCTCTCACTCCTAACCCTTGACAGCCCTCCGCTGTCTTACGATCTCATACATAAATATCCCTGCCGCCACCGATGCGTTCAGCGAGGTTATCTTCCCCGCCATAGGCAGCTTCAGCAGAAAGTCGCATTTTTCCTTCATCAGACGTCCCATGCCGAAGCCCTCCGAGCCGATGACCAGCCCCACGGGGCCCGTCATGCTCACCTCGGTGTAGTCCTGCCCCGAGCCGTCGGTGCCGTAGATCCACACACCGCGCTCTTTGAGGCTGTCCACCGCCGCCGCAAGATTGGCGACCCTTGCCACCGGGACATAGCTTGCCGCTCCAGCCGAAGTCTTGAACACCGTGAAATTCAGCGACGCGCTCCTCCGCTTCGGGATGATGACTCCGTGAGCCCCGGCAGTCTCCGCCGTTCTGATTATGGCGCCCAGATTGTGGGGATCCTCGATCTCGTCGCAGATGATGATAAAGGGTTCCTCGCCCTTTTCTTCGGCGGCCTTGAAGATATCCTCTATCTCCGCGTACTCGGCGCAGGCGCCCACGGCGGCAACGCCCTGATGCGAAGCCCCCCCGCACATTTTGGAGAGCTTTCTCTCGTCGGCGTCCTTGACGACGATGCCCCGCTCCTTTGCCAGCGCTCTGATATGTCCTGCGGAGCCCCCCGCCGAGGGGTCGATGTAGACGGTGTCTATGGGCAGTCCGGCTTTCAGAGCCTCGGTGACGGGGTTCCGTCCGATTATGAGCCCGCCGTCATCCTCGTCACGGCGCGGAGCGTTTTTATTCTTTTTGTCCTTGAATCTGCTGTTATCCATATTTAACCCTTCCGCCCGCAAACGCACCGCGGGCAGTCAATACTGCATACAATATCATTATAGCACATATTCTGTAAATTGTAAAGACAAAATCAGAGATTTTCACGGAATGATTTTTCGGAAAAGTATCCGTACAAAAAAAGCGGAGCCCGCTGGACTCCGCGTTCATATTTCAGTTGCCTGTAACTCTTGCCGCCGCTTCGGCCAGCTCACCGAGGGAGTGTATCGCCGCATCGGGAGCCTCGGGCGTACCGAAGCCGTAGGCCGCATGGATGAAGGGAACTCCCGCCTCACGGGAGGCCTGCTCGTCCCCCGCCGTGTCACCGACGTAGACGCATTTTTCAATGCCCTGACGCTCCATCACCAGCCGGATATTCTGACCTTTGGAAAGCCCGGTATTGCCCGCGCTCTCGAAGTCACAGAACAGCTCCGGGAATCCGCAGTGGCCCATATAAAGCTCGATGTAACCCACCTGACAGTTGCTCACCACCGCCAGCTTGTACTCCTTTGAAAGCGCTTCAAGGACATCCCGCTCTCCCTCGAAAAACTTCGGACGGCGGTTTTTGATGTACTCCTCTTCGTAAACGAAGCACATCCGGATTATTCTCAGCTGTTCCTCAGCGGGCAGGGAAGGGAAGATCAGCGACGCGATGACGTCAAGGGTCTTGCCCATATAGCTTTTCATATCCGCGGAGGTTATCCTCTCGGGACGGTCGGTTTTTTCCGCGATGCAGGCGTTCCACGCATCCACAACTATCTCCGAGGAATCCCAAAGGGTCCCGTCGAGGTCAAAAAGTATGCCTTTAGTCATAATTGCTCCTTTATCGGATGTATTATTAATTGAGCCCCCGCCGCATCAGCAGCAGGGGCATCTCTGGTGGACCTGAGGAGGTTCGAACTCCCGACCTCTGCGTTGCGAACGCAGCGCTCTCCCAACTGAGCTACAAGCCCGTATCTACGGATATCTGTTTGGCACCCCCAGTAGGAATCGAACCTACAACTAGCCCTTAGGAGGGGCTTGTTATATCCATTTAACTATGGGGGCATCATTACAGCACATATTATTATACTACTTCCCGCGCTGTTTGTCAACATCGGCGTGACAAATTTACAAAAAGTTTTAATAGTCCCGGTGGGAACAGAACAGCCGGCAGCTTGACCGCCGCCGGCTGATAAATGTTATCTGTTCTTCTTCACTTTGCTGAGGAGTATCACCGCAAGAACCGCCGCCGCGCAGACCGCTGCCGCATTTACCGGCGCTCCCGTGTTGGGGTTGGTGTCGTTCCTGTTCTGGGGTTTGGTGTTGTCCTCCTTTTGAGGTTTGGAGTCATCCTCCCTTTGGGGCTTGGGATCGTCCTTTTCCGGCGCCTTGGGATCTCTGAGATCAACTGCTTTGCCGTTTTTGTCGGTGCCGAGGGCTGTCAGCCTGCTGACTTCGTATACCGCAAGCTCCGTTTTTCCGTCCGCACTGCGGACAGTGATCTTCGCGTTCCCGTAGGGCTCGCTGACGGCCTCCGCCGTTACGTCCTCGCTGCTGCCGGAGGCGGTTTTGTAATACCCGCAGGCCAGCTTTGTGAGGGCTTCGTCGTCGAGGTATTCAAAATCGGAGCCTGTTTTGGCGCTTACTAAGCGCCAATACTCTTTACTCCCGTCCTCGTATGTCAGCACTGCCGAATCCCCGCCGTCATATTCCACATAAGCCACGGCAGCATCCTCGCTGTCATCGTAGGCATACCGCAGCTTGCCGATCTTTCCGTTGTAGTAAAACTCAGCCGTCCGAGCGGCATCCGGACCCTTTGAAGGATCAAGCCTCGTGATCGTTTCATCATCGTTGCTGACCTGATAGAAGGGATGTTCCGGCGCTCCGTCCACGGCCCAGGTGCCGTCTTTAAGGAAAACGCTTCCGTCAAGATCCGGGTCGGAGTAAGCCTTTATGGGGAAGTTGTCGTATTCAGTGTATACTTCTCCCTCTTTGGCTTTTTCATCCTCCTTCAAATATCCGATGATCTCGGAATAGTCGAGCCACTTGTACTTTCCCGTTTTGTCGTCAAAAAGGTAAATAAAGCTTTCGCCGGGGTTTACCACGCCTACATAATAGGGAACAGCTTTTGCTCCAATACTTTTGAGTCGTTCCAGATACTGGGGATCCTGAAGATCATTTTCGACACTGCTGCGGTTACTATTTTTCTTTATCGTCACGGGATACCATTCCTCGAACTTCTGCATAACAGTCACCGAGAAGCATTCGTCTTCGTTCAGCTCAACGGGCGTATCAAGATTTGTGCGGTGGAATCCCGCGTATTCGTACTCCTTTGTGCAGGTGAATACCAGCTCTCCGTCGCTGGGATTCTTAAAATTCTTTTTCAGCTTGTAGACCGCAAAGGTCACCTGCGTTTTCGGATATATCGTTTCCGTGGATACCGCCCGCAGAGACTGATTGGTCTCCGCCTTGAATACGTTGGACGCCACTACGGGACAGGAGTATACAAAACCTTCCGGATAATTCGTGGGCATAAGATCGTACTGGTCTATGGTAAGATAGGTCTTTCTCTCTTCAAAGTCGTCGGTGTAAAAATCAAAGCTCTCCGGCATATCAAGGCTCTTGTCATAGTAGGAAAGATAGAAATATCCCGTGCCGTCAACGCCCCAGCCCGAATTGTTCGGGAATTCTCCGTCCTTGCTGCCCCAGCTGTTCTTGACTATCCAGGCTCCGTCATGGGGCGGGGTCTTGTCCATGCCGCTTTCGCTGATGCCCTGGAAGAAATTGTCCCTGGAGTAGTTGTCATCCCAGCCCACTATGCAGACTGCATGGTTCGCCTGGCGGATGTCATAGGTGTAGTGGGCGAAATTCGGACTGATATAATACTTCGGCGCTTCAAGGTCGCTGATTATCGAGGCGTCGGCCTTATATAAGATCGAGACCGCTCTGCCTTCCATAAGCTCCTTCTTTATTGCCTCTGTGGCTTCCGGACGGTAGGTATATTGCTCATTTCCGTTTTCATCTACGGTTATGTCCGCCGGGGAGGGCAGTATGTTGCTCTCTTCCAGCTCAAGACAGGTGGAGAAGTGCAGGCTCTCGTCAAGGCTCCAGTCTTCACCCCCGGTTACAGCGTAGTACTCGCGCCCTCTCTTTTCATCGTAGAACCTGTTCCCGCTGTGATTTTGGTAGGGCGCCGCATATTCCGGCAGCGGCCCTATCCCCATCGAGAATATCGAGGTGGCGGTGTTGGGATGTCCGCCCGCACTGAGGCGGTATGATTCGTTGGCGTCGTCGGGATCAAGATAGTAAAGCCATACCCCCTCGCCCTTTTGAGAGGGATAGAATACGGAATCCTCCGTGATGTGCGAGTATGCGAACCATGCCAATTGAAGCTCGGAAAGGTCCAGTTCATCCTCGTCTATCTGCTGACCTTCCTTGTTCCTCAGCTCGTAGAGGATGCTCGTCTCGCAGGCGGCGATAGCCGCAAATCCCCAGCAGGTGCCCCAGCCTCCCTGGGACTTTACAGGAGTTACATAGTTCACTCCGTCCACATCGCGCAGATCGAATTTTTCGGGATAATTCCCTCTGTCGGAAGCGCCGTCTCCGGCTTCGTCATTTACGCCTTCTCCCTCTTCCGCAATGACAGCCCCGCTCTCCGGGACTTCCTCGTCCGCAAAGGCGGACGGCACGGAAACGGATGCAAGCACCAAAGCCAGCAGAGCCGCCGTTATCCTTTTTGAAATATTATTTATCATTCGCTGTTCTCCTTATATATCCGTCTTATCAGGTCTTCAGCGCCGCCGGGTCAAAAAGCTGTTTGCGTTCATCCAGCTTGACAGTCCTTATGCGCTGTCTCAGCGGAAGTATCTGTGAGGCCGTTACCGAGATCTCGTCTATGCCCATTTTCAGGAATTCTTCCGTAAGGCTCAGATCCGCTCCCAGCTCACCGCAGATCCCCACGGGGATGCCGTGCTTGTGAGCGTTCTCGCAGACCAGCTTCATTGCCCTCAGCAGAGGCTCGTGATCCAGCCCCTCGTAGTAGCTTTCGAGGGTCAGATTCTGTCGGTCGTGAGCCATTATATACTGCTCCAGGTCGTTGGTGCCTATGGAGAAGAAATCAGCCTCCTGTGCGAACTCGTCGCTCATGATGACCGCCGCAGGGGTCTCCACCATTATCCCCACCGGGATGTTGTCGTTGAAAGCCTGTCCTTTGGCACGGAGCTGGTCCTTTGCCTCTTCGATCAGATCCTTCGCCCGACGTATCTCGTCCGCCGTGGTGATAAGCGGAAGCATGATCGCAAGATTTCCGTAGCAGGATGCCCTCAGCAGAGCCCGAAGCTGAGTCTTGAACATCTCGGGACGAAGCAGGCAAAGTCTGATAGAGCGCACTCCGAGAGCCGGGTTCTCCTCTTTTGCAAGACCGAAATACTTGATGTTCTTGTCGGCGCCCGCATCCATGGTGCGGATGATGACCTTCTTGCCGTTCATGCGCTCCAGCACCTGACGGTAGTTGTAGAACTGCTCGTCCTCTTCGGGCATCTGCGTCCGTCCGAGATAGAGAAACTCGCTTCTGAACAGGCCCACTCCGCCAGCATCGTTTTCAAGGGCGTAGTTGAGGTCGTTGAGGCCCGCTATGTTGGCGAAAACTTCGATCTCCGTGCCGTCAAGAGTCACGTTCTTGCGGCCCTTGAACCGTTTGAGAAGCTCCCGCTTCTTGGCCTCGTTCTCCTGGAGCTGTTCCAGCCGTTTGAGAGCGGCCTCGTCCGGCTCGATATATACGTTCCCGTTGTAGCCGTCAACGATAGCCTCCATATCACGGAGCATACTCAGCTTTTCGGCGCCGATGCCGATTATCGCCGGGATGCCCAGCGTCCGGGCGAGTATTGCCGTATGTGAATTTGAGGAACCGTACCTCGTCACGATAGCCAGCACCATTGAAAGGTCTATCTGCATGGTCTCGGAGGGGTACAGCTCGTCAGCGCAGAGTATCACCTTCTCAGTGAGTTCGATGCGCTTTTCGTCCTTGTTCTGGATGTGCCTTATCAGCCTGTCGCAGACGTCTTTCAGATCGGCGGCCCGCTCCTTGATGTAGGTGGACCCCAGGTCGGAGAAGGTCTGCGTCAGATCCCTTGCGGTCTGCGCCACGGCATAGTCGGCGCAGAAGTGGTCCGACATTATGCGCTCGGTAATGCTCTGACGGAAGGCGTTGTCCTCGATGAGCATCTTGTGGATGATAAATATGCTGGCCTCGTTCTCCCCGACTTTGGTAAGAGCGGTCTGATAGAGCTCGTCCAGTTCGGCGACGGCCTTGCCCTTGGCGTATTCGTATCTTTTTATTTCATATTCCGTGTCCTTGATAATGCGCTTGGTGACCTCGTTCTCGTCCTGCTGGAAGTAGAAGAGCTTTCCTTTGGCGATCCCCCCGAACACGGGCTTACCCGAGAGTATCAGCATTTTCTGTGTTCACTCCTTATTTTGTTCGTTCAGCGGCCTGCGTGCCGCATAATGTACACATTATAATCTTTGTTTCTATTTTATAACAATTTGAACCGAATTACAAGAATTTTAAGGATAGTTTACATAATGTTAAGATTTACGCCCCTGCTTTATTTCAATGCACAATGCATTGTTCAATTCCCCCCTTTACAATTCAGCGAAAGTATGCTATGATATAAGTTGATGCAATTTCGCAGGGAGGTGTGTCGGATGCTGAAGCCTTTCAGCTATACCCGTGAAATGGTGACCGCGTTCTGGTTCGCCGCGGTGCTTACTGCCGTTGTGTGGCTCATCACCGGCTGGACCTTTATCATCCTTGAGGTCATCAGATTCGGCGCTGTCGCCGCCGTGGTTTTTGTGGCCCTGCGGCTGGTTTTCAGACTGGTCCTCCGTTTGCGCATCCGTTCCGAGGATAAGCGCGTCCGGCAGATAATGTACGAGCAGGGCATCACTCCCGAGCTTCTCGGTATCCTGTCAAGACGCATCTCCGGTGCAAAGACTCCCGAGCAGAAGGCCGAGGCCCAGCTGGATCTGGCCTCCTTCCTCAGCGAGGGCTGCTGCTACGAACGCAGCTTTGAGGTCCTGGGACAGATAGACCCCCGTGAGCTTTCCGAAAGCTCCAAGGAGGAATATTTCAACATCTACGTCTATACAAATCTTATGGCAGGAGATGTCAAAGCCGCCCGTAAAATTTACGAAAGCACAAAATTCTTCTTCGACCGCGCCCGTATGCGCAGCTCCGCAATGCCGGTGCTCCATACCCTCGGAGCGCTGGAGTACGCCGAAGGAGATTACGTCCGGGCGGAGAACTATTTCACACAGGCTATGGCCTACTCCGTCGGCAAGGCCGCGCGCTGCGACTGCGAAATGTTCCTCTCCCTCTGTTATATGAAAACGGGAAGGCTCCGCTATGCCGTCCAGGCCGCAAAGACCGCCGCCGCGGACGCCTCCACGCTTTATCAGAGAAGAAGCATCGAGGGCCTGCGGGCGCAGCTGGAAAAATGCGCCTCCGGCGCCCCTTCATAAACAGGAAAGGATATTTTTTATGACAAACTATGTGCTCACATTTCTGATCTCTATGGTCCCGCTGGTGGAACTCAGGGGAGGCGTGCCCTTCGGCATCATCAAGGGCATTCCCTGGCAGCAGGCCCTGCCCCTTTGTATGGTCGCAAATATGATACCCGTGCCTTTCATATTCTTCTTCGCAAGGAAGGTCCTTGTCTGGGGCGCGGATAAAAAGTATATCGGAAAGTTTTTCAGCTTCTGCCTTGAAAAAGGCGCTCACGGCGGAGAAAAGCTCCGGGCCAAGGCGGGCAGAGGCATCTATATCGCGCTGCTGCTTTTCGTGGGCATACCCATCCCCGGCACCGGCGCCTGGACCGGCACCCTTGCCGCAAGTATGCTCGACCTGGATTTCAAAAAGAGCGTCCTGGCCGTGGTGCTGGGCGTCCTCCTGGCGGGGATAATAATGACCGTCCTCAGCCTTACCGGCGTGGCAGCATTCACCGCCGCCGCAAACTGATCCTTACCGCCGAGAGCGGAAAAAAATGAATAATGAATGATGAATAATGAATAATGAATAATTAAGGAGTCACCCTGCGGGCGACGGGATGCCCATTCGGGCAGACTGCCGAGTGCGGGTCCGAAGTTTTGCGCATCGGACAAGAACTAAGCTTCAAAAACCGTACCCGCACCAAGCGAGCCGAGGGCCTTTGGGGCGAGAGTGAACGAAGCGGCCGCAGGACGCGAAGAGAACGAAGCCCCAAACTTCCTCCCGAGGCGAGCGGGGGTATGGGGGCCGTGCCCCCATTTAGATAATTGCCGTGCCCCCATTTAGATAATTGCCGTGCCCCCATTTAGATAATTGCCGTGCCCCCATTTAGAATATGAAAAGTTAGTGAAAACTATTGAAAAATTTTAACATATATGATATAATGTAAATCGGACGGGGGCATACCCGCAAACGCACCAACGTGGAAAGAATGCGAGAGCCCCACGCCGCATCACGCCAAGCCGTCCGCGACGCGGTGTCAGATTATTCCGGCGTTCGCAAGTTGATAAGTATTCAAACGTTGGTTTGCCGGAATAATCTGTTTCATCACGAAACAAACCCAAGCGCCCAAAGGGCGCGCAGCGTGAATTAAAAAAGAAGGAGGAAAGAGAAAGAAATGGATACAACAATGGTAATTTTCTGGGCAGTGTGCTTCGTGGTATTCGTTATCGCAGAGGTCGCAACGCTCAACGCACTGGTTTCCGTGTGGTTCGCCGTGGGATCCCTGGGGTCGATGTTCTTTGCAATGGCCGGGATCAAGTTCGTTTGGCAGATGGTCATGTTCGTCGGACTGTCAACGGTGATACTTATCGCTACGCGGCCGCTGGTCAAGAAAATGCAGGGCAGAAGATATGCTACGAACTTTGAGCTCGATATAGGCAAGACTGCCCGGGTCATCGAATCTATCGACAATCAACTGGGACAGGGCCGCGTAAAGCTGGAAGGCACCGACTGGGCCGCCCGTTCCGAGGACGGTTCTCCTATCGAGGAGGGCACTATCGTCACCGTTAAAATGGTGGACGGCGCTAAGCTGATAGTTGCAAGGCAGTCATGATCTACGTCGTTTCGGGACTGGCGATACTGATCTTCATACTGATAGTTTCGTCGGTAAAGATCGTCCCGCCGGGCGCCGTGTTCATCGTTGAGCGTATGGGTTCGTTTTATGCCGTCTATACCGAGGGCGTGCATTTCAGCATACCGTTTCTTGACAGGATAACCGCTAAGGTCAGCACCGCCGACCAGCGCCTTCCCGTGGAGAACGTCACCGCCCTGTCTTCGGACGAAAGACCGCTGACGCTGTCCGCAGAGGTCTGCTTCTGCGTGGCAGATGCCGAAAGGTTTTTCTACAGCACCGAGAATACCGTGAGCAGTCTGGGAAGGCTCACCCTCACGGCACTGAGAGACATCGTCTCGGCAATGGACGCCGAGACAGTCCTCGCCTCGAAGGAGGACATCGGTAAAAAAGCGGCCCGCGTCACAGCCCCCGCCGTGGATAAGTGGGGACTTCTGGTCAAGGAGATAAGGCTCACCGAGCTTTCAGATCAATAACAAAATTGGAGGTAAAGAATTATGGAAACTCCCGTAATCATTGCGCTTATCGTCGCAGCATTCATCCTTCTGGTCATCATCTCGAACATCAAGGTCGTTCCCCAGGCTTATGTCTATGTAGTTGAGCGCTTCGGCGCCTTCCACGCCGCCTGGACCACGGGCCTTCACGTCAAGATCCCCTTCATCGACAAGATCGCCAAGAAGGTCTCCATCAAGGAGCAGGTAGTTGACTTCAATCCCCAGTCCGTTATCACAAAGGATAACGTAACTATGCAGATAGACACCGTCGTGTTCTTCCAGATCACCAACGCCATGCAGTTCACCTACGGCGTTGAAAGACCTATCTCCGCTATCGAGAACCTCACCGCCACCACACTTCGTAACATCGTCGGCGATATGGACCTGGAAGGTACCCTGACCTCCCGTGACTTCATCAACACCAACATCACCAAGATCCTCGATGAGGCTACCGACCGCTGGGGCATCAAGGTGCAGAGAGTCGAGCTTAAAAACATCCTGCCTCCCCCGGAGATCAGGGACGCTATGGAAAAACAGATGAAGGCCGACCGTGAGAGACGTGAAAAGGTAATTCAGGCCGAGGCCGAGAAGAAGTCTCAGATCCTCGTGGCAGAGGGTGAAAAGGAGTCGAAGATCCTCCGTGCAGAGGCCGAGAGAGAGTCCAAGATCCTCCAGGCCGACGCCGTGAAGCAGCAGAAGATCCTGGAGGCCGAGGGTGAAGCTCAGGCTATCCAGATGGTACAGCAGGCTCTGGCCGACAGCCTTGTAAAGCTGAATCAGGCCAACCCCAGCGCCAACGTCATCAAGCTCAAGAGCCTCGAAGCCTTTGCCAAAGCCGCTGACGGAAAGGCTACCAAGATCATTATCCCCAGCGAGATACAGGGCGTAGCGGGCCTCGCCGCAGGACTCAAGGGCGTAATGACCGAGTTCCCCAAGGACGCTCAGTAAAACCTACCGATAAAACAAATGCCGTACTGCGATGCAGTACGGCATTTTCGTTTGTTAATGTCTGTTGTCTGTCATTTGGAAAAGCTCTTCTCGATGATGACTTCGGCTCTTCCGCTGAGCAGGCCCACTTTGACTTCGTCGGCCAGCTTGCCGATGATGGACTTCTCCAGCTCGTCCCATTCTTCTGCGGTCTCTTCGTTGTCCTTGATGTTCTCACGGTAGCGCTGCAGCGACCAGTAGGAATCATTGGATACAGAATTGTAAGTAATGGGATCGGGATGCGTTCCCAGCTTGAACCAGGAGTCGGTCATCACGCTGCCGTCGAAGGTGCCTTCTGAATTGCACTGCATACTTACGCGGAACATATCGCGTATCTTGCCCATGATGCCCTTGGCGCGCTCGTTCTTGCCCGAGGTGGATACCGAGAGCAGCTGCTCCTCCTGCTTGATGTCAACGTCCTTGTTGGCGGTGACGCAGATACGGCAAAGAATGCTGTCGGGAGTTTCAAGGCTCTCGAACCAAAGCTTCCCCTGGAAGTCGCTGACGATGCCGTGGACCATGCTGAGAGTCTCTTCGGTGAGCAGTCTCAGATGCATAGCATCCTTTCCAGTGATACCGTTGTACTGTGCAAACTTTTCGGCCTCGGTCATAGCCTTGTCGCTGCCTGCAAGATCGCTGCGTATGGAAATTACATTGGTTTTCATAACAATACTCCTTTGAGTTTGATTCGGTTCATTTACTGTAATGATTATACAGCAAAACCCTTCGGATGTCAAGCCCGTTTGCGGGTCAATAATGTGCCGTAACGGAAAACGGAGACCCTTTCATCTGCGAAAGGATCTCCGATCAGTTTTCATATTACAGCAGTCTTATCTTCGAGGCGATCTCCGCCGACTCGGAAAGCTGTTCCAGTGCGGAGTCGATGTCCGCTTCCACCATTACAGGCGTGATGAAGGCCAGCTCGTCGTCGGGACGTCCGTTCCGTTCAAGATACATAACCTTGCCGAAAAGCTCGCCTATCGCAGGCTTCAGAGCCTCGGCGTTCTCCGCCTTGATGCGGACGTACATGGAGTTTTCTATCTGCTTGTAGGGGACCACATAGCCTCTGTCGGTGCAGTCCTCCCAGTCCAGCATGATGCGTCTGTCCTTGTGCTTGAGGCAGTCGATGATGTCGCCCACAACAGCAGATGCCGTGGGGAGCTTGCCCGCGCCCTTGCCGTAGAAAAGCACGTCGCCCACGCCGTCGCCCCGGACCGTGATGGCGTTGTAAACATCGTCCACCTGGGAAAGCAGACTGTTTTTCTCCACCAGCCTCAGGCAGACGATAGCGCTGATCTTTCCTTCGCCCTCGGGCTTTACAGTCCCTATCAGCTTGATGCTGTAGCCTGCGTTCTCGGCGTACTCCACATCGTCAAGAGTGATCCGCGAGATGCCCGAGCAGTGAACGTACTGAGGATAGATATGCTTCCCGAAGGCCAGAGAACCGAGTATGCAGATCTTACGGCAGGCATCGTGGCCTTCAACGTCGGCGGTGGGATCGGCCTCGGCGTAGCCCAGTTCCTGAGCCATTTTCAGTGCCGAGTCAAAATCCATCTGATCCTTTATCATCTTCGTGAGGATGAAATTCGTGGTACCGTTGAGGATGCCCGAGATCTGCTCTATGGAATTGCCCGCCAGGCACTTGTTCAGCGGACGGATGATAGGTATGCCGCCGCCCACGCTGGCCTCGAAGAGATAGTTGCACTCATGCTCCTTGGCGATCGCAAACAGCTCCGCGCCGTGGGTCGCCACCAGCTCCTTGTTGGAGGTGACAACGCTCTTGCCGGCTGCCAGCAGCTTCTTGGTGTAGTCGTAGGCGAAGGTGGCTCCGCCCACTACCTCGGCCACGACTTCGATGTCGGGGTCGTTCAGTATCACGTTAAAGTCCTTGACCAGCTTGTCCTCGTACTTGTCACCGGGGAAATCCCGCAGGTCGCAGATGTACTTGATCCCGCAGTCCCTGCCGATCTTCCGGCAGATCTCCTCTTTGTTCTTTTCAAACAGCTCCACCGTTCCCGAGCCGACAACTCCGTAGCCTATGACCGCTATATTCTGCATTTTCTTAACCTTCCTGTCTTTTTGTTTATTCGCCCGCTATCATCCGGACGTCAACGACGCCCCGCAGGCCTGCAAGCTCCGACTTTATGGTCCCCGTTGAGCAGTTCTGATCGTACCGCACCGAGATAGTCACGGTGGCCACGGAATCCACGGGGATGTTCTGATTGATGGTAAGGATGTTCGCCCCCAGCTCGTAGAGCTTTCCGATTATGGACGAGAGCACGCCCTTTTCGTCCTTGAGCACGAGGTACACCGACGCGATGCGGTTTGAAAACTGCTCCTCGTAGCCCCAGACTTGATCTTTGTATTTGTAGTAGGCGCTTCTGGAGATACCCACAGCCCGGCAGGCCTCGGCCGAATTGGCGGCCTCGCCGCTGGCACGGAGCCTCTTGGCTTCCAGCACCTTCGAGATTATTTCCGGCAGTACCTGCTCACTGACGATGACCAGTCTGCCGCCGCTGTCCTCCACAACAGTCCACCTCCGAAAAACAAGTGTGCTTGCGACAAATACAACTATATCATATCTCGACATTTTTGTCAATAGTCCGAAACATATTATATCCGTCCAAAATTCGACAAATAATTAACGGACCTCAAAAAGAACAATGTGCATTTCGCACAACTTCACCCCTTGATATTTATAGTAATGCACAAAACAGACAAATTATCTAAACAAGCCGCAGCTCACTTGTTTATTGTAAACAAATCGGAGAGGATAACAATACTATTTTTAAAAATGATATTGAAATAAGCTTGAAAAAGGTGTAAAATTATTTAATAATATGGTTGTCCCGACGATACAAGGGATCATCCATAAACGTATGCCGCATCGAAACGGAGGGAACCTCTATGGATATAATCGCCGAGATCCTCGAGACCGACAGGCTCGCCGAGGAAAAGCTGGCGGAGGCCGAAAAGAAACGCGCCGCTATGCTCGAAAACGTCCGGCATGAACAGGAACGCTTTGAAAGCATCGCCCGCGAGGACAACAGCGAGTACGCCGCCGCCCTCGCCGACGAGAACGAACGCCGTCTCGACGAGGAGCTCCGGGCCCTCAAAGAACAGCAGGAAAAGGATTTTTCCGCCCTGGAGGCCGTCTTTGAGAAGAACGGCGATAAATGGGCGGAAGAGATCTTTTCAAGAATGACCTCCGGGCTCTGAACTCTCGGTGAAGGAGTGATGACTGTTGCTTGAAAAGTATTCCACCAATGCTATCGCCGCGAAGATACGTTCCGTTTACGGCACGATGCTGACTATGGACGACTTTCGGGAAATGGTCTCCAAGCGAAGCGTCGCGGAGGTGGCTGATCTTTTGAAGCATACCGCCCGTTTCGGCGAGGTGCTTCACGACATCGATCCCAATACAGTACACCGAGGCCTGCTGGAACAGCTTTTGGACGAGCAGAACTATTCCCTCTGCCGGCGGCTCACGGAGTTCTCCGGCATGGAGGATAAGCCCTTCTACGACTTCCTGCTGAAAAAGCACGAGTGCCGCCAGCTTATCAATCTTGTCAATGCCGTAAGCTGTGGGCTCCAGCTGAGCTTCGTTCAGACGCTCCCGCCTTATCTGATAAGCAGGTCAAAGATAGATTTCCTCGCACTGGCCCGCTGCCGCTCCGTAAAGGAACTGACAGCCGCATTGAAGGGCACGGATTATTACAAGACATTTTCAAAGTTCGTATACACCGAAGAGGGCAAGGCCGATCTCACCGATGCCGAGATAAGGCTCCGCACCGGGCTTTATCGGCAGCTTATCGAGGACGTGAAAAACAGCGGATTCGGCAGCGACGGCGACGAGCTGCTTCGGCTGATACTCTCGGAGATAGATGTTATCAATATCATCAACGCCTATCGGCTCAAAGCCTTTTTCGGCTACACTCCGGACGAGATAAGAAAGACGGTCCTGCCCTTTACCCGGCTGGGAAAGACGGGCATGAACAAATTCTATGACTGTCCCGAGGCGGAAAAGATGCGTTCCGTCATTGCCGCTTCGCCCTTCGGGAAGTATATGTCTCCCGGCGAAGAGGATATAGAGCCGCCGCTCCGCAAGCGGACGCTTGTTACAATGCGTCACACCCTCGCCCGGACCTGCGCCGCCCCGGTTTCGCTGTATGCATTTATGTATATCTGCGAAAACGAGCTGCGGAATATCGTCCGCGTCATTGAAGGCGTAAGATACGACGTTGACCCGGCGATGATATATAATCTGCTGATATTCTGAAATAAAGAATAATGAATAATGAATAATAGGGTGAAACACCCCCTGAACGCACAAAAAAAGCGAGCCGAGGGCCTTTGGGGCGGGAGTGAGCGCAGCGACGCAGGAGCGCAGCGAACGAAGCCCCAAACTTGCCCCCCGAGGCGAGCGGGGGTATGGGGGTGCAACCCCCATTTAGATAATCGCCGAGGGCCTTTGGGGCGAGAGTGAACGCAGCGGCCGCAGGACGCGAAGAGAACGAAGCCCCAAACTTCCCCCCGAGGCTCACGGGGGAGATTTCATGCTCGCAAAGCTCGCATGAAACCGGGGTGCAACCCCCATTTAGATAGGAGGTAAGGAAATGGCTATAGAAAGGATGGAGTTCGTCTCCGTCACTGCCTCGAGGGACAGCCTTGACGAGGTGCTGGAAAAATGCTGCGAGAGCGGCTGCTTTCAGATCGAGTCGGCAGTCGCGTCAACCTCGGGCAGCGGAGAGCGTACTCTGCAGCTGATGAATGACAAGAATCCTTACGACGTGCCTTTTAAAGGGCTGGTGTCCATAGCCACAGAGCTGGGCATCGAGCTGACAGAGACGAATTATTCCCATTGTAAGCTGGAGTCGGGCGCGGATTTCACCGCGTTCATCGACGGCCTTGAGGATTCTCTCGCGGAGGCTTCAAGGGTGAAACAGGCCGCCCAAAGCATTATATCTCAAAGGAAGGCGGCTCTGATACAGATCACCCACCTGAACGGCCTCAACGAGCAGTTCGACAGGATATTCAGCTGTAAGCACGTCCACGTCAGAGTCGGGAAACTGCCCCTTGAAAGCCAGCGCAAGCTGGAGTATTACGATCAGAATTTCTTTTTCGTGCCCTTTGAGCACGACAGGAATTACTGCTGGGGAATGTATTTCTGTCCCAAGGACGATAAGGAGATTGTGGACGATATTTTCACTTCGCTGTATTTTGAAGCCGTCCGCATCCCGGATTTCGTCACAGGCAATACCGCCGAGGCCTTCCAGCGTCTTGAAGCCGAGATCGCCGAGGAGGAAAAAAACGTATCCTCGGCCGAGCGGGAGCTGAAAGACTTCGCAAGAGTCCACGAGGAGGAGATACAAAGAGCCTTCTCGAAGCTCTGCCATAAGCGGGCGGTCTTTGAACTGCGGCGGAAGGTCGGAGTGCTGAGGGATAAGGTCTTTATCAAGGGATTCATCCCGAAGAAGAAGCATAAGGAGTTTGAGGAGCTGTTTGAAGGCTTCCCCGGTGCGGCGCTGACCTTTATGCCCCCGGACGCAGATTCCAGCTGTATGCCTCCCACGGTGCTGAAAAACACCTGGTTCACACGGCCCTTCTCAATGCTGGTGGAGATGTACGGCCTGCCGGATTATACCGGCTATAACCCCACCGCCTTCGTGGCGCTGACCTATACGCTGATGTTCGGCATAATGTTCGGTGACGTGGGACAGGGCTTCGTGATCTTCCTGCTGGGCCTGCTCATCGGCAAAAAGGTGCATAAGAGCTTCGGCGGGATGATGACCCGCTGCGGCGTTTCAAGTATGATATTCGGTACGGTGTACGGCTCGGTCTTCGGCTTTGAGGACCTGCTGGATCCCGTCTTTGAGAACATAGGGATCGACGTTCTTCCCCTTCACCCCTTCCATAATACCAGCTTTATACTGCTGACCGCCGTGGGATTGGGCGTGGCGCTGATACTGATCTCGATGATACTGAACATCGTCATCGGCTTCAGGGAAGGCAATATCGAAAAAGCGGTGTTCTCAAACAACGGCATCGCGGGACTGCTGTTCTACGGTTCAATAGCCGGAGGCGTCGCCGCAATGATGCTCTTTGATGTGGAGATAATGTCCGCACCTTTCGTGATACTGTTCATCGTCATCCCGGCAGTGTGCATCTTCTGCAAGGTGCCCTTCGCCGCCGCGGTGAAATATAAGGAGTTCCGCCTCTCCAACGAGGAGGAGGATATGACCGTCGGGAACTTCATCGTCGAAAACTTCTTTGAGATGTTCGAGTATGTTCTGAGCTACGTTTCAAACACCATGAGCTTTCTCAGAGTCGGAGGCTTCGTCCTCTCCCACGCAGGCATGATGCTGGTGGTGTCAACTCTGATGAATATGGTGAGCACCGGCGCAAAGCCCGCAGTAGTTATAATCGGAAATGCATTCGTTATGGTCATGGAAGGCATGATCGTGGCGATACAGATAATAAGGCTGGAATTCTATGAGATCTTCTCGCGGTTCTACAGCGGCAGCGGAAAGCCCTTTGAACCCGTCAAGGCAGAGTTCTCGACCGAGATCGAATAAATGGAGGAAATTGTTATGTGGATCTTATTTGTTTTACCCCTCGTTGCTGTTGCGCTGCTGTGCGCTCCGTTCATTATGTGTGCCAAGAGAGTCAAGGCAGGAAAGTCTGCCAAGCCCGCTTTTATCGGCAACCTCTCTATCTTCGGAGGCACTATGCTCACAGGACTTATCCTTTCCATCGGTAAGGTAGTTGCCTTCGCCGCCGAAGAGGGCAGCGCCAAGGCAGCTGTCACCACCGGTGCCGGCCTGGGATACCTGGCTGCCGCTCTTTCCGTGGGACTCTCCTGCATCGGCTCCGGAATCGCCGTTGCCGCAGGCGCTCCCGCCGCTATCGGCGCTACCTCAGAGGACCCCAAGAACTTCGTAAAGGCTCTGATCTTCGTGGTACTGGGCGAAGGTATCGCCCTCTACGGCCTGCTGATCTCGATCCTGATCGTCAACAACCTGGGCGGCTGATAAGCCGTATCGCAGTATGAAATTCTATCTGATAAGCGATAACATCGACACGCAGATGGGCCTGCGTCTCAGCGGCATAGAGGGCGTGGTGGTCCACGGCCCGGAGGAGACTGCCGACGCATTGGATAAGGCAATGAAAATGAAGGACGTGTGCATCGTTCTGATGACCGACTTCGCCGTAAAACAGTGCCGCGAGAAGGTCTACGAGTATAAGCTGACAAAAACGCAGCCCCTTATCGTGGAGATCCCCGACAGACACGCTTCCTCGGGCATCTCGGAGACTATCTCCGAATACCTCCAGAGCGCCGTCGGGATCAAATTATAGAGGTCTGACCTCTAACGAAAGGATGAAGCAGGATGACCGATGAAGCCTTGAAGCTGCAGCGGTTCAAGGAGGCCGTGAGCGCCGATATTGACGCCCAGGTCAGCAGTCTGCTGGACGAGACCCAGGCCGAGTGCGACAAGATGATGGAAAGCACGAGAGTGCTGGTGGCTCACGAGGCCGAGGCCAAGCGCGAAAAGCTCCGCACCGAAGCGGAACTGAATATGACGAGAAAGCTCTCCGCCGCCCGGCTGGAGGCTCAGCGAAGCGTACTCAGAAAGCGGGGAGAGCTGGCGGCGTCCGTCTTTGAAAAGGTGGAGCATAAGCTGTCGGAGTTCCGTAAAAGTCCGGAGTATGCGAAGTGGCTGGCTTCAGCAGTGAAGTCGGCGCAGGAACGCTATCCCGATAAGAAGGCGCATATCACGCTGGCCCCCGAGGATATGAAATACGCCTCAAAACTGGGCGTCCCCGCCCGGGAGGACCCCTCTGTCCTTCTCGGAGGAGTGATCGTCGGGTTCGAGGGCCTCGGCGCGGTCATCGACTGCACCTTTGATTCTATGCTCGAAAACGAAAGGGCAGAGTTCTGCAATAAGAAGGAACTTTTGTCCGAGGTTCAGGAGTAACGCTATGGATAAGATCTATTCGATAAACGGCCCCGTGGTAAAGGTGAAGAACAGCCGCAGCTTTTCCATGACGGAAATGGTCTATGTCGGGAAGAAAAGGCTTATTTCCGAGGTCATCGGAGTGAATTCGGATCTCACCACCATCCAGGTCTATGAAGGCACTACCGGCCTTATGCCCGGCGAGCCCGTAGTGGGTACCGGCGCCGCTATGTCTGCCCTCCTCGGCCCGGGGATAATCACCAATATATTCGACGGCATCGAAAGGCCCCTGAGAAGCCTTGCGGAGCTGACAGGAGCTTTCATCGGCGACGGAGCCGAAGTTTCGCCTCTCGATACCGAACGGAAGTTCAATGTCACCGTCACGGTAAAGCCCGGCGACAGGCTCTCCGCGGGACAGGTCTATGCCACCTGCCCCGAGACACCCGTCATCACCCACAAGTGTATGCTCCAGCCCCTTTCCAAGGGGGGAGAGGTCATCTGGACCGCCCCCGACGGGGAGTATACGATCAATGATACCGTTGTGAAGATACGCACCGACCGCGGCACCGAGGAGGAGCTTACCCTCTGTCAGAAGTGGCCTATCAGAACTCCCCGGCCAAGCGCGGAGCGCCTGCCTATCGACAGGCCGCTGATAACCGGGCAGAGAGTCATCGACACTATCGCTCCCATAGCAAAGGGCGGCACTGCCGCTATCCCCGGAGGCTTCGGTACAGGCAAGACCATGACCCAGCATCAGCTGGCCAAGTGGTGCGACGCGGATATAATCGTCTATATCGGATGCGGTGAGCGCGGCAACGAGATGACACAGGTGCTCGAGGAGTTCTCGGAGCTTACCGACCCCCGGACGGGACGTCCTCTCACCGACAGGACCGTGCTTATCGCCAACACTTCAAATATGCCCGTTTCCGCCCGTGAGGCGTCTATATATACGGGCATCACCCTTGCGGAATATTACCGCGATATGGGCTATCATATCGCTATTATGGCGGATTCCACCTCCCGCTGGGCCGAGGCTCTCCGTGAGCTTTCGGGACGGCTTGAGGAAATGCCCGCCGAGGAAGGCTTCCCCGCATACCTGCCTTCCCGTATCTCCGAGTTCTACGAGCGCGCCGGTTATGTAAAGACTCTCGGCGGCAGCGAGGGCTCCGTTTCGATCATCGGAGCCGTTTCTCCTCAGGGAAGTGATTTCTCCGAGCCCGTGACACAGAACACCAAGCGCTTCGTAAGATGCTTCTGGGCCCTTGACAAGAGCCTTGCCTACGCAAGACATTATCCCGCTATCAACTGGACTTCCAGCTATTCCGAATATACCGACGACCTTGCGGAGTATTACAGGAAAAACGTGGCTCCCGATTTTATGGAGGTCAGACAGGAGATATCCAACATCCTCAATAAGGAAAGCTCCCTTATGGAGATCGTCAAGCTCATGGGCGCCGATGTTCTCCCCGACGATCAGAAGCTGCTCATCGAAACAGCCAAGGCCGTCAGGGTGGGATTTTTACAGCAGAACGCCTACCACAAGGACGATACCTACGTTCCCCTTGAAAAGCAGTACCGCATGATGAAGCTGATAATCCGGTTCTACGAACTGGGAAGGGAAGCCCTCGAGAAGGGCGTCACCGTCAGCCGTGTTATAAGCACCGGCTGGACGGAGAAGATCATCAAGGTGAAATACGACATCCCCAATGACAAGCCGGAGATGTTCGACGAGTATATCCAAAGCATGGAAAGCGATTTCGCGGAGCTGACGGGAGGTGTGTCGGTTGGAGCTTAAATACATCGGCCTCGACGAGATAAACGGCCCGCTGGTGGCGCTCCAGGGCGTCAGCGGTATCGGCTACGACGAAATGGCCGAACTGCGCCTTTCCGACGGCACCAAGCGCCTCGGGCGCGTGGTGGAGGTCTCCGAGGACAGAGCCGTGCTTCAGGTCTTTGAGGGCACAAAGGGACTTTCTCTCGGCAACACCACCACAAAATTTGAGGGCAAGCCCATGGAGCTTCCTCTTTCCACGGAAATGCTGGGACGCATTTTCTCCGGGGCGGGAAAGCCTATCGACGGCCTCGGGGACGTCTATCCCGAAAAGTATGCCGACATCAACGGCAAGCCCCTGAACCCCGTTTCAAGGGAATATCCCAGGAACTATATAAACACGGGCATTTCTTCGATAGATGCCCTTATGACCCTTATCCGCGGACAGAAACTGCCTATCTTCTCCGGCTCGGGACTTTCCCATAACAAGCTGGCAGTGCAGATCGTCCGCCAGGCGCGGATAGCCGAGGAAAGCGGCCGGGACTTTGCTATCGTCTTCGGCGCTATGGGCGTCAAGAACGACGTCGCCGATTACTTCCGGCGCTCCTTTGAGGAGACCGGCTCTCTCCAGCGAGTAGTGATGTTCCTCAATATGTCCAACGACCCTATCATCGAGAGGATACTCACTCCGCGATGCGCTCTGACCTGCGCCGAGTATCTTGCCTTCGAGCACGATATGCACATCCTCGTTATCCTCACGGATATGACCGCTTACGCCGAGGCCCTGCGTGAGTTTTCCTCATCAAAGGGAGAGATCCCCGCAAGAAAGGGCTACCCCGGCTATCTCTATTCCGACCTGGCATCCCTCTACGAAAGAGCGGGCGTTGTCAAGGGCTCAAAGGGTTCGGTGACGCAGATACCCATTCTCACCATGCCCAACGACGACATCACCCACCCCGTCCCCGACCTGACGGGCTATATCACCGAGGGGCAGATCGTTATGGACCGAAACCTCGATCAGACCGGCGTTTATCCCGCCGTTTCGGTACTGCCCAGCCTTTCCCGTCTTATGAAGGACGGCATCGGCGAGGGCTATACGAGAGAAGATCATCAGATGTGCGCAAATCAGCTTTTTGCCGCCTACGCCAAGGTCTCCGACGCCCGCTCGCTGGCATCCGTCATCGGCGAGGAGGAGCTTTCCGCCGCTGACAAGAGCTATCTGCGCTTCGGACGTCTCTTTGAGGAGCATTTCATCAACCAGGGCTTTGAGGTCAACCGCTCTATCCAGCAGACCCTCGACCTCGGCTGGGAATTGCTCTCCACTCTTCCAAAGTCCGAACTCGACCGCGTGGACGAGGACCACATCTCCCGCTTCTACGACCCGAAGAAGGCGGAGATACTGTTTAAACTGTAAAATATCAATGCGAATTGAGTAAAAGGAGATGACCCCATGGCCGAACAGCAGGTCTTTCCGACGAAGGGCAATCTGATAGCGATGAAGCGCTCGCTGGGACTGGCGCTGCTGGGCTACGATCTCCTGGACCGGAAACGCAATATACTGATACGCGAGCTTATGTCCCTGGTGGATAAAGCCTCGGAACTTCGGCAGACTATCGAGGAGACCTACAAACAGGCCTACTCCGCCCTCCAGCTGGCGAATATCTCTCTCGGAGTCATAACCCCATACGCCGAATGCGTGCCTATCGAAAACGGCCTGGAGCTCACCAGCCGAAGCGTTATGGGCGTGGAGCTCCCGAAGCTCACCTTCACCCCCCAGGAGCTGGATATAAACTACGGCTTTCTGAACACCACCTCTCAGCTGGATCTGGCTTATCTCGCCTTTGATAAAGTGAAAAAGACCACCGTGACTCTTGCTGAAGTGGAAAACAGCATCTACCGGCTGTCGGTGGCAATAAGAAAGACACAGCGCCGCGCCAACGCTCTTCAGAATATCATCATCCCGAGGAGCAGGGCGACGGTGAAGTATATCTCCGATTCCCTCGAGGAAAAGGAAAGGGAGGAATTCTCCCGTCTGAAAGTCATCAAAGCGGTGAAGCTGAAAAAAGCCCAGTCAAAAAACAAGGAGGACAACAATGGATAATCTCAAAAAGTTTCTCGGAAATTATTTGCTGCTCTCTGCAATGTGTATCCTTCTCGGAGTGTTCTTTATCATCTGGCCGGATATGATACCCAATGCCATAAGCTATATCCTGGGAGGCGTTATCATCCTGGGAGGCGTTATCGAGATCGGAAGGTTCGTTGCCGCCAAGGAGAATGAGTCCTCACCTTTGTGGCTTGTGCGGGGCATACTCTACGGAGTGCTGGGCATTTTTCTGATAATCAAGCCCCACGTCCTTTACAGAGTGTTCTCCTTCATCCTGGGACTTTACCTGCTGGCCAGCGGTATCATCGCGCTTTACAACGCCATGCGCATCCGCAAGCATAACAACGGCGCGGGCTGGCAGATGCCCTGCGTCTTTGCCGTGGTGACGATAATCCTCGGCATCGTGATGCTCTTTGCATCCATGCTGCCCTTTATCGCGCTGGGCGTTATGCTTATTATCTCGGGATTTTCAAATCTCTTCGGCTCCTTTACGGGCAAGCGTAAGGTGGAAAAGATCCTCGGCATTCAGAATTCTGACAGCGGAGACGGCAGCAGCCCGCGTCTCGGCGGCAAGAACGACACGAAATACATCGACGTAAAATAAAGGAGGCTCTCTTATGAACATTATCGGACTCTGGAAGGTAAAGGAACTGAACGTGGTCGAAGTGAACAAGGAGACCCACAGCATCACCCGTACCTGGCGCACCTCGGAGGACATCGCCGCCGACGGCAGCGTAAACCCGATGCAGAAGGCTTTCGCTCAGTCAGCCTATAAGTTCGAGGAGGACGGCACCGTCCTTTCGCTGATGCCCAAGGCGATCGTCCCCGCAGGCGAGGGCGAAGCCTACGACGATGAATTCGTTATCGCCAAGAGGACACAGTGGAAGGAAGAAAACGGCAAGCTCTTTTTAGCCGCCGAGGAAAACGGCAAACTCGATTGGCAGGAAATGATCCCCGCCGGCGACAGCTTTGAAGTGCTGGGCTATCAGAGGATACAGAGAGCGTAAAACGCTCCGGGCTTAAACGCGCTGCTCCTCTGCGTATATTCCCACAAAAATAACCGGGGATGCGCCGCGCTATTGTCGCAAACGCCGAAACTTCCCGCAAGCCTTGACAAACCCGCGCAGATGCGTTATAATCACTATTGTAAGACGGCAAAGGCGCTGCGAACTCCACAAGGGGGACGCAGCACCTTTTTTGTATAATTTTTCAGGAGGTTGACGTATGAACGTACCCGAGATCTTCGGCAGTGATGTTTTCAACGACCGGGCAATGAAGGAAAAGCTCCCGAAGGACACCTACAAGGCCCTTAAAAAGACTATCGCCGACGGGCTCCCGCTGGATATCCACCTGGCCAACGTAGTGGCTAACGCCATGAAGGACTGGGCCGTGGAGAGGGGAGCCACTCACTACACCCACTGGTTCCAGCCGATGACGGGCCTTACCGCCGAAAAGCTGGACAGCTTCATTTCCCCCACCGACGACGGCGGAGTTATAATGGAATTCTCGGGCAAGGAGCTTATCAAGGGCGAAGCCGATGCTTCATCCTTCCCCTCGGGCGGACTGAGAGCCACCTTCGAGGCAAGGGGCTATACCGCCTGGGACGCCACCTCCTACGCTTTCATAAAAGAGAAGACCCTTTGCATCCCCACCGCTTTCTGCTCCTATAACGGCGAAGCGTTGGATAAAAAGACCCCTCTGCTCAAATCAATGGAGGCTATCAACCGAGCCTCTCTGCGCATACTGAAAATGTTCGGCTCAAACGCCACCCGCGTTATCGCCAACTGCGGCGCCGAGCAGGAGTATTTCCTTGTTGACCGTGAGATGTACTCCCACCGCAAGGACCTTATCTTCACGGGCAGGACCCTTTACGGCGCTCCCGCTCCCAAGGGCCAGGAGCTTGAGGACCATTACTTCGGCACGATAAAGACCCGTGTTGCCGCCTATATGCGCGACGTGGACGAACAGCTCTGGCGTCTGGGCATTTTAGCCAAGACCAAGCATAACGAGGTCGCGCCCTGTCAGCACGAGCTGGCCCCTATCTTCGATACCGCCAACGTGGCTACCGACCATAACCAGCTCACCATGGAGATAATGAAGCGCACCGCAAGAAAGCACGGCTTCAAGTGCCTGCTTCATGAGAAGCCCTTCGCAGGCATCAACGGCTCCGGCAAGCACAATAACTGGTCACTGTCCACAAATACGGGCGTCAACCTCCTTGACCCCGGCAAGACCCCCGCCGAGAACGCGCAGTTCCTGCTGTTCCTTGTGGCAATAATCAAGGCCGTCAACGACTATCAGGATATACTCCGCGCATCGGTGGCTACCGCCGGCAACGACCACAGACTGGGCGCCAACGAGGCTCCTCCGGCTATAATCTCGATATTCCTGGGCGACGAGCTGACGGGCATCCTTGAAGCCCTGTCCCACGGGGACAGATACGAGGGCAAGCGTGTGGAAATGGAGATCGGCGTGGACGTTCTTCCCCATTTCCCCAAAGATACCACAGACCGCAACCGTACTTCGCCTTTCGCTTTCACGGGCAACAAGTTTGAGTTCCGTATGCCCGGCTCACGTCTTTCCTGCGGCGGACCTATCACGGTCATCAATACCATAGTTGCCGCCACTCTCGATAAATTCGCCGACGAGCTTGGCTCCGCAGGGAATTTCCGCGAGGCCCTGGACGAACTTATCAAGCGCGAGTACAAGAACAACTCCCGCATCGTATTCAACGGCAACGGCTATTCTCCCGAGTGGGAAAGCGAAGCCGCCAAGCGGGGACTGCTGAACCTGCGTTCCACTCCCGCTTCGGTGCCCTGCTTCACCGCCCCGAAGAACGTGGAGATGTTCTCGCGCTACGGCGTGTATTCCGCCGCCGAGCTGAAAAGCCGCGTGGAGATCATCCTTGACGAGTACTGCAAGACCCTGAACATCGAAGCCCTGACTATGATCGACATGGCAAAGAAGGACATCCTTCCCGCCGCCGCCACCTATATCAAGGAGCTTTCGCAGACCGCTCAGCTGGCGGAAAGCTTCGGCGCCGAAAGCAGTTTTGAGCGTGATATGGTTCAGCGCCTTTCGACCCTGGCTTCTCAGACCTACCGCAAGTTAGGAGACCTGGAGAACGAGCTGGTGAAGTGCCGCGAGATCACGGATGTGGAAGCCCAGGCCAACTGCTACCACGACAAAGTTTTCACTGCTATGGGCGAGCTTCGCGCCTACGCCGACGAGATCGAGACTCTTGTGGGCGAAAAATACTGGCCCTATCCCACCTACGGCTCACTGCTTTTCTATGTGATGTAATATGTTTTTGTTCCCCCGTTCGGATGCTTTCCGGGCGGGGGATAGTTTTTTGTAACGGAGGACACAGACCTGTTCTCACGTATTTCGGTAAAAATATATCGAAAAACGATAAAAACCTATTGACAAACAGAATATCCCGTGGTATAATTTCCTCAGAATACAGATAAAGCGAGGTAATCACCGTGTGGACAAATAAAAGCTCGATAATGCTCTCGAAAGCGCTCACATTGATACTCACCGCCGCCATAGCTTCGGGGCTGGTGTTCATCCCGAGGCTCACCGACTGGTACTGCGGCATCACCGTTGGAAGGGGATTCATCGACGGCGATCTCCGCCTGCCGATGATGATCGTCCTTTACATCACCACGGTCTTCGGCCTTGCCGCCTCCGTGACGCTGATCCTTCTGCTCGGCAGCATCTCCAAGGGACGGGTCTTTACCAAAGGGAACACGCTCTGCCTGCGGGTAATTTCCTGGGCCTGCCTGCTGGCTTCTGCCGCCTTTGCGGTGCTGGGGATGTGGCGCTTCATCTTTTTCGCCTTCGCCTTCCTCGGAGCCTTCCTGGGGATCGTCATACGGGTGCTGAAAAACGTCTTCGCCGCCGCCGTTGAGCTCAAGGAAGAGAACGACTATACCGTCTGAGAGGTGCGCTATGGGAATGCTGATAAACCTTGATGTGATGATGGCCAAGCGGAAGATGGGCCTGGGCGAGCTGGCGGAAAAGGTGGGGATAACTCCCGCCAACCTCTCCATACTCAAAAACGGCAAGGCCAAAGCGGTGCGGTTCTCCACCCTTGAAAAGCTCTGCGAGGTGCTGGACTGCCAGCCCGGAGATATCTTAGAGTACAAAAAAGAGGACAGCAAATGATCGGGGACATAGGTTCGGCTGCCGCGGTTTTGCTTGCGCTGTTCTTAGTTTCGGCTCCCGTGGACCTGCTTATTATCGCGGCCTCTGACGCAAGGTCCCGCCGCCGGGGGCAATTCAGAAGTCCTGAATCTCTGCTCCCTCGGATGCTGAAATACGTCCCTGTCACCATGGCAGTAACGGTGATCCTGATACCCTTCGTTTTTATCGGGGCGTATAAGCTGGCACGTTTATTTCCCGATGCTGCAGAAGCACACGCCGCAAAGCTGGGACGTTACGCAATCGCTCAGGCGCAGCAGGGCAGTATTGATGCCGGGACAACTTATCTCCTTACTCCGTCCGATGATCCGCTTTCCGATCTGCAAATGCTCCCGGATAACGGCGACCGGGAGATCCGACGCATCATAAACTGCGGCGACGGCCTTCTGACTCTCCGGCTCATCGACGGGCATACCGCCCTTATCACTCATCAGGGGGAGTTTTTGGAGCTGCAAAGCGTCAGCGGCTTTCTCGTCACCGACTTGGACCTGCCCTTAGGGAGAATGAAGATCGAAGGCTCCCATTACGACAACGAAAGCATCACGCTCAATGAAAAGCTCGGGGAGGGATTTTATTCATGGTGGGCCGGACTCTGAACCGTCCCGCGGTATGCTTTGCCCTGCTGACGGCGGCCTTTGCTCTTACCCTCAGCCTCGGCGCGTACTGCGCCCTTGATGCCGCCTTTATCTTCGCCTTTGAGGACGTGAAAAAATACCCCCGGCGCTTTCCCGCGGATGCCGCCTTTGCCGCCGCCGCAGTGCCCGCTTTGACCACGGAGCTGTACTTGATGCGCCGACGGGGCAGGGGAGCGCTTATCTCCGCTGTCGGAGGAATTGTCCTCGCCGTCCCGGCGCTGTTTTTGTGGGAACGGCTGTCAACGTTGCTGTAACAGTCCCGAAATTCGTACACTTCGCGAAAGGAGAATGCCCATGCTCACCGAGATCCTCCATTTGTTCCTGCTGACCGCCGTGATACTGCCCTGCATTCTGTGGGCTTTCCTGTGGGTGAAGACCTTCAAGGGGACCACCCTCCGGGCGCTTATTGTCCACACGCTGATCTTCACATCCCTTTCGGCGCTGATCGGGCGTGTTGCCCTGCGTATCCTGTTCTCCCGCGCGGACGGCACCTGTTCCGCATCCAACAAAGGCGCCCTCGGTTTTCTCGGACTTATGATACTGTCGGTGTTCGTCCCCGCCTGCCTTTTGGCATTCTTTCAGACCGTGGGAGATCTGATCTCCCGCCGCCGTGACGACGGGGAGAATGCAAAAATATGAACCCTCCGACGAAATCGTTTGCTTAATAAAAAGTTAATCTCACATATCATATTATTTCATTGCAATGTTCCCCGCAAAGTGCTATACTATCCTGCGGACGTGAATATGCACAAAACCTGCCAGTTTCGTTTTTGCATATTGCACAATAGGATATGTTAAGCAGGATAGTGATATAATGAAAGATCTTACACAAGGCAGGCCGATGAAGCTCATCATCCTCTTTGCCATACCCCTTCTGCTGGGGAACCTTTTCCAGCAGTTCTATAACCTGGCCGATACCCGCATCGTGGGGCAGTTTCTGGGCAAGCAGTCCTTTGCCGCCGTGGGAGCCACTTCCTCGCTGAATTCCACCGTCATCGGATTTCTGAACGGCCTTACTACCGGCTTCGGACTGGTCACGGCGCGGTTCTTCGGCGCCAAGGACAAGGAAAAAGTGAAGCAGACCGTGGCCGCGACGCTCACCCTCGGCTTCATCACTGCCGCCGTGCTGACCCTTGCCAGTCTGATCTTCCTTGACCCCCTTCTCCGGCTGATAAACGTGGGTGAGGACATCTTCGCCGAGTCCCGAAGCTATATCGGCATTATCCTCGCAGGAATGTCCGTTACCATGTGCTACAACATCGCCGCCGCTCTGATGCGGGCCGTGGGCGATACCGTGATGCCTCTGATCTTCCTGGTGGTCTCCGCCGTCGCCAATATCGGACTGGATCTGCTGTTTATCTGTGCCTTCGGCATGGGAGTCGAAGGCGCCGCCTACGCTACGCTGATCTCACAAACGATCTCCGTGGGACTCTGCATCCGATATATGTTCACCCGCCACCGGGAGCTTCTGCCTTCCCGCAGGCACTTCCGCTTCTCACGTTCCCTCGCCGCCGATATGTACGCTCAGGGCGCTTCAATGGGTCTGATGTACTCCCTCGTTTCCATTGGCTCTCTCGTGATGCAGGGATGCATCAACGGCTTCGGCACCGAGACCATAGCCTCCCACGCCGCCTCCCGTAAGATCAGCGAGATGTTCATGACGCCTTTCTCCGTCTTCGGAGCCGCCGCCGCCAACTTCGGCGGGCAAAACTACGGCGCAGGCCGAATGGACCGCGTCCGCAAGGGCTTCTATGATGCCACCCTCCTTGCCTGGGGCTGGGCGGGAGTCTCCGTCCTGGCAAATTATACCCTCGCACCTTTTATGATCCGATTGATAACGGGCATGGATAACCAGTTCATCACCGAGCTTTCCACGTCATATCTGCGGTTCAACACGCCTTTCTATTTTATACTGGGGATAGTTATCGTCTTCCGGAACGCTTTGCAGGGGATAGGCGTGAAGCTGTTCCCCGTGATCTCCAGCTTTACGGAACTGGCGGGCAAACTGCTGATCGCTTCGCTTCTTGCCCCGAGGATCGGCTATACGGGAGTCAAGATCTCCGAGCCGTTTGTGTGGATCGTTATGGCGGGGATACTCAGCGTGGGCTTCTTTACGAACAAGGAACTGAAACAGGTCCGCGGGCCCCGCAGAGCCCCCCGTCCCGCCCGCGTGTGACCTCTGCGCTCAACAGAATAAAACAAACCGCCCGGGAGCAGTACGAGACCGCTCCCGGGCTTTGATTTTCGTGAATCTTTTCGGCGAAAGACTTCCAAAAGCAAACTTCGGAGGAATATCAACCGTAAGATGCCTAACGGTACGCTTGAGGAGGAAAAATCACGTCATACAGTTAACAGAAAGTTAACATCTTTCCGATGATTTTTTAACCTAACGCACGAATGTTTTGCCTAAAATGTTGAAAAGTCAGAATTAATGTAAAAATCTGTCAAAATCGGCCCGATTTTCAACAAAATGTTGAAAACCACTGTTGAAAGTCGCTTTTGATCTTTGGAAACTGTTGAAAAGTCTGTTGAAACCGTTGAAAACTACCTTGATTTTGCGCGGTTTCAGCGATGTTGAAAGATCTGTCTGTCTGAAAAATCGTACAAAAGCCTCTGATATTTGCGAATTTTATCCAAATATTCGATTACAAATGTGAACATACAGTTAACAGGCGCGGGCTTAAATCTTTTCGTTTTCCGCATATCCCGTATCTTCGCGGAATATGTCGAATTTTTAATTTGTTGCGGCGTCCCGGACATATTTTTTCGGAAAATGTCCGAAAAAACACCCTTGTAAGTATATGCTCCCGTACTCCCGCACTTATATCCGGATCTGTCCCGAAAAGGGGACAGTTCCCCGAAACACGGCGGATGTCCGCTCTGTTACTTCTGTAACCGAAACGTAACCTTTGACCCCTTATCTTGTGGTCAGGAACTTTATCGCCCGCTCTATCGAGTCCTTGGAGTTGCCCCAGTCGGCGTTCTTCGAGGTGTTGCGGTAGTCGTACATCTTGCAGTAGTGAGAAACGTCCGCCTCTAAAGCGTCAAGGTACTTCTTTGTCAGCTCGGTGCAGTCGTTGACGAACTGTCCCAGCCACTTCTTTTCCAGCGCCGACGCCCCGTTTGCCACCAGCATATCGTAGTGGGGCAGGCAAAGCTGCTCCTGGGAGGCGAACAGCTCACGGAACTCCCGCTCCTTCTGATAAAGCTCAAAAAAGGTCACCATCAGCCGTGACATTCCCCACTCGATCTTCGAGCAGACAAAGCAGTCGTTGTTCACCGCCGAGACCTTCTTCTGCTTGGCGGTCTTGCTTTCAAACATCCCCGTCTTGGCCTTGGTGAAGACGTCCTTCTGCAATTGCTGGAGATGCGTCTGGAGCATCAGCGCCAGGGAAAGGCGGTTCTTGCAGGCGCGCATCTGCTCGAAATGCACCTTGCAGAAGCCCTGCCTGTTGGTCTCGATGCGAACGTCCGGCTCCATCATAGCGGCACCCATTATGTATTCAATGGTCCGGGATTCCAGCATATCCCTCATACGGCAGACAGGGCAGCCCTCCCGGGGCTCGAATATCTCGTTAACGGGTATAGTAAGTATGCTCTCTCTCATATTTTACCTCCAGATATATCTTATGTCAGATCGGAAAAACAAGTATTGCAGTCATTCCAAGAACGGCTGCCAGCGAGATGCCGAGAACGGTCACGCTTATCCACCTCGGGACAGTTTTCTGCTTTTTCTTTTTCATGCGTACCGCCAGCACGATGAAAACGGCAGCACATACAGCAATTACCACGATCATTATGTGATACCATTTTAAAGCAGCTCCGAGCGTTTTGCCCATAGCTTCAAATCTGCTGTCCATTGTTTTGCCCCCCCCGAATACTGATCTATATTACAAGTATAACCCACTTCACCCGATTTTGCAATAGTTTCACAGAAAAACCGTCAATATACTTATATATAGCAAAAATATCCTATAGCAATTTCAATATAAATGTGCTACAATCAAAAAGGAATGTATGGATATCCACGAAAGGAGTTCCCCATTATGAAAAGTAAACGATTACTCTCCGCCCTTTGCGCGCTGCTGATGCTCACGGCCTGCGCAGGCGGTGACAGCTCCTCCGACGCCGGCAGCGCCTCTTCAAAGGCAGATACATCTTCGGTGCAGTCCTCCGACAGTTCCGGGAAGGACAGCAAGCCCTCCGAGGACGCCTCCTCCGCGGACGAGTCCAAATCTTCGGACGGTTACTCTCTCCCGGCATATAACGAGAACAGCTCCGAGGTCACTTTTTCCGCCTCCGGAGGCATCTACAAGGATAAACAGTCTTTGGAGCTTACCTCCAAGGACGGCGGCACCGTCTATTACACCACCGACGGCTCCGACCCCCGTTCAAGCTCCACCCGGGTGAAGTACGAGGGCCCCATAACCGTCGATAAGCGGGACGGGGACAAAAACGTAGTTTCCGCCGTGGACACCACCCTTATCTCCGCCAATTTCAACGAGTTGGATTTTTCCACACGGGGCTTCAAGTGCAAGATAGATGCCCCCGCCGACAGCGCCGTGGATAAGTGTACCGTCATCCGCGCCTGCGCCGAAATGGAGGACGGCTCCGTCACCAAGGCATTCTCCAACACCTATTTCATCGGCACCGGTGAGGAGCATATACAGGGCCTTGCCGACAGCTGCAAGGCAATGGAGACGTCCCTTTCCGTGGTCTCCCTTTCCGTGAATTACGACGACTTTTTCTCTCCCGAATACGGCATCTACGTCAAGGGGAACATCTACGACAAGAGCCTTGAAGAGATGATAAAGAGCGGCTCCGGCTACGATGCCGAAGCCACCCGCAAGATAGCCGCCAACTACAATCAGAAGGGCCGCGCCTGGGAGCGCCCCGTCCACGCGGAGTTCTTCGAGTTCTCTCCCGACGGCTCAAAGGCCGTTATTTCTCAGGACTGCGGCGTCCGCATCCAGGGAAATTATTCCCGCTCCGACCTTATCAAGGGCCTGCGCCTTTACGCCCGCAAGGACTACGGCGCCCCCCGCTTCGAGGCCCCGATATTTGAGGGACTGAAAAATTCCTCCGGCGAGGATATAAACAGCTTCAAGACCCTCGTTCTCCGCGCAGGCGGGAACTGCGCCTTCTCCGCCAAGTTCAACGATACATTCTGGCAGCAGATGTCCAAAAATATGGACTGTACCACAAAAGCCTCCCGGCCCTGCGTGGTCTACCTCAACGGCGAATACTGGGGGCTTTACGTCCTCGAGGAGGACTATTCGGATAACTATTTCGAGGACCATTACGGCGTCAGCAACAAGGACGTCATCGTCTACAAGGGGGATGCCGAGGCTCTCAAATTAGGCTACAAGCTGGACGAGGGCGAGCTCCCCGAGGGCGAGCACGAATCCTACTACTTCCAGCCTTTGCTGGACTTCTTCAAATCTCACAGGTCCCTTTCCGATCAGAAGGACTACGACGAGTTTGCCAAGCTGGTGGACACCGACAGCTGCCGTGACTACTTCCTCACCGAAGTGTGGATAAACAACAAGTGGGACTGGCCCGGCAAGAACTGGTCCATGTGGAAGACCGCCTCTGCGGACGGCTCCAACGAATACGGCGACGGCCGCTGGAGATTTATGCTCTACGACCTGGAATTCGGCGGCATATCCGGCTCCGGCGACACCTACACCAACACCATAAAAGAGGACAACTACAAGCCCAAGGGCCTGCTGGATATGTCCACCAACAATCCCGCTGTGCTGTGCTTTGCATATCTGATGACCAACGAAGGTTTCCGTACCGACTATCTCGATCGCCTTGAAAAGCTCTCCGAGGGGGACTTCTCCAAGGAGAAACTCACGGAAAAGCTGGACAGCCTTACGGCCCGTTACAGCCCGCTTTACGACCAGTTCTTTGCCCGCTACCCGGGCACGGGAAGCTCAAACGAAGCCCTGAACGGCGGCTACAGCTCCGTGAAATGCATCAAGGATTTCATCTCAAGACGGGGCAAAAGCGGTATCCCCACCATTGTCAAATGGGTAAAGGAGCAGTTCAAGTCATGACGCCGGTAAACATCCCGTCTGCCGCCCTTGACGCCGCGGAGCGCCTTGCGTCGAAGCGTTTTGTCTACGCCGACAACGCCGCATCCATGCCCGTGACGGAACGGGCGCTGAAAGCGGCTTTGCCCTTTTTCACCGAGGACTTTGCCAACCCTTCCGCGATACACACAATGGGTATGAATGCGGCTTCGGCTTTGCTTTCGGCCCGAAAGAAGATAGCCTCCGCTTTGGGCGCCGGTCCCCGGGAGATAGTTTTCACTTCCGGGGGGACGGAGTCGGATAACCTTGCGATCCGGGGAGCCGCGGCTCTCGGAGCGCGACAAGGCAAACGGCACATCGTCACTTCGGCGGCGGAGCATCACGCAGTACTCAACTGCTGCAAGGCTCTGGAGGCTGAGGGCTTCACGGTCACATATCTTTCTCCGGACCGTGAAGGCATCGTCACCGCGGGACAGGTGGCTGACGCAATCGGAGATTCCACCTGTCTTGTGAGCATTATGACCGCCAACAACGAGATCGGCACGCTTATGCCCGTCACGGAAACAGCCGCTGTCTGCCGCGAAAGGGGAGTGCTTTTCCATACCGACGCGGTGCAGGCGGTGGGGCATATCCCCGTGGACGTCAATGCCCTGGGCGCGGACCTGCTTTCCTTTTCTGGGCACAAATTCGGCGCCATGAAGGGCGTGGGCGGGCTTTACATCCGGGAAGGGATAAGCCTGCCGCCGCTTATTCTCGGTGGCCCCCAGGAGCGGGGCCGCCGTGCGGGCACCGAGCCTCTGCCTCAGATAGTTTCCATGTCCGAGGCGCTTATCGGAAGCCTGGAGGACCTTGAAGCCAAGACCTTAAAGATGCTGGCTCAGCGCGAACGCCTGATAAATGCCTTGCTTTCCCTGCCGGACTGCATCCTCAATGGCTCACGTGAACACCGGCTTGCGGGGAACGTGAATCTTTCCTTCAAGGGCATCGAGAGCGAGAATCTTATCCTTATGCTGGATATGTACGGCATCAGCGCCTCCGGAGGTTCGGCCTGCGCTTCGGGCACGTCGGAGCCCTCGCACGTCCTCACCGCGATAGGCACGCCCCCGGAATATGTCAAGGGCTCGCTTCGGCTTTCCCTGTCGGACAAGCTCTCCGACGAGGACATCGAATACCTGATCGCATCGGTGAAAGCCTCGGTGGAAAAGCTCCGCGGGCTGCCCTCAAATGCTTGACATTTCGGCGGTTTTCTTCTATAATAGTATATGACAGATATTATTATCAAGGAGGTTTTAATATGGATCAGAAATTCTACCTGAGCGAGAAAAACGTTCTTGCTCTCATCACCGGCAGCACCACCGAGCTGAAGGAGCTCAACGCCGGCACCACCGACGCCGCCAAGGAAAAGCACGTCCCCGTCTGGGAAGTGAAGGACGGCAAGGTGTATGTCAAGGTGGGCGACATTGCTCATCCCATGACCCCGGAGCATCTTATCGAGTGGGCCGCTGTCAAGACCGACAAGGGCTTGTATTTCAGATTTCTTAAAGCAGGAGATCCTCCCGCTGCCGTGTTCACCCTCGTGGACGAATCGGTGGAGGAGGTCTACGCCTACTGCAATCTCCACGGCCTTTGGAAGGCGTGAGCCCTTACCCCCGCATAACAGCTGACAGTGCGGAAAACGGTATCTCTGCCGAAGGGCAGCAGGTGCCGTTTTCTCAGCGTTTCGGCGGATAGTATCCGCCGATACACCCCAACAGTAACAGAAAGGACACATCCCCATGAACATCAACGAGATCCTCGCGAAAGAATTCGGCCTGCGGCAGGAGCAGATCGACAACACCGTAGCGCTTATCGACGACGACAAGACCATCCCCTTCATAGCCCGCTACCGCAAGGAGGTCACGGGCTCGCTGGACGATCAGACCCTCCGTCTGATCTTCGACAGACTGACCTATCTGCGCAATCTTGAAAAGCGCAAGCAGGAGATCATCAACTCCATAACCGAGCAGGGCAAGATGACCGACGAGCTTATGGAGGCTATCAGCAAAGCCACGGTGCTTGTGGAGGTCGAGGACATCTACCGCCCCTATAAGCCCAAGCGCAGGACAAGAGCCTCCGTCGCAAGGGAAAAGGGCCTGGAGCCCCTGGCCGTGCTTCTTATGGAGCAGTCCCCCGACACCGACCCCAAGGCCGCCGCAGAGGAGTTCGTAAACGAGGAGAAGGGCGTCAACAGCGCAGAAGAAGCCCTCCAGGGCGCTATGGATATAATCGCCGAGGACGTCTCCGATAACGCCGAGCTGAGAAAGTATCTCAGGACCCTCTTTATGCAGGTGGGAAGAGTCACTTCCAAGGCCGCCGACGAGAAAGCCGAGACCGTCTACGAGAATTATTACGACTTCTCCGAGCCCGTGTCAAGGATAGCAGGCCACCGCATCCTCGCTATCGACAGGGGCGAGAAGGAAGGCGCTCTGAAAGTCTCCGTGGAGCTCAACGAGGGCGCGGGAGAACGCGCCTGCGTGTCAAGATATTCCAAGAGCAGGGGAGAATGCTCCGCACTGGTGGAGCAGGCCTGCATCGACAGCTATAAGCGGCTCATCTACCCTTCCGTGGAAAACGAGATACGCTCCGAGCTTACCGAAAAAGCCCAGGAGAGCGCTATCAAGGTCTTTAAGGAGAACCTCCGTCAGCTGCTGATGCAGTCTCCGGTGAAGGGCAGGATAACCCTGGGCCTCGACCCCGGCTATGCCCACGGCTGTAAGCTGGCTGTCGTGGACGGCACCGGCAAGGTCCTTGATACCGGCATCGTGTATATCAATACCAAAAATCAGGCCGCCGACGCAAAAGTCAAGCTCATCCGGATGATAAAGAAAAACAGTGTGGAGAATATCGCCATAGGCAACGGCACCGCCTCCCGGGAAAGCGAAGCCCTCGTGGCCGAGATAGTCAGAGAGGTGCAGGGGGTTAGCTATATCGTCGTGTCCGAGGCCGGCGCTTCGGTGTATTCCGCCTCCAAGCTGGCCGCAGAGGAGTTCCCCGATTACGACGTTTCCCTTCGTTCCGCCGTGTCTATCGCAAGACGCCTCCAGGACCCCCTTGCCGAGCTGGTCAAAATAGACCCGAAAGCTATCGGCGTGGGACAGTATCAGCACGATATGCCCCCAAAACGTATGGATGAAGCCCTCTCCGGCGTGGTGGAGGACTGCGTCAACTCCGTGGGCGTGGACCTCAATACTGCTTCACATTCTCTGCTGTCCTATATCGCAGGCATCAATGCCTCTGTGGCTAAGAATATCGTCGCCTACCGCGAGGAGAACGGCGCCTTTACCGACCGCAAACAGCTTCTCAAGGTCAATAAGCTGGGTGCCAAGGCCTTCGAGCAGTGCGCGGGATTTCTCCGGGTCCGTGACGGCAGGGACCCCTTGGATAACACCGCCGTCCACCCCGAAAGCTATGCCGCCGCAAGACTTCTCCTTGAAAAATGCGGCTGCGACCCCAAGGATATCACATCCCTCTCCGAGCTTAAAGACCGGGCCGACAAGATAGGCGTCAGCAGGCTCGCGGAGGAACTCGGCATCGGCGTGCCTACTCTGCGGGATATCATCACCGAGCTGATGAAGCCCGGCCGTGACCCCCGCGACGAGCTCCCGCCGCCGCTGATGCGCTCCGGCGACGTTATGGAGCTGAGCGACCTCCAGGAGGGAATGGAGCTTATGGGCACCGTCCGCAACGTTATCGACTTCGGCGCCTTTGTGGACATCGGCGTCCACGAGGACGGCCTCGTTCACGTTTCTCAGCTGGCGGACCGCTTCATCAAGCACCCCCTGGACGCCGTTAAGGTGGGACAGATAGTCAAGGTCCGGGTCCTTTCGGTGGACACCAAAAAGAAGCGCATCTCCCTCACGATGAAAGGCGTAAAACAGCCGTAAAGCTATGGGCGCATCCCGCGCCGCAAAATATAAATAATAATAAAGAAGAAAGAATAAAGAATAAAAAAAGAGTGTGCTTACGCGCACGGATCTTTAAGATCATCGCCGCAGGCGAAACTTTCATTATTCACCTTATTCTTTCTTCTTTCTTTTTTGAGGTCACTTCATCAAGTAAATGCAAAGACACTTATTTATCACGCCCCCGACAATATGCGGTCATTTTGTTAAATGTGTAGCAAAATATCTAAAATTTACCAAACATTTCTTGACATTTTATTCATTTTGTGCTATAATATAGGCACAAAAACACCCCTAAAAGGAGGTATAAATATGAAACTGAGAACACGTTCGCTCTCCCTTGCGACGGCATTGATGCTTGTGCTGTCAATGTTTGCCTTTCTGCCCCGAAGCGCTCTCCGCACAGAGGCTCTGGGTACGATAACCAATCTCTATATCTCTGATGCTAATCAGAAGATCGGCTGGGACGCTTACCCCAATGCCGTCAGGTACCGTGTGGGCTATTATGTTGACTACAAGCAGAAGTACGAGACCGTCACCAAAAACGAATTCTATTACAGCAGCACCCTGACCCAGAAGGGCAAGGTCTACCGCATCCACGTCGATGCCTGGGACAGCAGCGACACCAAGATCGCTGTTTCAGAGTACCGTTATTACGCCATCCCCGAGACGATATCCGGCGTGAGCATCACCGCCGATCATACCGTCTCCTGGAGCGCTTTCTCGGGGGATTTCGATAATTACATTATCACCGTTGCCTCTCCCGACGGCGCCGCCCGCAACGTTATCGGCACCAAGGGCACCAGTTTGAATATCAAATCGGCTTTCTGGGCGATGCCGTCCGGAAAAATCAGCTACACCGTAAAAGCCGTGAAGTCCGCCGGCGACGGTGAAGTCGTGGTGGCCCGTTCCGCGACAAAGACCTTTAACTATACCAGCACCGATGTGTTCATCTCAACAACCACCGCCACCGTCACCAAACCCGTGGCAGGCCAAAATCCTTCCTCCGACTCAAAGATCTCTCTCAATAACGGAGATGTGGATTGGTGGGATGCCGTTAAGTCCAGAGAAATGCAGTGGTTCGATGCCAGCGGCAATCAGCTGTCCTCCACGGACAAATTCGTCAGCGGCAAGACCTATAAGGCGAGGCTCACCTTGACTTTGAAAGAGGGCTGCTACCTGGATTACAACGTTTGGCAGAGCACCTCGAACGAGTCCTTCATGAACGGCACCGCCGTCCATATGACCGGCCTCGGCACGATCACAAGGTTTTATCTGGAAAGGACATTCACCGCCACAGACACGGTGCAGCCCGATACCCTTTCCAACCTCCGCATCGATTACAGGTACATCCCCAATATGATCTATTGGGACGCCTATCCCGGCGCTCATCACTATCATGTGTATTACAAGACTGCGAATGCCATAAAGGAATTCGATACAACCGAAACTCAGCTGGACTGCAGCAAGTATTTCACCTCAAAAGCCTTTGTTTATCCTATACAGATCACAGCAAGGGACGGCGATGATAATTCGCTCACCAGTAACGATCCCCTGTATTACTGCGATGAGGGTACTATTTCCGATCTCAGCATCACCCTCAAAGACCTCTATGCCACCTGGAAAGCCTATAAAGGCGATTTCTCCTACTACCGCATCAGCATTATAAGCACCAAAACAAACGGTCCTCAGGCCGAAACAACAACAACATACAATTTCTGCGATCTGCAGAAAGTATTTGCATCTCTTCCCACGGGAGAGTACACCGTGCGTGTATTGGCTGTCGCGGATACCGATAATTACAGGATGTCCATAGCTCATTCCGGCACCGTGACTATCAATTATACTTCCACGAGCAATTTCGTCACCTACACCGAAGCAGCTATTGCCCGCCCCTTCGCAGGCACCTATGCCAGCAACTCGGCAGGGTTCGTGCTCAATAACGGAAATCTCTCCTCGAGCTGCATCAAGTCCTACGAGCTGAAATGGTACGATGTTTCCACAGGCAAGCAGATGACCTCCTCCGACGTTTTCGTGTCCGGCAAGCAGTATAAAGCCGTTCTCACCGTTACCCTCAACGACGGCACCTACCTCGATTACGATACTGCAAAAAGCAGTCAGAGCATCAACAATTCCACTATCAACAACTGGGGCACACATATGAACAATGTTGACGGACGGCGCGTCTACAGTATGGAGAAGACCTTCACCTCCGGGCCGAAGGGCACTCTCACGGGCCTCGCCGTTGACTACGGCAACAAGAAGCTCACCTGGAACGCTTACAACGGCGCAAGCAAATATATGGTGACCTATACCGTGGCAGGCAGTACCTTCAGCGAGACCGTCACCGGTACTTCCTACAGCTTCGGAAGCGTATTCACCGCCAAGGGGCGCATCTACGATATAACCGTCACCGCCAGGGACAGCGCCGGCTATGACCTTACCGCCCCCGCTCCCTGCACCTATGTCTGCACAGGCACGATAATCGGTCTGAATATAGACGCAGGCGTAAACCTCAGGTGGGAAAAACTTAACGGCGATGTGGACAGATACCACATAACCGTATTATACCCCGACAACTCCGGCGGAAGCCCTTCCGACACCACACTGAACTACACGAGCCTCAAGAACTATTTCGCTTCTCTCCCGTCGGGAGTTTACAAGATAAGAGTTATCGCCAAAGCGGACAGAAACGGCACCGAGCTTACCACCGCCGTATCCGAATACTATGAATACAACTATCACAGCACTGCCGATTTCGTCACCTCCGCCGATGTTTCAGTTGAGGCTCCCGTGGCAGGAAAGAGACCCGGCACCGAAGTCTGGAACATCCTCAACAAGGGCGGACTTGACCCCGCTTCCTGCGTTGACAGCAGTGAAGTGACCTATTACGACGCCGAAACAGGCGAGAAGGTCACCCTGTCCGAGACCTTCGTCAAGGGCAAGACCTATAAGGTCCTTGTGAAGGTGGATCTCAAAAACAACACCTATCTGAGCAGGGACGCTGCCAATAATATGGATCTAAAGGAATCGACGCTGAACGGCGTTGAGACCCATATTTCCAACTTGAACGGCTACAAGAGCTTCCGGTTAGAGGCTGAACTTGAATGCTTAAATTCCATAGACACTTTGGCTGTGACAGTTACCGAGCCCAAGAACGGCGTAAAGGTCACCGATACTGCGGCGATCGTTGTCCCGGGCATCGTCAGCAGCGGCGCAAAGTGGTATGACGGCACCGGAAAGCTCCTCACCACCTCCGAAAAGTTTGCCGACGGCAATTCCTACACCGTCGAAGTGGGACTGGATTATATCTCCGCTCCTTATTCCGGCAAGGATGTGACAAGGTATACCGAAGTCACCATCAACGGCAAAAAGGCAGTCTTCAAGCGCCAGGAAAGGAAGTATACTGTTTTCGCCGTGACCTTCTCTCTCGGCGGTATGAAAGGCGACGTTGACGGCAGCGGAGTCATCAACATGAAAGACCTCGCAACTCTCCAGCGCTACGTCAACGGCTGGGATGTGACTATCAACGAAGCCAACTCCGACCTTGACAGCAGCGGCAGCATCAACATGAAGGATGTCGCTGCCCTGCAAAGACTTATCAATACCATGTGACCCTTTCCAAAGCATAAAAATACGGCGGCTGCCCTGATGGGGCGGCTGCCGTTTTTGTGTTTCGGTTATCTTTTTTTAAGGGCTTCCGTCAGTTCGCTGCATTTGGCGTATATCCGCGCCGCGTCCTCACCGACGAAGAATTCTCCGTCAAGATACCTTACCTTTCCCGCGATGACCGTCATCCGCACGTTCTCTTTGGAACCGCTGTAAACGAGGTTCTTCGCTATGTTGTTTACGGGCTGCATCGAGGGCTTTTTCAGCCCGATGACGATAAGGTCCGCCGCCTTGCCGACGGCTATGCATCCGCAGTCGGCAAGGCCCATAGTCTCCGCCGAAGCGCAGCAGGCGATCTTCAGCACCTCGTCGGCGGGCAGGGCAGCCGCATCATTGTTTCTCAGCTTTTGCAGCACCGTCAGCAGATACATCTCTCTGAACATATCCAAAGCGTTGTTTGAAGCAGGGCCGTCGGTGCCGAGACCCACCTTCACGCCCCGGGCGAGCATATCCGTGACAGGTGCGATGCCGCTTGCCAGCTTCGAGTTGGACCCGGGACAGCTCACCGCGAAAACTCCGCGCTCCCTGAAAATGTCCATATCCTCGGGAGCGAAGTGTACGCAGTGGAAACCTGCCCCGCCGTATTTGTAAATGCCGAGATCGTCAAAGAGGCGTGTGGGGGTCTTGCCGTATTTTTCGATGCATTCCCGGACTTCCTTTGCCGTCTCCGAATTGTGGACGCTGACAGGCACCTTGTATTTCTCCGCCAGCTCCGCGATGCCTTCAAGAAGCTCGCGGCTGGCGGTGTATTCCGCGTGGAATCCCAGCCGCATGGAGATAAGCGGATCGATGCCGTTGTATTTCAGATACCGCTCTTCAAGGACTTTTGCGTTTTCGCCCTCTCCGCTGACGGCTCCGCAAAGCACCGTGCGGAAACCGCTCTCGATGTTGGCACGCACATAGTCGTCCAGCTCGAAATACATATCAAAGGACGCGGATACTCCGCTTGTCAGATATTCCAGTATCGCCAGCCGCGAGAACCAGTAAACGTCCTCCCCCGTCAGCTTGGCCTCCATGGGGAACACCTGTTTGAACAGCCAGTCCTGCAAAGGCAGATCGTCCGCATAGGACCGCAGGAAGGTCATTGCCGAGTGGGTATGTGCGTTCTTGAAGGAAGGCATAAGCAGGTCGCCCTCCAGGTCGTATTCCTTCTCAAATACAGCATTTTTCAGCTGTTCATCCGTGGGGACGCCCACAAAGCAGACCTTGTCCCCTTCCACCCAGACTTCCTTCTTTTCGGCCTCACAGCCGCCCTCAAGCGTCATCACAAGTCCGTTTTTGAAACGTATCATATGCTTTCTCCTTTACAGTATATATCGTCTGATCCTGCTAAAAGTCCCGTCCGTATACCCGTTCTATCCACCGGGAGTAGGAAAGACCCTTTTCAAGGTCAGCCTTTCCCGCCGCAAAAAGGGCCGGGTCTGACAAGGCTTTGGCTTGATACATCCTTGTCTTGCCTCGTCCGGAGTAAAGCCTTGCCAGCTGAGATGCCGGGAACAGCTTCTTCCTGTCGGGGAACAGGACGTCGAAATACTCCTCCGCCAAGTCGAATATCCGGAGAGCCTCTCCGGCATTGCCGTCCTCTGAGTTCAGACAGCCCAGCTCCAGCAGCCCGTTTCCCGGGTTGACTCTTTCGCTCTGCATACCCTGGTCCCGAAGCAGTTCGCAGACCTTGATGTAGTCGCTGCTGTTGGTGATAAGTATTTTTCTCCGCAGTCCGGGGTCACGGCAGAACCGCCTGCAAAGCTCCGAGTATTCCAAAAGCATATTCGCCTGACAGATGCACAGGCTGATGAAATAATTCCCGCCGGCTTTTCCTGCGGCAGTCAGCCCTTGGGATTCCTTGACTATCCTCACCGCGCACTGCTCGTAGTATCTCAGAGCGTTGTCATAGTCCCTGTCGGCGATGATGCCTTCGGCGCATATCTTCGCCAGCCGCCAGTCGGCCTCCCAGCTGCCGTGTCTGGATGCCTCCTGCAAAAGTCTGCACCCGAGGCCGGGGTTTTTGTATACCCTTTCGCCTTTCAGATACAGCTTGCCCAGATTGCAGGCCGTTTCAGCGTCGATGACGGGCGGAGCCGTACATGGCCTGCCGTAAAGCTGCCCGAGGACGTTCCCAAGCTCACGGGGCGAAACGAGTACCGCCTTCGGGAACCGCCTTGCGAACTCCCGGCGGTCCACGGGCTGCATCTCCACGGCTATTATCGGCTTGCCGTAAGCCTGCGCGTGTGGATATTCGATGCTTTCCACATAATTGGGCGCCCCGCCCGATGCCTCCAGCACCGAGGGCGTCACCGCCAGCAGCACAAAATCGGCGCCCCTCAGCGCGGCGTCGATGTTTCGGTCGTAGTTTTCACCTTTGGTAAGAAAATCGTCGAACCACACCGCCGTGTCTAAGCAGACGGGGTAGGACTGTATCATCCCCAGCAGCTTCACGGCCTCGGACCTGTCCTTTTTGCGGTAGCTGAGAAAGGCGCGGTATCTGACGGGGTCCTTTTCCTCCGCCAGTCGGATGTAATCGTCGAAGCGGGAGGTCAGATATTCCGAAAGCTCGTAGGAAAACTCCTCTTTGCGGGCGTCCAGCAGGTGATAATGCCCGCAGACACGGCTGAAAAGCGTTTCCAGCCCCGCCTCGCAAAGTATGGGCAGAATGGGGATGTTCTTCTCACGGGCGCAGACGAGGTCGAACTCCCGCCCGGGACAGTGCGCCGTCAGAAAGGCCTTCGTCACCGCAAAGACCGCAAGGTCCATCTGCTCTATCTGAACGCTCCGGTCCGAGGGATCGCTTTCATCCCCGCCGATGTCGATGTAGCATTCGCAGTCGCAGACCCCGAGTATGCTCTTTGCCAGCCCTTTCAGCAGAGCCCCGGAGCCGGGTGCTCCCGCTATGTATATCCGCTTTTTCCTTCCCGTGGCATCCGTGTCCCTGCCGAACATTATCAGCTTCATTTCAAAGGGCCCTCTTAATTGTCTTCAAGCCCCTTGAGAGCTTTCATTTCGTTCTTATTGACCCGCTCCACACCGGCGCGGATGACTTCCACCTCGTCCTTGCTGACGGTGATGACGTTGTCGCTCTTGTCCAGCTTGACACGGAGCTTGCCCGTGAGCAGATTGGCGTCCTCGACCACGCCCTTGCCTTCGGCCGTCTTGACGATAGACCCCGCCTTGGGAGTGGTGCGGTAAAGCTCCTCGTAGCTGTCCTGCTCGTATTTAAGACAGCACATAAGCCGTCCGCAGGTGCCGGAGATCTTCGTGGGGTTAAGTGACAGGGACTGCTCCTTTGCCATTTTTATGGACACGGGATGAAACTCCCCCAGAAACCGGGAACAGCAGAAGGGCTGTCCGCAGATGCCTAAGCCCCCAAGCATCTTAGCCTCGTCCCGGACGCCTATCTGCCGAAGTTCTATCCTGGTGCGGAACACCGAAGCCAGGTCCTTGACCAGCTCTCTGAAATCCACCCTGTTCTCGGCGGTGAAGTAGAACAGCAGTTTGCTGTTGTCGAAGGTACACTCCACCTCGATAAGGTTCATTTTCAGCTTATGCTCCGCTATCTTCTTCTCGCAGATCCTGAAAGCGTCCTCTTCCTTTTTCTTGTTGCGTTCGATCTGAGCGAAATCCTGCTTTGTGGCCACTCTGATGACCTTTTTCAGCGGATTGGAGAACCTGGTCTCGTCGATCTCGTGATCGACAAGGGCCACCTCACCGCACTCCACGCCCCGGGCGGTCTCCACGATGACGCTGTCGCCCATTTTTATTTCCAGTCCCGCAGGGTCGAAGTAGTAGATCTTCCCCACGGACTTGAATCTCACACCGATGATCTTTATCATATTCTTTCCTCCAGTATTACAGTCTGACAAATATCTCCCCCGTCAGCGAATTGACGGTCAGGGCTTGGTTGCAGTTGGAATCCAGACGCCCGATATATTCCGTCACAAGACGGTAAAGCTCCTCCGAGCGTTCGCTTCCCAGCATGGACGAGAGCTGCGAGGCTCCGCTTTCAAAACAGCAGTCCTCCGGGACAGTCCCGAGGCTTATCAGACAGGCCCCCCGAAGTATCTCCGAAAGGAACACCAGCGCCTGACGAAGCTGAGCCTTCTTTCCGTCGCACATAAACAGCGCTTTGAGTATCTGATACTCGTCCCTGCGGAGCATCCCCGCGCAGACCGCCTTGGCGCACTCAAAGGCCGCAGGCAGCTCTCCGCCTTCGAGAAATTCCAGGCACCGCCCGAAGTTCCCGCCGCAGCAGCTCACCGCCCGGATTATGTCGTCCTGTCCGAAGGTGCCTTTTTCCGTCAGCCATTGCTCCGCCTGCTGCTTGGTGCAGCGCTCCGTCCCCAGGAAGATGCACCGCGAGATCACCGTGGGCAGGAAGATCTCCTTCGTCACCGCCGTCAGTATGACGACGCAGTGGGGAGGCGGCTCCTCGATGAATTTCAGCAGCACGTTCTGTACCGCCGCAGCCGTGTTCACCGAGCGGTCGAAGTCGGGTATCAGATAGACTTTCAGTTCCCCCTCGTTGGGCTTTATCACCGAGTCCGTCACCAGTGCGCGGATGTCATCCAGCTTGTAGTTGCCGTTCTCGTTGGCCTTTGCCGTGATGAAGTCGGGATGATTCCCGTCCTCCAGCATACGGCAGCTCTTGCAGACCCCGCAGGGCTTCCCGGAATGACTTTCGCACATCAGCGAGGCCGCCAGATATTTCGCCAGCGTCCTTCGCCCGGAACCCCTCTCCCCGGTGATTATCACCGAATGGGGCTCACGGCCCTTGGCGGTCAGCAGGGAGATCAGCCGTTTGTTTTCCTCGTTTGAATACAGCTTCATATCAGACCTGCTCGAACCTTTCGATGTCGGTGACGAATATGGTCGCGCCGCCGATGGTTACCTCCACCGGCTGGCCGAGGCTCATGGAACCCTCCGAGATAGTGCTTGCCGAAACTACCTGCTTGCGCTTGCGGGAATGGGCCCGGCAGCTCTCGATGACGGTTTCCACCTCTTCGTCCTTGCAGCAGATCATGAAGGTGGTGTTTCCCCTTGACAGAAAGCTCCCCGTGGATGACAGCTTTGTGGCTCTTATCCCGTGCTTCTGAAGCTCCTTCGTCACCGCGTATGTATCGTCGTCGTTTACTATTGCATATACGAGTTTCATTATCAGTACCTCCGTTTTTACAGTACTCCGTGCATTGATTCTATTCTACCACATCTGCCCGGAAAATTCCATAGTTTTTGAGAATTTTAATAATTTTTTCGTCAAAGACCTCTCCTCCGGCGATGACCGGTATCGAGGGCTGGCAGGACATTGCCGTCCGGGCGCAGACTTTTCCCACGGCTTCCTCCACGGGGATGCGTCTGAAAGGCCGGAAATACGCCTCCCGCGGGGACATTGCCTTCTTCGGGACGCTTATCTCCGGGTCGTCGGACAAGAGGGGAGCCCCTTTGTCCGGCAGAGCTTCAAGCACCGACGTCACCGCTTCAAGGTCCCCGGGACGGTTGTAAGGCGTGGGCATCAGCACAACGTAAAGCCTGTCCGCGTACTCGGGCTCGATGCCCTTTTTACGCAGATGCTCCGCCAGCTCGCCGCCGGACCGGCCCTTCACCGCCGCCGAAAGAGTGATCTTCATGGGCTCCTGCCCCGCCAGCTCAAACCCCGCCGACAAAAGCCGGGCCTTGTGTGCGCTGACCTCTTTGCAAAACTTCCGGATGCCCTCCGACAGCCCGTTTTTCAGCTCAAGCATACACCGTTCGATGCTCTGCATTATCACATAGCTTGGGCTCGTGGAGCCGAAGAGCGACATCTCCTCCGGGGCCCGTTCCGCCAGTCCGTGGGGAGCCCTCTTGGAAATGTGGAGCAGGCTCGCCCCCGTCAGCGCAGGAAGGGTCTTGTGGACCGAGTCGCAGCAGAGGTCCGCTCCGCAGTCCAGAGGATGCAGGCCCTCTCCCGCAAATTTCAGATAGGCGCCGTGGGCGTTGTCCACAAGCAAGATCGCCCCTTTGCGGTGACAGACTTCCGCTATCCCGGCAATGTCCGACATATTTCCGAAGTAATCGGGAGAGGTGATGTATACCGCTCTGATACTTGGGTCCTGTTCCAGTGTACGCCGGACATCCTCCGCCGTCACTTCCGAGGAGCAGACCGACCGGGAGCTTTTCCCGGGAAATATCCACATCGGGTCAATGTCAAGCAGGATGCACCCGTTGAGAAAAGCCCGGTGACAGTTCCTGGCGGCGGCGAACCTCGCCCCGGCCCCGAGAAAAGCCTTTGCGCAGGCCAGCATCCCCTTTATGGAAAAGGAAGACCCCTCCGTGGAGAACAGCGTCCGCGCCGAACCGTACAGCCCGGAGGCAATTTCCTCGCTCCTGCGGATGATGCCTTCGGCCTCGTACAGATAGTCCGCACCCTTTATCTCGGTAATATCCAGCCTTTCGGCGCCGAGAAGCGCCTGCCCCTTGTGCCCGGGCATATGCATCCTCACGGTGCCGCTTTCATTGTAGGACTTCACAAAATCGTATATCGGCGTATCGGACATACTGTCACCTCTTTATCGCTTTTTTTACCAGTTCGCAGTGGATAGCCCTTTTAAGGCGCTCCCGCGCCCGTTTGAGGGTCCGTGAGACGGTAGAGCGGTTCACTCCGCAGAGCTTTGCTATCTCCTCCATGGTCATACCGTCCCTATAATATAGTATTATATAATACTTTTGCGTTTTAGTCAAATTTTCTTTCAGCACCGCCGCCAGCAGCTTGGGATAGCTGCCCACAAGATGCCTGTATTCGTCGGTGACACCGGAGGCTCCGAGACCCGAAAGCTCGTCAAAGCTGATCCTCAGCAAGCCGCATCACCCGACGCCTTTGACATAAGTGCCGCCATGCTCGGAGTGATAGGCTTTGGCCCCGTCTCCTTGCGCATCAGCGCCACAGAATACATAAGCTCGTACATTTCGGTGCGAAGCAGCTCGATGCGGTCACGCAGGCTGCCTTCCTCCTCAGAGCCCTTGCGGGCGGAAAGCTCGGTGATCCGTCCGCGGATCATCGCTATATCTCTTTCGTACTGTTTTATCAGCTCCGTCATTTTTGTCTTCCCTCCAATTACAAAATGCGCTGTCATCTTTTGCGTACATGGGACTCCCGCCCCGAGTGGACGGGCAGGATGCTCCCGGAGAACAGAACCTATGTTCGATTACAAAGGCCTAATAAAGCTCCTCCACGGGGAGGAGGAGCGGTCTGAACGTATCGAACATCTGTTCTTTATCTCTGTATTAATAATAGCACGGAAAGGCGAAAATGTCAAGAGAAGGGTCAAAATTAATGTTTTTTGTATAAAATGTGGGATTTTTAACGGACAGTTTGTGCATTTTACTTGTTGAAATATGCGAAAAAACGTGATATAATATGACTTACCGACCGATTGAGGGCTTTTTTGTGGACTTCAAAAATATAAATAGGGGACAGACCCCGCAGAATCGGAGCTGCAAAAGGGTATAAGATCGGGAGGCGGTATTGTGTAAGCCGCCGTCGGCAGCAGGGAAGAGGAAAGATCCCGCTCTGCGAAATACGGGCTTAGCCCGAAGAGGTAAAAATTTATGGAGAAAAAAAAGCTTGACAGATTGTCAGAGCTGACAAGGATCGCCCGCACGAGAGAGCTGACCGCCGAGGAGCAGGCCGAGAGAACTGCCCTCAGAAACGAATACAGACAGGCGGTAACAGGAAATCTCAGAGCGCAGCTTGAAAGCATGACTATCGTCGAACCCGACGGCTCAAAGATCAGAGTCGCGGACATGAAGCGAGACGGGGAGGAAAAGAAATGACCGGTGCATCCAAGCAGAAGCAGAAGCTGCTCCGCATGGAACAGATCTTCAAGACACAGACCGACGAGAACAATGTTCTCACGGGAAACGAGCTTATCGATATGCTCGAAAAGGAAGGCATCAAGGCGGAAAGAAAAACTATATACGACGATATCGCTACCCTCAACGACAGCGGCATAACCATCGAAACGGTGAAGAAGGGGCATTCCAACGCCTACTTCTACGCTTGCAAGGAGGATTTTACCGCCGAGGAGCTGTATATACTTGCCAGCGCAGTTTCTTCGTGCAGATTCCTGACTACGAAGAAATCCAACGAGCTTATCACAAAGCTCCAGCGCATCACCAATAAGTTCACCGCGGCACAGCTGGGCAGACAGATCTATGTGTCACAGCGCTCCCGCAACAAGTCGGTGAACGAGACTATCTATTACAGCATAAACACCATACAGAACGCGATCGCCAAGAAGAAAAAGATAACCTTCAAGTATTATACATACAATACCATGAAGAAGCGTCAGCTCAAACACGGAGGCGAGCAGTATCTTGTTTCGCCCAACGAGCTGGTATGGGAAAACGACAACTACTATCTGACCTGCGTGTGCCACAATCACGGGGCGGTGTGCCGCTACCGCGTGGACCGCATGACCGAAGTCACAATGACAGATTCCAAGATCGCCGCTTTCACCGAAGAGGAAAAGAAGGATCTTGAGAGCTTCAAGTCGTTGTTCACCATGTACGGCGGCGAGAGGAGAGAGCTGAAGCTCCAGTTTGAAAACTCCCTTATGGACGTTGTCATCGACCGCTTCGGCGACAATGTGGAGTGCATGAAGAACTCCGACGATACATTTGTCATCCGCTGCGAGGTGCAGCTTGCGCCCACCTTCTGGGGCTGGCTGTTCCAGTTCGGCACCAAGGCCAAAGTCCTGGAGCCCTACGACGTCTGCAAGAAAGCCCAGATGCTCCTCAACGACCTGCTGGATCTGTACTGAAACGCGGGCGCGGGATAAAATAGTTTGTTTCCTGGCACTTCTGCCGTATATACGGCGGGAGTGCCTTTTTGCTGATTCCGATAAGGAAGCAGGAAAAAAGAGGATCTGCCTCCCGGCAGGTCCTCTTTTCAGGAAAGTATGAAAAAGAAAAAATTCGTATAATTCAGTTAAGATTAACCGTCAACTTCCTCAACAGCGTCTTCGACCTTGTCAAGAGTCTCCTCTACGCCTTCCTGAGCATCATCAACAGCGTCTTCGGCGTCTGCTACGCAGTCATCGAAATCGTCGTCCAGCTCTTCGTAGTCGTAGTCCTCAAGCTCCTTGCGCTTCTTGAGAGCGAAAATAGCAGCAGCTCCGGCAGCAACGGCACCGGCAACAACAGCGATCTTAAATAACTTTCCCATGATAGAACACTCCTTCGTTTTAAGTATAGTATCTCACAAATGAAGCGTAGTTATTCGCACCATTCAGATTAACTGTATTATAACACACTCTTAAAAAATAATCAAGCATTTTTCAAAAAAATAAAAAACCATATCTCGTTTTTGTGTATTATAAACAAAATCGGCCGCAAATTTTTGGCAGGCAGGAGTGCTCACATATTTCCGGTAAGGAGCATAACAGCGGAGACAGCCGCCAGCGGAGCCGTCTCGCAGCGGAGGATACGGCGCCCGAGGGTAACGGTCACAAGGCCGGCTTCCTTGGCGGTCTCGGCCTCGGAGGCTTCAAAGCCCCCCTCCGCACCGATAAGGATACCAACGGTGACGGCACCTTCAAAACTTGTGGTCAGCAGGCTTTCCCCGCCGCCCTCGTAGCAGAAGAGAGCCCTGTCCATAGCGGCGGCCTGCTTCACGGCCTCCTCAAAGGTGACAAGCTCCGTGACCTCGGGGATGACGCCGCGTCCGCACTGCCTGGCGGCGGCAAGAGCCACCTTGTTCCAGCGGTCATGCTTGCGGGCCATGCTTCGGCTGTCGGGACGGGCCACGCACCGTGAGGTGATGACGGGAACGATCTTGTCCACGCCCAGCTCTACGGCCTTCTGAACGATAGTGCTCATCTTCCCGGACTTGGGCAAAGCCTGGAAGAGGGTGACTTTAACGGTGGGTTCGCCTTCGGAGGGCTTCTCGTCAACGACCCGGCAGCGGACCTCCTGGGGAGTTATGGAAACTATCTCGCACTCGAAGTCAACGCCCTTGGAGCAGAGCGTGATCTTCTCGCCCACGCGCATACGCAGGCTGAGGCCGATGTGGCGGGCGTCCTCGCCGGTGAGGACGGTCTCCCCCTCGGGGCGGGACTCTTTGAAAAATCTCGGAAGGTTGAATTTCGGCATATTTTACAACTCCTTGGTCTATCGAATAAATACAGGTAAACATTCACAAAAAAACAGCTTGATTTATATTGTAGCATAAATGAACAGAAAGTGCAATATTGTTAATAAATAATTTGATAAGTTTTCATACAGCTATCACAAAAGGGGGCTACAATGGACCTACAATGATTTCTGTATGTGAAAGCTATTACCCCAGGCTTTCATATACGTTTCATGGCCGGCAGGAAACTGCCGGCTTCTCCCCAATGTTTTTTTTGAAGCTCCTGCCGGAAGACAGGGGCGCTTTTTTTGTCTGCCGGCGGGAACGCAGGAATTTGTCAACTGTCCGAAATTCGGGACAGTATTACCGGATTGCCCATCGAAAAAGCGCGTTTTCGGTAGTAAATTTTCAATTGTAAATAATTGCGCAACTTTTTGTCAACCTACTTGAAAACGAATACAATTTGTGGTATAATAAAGAAGGATATATCTTATCCAAGTAACGGAAACATAGAAAGGAGGAAAGGTCATGGATAATATGGATTTTGTTGATGAAAAAGAATTCAGCAGGATCTTTGAGAAAATGATAAGCTCTATGACCGATCCTCAGAGTTTTGACCGCAAGGAGTTTATCGGCATCCTCGTTGAGCTTTCGGAGCTGTTCGGCATCTCAAAGGGCGTTACGGAGTTCTACACCGACGTCAGCAAGGAAAAGCTGAAGGACGGCGAGATCTTCTGCGACTTCGACAACGGCCGCGGCGGCCCGCCTGTCATTTACAAAAGGTTCGTTTCCAAATCCCAGGCGGTCATAAAAGGTACGATATACAGGCCGGAGGACGAGCCTCCGCTTTCCGACAACGATATGCGCCGGCTTGACCTTGTGGTGCGGTCTCTGCTGAGCTTTGTCAGCCGCAACCGGCTTTCCAGCGCCGTGGAGCAGTTCGGCTTTTACGACGATAAGGGCTACCCGAACCTCCGCGCCTTCCTGCGAAGGGCAGGAACACTTTACGGCGAGGGCAAGTTCAACGGCGTCTATACCACGGCCCTTTTCAACCTGCGGCGCTTCTCACTGATAAACCAGGACATCGGACGTGACAACGCCGACGTCGTGATGAAAAAATACTACGAGATGATAAGCCACGCGGCAGGAGATGACGGCATCGTTGCCCGTATGGGCGGCGACAATTTCATAATGCTGTTCAAAAACGTCCACACCGACCGCATTTTAGGCATACTGCGCGGGATACCCGTCAACTACGGCTCCGGCGAGGACAGCCGTGTGATGGTGTCGGCCAGCGTGGGAGTTTACCCCATCCCGGACGAGTTTGTCTTCAACACCCAGGGCGACATCATGGATAAGCTCATAGGCTCGTCCCAGGCTGCAAAGCGCGATCATACCAGTTCAATAGTCTACTACGATTACAGCATGGTCAAGGAAAACTACAAGGCCATGCGGGTGCAGCAGCTGTTCCCGAAGGCTATAACCGAGCGGGAATTCAAGGTCTACTATCAGCCGAAGGTGGATGTGGAGACCGGACGCATCGTGGGCGCAGAGGCTCTCTGCCGCTGGTTCCACGACGGGTTCATGATACCTCCGGGAGAATTCATCCCGATACTCGAACAGACTGCCGACGTCTGCCGCCTGGATTTCTATATGCTTGACGCCGTCTGCGCGGACATCCGACGCTGGTTAGATTCGGGCAAACAGCCCGTGAAGGTCTCGGTGAACCTTTCGAGAAAGCATCTTGCGGATGTTGACCTCCAGAAGCATATCCTGGAGAACATCGACAGGCATAACGTTCCTCACGAGTATATCGAGATAGAGCTGACGGAAACCACCACGGACGTTGAGTTCCGCGACCTGAAGCGCATCGTAAGCGGGCTCCAGGAGAAGGGCATCTCCACTTCGGTGGACGACTTCGGAGTCGGGTATTCCTCACTGAATCTGATAAGAGAGATACCCTGGAACGTGCTGAAGATAGACCGATGCTTCCTCCCCGCCGACGGCGACGACGAGAGAAGCGTCACCAGTCTGATGTACCGTCACGTTGTTTCCATGGCCCTTGAACTGGGCCTGGAGTGCATCACCGAAGGCGTTGAGACCGCCAAGCAGATAGAGATACTCCGCAGCAACGGCTGCCGTATCGCTCAGGGCTTTGTCTTTGACCGCCCCCTGCCCATAGAGCAGTTTGAAGCCCTTTTGGGAGGACACAGGTACGAGCTTGGGAAGATCATGGGCTGAACGTGTGTCTGCGTGTAAATAATAAAGAAGAAAGAATAAAGAATAATTAAGGAGTGCGCCTTCGGGCGGGGCCTTGATGTTCTTTATTCTTTTTTTGCCTGGTTTTATAGAGCTGTCGTTTTTTTTGAGGGGGAGAGGGCGTAAGGGCGGGCCGGCTTTTCCGGCCGGACCGCCCACAGTAACAGTTACACTCTCACTTACAGTAACAGTATCAGTAACAGTTACAGTAACAGTATCAGTAACAGTATCAGCCAGATTTGCCAGAACTGTTGTGGCAAATCTGGCAAATGCCAGAATGGGTGCGGCAAATCTGGCAAATGCCAGAATGGGTGTGGCAAATCTGGCAAATGCCAGACCGGACGCTGCTATTTGGGCTGTCCTGCTTGCTGCCGGAGGCTTTTTCTTAACTCCGGAAGACCTTTCCCGCTTTTTGCTTTTTTTGTATTGACAAATTCATTGGATTATACTATAATAAATACGTAATAATCGGGTAAAAGCCTGTAAATAAAGACTTTTGCTTTGTTAAGAAAATGGAGGTTACATTATGAGCAGACCTAAGTTTTGCCCCAAGTGCGGTAATTCGCTTGAGGACGCGGGCAAGTTCTGCGGCAAGTGCGGTACGCCTATCGTCGATACCGATGAAGCTCTTGCGGCACAGCCTGCACCCCAGCCCGTTCCGCCTCAGCCGGCACCGGGACCCGTTCCGCCTCAGCAGGGACCCGTACCGGGCCAGTTCCAGCCGGGACCCGTTCCGCCTCAGCAGGGACCCATACCGGGCCAGTTCCAGCCGGGACCCGTTCCCGCTCCCAAGCCCCCCAAGCCCCCCAAGGATCCCAACAAGACCTTCGGCGCCTGGATAAAGAGGCATAAGCTGCCTATCATCCTCAGCGGCGTGGGCGTCGTTGCACTGGTAGCGGGGCTTATCGTATTCTTCCAGCTGACCAAGTATCAGAAGATCGACGCTCAGAAGCTCTTTGCTTTCAAGTACAAGGGCATCAACGGAAGCGGTACTGCCGTGGCTTATCTGAACAGCCCCAACGCAGACCCCGATCCCTATTCCTATGTCCGCGACAAGGACGGCAACAAGGTCGAGAAGGAGTACAGCGATTATTTCTCCACCGATAAGAAGACCCTTCTGAAAGCCTTCGACAAGGCTTCCGACTACGAGCAGGCTGTCGAGATGAGAAACGCTCTGCTTGCCAAGTCCAAGGGACAGTATGACCTTAAAGTCAATATGTCCAAGTCCACGGGCCTCTCCAACGGCGACAAGATCAGCTGCACCGTTGAGTTCGACGAGGAAGAGCTGAAAGACGCTCTTATCAAGCTGGAAAATACCGAGTTTGAAGTCGAGGCCGACGGCTTCGTTGACGGCGAGCAGATCGACCTGTTCGCAGGCTTCGATCCCAAGTTCACCGGTATGGACGAGCGCGGCGAGGTGGACGACAGCTCCACAAAGGGCACCTATCCTTTCATCAGATACTATCTCAGCTCCGACGGATACAATCTGAAGAACGGCGATAAGGTCACCTTCCAGGCGAATTTCAGCTCCTACGATGTTGAAGACTACACCTTCATCGACGACAACGACAGCTCCAAGGGCGCTTACTTCGTATACGAGGGCAAGACCTATATCATCTCCAATACCACCGAGGAGAAGGAGTTCACAGTTTCCGGTCTGACCGAGGCCAAGCAGGTGGACATCTTCGAGAAGATCAAGTTCGAGACCACCGGCGCTATCCCTTATCTGAGGATCAGCCGTGTCAACAGCGATGACGTTGATGCAAACGTCAAGGACAGCGTCAGCTACTATCTTGATCTGGGCGATCAGAAGTCCTTCAAGGCCGGCGATACCTTCAAGGTAAAGGCCTACGTTTCCAGCAGCCTGCTCTCCAACGGCTACAAGCCTACCGATACTCCCGACGAGGACGGCTACTGCTACAAGGAGTTCACGGTAGACGAAACTTCCTACGGTCACTACATCACCGAGAAGAGCCAGCCCGCAGATCTCGACGCCTTCAAGGATAAGTTCGCGGAGTTCACCAAGAAGTTCCAGGACGACTACACCGGCAGATCTTATCTCGGCGGTCTGAGCCTGGGCGGAAAGATCAAGAGCATCGACACCTTCGAGGCCGTTAAGGATTACATCGTTATCAACGACGGCTTCTACGAGGGCACTATCGGACTCTACGACGCCAAGACCAATCTTCACAGATTCTACAAGGTGAGCCTGACCGTCACCGACGACGACGGCAAGGATTCCAAGAAGACTATCTATGCCGGATTCAAGTTCTCCGGACCTTTCGTAGACTCCAAGGGTGAGGCCCAGTTGGAGAGCAACTTTGTGAACATCACGGTTGCGGCCAAGGAAGCAGAGCTGAAAAAGTCTACTGTTGACAAGGTAGACGGCGGTAAGGTCTACGAGATAGGCAAGGGCGAGACCAAGAAGGACGACTCCTCCAAGAAGGACGACGACTCCTCCAAGAAGGACGACAGCTCCTCCAAGAAGGGCGACGACTCCTCCAAGAAGGACGACAGCTCCTCCAAGAAGGACGACAGCTCCTCCAAGAAGGATGACAGCTCCTCCAAGAAGGACGACAGCTCTTCCAAGAAGGATGAGGCTTCCTCCGAAGAAGCATAAATAACAGACAAAGGCGGTCCTGCTGAAAGGCGGGGCCGCTTTTTTGCGTCCTTTGGATGAATAGAACAGGCGCGGACGGTCAAGACTCAAAGCGGAGGTGAGGGTATTGCTGATCGTATTTCTGCGGGCGGTGGTGCTGTATGTGCTGATAATCATTGCCGTGAGGCTTATGGGAAAGCGTCAGATCGGGGAGCTACAGCCCTCGGAGCTGGTGGTGACAATACTCGTGTCCAACATCGCCACTCTGCCCGTGGAGGACGTTTCGATACCGATGATAATGGGCATCGTGCCGATCTTCACCTTTGTGAGTCTGGACGTTTTTATGTCCCAGCTGGCGATGAAGTCCCGCAAGCTGAGACGGCTGTTCTCCGGTGAGCCGAAGGTCATCATCCGGGACGGGAAGATCGACCAGCAGACTATGCGGGATCTGCGCTACACCGTGGACGACCTCACGGAATCCCTGCGGGGATGCTCGGTGTTCGAGCTTTCGGAGGTCCAGCTGGCGGTGGTGGAGACCACGGGGAAGATCTCGGTGATGAAGAAGCAGAGCTGTGACAATCCCACACGGCAGGATATGAAGATCAAATGCGAGGACGGCAACCCTTCGGTGCTGGTGATCTCCGACGGGGAGATCTCCGACTCCGCCCTGCGGAGCATCGGCCGTGACAGGGCCTGGATAAGCAAGGTCACGGCGGCGGCGGGGGTCCCGCCGGAGGATGTGTTCATCCTCACTGCGGACAGCAAAGGGCAGTATCAGCTTATCAAAAAGGAGGCGCTTAAATGAACCGTGCGTGGATATGCGGCATCATAATGGCGGTGACAGCGGCAATGTCGGTGATCTCGCTTCACATCCTGGAGGACTCCACGGAGCGGGTCATCGGGCTTATCGACGAGGTGATAGCGTCGGCAAAAGCGGGGGACGCTTCGGAAACGGAGCGGGCTTTGGATGAATTTGACAGTTATTGGAAGGAGTACGGTTCAACGCTTTCCTGTCTTGTGCAGACCACGGCTCTCGGTGACGTGAGCTGCGCGGCGGCGAAGCTGCGGGCCCTTTACGAAGCCGGCGCGGACGATCTTATCGCGGAATGCGAAGGCATAAGGTCGGCGGCGGAGCTGATAATCTCCTCCCAGGAGCCGAAATTACAGTCCATACTCTGAACAATGCACAATGAAGGTGCCGTCCTGAGGGCGGCTCCTTCATTATCAACTATCAACTATCCATTATGCAGCTGTCCGTTAATTTGTACTCTTTCCCCTTTGCGGGGGTTTTTGACAAAATAGTGCTTGACAATAGCGAAAAAAAAGGGTAGAATATAATTAGATATGTATGTTCGGATAAAGTCCGCATCTGATGCGGCAGGTCCGGAAGCGCCCGTCTTACCATTTCGTCAGTCTGTTTCGGCGCTTCCGTGTATATTATTTCGGAAGGAGCGTAGGCGCCTGTTTTTGCTATGCAGGCGTATTTTGACTTATGACGGAAACTAAGAATACTTCAAAGCGCAGTGCCGGAAAGGGCTCTCACGGGAGAGGTGCCGGTGCGGGCAAGCGCAGCTTCAAGCTCTCGGACCGCAAGGAGATCAAGGGCAGGGTGCCCAGACGCGGAGCCGCCGAGGCTAAGCAGGAGAATACTGCGGCAAAGAAGCCCTCGGTACGGGAAAAGACCGTAAGAGAGCCTCAGCGCCGTACCCCCGTTAAGATAATCCCCCTGGGAGGTCTCAACGAGATAGGCAAGAACTTTACGGTCATCGAGTGCGCCAACGATATGCTGGTCATCGACTGCGGCCTTGCCTTCCCGGACAGCGAGATGCTGGGCATAGACATCGTCATTCCCGATTTTACCTACATCGAAAAGAACATCGACAAGCTGCGGGGCGTGGTCATCACTCACGGACACGAGGACCACATCGGCGGCCTGCCTTATTTCCTCAAGAAGTTCAACGTGCCCTGCTACGGCACTCCGCTGACCCTGGGCCTGCTGGAGGGCAAGCTGCGGGAGCATGAGATACTCGGGAGCTGCAAGCTGAATGTGGTGACACCCCGTCAGACCGTGAAGCTGGGATGCATGGCGGTGGAGTTCATAAGAGTGAACCACTCTATCCCCGATGCGGTGGGATTTGCGGTCCACACGCCCGCGGGAGTCATCGTCCATACGGGCGACTTCAAGGTGGACTACACGCCCATACAGGGGGGCATCATCGACCTGGCAAGGTTCGCGGAGCTGGGCAACAAGGGCGTTCTGGCGCTGATGTCCGACTCCACCAACTCCGAAAGGCCGGGCTTCACCATGAGCGAGCGCAAGGTGGGGGACAGCTTTGAAAAGCTGTTCGCCAAGGCCGACGGCAAGCGGGTCATCATCGCCACCTTCGCTTCAAACGTCCACAGAGTACAGCAGATAGTGAATCAGGCGGACGCCACCGGGCGGAAGCTGGCGGTCTCGGGACGCAGCATGGTGAACGTCATCGGCGTGGGCATAGAGCTTGGATATCTGAAAGTGCCGGAGGGCCTTCTGGTGGACATCGAGCAGATAGGCCAGTACCCGCCGGATAAGATGTGCATAGTCACCACGGGTTCCCAGGGGGAGCCTATGAGCGCCCTTACAAGAATGGCTATGGGGGAGCACAGGCAGGTATCTGTCACGCCCAACGACTTCGTAATTATTTCCGCGAAGCCCATTCCCGGCAACGAGAAGTTCGTGACCCGCGTGGTCAACGAGCTGATGAAGCTGGGCTCCGAGGTGGTCTACGAAGATATGTACGACGTACACGTTTCGGGACACGCCTGCCAGGAGGAACAGAAGCTGATGCTTTCCATCATCAAGCCGAGGTTTTTCATCCCGGTACACGGTGAATACAAGCATCTGATGAAGCACAAGGCCACGGCTATGTCCGTGGGCATCCCCGAGGAGAGGATAATAATCGCCGACATCGGTTCCGTCATCGAGACCGACGGCGTGGATATGAAGATAACAGGCACCGTGCCCGCGGGCAAGGTCATGGTGGACGGCTTGGGCGTGGGAGATGTGGGCTCTATCGTACTGCGTGACAGAAAGCGTCTCGCCGAGGACGGGCTCATCATCGCGGTGGCGACTATCGACCGTGAAGCCGGGCTGATACTGGCGGGTCCGGATATCGTTTCGAGAGGCTTTGTCTACGTCCGGGAGAGCGAGGAACTCATCGACGAGGCAAGAGCCCTGCTGACCGAGACCCTCACCGACTGCCTCGACCGCGGTATGCACGAGTGGAACGCTATCAAGGGCAGGATGAAGGACAATCTCTCGGATTACATCTATCAGAAGACCAAGAGAAGCCCTATGATACTGCCGATAATAATGGAGATATAATGTTAAAACAGATATAATACTTCGGAACAGAAGAAAGAAGCAGAGAGAGGTAACGCTTATGAAGGGACTTAATGTTCTTGACATAGTCATAAAGGTGACTACGGGACTGCTGGCGGCGGCTTCGCTGACGGCATCCATAATCGCCTACGACACGCCCTCCACGGCAGGCAAGGGCAAGGCGATGCTCGTCATCACCATTTTCCTGGTGCTGGTGCTGATCGCGGAGTTCATCGCTTTCAGAGGCCGTACTATAAGGACCGTGGCGCAGATGTCGTCCCACATCACCAAGACCGAGCGGGAAAGCCTGCTGCATTTCCCCGCTCCCGTCATCGTCATCGACAGGGACGGCACCATAATCTGGTACAACCGCCGCTTCGGCACCGAGGTCTACACCGGGGGCGAGGCCTACGGCATCGCCATAACCGAGATCGTGGACATCGACATGGAGAAGGTGTTCAGCCCCGAGGGCGAGCTGGTATGCCTTAAAAACCGCTTCTATCAGACACGGGGGATACATACGGATGCCTCCGACAGCGAGCTTTCCATGATATACTTTGACGACACCACGGAGTATATCGAGCTGGAATACGAATTCCGTCAGAGCCACAAGAACGTGATAATCATTTCCGTGGACAACTACGAGGACCTTATGGCAAACGCCCGGGAGAGCGACAAGGCTCACGCGCTGGTGCAGATAGAAAAGCTGGTGGAGAACTTCACCGAAGGAACCACCGCCTTCTACAAGAAGGTCTCCTCGGACAAGTTCTATGTCATTATGGAGGACAGGCATCTTAACCCGATCATCGAGAACCGCTTCAAGATACTGGAGCAGGCGCGTCAGATAAGAGTGGACGAAAGGCAGAACCTGACTCTTTCAATAGGCGTGGGCTCCAATGCCGAAAACCTGGCGGAAAGCGAGAACTACGCCCGCAAGGCCCTGGATATGTGCCTCGGACGGGGCGGAGATCAGGCCGCAGTCAGAAGGGATGCGGGCTACGAGTTCTTCGGCGGAGTATCCAAGGGCGTGGAGAAGAGTACCAAGACCAAAACGAGAATGATCGCCAAGTCGATGCTGGAGCTGGTGCTCACCGCGGAGAAGATCATCGTCATGGGACACCGCTATTCCGACCTGGATGCGGTGGGCTCGGCGGTCGGTATGTGTTCGGCCGCAAGAAAAATGGGCAGAGAGAGCTATGTCGTTGTCAACCGTGAGCAGAGCATGGCAAAACTGCTGATCGACTATCTCGACGATCACGACATCAACAACTATTTCATCACTCCCGCGGAAGGCGTGGAGAAGATGACCGACAACACCCTTCTGATAGTTGTGGACACTCACAATCCCGACATCGTGGAATCCAAGGAAGTGCTGGCGAGGGCGAAGAACATCATCGTCATAGACCACCACAGAATGGCTAACAAGTCCATAGACAACGCCGTGATGTTCTACCAGGAGCCTACGGCATCCTCGGCCTGTGAAATGGCGGCGGAGCTGATCGAATACTTCGGCATCGGCAACAAGATACCCGCGCCTGTGGCTGAGGCTATGCTGGCGGGCATCATGCTGGACACCAAGAACTTCGTAATGCGGACGGGCGTCCGCACCTTTGAAGCGGCGGCCTATCTCAAACAAATGGGAGCCGACACCGTCAACGTCAAGCGGCTGTTCGCCGACTCTATCGAGACCTACCGCTACAAGTCGCAGATCATCAACTCGGCGCAGATCTACCGCAAGTGCGCTATCGCCGTGGCGGAGGAATACGCCGACAACATCCGCATCGCCTCCTCTCAGGCGGCGGACGAGATGCTGGGCATCGTGGGCGTGAACGCATCCTTCGTGCTTTACGAGGTGAACGGCACCACCAACATCTCCGCCCGGAGCATGGGCGGCTTCAACGTGCAGATAGTTATGGAGTCCCTGGGCGGAGGCGGTCATCAGAACATGGCGGCCACACAGCTCCAGAACACCGGTCTCCAGGCCGCAGGGCGGATGCTTAAAGAGGCTATCGACGATTATATCAGAAACAACGGGTGACAGGTAAATATCACAGTCCGATCAGATACAGAAACTAATACTACGGAGGAAATCAAAATGAAAGTAATACTTTTAAAGGACGTTAAAGGCTCGGGCAAGGCGGGAGATACGCTGAATGTGGCGGACGGCTATGCCCGTAATTTCCTGCTGGCAAAGGGTCTGGCGGTGGAGGCCAATGCCAAGAATCTCAACGAGCTGGCAGGCAAGAAGGCTTCGGCTCAGCACAAGCTGGACGTGGAAAAGGCCGAGAACGAGAAGACCGCTGCCGAGATCGGCGGCAAGGAAGTCGTTGTGAAGGCCAAGGCGGGACAGGGCGGCAAGCTCTTCGGAGCCGTGACCTCCGCCAATGTGGCCGACGCCATCAAAGATCAGCTGGGCAGGACCGTTGACAAGAAGAAGATATCCCTCTCCGCTGACATCAAGAGCTTCGGAGAATACACCGCGACTGTCAAGATGACGCAGGGCGTGTCCTGCACCGTTAAGGTCAAGGTGGAGGAGGAATAATGGCGGCAAGCGATAATTCTATCCAGACTCTCAGCGAGCTTATCGGCAGAGAGCCGCCTTACGCAATAGACGCCGAGCGTGCGATACTCAGCGCTATACTCGTTGAACCTTCCCTGTTCACCGAAGTGGTGCAGATCATCCGCAAGCCGGAGTATTTCTACGACGAGTACATACGCGGGCTCTATTCCTGCTGCTACTGGCTGGAATCCCAGGGCAAGCCTATCGACCTTGTGACGGTCATCGACCAGGCGGTGGAGACTTCCGTGTTCACGACCCAGGAAATGGCCCGCAGCTACATAAAGCAGCTGCTGGACGGCTTTGTGTCCAAGGGAAACGTGGGCGAATACTGCAAGATCATCGAGGACAAATACTACGTCCGGACGCTGATCGAGGTTTCCTCGGAGCTGATAAAGCGCTCCACCGAGAAGAATGTGAAGTCGGAGGAACTGCTGGATCTGGCGGAGCAGATGATCTACGACATCCGGAGCGGCAAGTTCGCCAGCGGACTGATGTCCCTTGAATCGGTCATCATGGAGGTCTACGATCACCTCCAGGACCTTAACAGTGCGGACGCGGACAAGTACAAGGGCATCAGCACCGGCTTTGCCTCACTGGACAAGGTGATGATGGGCCTTAACGATACCGACCTTATCATACTGGCGGCCCGTCCTGGTATGGGAAAATCAGCCTTTGCGCTGAATTTGGCGGTGAACGCCGCCAAGAAGTCCCGGAAGGACACGGTCATTTTCTCCTTGGAAATGTCCCCCGAGCAGGTGGCGACGAGAATGCTCGCCAGCGAGTCGCTTATCAACCATTCGGTGCTTCACTCCGGCGATTTCGGACAGGGCGACGATGTCTGGGGCGAGCTGGCGAAGGGTACCGAGCGTCTGACAAAGCTGCCTATCTTCCTGGACGGTACGGCGAACATCACGGTGCCGGAAATGAAGGCTAAGCTGAGACGGCGTCAAGGGTCTCTCGGACTGGTGGTAATCGACTACTTACAGCTGATGAGCAGCCCCAACCACCACAACAACCGCGTTCAGGAGGTCTCGGAGATAACAAGGCAGCTGAAGCTGATGGCAAAGGAGCTGAAAGTCCCGGTGCTGGCGCTTTCGCAGCTCTCCCGTGAGGCGGAGAAGCGTGAAAACAAGCGTCCCATGCTTTCGGATCTGCGTGAATCGGGCTCTATCGAGCAGGATGCGGACATCATCCTTTTCCTGTACCGCGATGCTTACTACCAGGACCATCCCACCGACCTGAGCGTGGCTGAATGCAGTGTGGCAAAGAACCGTCACGGTCAGCTGAGTACGGTGAACCTCGTATGGCGGGGCGAATATATGCTCTTCACCGACGCGGACACGATACACAAGGAACACTGACGATCGGGTGTTTATATGCTTGACAAAGTAAAACGGACCATAGAAGAATACGGTATGCTGAAAGAGGGCGAGGCTGTTCTCTGCGGGCTTTCGGGCGGCGCAGACAGCGTGACCCTCCTTTTGTGCTTATGTGAGCTGGGATATGCGGTCTCGGCCGTCCATGTGAACCACCGCCTGCGCGGGGCTGAGGCCGACCGGGACGAGGATTTCTGCCGTAAGCTCTGCTCACGTCTCGGTGTCCCGCTGACGGTGGAGCAGGTGGACGTAAAGGCCTACTGCGCGGCGACGGGCGCCTCCACCGAGGAGGGAGCAAGGGTGCTTCGCTATGCCGCCTTCGAGCGCTCCCCGATAGAAAAGATAGCCACCGCCCACACCCTTTCCGACAGCCTTGAAACGGCGGTGTTCGATCTCGCCCGCGGGAGCGGGGCCAAGGGGCTCTGCGGCATCCCGGCGGTGAGAGGACGGTTCGTAAGACCCCTTATCGAATGCACCCGCGGAGAGGTGGAAGCCTTCCTCGCGGAACGCGGGCAGGACTTTGTCACGGATTCCACGAACCTTACGGACGAACACTCCCGCAACCGCATAAGACACGGTGTCATCCCGGTGCTGAAAGAACTGAATCCCGAAGCGGAGCGGGCTTTCGGAAGGCTGTCCGCGTCCCTGCGGGCGGATGACGAGTATCTCTGCCGTAAGGCGGCGGAGCTGCTGGCGGAGGCAAGGCGTGAAAACGGCTTTGAGGCCCGTAGGCTGGCTTCGGCGGCGGAGCCGGTGCTTTCCCGGGCGGTGATACTTCTGCTGGGGGAGAACGAACTGCCCTATAACAGCCGGCGCGTCGCGGAGCTTTGCGGCATCATACGCCGGGGCGGGAAGGTCTGCCTCAGCGGGAATGTGTACGCTCTCTGCTCCGGCGGACTGTTCCGTATTTCGGCTCTCACAGAACCCTCACGGGACTGCGTCACCGTGGAGGGCGAGAGACTTTACGAAGCCGCCGGGAAGCAGGCAAGTGTCATTATCACCAAAAAAGATCAGATGAATTGCAAAATTAACAGAATGTTTACATATACAGCTCTGGATTATGCTAAAATAAAGGGTGTGATTTCTATAAGGACCCGCCGGGGCGGCGACAGTATCCGTCTTGAAGGGCGGGGCTGCACCAAAAGCATAAAGAAGCTGTTTGCCGAGAGCCTGCCTGCGGAAAAGCGGGACAGCGTCCTGCTGCTCTGCGACGGGGAAGGTCCCGCGGCAGTGGAAGGCTTCGGCACCGCCGAACGCTGCGCCGTTGACGCCTCCACGGAAACGGTCCTGCTCTTCGGCGTGAAAATAGACTGAATTTATCATATTTCTGTCACAATGACACAATATAATAGCAATGCAAGGCATATTGAAAAAGAGTTTTTGCAATAGATAAAATAAATAAGGAAAGAAGGAATGAATGGATTGAAACGCGGCGGAAACGGAAGATCTCTGCTTATTTATCTGCTGGTGTCGGTGCTGGTGCTGGGCGTGCTTGTCTATATGCTCACATCCATGAGCAAGAACAAGACCGATAAGGCCTACTCCGAGATCATGCAGGAGTTCGATTCGCTGCAGGTATCTGACTTCACCCTCGACTTAGGCTCCGGCAAACTGACCTACAAGCTGAGGAACAGCGAGGAGAAGCACAGCTATACCGTGCCGAACGTATCTATCTTTGTGCAGGAGGTGCTGGGCGGCGAAAAGGCGGAGACCTACCGCAAGCTCTATAACGAGAAATACGGCGAGGGCTCGCTGAAATACGACTTGATACCCGTGTCCGACAACAGCTTCTGGCTGAACATGATACCGACGCTGCTTATGCTGGGCGTTATGATATTCCTGTTCATATTCATGATGCGGTCGGCGGGAGGCGGAAAACTGAACTCATTCGGCAAGACAAATGCCAGACAGGCACCCTCCTCGAAGAAGGCTACCTTTGCCGATGTGGCAGGCGCCGACGAGGAGAAGGAAGAGCTTCGCGAGATCGTGGACTTTTTGAAGGACCACAAGAAATACGACGAGCTGGGCGCACGCATACCCAAGGGCGTGCTGCTGCTGGGACCTCCGGGAACCGGTAAAACTCTGCTGGCAAGAGCCGTTGCGGGCGAAGCGGACGTTCCCTTCTTCTCCATTTCGGGTTCCGACTTCGTTGAGATGTTCGTCGGCGTGGGCGCCAGCCGTGTAAGAGACCTGTTTGAGCAGGCCAAGAAGAATTCTCCTTCCATCATCTTCATAGATGAGATAGACGCCGTCGGCAGACAGAGAGGTACAGGCCTCGGCGGCGGTCACGACGAGCGTGAGCAGACCCTTAACCAGCTGCTGGTGGAAATGGACGGCTTCGAGGAGAACGATTCCGTTATCGTAATGGCAGCCACCAACAGGCGCGACATCCTTGACCCCGCACTGCTCCGTCCGGGACGTTTCGACAGGCAGGTGCTTGTCAGCTATCCCGATGTCAAGGGCAGAGAAGAGATACTCAAGGTACACACCCGCAATAAGCCCCTGGCTCCCGACGTGAGCCTGGAGACCATTGCCAAGTCCACCGTGGGCTTTACGGGCGCCGATCTTGAAAACTTAGCCAACGAGGCTGCTCTGCTGGCCGCAAGGAACGGCAGAAAGGCTATCACAAAGTTCGATATGGAAGAGGCTTCCATTAAGGTGGTGGCAGGCCCCGAGAAGAAGTCCAAGGTGGTCACCGAGGCCGAAAAGCGCCTCACCGCTTACCACGAGGGCGGACACGCGATCTGCACCTACTTCTGCTCGTCCCAGGATAAGGTCCATATGGTGACTATCATCCCGAGAGGACAGGCGGGCGGCTTTACTATGAGCCTGCCCGAGAAGGACAAGGCATTTGTCTCCAAGCATGAGATGATCGAAAATATCATCGTGCTGCTGGGCGGACGTGTCGCAGAGAAGATCATCCTCGACGATGTTTCCACCGGCGCTTCCAACGACCTGGAAAGGGCTACCGCCACCGCAAGGAATATGGTGACCCGCTACGGCTTCTCCGACAATCTGGGACCTGTTGTATACGGCAGGGGAGAGCACGAGGTCTTCCTCGGAAGAGATTACAGCTCCACACCCAGCTATTCCGAGAACGTGGCTGCGGAGATAGATTCGGAGATCCGCTCTATCGTTGAGGACTGCTTCGAGAAGTGCGAGACGCTGCTGCGTCAGCACGTTGACAAGCTGCACCTTATCGCCAAGTATCTGCTCAAGTATGAAAAGATCGACGGCAAGACCTTTGAAAAGCTGATGAACGGCGAGATCACCGAGTTCGTTGACCTTCCCGAAGGGGACGTTGTTACGGAAACTTCCGAAGTGACGGAAACTCCTTCCATAACAGAGCCCGAGGACCTCTCGGATTTCCCCGAGATCAAGGCTGAGGACGGCTCCGACAGCGAGGAATAAAAGCATATCATCCCGATGCCGCGACACGGCGTCGGGATAGCTTTATATAGGCATTGCTGTACAAAAAACGGGACTGTTAAACATTTTTTGCGAAAACTATGGAAATTTTCCGAAAAGTATGGTATAATCAGACAGACAGAGGATATTGTGTTTCGGGACAAGCGGGACCCGAGGGCGGCCCCGTAAGGAAAGGAATGGATGCGAATGGGAAAATATGACGGATACAAATGCCTCAGCTGCGGTGAAGTCTTCACCGCCGGGGATGACGTCGTTGTCTGCCCCGACTGCGGCACGCCCTATCACCGTGCCTGCTACGAAAAAGAGGGCAGCTGCATAAATACCGAGCTTCACGAAAAGGGCGGAAGCTGGGCTCCCGAGCCGGAGACCGTCGAGGGCTTCTCCGACGAGCCTGTCAGATGCTCACGCTGCGGACAGGAAAATCCCGCCACGGGGCTGTTCTGCGACCGCTGCGGCCTGCCGCTGAGAAACAATTTCTCGGAGCCCAGGCCCTTCAACGACAACCCGGGCAGCCGGCAGGGTATGCCGGGACAGAGCGGACCCTATCAGCAGGGGCAGAGAGGGCCTTTTCAGCAGGGCCAGCCGGGACAGCAGGGCTTCGGAGGCTTTGCAAATCCCAACGCTATGCGCTTCGACCAGGATTCCGACATCGACGGCGTCAAGCTGGGTGACCTTGCAAGATATGTGGGCAGGAACCAGTTTTCCTACCTCGCCAGCTTCATCCGCTTCGGGAAGTTCGGCGGGAAGATCAGCCTGAATTTCGCGGCGCTGCTGTTCCCGCAGTTCTACTTCTTCTACAGGAAGATGAACCTCATCGGCGTGATCTATCTGATTCTGACGGTGGTGCTGTCCATCCCGACGGTGATGATGATGTCGGCGGCGGGATATCTGCCCAGCATCAGCTTCGTCACCGAGTCGTATATCAAGTCCGGCAGCTTTTCGGTGCTGCTGAATCTCAGTTCCTCGCTGCTTATGGGCGTCCAGTGCGTATCGGCTATTTTTGCCAACTACTGGTACTACAAGATCGCCCGTAAGAACATCAACGAGGTGCGCAGTGCAGCCGGCGACGCCGACGAGGAAGAGGTCCGCACGGCTATCAGCAGACGAGGAGGCGTTTCCCTGGCGGCCTTCATTATGTCCGCACTGGTGACCTACGCGCTGATGATAGGTGCGGTTTTCGTGATGAATAAGGTGGGAGCCGCAGGCTGAAGCAAAGATTAACAGAAAATTTACAATCGTATATCCGCTGCCGATTGACAAAAACGGCGGCTTGTGATATAATAATGAAGTTATCCTTGCTTGCATCTTGAATGCAGGCGAAATCCAAAAGGAGGTGTAAAGTATGGCAAAGATCAATGAAACTTACGAGGCTGTAGTTGTATTCAGCTCCAAGGCAGGCGAAGAGGCCATCGGCGCTCTGACCGCTAAGTTTGACGAAATGATCAAGGCAAACGCCGAGGACGTTGAGATGAACGACTGGGGCAAGCGTAAGCTGGCTTATGCTATCAATTACGAGACGGAAGGAAACTATGTGCTCTGGAACTTCAAGGCTGCTCCCGAGTTCCCCGCAGAGCTCGAGCGTGTTCTCGGAATTACCGACGGCGTGCTGCGTTTTCTCATTACAGTTAAGTAATTAGCGTAACAGCTTGCAAAGGCAGAATCTTTTACGAACAAACGGAAACTATTTATTTTTGAGAAATGAGGTTGTTGAACAATGCTGAACAAGGTTATTTTGATGGGAAGAATCACAAGAGATCTGGAGCTCAAACAGACACCGCAGGGTGTTCCCGTGCTTTCCTTTTCGATCGCGGTGGACCGCAATTTCGTAAAGCAGGGCGAAGAGCGCCAGGCTGATTTTATCAACTGCGTTGCATGGCGTCAGCAGGCGGAGTTTATTTCAAGATACTTCGGCAAGGGCAGAATGATCGCTGTCGAGGGCAATCTGAGGACCCGTACCTATGACGATCAGAACGGCAACAAGAGATATGCTACCGAGGTATACGTTGACAGCGTGTATTTCACCGGTGAGAAGGCCCAGCAGGGCGGAGGCTATCAGCAGGGGGGCTACCAGCAGGGCGGTTATCCGCAGCAGGGCGGCTATCAGAACAACGCGCCTTATCAGGGCGGATATCAGAATAACGGTCAGCAGAACAATTACCCCACAGCGCCTGCACCCGCACAGGACCACGGTCCTGCGGGAAATGCTCCCGCGCCGAACATCTCGGGCCTTGACGATTTCGAGGTGCTGAGCGATGACGGCGTGCCCTTCTGAGCAGGCGTACCCCGACTACAGTTTTTTAAGTAAGGAGGATATGTATCATGGAAAGAACCGGAAGGCCGGTCAAGAGAGGCCGTAAGAAGGTTTGTATGTTCTGTGTTGACAGAGCCGATAAAATTGATTACAAGGATATCGCAAAGCTGAGAAAGTGCATGACGGAGAGAGCTAAGATCCTTCCCCGCCGTGTGACAGGTACCTGCGCATACCACCAGAGAGAGCTGACGACAGCTATCAAGAGAGCACGTCATCTGGCACTCCTGCCCTATGTAGCAGACTAACGAGGCTTACAAAGAGGTATCCTTTATTCGGGTGCCTCTTTTCTGTTCTTATAGCGGTAATAAATTCCGCTTGAAATAGTATGCGAAGTATGTTATGATGTAGATACGGCAGAAGCCGTGAAAGACAGAAAGAAAAAAGGACATAAAACGACAAAGCGGAAAGGGGAAGATATTATGAAAGAGAACGGCGCAAAGACTGAGCTGAAGGTTTATCCCTGCGTGCCCACAAGGGCGCTGGTGGTGTTCCCGAACATGGTGATGCATTTCGACGTGGGCAGGAGCACTTCGATAAGAGCGGTCAAGACGGCCATGAACGACAACACTCCCGTGTTCCTCGTGGCGCAGAAGGACTCCGATACCGAGCATCCCGGGAAGAGCGACGTTTATACCGTCGGCACTCTCTGCAAGGTAAAGCAGATCATCAAGACCCCCGGCGGAGTATACCGCTGTCTGGTGGAGGGCAAGCGCAAGGCCAAGCTGGTAAAGCTGACCGAAGGCTCCGGATACTACGAGGCCGAAGTCAGAGAGATGCCCAATTACAGCCGGGATAAGACCACGGAAATGCAGCTCGAAGCTATCTCCCGGGAAACAAAGGATGTTTTCGACGCCTATGCGTCGCTGCTCCCGAAGCTCCCCCCGGTGACTATGGCTTCCATAACCAAGGCTCCCGACCCTATCAAGCTGTTTGAGGCGATCGCTTTCAATATCGTCCTTCAGTTCGCCGACAGACAGCTCCTGCTGGAGAGAGGCTCCGTCAGCGAAAAGCTGGTGACCCTTATCGCTATCCTGTTCAGAGAGCAGGAGATAATGCGCCTGGAAAGGGACATTGCGGAAGAGGTGCAGAGCCGCCTCGACAGGAACCAGCGGGAGTACTATATCCGCGAGCAGATCAAGGTCCTTCGGGCGGAGCTGGGCGAAAACGATCCCTACGGTGACGGCGACGGCTTCGACGAGATCAACGAATACAACGGGCAGATCGACAAGTGCGAATGCTCCGAGGAAATAAAGGGCAAGCTCCGTGATGAAGTGAAGCGCCTTTCAAAAATGCCTATCAATTCCCAGGAGGCGGCGGTGATAAGGAATTATCTCGACGCCGTTCTGTCCCTGCCCTGGAGCAAGACCACCAAGGACAATGAGGACATCGCTCTGGCGGCTAAAATGCTGGACGAGGATCACTACGGCATGAAGAAGGTCAAGGAGCGCATCGTGGAGAATCTTGCGGTCATGAAGATGACCGGCGGCTCCAAGGGGCAGATCATCTGCCTGTACGGACCTCCCGGAGTCGGCAAGACTTCCGTGGGCAAATCCATTGCCAGAGCCCTGGGCAGAAAGTATGTCAGAGTCTCTCTCGGCGGCATAAAGGACGAGAGCGACATCCGCGGACACCGCAAGACCTATGTGGGCTCCATGCCCGGACGGATCATGGAGGCTATGCGCCAGGCGGATTCCCGCAACCCCGTAATGCTCCTGGACGAGATCGACAAGATGAGCAACGACTTCCGCGGCGACCCCTCTTCGGCTATGCTGGAAGTGCTGGACTCGGAGCAGAACACCGCCTTCCGCGATCATTTCCTTGAGGTCCCCTTCGACCTCAGCGAAGTGCTGTTCATCACCACCGCAAACAATCTCGATACCGTGGCTCCGCCTCTGCTGGACCGTATGGAGGTCATCGAGCTTTCAAGCTACACCCGTGAGGAGAAGTTCCACATCGCAAAGGAGCATCTCATCCCCAAGCAGCTGGAGAAGCACGGCCTCAACGGCAATCAGCTCCGCATCACCGACAGCGGTATCTACGCTCTTATCGACAGCTACACCCGTGAAGCGGGCGTGAGAAAGCTGGAAAGAGCTATCGCATCCCTTTGTCGAAAGGCGGCCAGGATGATCCTCGAGGAAGGCGCAAAGCGCGTCACCGTCAAGGAGGAGAACGTGACAGAGTTCCTCGGACACAGAAAGTACCTGGGGGATGACGTCACAGGCCGTGACGAGGTGGGCGTTACCAACGGCCTCGCCTGGACCTCCGTGGGCGGCGTTATCATGCCGCTGGAAGTCCTCGTTATGGACGGCAAGGGCAAGATCGAGCTCACCGGCTCCCTGGGCGACGTGATGAAGGAGTCGGCTCACATCGCAGTCAGCCTGGCCCGGAGCCTCGCGGATAAGTACGGCATCGAGCCGGACTTCTACGAGAAGAAGGACCTTCACATCCACGCGCCGGAGGGCGCAGTCCCCAAGGACGGACCCTCGGCAGGTGTGACGATGATAACCACGCTGATCTCGGCTCTCAGCGGCATCCCCGTAAGGGGCGACGTGGCTATGACCGGCGAGATCACTCTGCGGGGCAGAGTACTGCCTATCGGCGGGCTGCGTGAAAAGACAATGGCGGCCTACAAAGCGGGCGTCAAGACCGTTATCGTCCCCAAGGACAACCGGGGCGACCTGGACGAGATCGACGACACTGTAAAGCTGGGGCTGGAATTCGTGTTCGCGGAAACGGTGGACGAGGTGCTGGAAACAGCTCTTGTCAAGCCGGATAAGCGCCGCACCGATGTGCCGTTCCGTCCGGTGAAGAAGACCGTTCGGGGCAGCAAGAAAGCGTCGGTGTGACATGAACTGGAACAAAGTCAGCTTTGTTACTTCCTACGGGATATTCTCACAGCTCCCCCCCTCGGACCGCATTGAGATCGCCTTTTCCGGGCGGTCCAATGTGGGAAAATCCTCGCTGATAAACAAGCTGCTGGGGCGCAAGGGCCTGGCAAGGGTCAGCTCGGTGCCGGGCAAGACGGTGACGATCAACTTTTATGAGCTGGATCACATCTACGCTGTTGATCTGCCGGGCTACGGCTACGCGAAGACGGCAAAGGGCCTCAAACGCAGCTGGAGCGAGCTTATCGGGGGGTATCTGCTATCCGGACGCGAGCTGGAGCTGGTATTCCAGCTTATCGACATCAGGCATCCTCCCACGGAGGACGATCTTCAGATGATAGATTTTCTGATCGAGAACGAGATGCCGTTTGTGATCGTATTCACGAAGGCAGACAAGCTGAAGCCCACCGAAAAGGCCCGCCGCATGGAAGCCTTTGCCCGGGAGATCCCACGGTTCGGCGAGATCACTCACGTTGAATTCTCGGCCCTCACGGGGCAGGGAGTTGACGAGCTGAGGAGCATCGTTGAGGAGATAGCAGGCCCGTCCGAAGAACAATAATAAATAATCAAGGAGTCCCCTCCGCGGAGAGGACTCCTTTTTTGTCGTGTAAGCGTTAAAATTTACGGAATATCTCTTATAAAAGCAGAGACTTCGTCTTCATCATAGATCACGCTGTCATCAAACAAGTAAGCGGGCAGATAATGGTCTGATTCGCTGTCTGAGATGCTGTCCGGGTCGCCGTGATATGCCATACGCAGTTCGGTGTCTATGTCTTCTCTCGTGACCTCTTTTTTCAGCGGATAGTCTTTTCCGGTGTTGTCTATCCCGCGGAGCATGACCTGCGGAACATAGCCGCTGGACTGATCGTATATTGATTGAACGATAAACGTAACGTAATTCTCAGTCGAACCGAACATCCTCAGTATGTATTTTCCGTACTGCCAGATACCTATAAAGGCTTTACGTTCGTATATCAGAAACATTTTGGTTTCGGACCAGATCCTGCCGGTGAAATGCTCCAGCACATAATTGTGATCCTTGGCATACTCCTGCCAGTCAAAGGACGCCACATCTTTTATCATTCTGTCGAAGTCGGTGACAGGGCTGTCCGCATCGGGTGCGGCGGCACTTTTCAGCAGTTCCGGGAAATATGCGGAGGAGTCTTCCTCACTTGAAGCGGAGAGCGCTGTTTCGCTTGAGGCCGTTTCCTGCTCCGAGGTTACGGCGGAAGCCTGAGTGTCGGCTGCGCTGCTGCCGTCGGAGGACTCCGCTTCACGGCTGCCCGAGGCATCCTCCGCGGAGCAGGAGCAGAAAAGCAGCGCACACAGAGCTGAAACAAGAGCGATCCTGAGTTTCATTGACCTCACCTCTTCATATCCTTGATAAAGTCTGTTCCCCGCCATTCCGATAAGGCGAGGGACAGCAAAAGCAGTTTTATTTTTTCAGCGCCTTGATAGACTCCGTTATCTTGTCCAGCTTCTCCTGAGCCTTGGCAAGCTTGGCTTTCTGAGCTTCGATGAGCTGGGCCGGGGCCTTTGAGATAAAGCCTTCGTTGTTCAGCTTGGAGGACAGGAAGTCGATGTCCTTTTCGGCGGCCTTCTTTTCCTTCTCGAGACGGGCAAGTTCCTTTGCGGTGTCCACGATGTCGGAGAGGGGAATGAAGATGCGGGCGGAAGCCGTGACCACCGTTACGCTGTCGGGGATGTCCCACTTGCCGGCGATCTCCACCTCGGAGGCGGAGGCCAGACGCTCAAAGAACATCCTGCCCGCCTCAAAGACCGCGGGCTCCTTGGTCTCGATGTAGAGTTTGGCCTTCACGGAGGGGACAACGTTCATATTGCTTCGGGTGGTCCTGATCTGTCTGATAGCCTCCACGATCTTCTCAAAGCGCAGCTCGTCCTCGGTGAAGGTGAGAGCTTCGTCGTAAACCGGGAAATCACTTACGATGATAGCGGAGCCGTCGTCAACGAGAGCCTGCCAGATCTCCTCGGTGATGTAGGGCATAAAGGGATGAAGCAGTTTGAGCATACCCTTCATTACCCACACAAGCACAGTCTGAGCGGTGAGAGCGGTCTCTCCGCCTGCAGCGATGCGGGGCTTGGTAAGCTCGATGTACCAGTCGCAGTAAACGTCCCAGATGAAATCGTAGAGCTTCTGTACGGCAATACCCAGCTCAAAGGCCTCCAGATTGGAGTTTATCTCGCCGGCCAGCGTATTGAATTTTGAAACTACCCACTTGTCCTCGGCGGTCATATTCTCAGGCAGAGCCTCCGCCTTGAAGCCTTCGGGGAGGTTCATCATAATAAACCGGGCGGCGTTCCATACCTTGTTGGCGAAGTTTCTGCTGGCCTTGACCTTGTCCTCAATGAAGCGCATATCGTTTCCGGGAGCGTTGCCCGTCGCAAGCATAAAGCGGAGAGCGTCGGCACCGTACTGGGCGATTACTTCCAGCGGGTCGATGCCGTTGCCTAAAGACTTGGACATTTTCAGACCGTTGGCATCTCTTACCAGTCCGTGGATGAGAACGGTCTTAAAGGGAACTTCTCCCATATTTTCCAGTCCCGAGAACATCATTCTGATGACCCAGAAGAAAATGATGTCGTAGCCGGTGACAAGGGTGTCGGTGGGATAGAAGTATTTGAGGTCCTCGCTGTCCATATCGGGCCAGCCCAGCGTGGAGAAGGGCCAAAGCGCCGAAGAGAACCAGGTGTCGAGAGTGTCGGGATCCTGGCGCATGGGCTTGCCGCACTTGGGACATACTGCGGAGGATTCCTTTGTGACGGTCATTTCTCCGCAGTCGTCGCAGTAGAAAGCGGGGATGCGGTGGCCCCACCAGATCTGACGGGAAATGCACCAGTCGCGGATGTTTTCCAGCCAGTGGAAATAGATCTTGTCAAAGCGCTCAGGGACGAACTTGGTGTCGCCCTTCTTGACGGCCTCGATAGCGGGACCCGCCAGGGGCTCCATTTTAACGAACCACTGAGTGGATACCTTGGGCTCCACCGTTGTGCCGCAGCGGTAGCAGGTGCCTACGTTGTGGACGTGGTCCTCGACTCTTACCAGGAAACCGCCCTTTTCAAGATCCTCCACGATCTTTTTGCGGGCATCGTATCTGTCCATACCGGCGTAATCGGGATAGTCAGCGGTGATCTTGGCGTCGTCGGTCATAACGTTTATGACTTCAAGGCCGTGGCGCTTGCCTACCTCAAAGTCGTTGGGGTCGTGAGCGGGAGTGATCTTTACAACGCCCGTACCGAATTCCATATCAACGTAATCGTCGGCTACGACGGGGATCTCGCGTCCCACCAGCGGCAGGATAAGTGTCTTGCCCACGGCGTCCTTGTATCTTTCGTCGGCGGGATTTACCGCAACGGCGGTATCGCCCAGCAGAGTTTCGGGACGGGTGGTAGCCAGTTCAAGATAGCCGGAGCCGTCCTTGAAGGGATAGCGCAGATGCCAGAAATGACCTGCCTGCTCCTCAAAGGTGACTTCCGCATCCGAGAGGGTGGTGCGGCACTTGGGGCACCAGTTTACCATTCTCTCGCCGCGGTAGATAAGTCCCTTGTTGTAATACTTTACGAAAACTTCCTTAACGGCCTCGGAGCAGCCCTCGTCCATAGTGAAGCGCTCACGCTCCCAGTCGCAGGAGGAGCCCAGCTTTTTCAGCTGTTCCACGATGCGTCCGCCGTACTGCTTTTTCCATTCCCAGGCGCGCTTCATGAAGCCCTCGCGTCCCAGCTGATCCTTGGTGACGCCTTCCTTGCGCATAGCCTCGACTATCTTTGCCTCGGTGGCGATAGCGGCGTGGTCGGTGCCGGGGAGCCACAGCGCGGCATAGCCGGACATCCTCTTCCAGCGGATAAGGATATCCTGGAGGGTTTCGTCCAAAGCGTGGCCCATATGGAGCTGACCTGTGATGTTCGGGGGCGGGATGACTATGGTATAAGGCTTTTTCTGCGAGTCGCGCTCGGCGTGGAAATAGCGGCCCTCCTCCCAGAACTTATAGATGCGCTCTTCAAACTGCGCGGGATCGTACTGCTTAGCAAGCTCTTTTTTCACGATGATCTTTCCTTTCCTCGGAGATTTTACATACAAAGTTATTATCTCACATTTCGTAAGATATGTCAAGTGAGAAAGTCTGAATATTTCTTTTCAGCATAACAAATCGGGCCCCGCACAAAGCGAAGCCCGATACATATTTTGAGATGTCCGTCACGAAACGGGTGCGAGGGTCGAGGGGTCGAGGGTGATGTCTTCGGTGAAGAAGGGTTCCTCGGATTCGGCGCCTTCGTTTACGGCTTTGAGAGTCAGAGTCAGGGTATAGCCGCCCTTGTAGGAGGCGTAAGCGTTGAAGGGCTTGTCCTTGGGGATAGCGGGAGAGGCGAACCAGTCGGGGATCTCGGCAACAGCGGGAGCAAAGTCCTCGGAGCAGGTGAAGGTGTAAGCCTTGGGCAGATCCTCAAAGTCGCTGTTCATGTGGATGAGCAGTACAAGCCGTCCGTCCTCCACCGGGAAAGCGGAGGTCTTGCCGTTGAAAAAGGAAACCGGTTCACCCTTTTCCCAGGCGGCACCGCCGTCGGAGGTGTAATAGAAGTCGTACATCTGATTGCCCGCACCGCCGCTTGCATAGGTCAGCGCGTAAGCCTTGCCTTCGCCGGTGACGTTTGCCAGTCCCTTTGCGTGAAGCTCCGAGAAGGTCACTTCTTCGCCTTCGGGATCGGTGAAAGTGTAGGAGCCGTCAACGGTTTTCAGCAGCTTTTCGTAGTCCGTGGAAGCGTCCTCGGGAGTGCTTTCCTCGGCGGTGAGGCTTTCTTCCTCGGAAGTTTCCTCACTTTCGGACTCCGCGACATAAGCCGCAGCGTCACTTTCGGGTGAGGCCGTTTCTGCGGTGCTTTCGACAGCCGCAGCGCTGCTTTCCGCAGCGGAGCTCTCCGCCGCCCGTGATATGTTAGCGGCGCTGCCGCCGGATGATGACGCGGAGCCGCAGCCCGCCAGCATAAGCGCCGCCGCAAGCAGCGCAGCAGTAGTTTTCAGTTTCATTTTGTTTCCTCCTTTTGGAAGTGTGTTTATATATTACCACCGAAAGCCGGGATAATCAAGAAAAAAACGGTAACAGTTTTTCCCTTCGGCTTACAGTTTGGATACAGTCTGTCAGATCAGCCGCCTTAAAAAGGCAATGTGGTTGTATATCGAGAACCTTGCCAGGTCGGAGATAACGATGCCGGTGTTGCTGTTCTCCGCGTGGACGATCTGTCCGTTGCCTATATACATGGCGGCATGGTAGACCGAGCTGTAAGTGCTGCCGCCGAAGAACACCAGGTCTCCCGGCTGTAAGTCGCTGTAGGACACCGCCCAGCCCTCCTGGCACTGAGTAACGGTCCAGTGGGGGATGTTTATGCCTATCTGAGCGTAGGCCAACATGGTGAGGCCGGAGCAGTCGCAGGCGCGGAAGCTGGCGCCTCCCCAGACGTAGGTGCCGCCCACATTGCTGAGGGCGTAGTCCACTACTTTCTTTATCTTCGCGGCCCGGTCATTGGCGGGAGCCGGAGCGGATGTTGTCGTGGTGGTGGTCGTAGTCGCCTTGGTCGCTGACGTGGTGGTTGTTTTCGGAGCCTCGGTGACGGTCTCCTCGGGGGCTTTGGTCACGGAAGTGGTCCCCGCGGTGGTCTCCGTACTGCTCTCCGTCTGAGAGGCGGAAGTCTTTTTGGTGGTGGTCGCTTTGGGAGTTGTAGTTGTAGTAGTAGTTGTTGTTGTCATTGTGGCTTCGGCGGCCTTGCTCGACACCTCTGCCCGCTCGGACTCTATCCTCCGGGACTGCTCCGCAAGCTCGTCGGTGAGCATACCTGCTTTTTCAAGCTCGGCACTGTATTTCTCGGTGAGGCTGTCCTGCTCGGCGATGCTCTTTTCCAGCTGTTCACGGCGTTCGGAGAACTCCTGTGTCTTGGCTTTGAGCTCCTCGCTCTTCTTCTCGACTTCGTCCTTTTTGGCCTGTATCTCCCGGAGCTTTTCCAGCATACGGTCAACGGTCTCGCGGTCGTGGCCTGCCACGCGCTTGATAAGCTCGGTGCGCATCAGAACGTCAAAGAAATCCTCGGAGGTGAGGATGATGTCGGCGTAGCTGCCTGTCCCCGCAAGATAAAGAGCCCGAAGCCTCGCGGAGTAGTTTTTCACCTCTCCGCGGATAGCATTCTCCTGTTCTTCAAGCTGATGAGTCACTTCACGGAGGTCGGCGTCGGTCTCCACCATTTCGGAGATAAGGGCGGTGCTTAGTTCTTCCAGCTCTGACTGCTCGGATTTCAGACTTTTCAGCTTGGCGGCCACGGCGTCCAGCTTGTCCTTTTCGGCGCCTGCCCGTGATTCTGCCGCGGAGAGCTTTTCGTCCAGCTCCGCCTGTTCGCGGTCAAGCTCGGCAAGGCGCTGTTCGTAGTTTTCCGACTCGGGAGCCGCAGAAGACCTAAGCTCCGAACCGTTTTGGACAGCACTGAACAAAGCTGCCGTCACCGCAGCCGCGGCAGCGCAGCAGACGCATCTTTTCAGCATTCCGCGAAGAAACAACTCTCTCACCTCTTTTTTGTGATCTGTAACCGCTTTGTAACCTATCACTATTATACGACTTTTCGTGAGAAATGTCAAGCCCCGCCGGGGCGGGGGTGCGGAGTGCAATTTCTGGAAGTTTCGGATATGCAAAAAAGGGCTCCGCGCGGCGGCAGAGCCCATAAAGCATAATTCTCAACTGTCAGCTGTCAATCACATAAGCCCGCAGATCAGATTTGCAAACTCCACGGGGTTCTCCACGGACAGGCCTTCGATAAGCAGAGCCTGGTTGTAGAGCAGTTTGGTGTAGTCTTTCAGCTTGTCCTGGTCGTCGGCGTAGAGAGTTTTCAGCTTCTCAAAGATCGGGTGCGAAGCGTTCAGCTCCAGTACCTTTGTGGCCTTGACGTCCTGGTTCTCGTTCTGAGGCATAGCGCTGAGGACCTTCTCCATTTCAATGGTAATGGGTCCCTCCGCCGACAGGCAGACGGGATGCGAGCGCAGTCTTGACGAGAGGCGCACTTCCTTGACCTTGCCTTCCAGAGCCTCGCACATAAAGGTGAACATATCCTTGTTCTCCTCGGAAGTCTTCTTGGATTCTTCCTTCTCCTCCTCGGTCTCGAGATCAAGGTCGCCGTCGGAAATGGACTTGAAGGCGTGGTCCTTGTAGCGCATCATTACCTTGACGGCGAACTCGTCCACATCCTGGGTCAGATAGAGGACCTCGTAGCCCTTGTCCTTTACACGCTCCAGCTGAGGAAGCATCTCGATGCGCTCAACGCTCTCGCCGCAGCAGTAGTAGATCTCCTTCTGATCTTCCTTCATACGCTCGACGTACTCCGCCAGCGTCACGGGCTTGCCCTCGAAGGAGGAGGTAAACATCAGCAGGTCTTCAAGGGTGTCCTTGGCCTGGCCGTAGCTCTGATAGATGCCGAACTTGAACTGGAGTCCGAATATCTCGTAGAATTTCAGATACTTCTCACGGTCGTTCTTGAGCATCTTTGTCAGCTCGTTCTTAATGGACTTTTCCAGGTTGCGGGCAATTATCTTCAGCTGTCTGTCGTGCTGGAGAAGCTCACGGGAGATGTTCAGCGACAGGTCCTCGGAGTCAACAAGGCCCTTTACAAAGCTGAAATAATCCGGGAGCAGATCGGCGCACTTCTCCATTATCATAACTCCGCTGGAATAGAGCTGGAGCCCCTTTTCGTAGTCCTTGGAGTAGTAGTCGAAGGGAGCGCGTCCCGGGATGTAGAGCAGAGCGTCATAGGTGGCGATGCCCTCGTTCTTGGAATGGATGTGAGTTATAGGCGGAGTGTAGTCCATGAACTTCTCGGTGTAGAAGTTGTTGTAATCCTCATCGGTGAGTTCGTTCTTGTTCTTCTTCCAGATAGGAGTCATGGAGTTGAGAGTGTCGTGGGAGACAGTCTTTACCTCTTTGCCGTCGTCGTCGTACTCGGTATGCTCCACGTCCATTCTGATAGGGAAGCGGATGTAATCGGAATACTTCTTGACAAGAGACTGTATCTGATACTGGTCAAGGAACTTGTCGTAGTTCTCGTCGTCGGTGTTGTCCTTCATTTTCAGAGTGATAGTCGTGCCGACGCCGTCGCGCTCACACTCCTCCACGGTGTAGCCGTCAACACCGTTGGACTGCCACTTGAAAGCCTTGTCGGAGCCGAAGGCCTTGGTGATGACGGTGACTTCCTTTGCCACCATAAATGTGGAATAGAAGCCCACGCCGAACTGTCCGATGATGTCCACATCGTCGCCTAAGTTGTTGTCGCTCTTGAACTTGAAGGAGCCGGAATTGGCAATGGTGCCTAAGTTGTCCTCCAGTTCCTGCTCGGTCATGCCGATGCCGTTATCGGAGATAGTGAAGGTGCGCGCCTCCTTGTCCACGGCGATCTCAACGGCGAAATCGTCCTTGCCCAGCCCCACGGAGGTGTCCGTGAGGGACTTGAAATAGAGCTTGTCAATAGCGTCGCTGGCATTGGAGATAAGCTCACGGAGAAATATCTCTTTGTGAGTGTAGATAGAGTTTATCATCATATCCAGCAGTCGTTTTGATTCTGCTTTGAATTCCTTGGTCTGCATAGTTATCCTTCCTTTTGCATATAATTTTAGCACTCTTGACATCCGAGTGCTAACCACAATTATTATTATACCAATAATGCGGAAAAATGCAATAGCTGTAACAAATAACCCGAAGTTTGTTTACAGATAAGAAACAATACCGAAGGGATAGGAATTGAATTCGGGCGGGGAACGTGGTATAATAACAATGCATACTGCGCGTTGATTGAAAGGAAAGTGAAACCTATGGATCTGAAACAGTTCTTTGCTCCCGGGCGGCCTTGTTTTTCTCTGGAGATATTCCCTCCGAAGGATCATCAAGGCGGTGTGGAGACTATATACGAGACCCTCGACGGGCTCCGTGAGGTGCATCCCGAGTTCATAAGCTGTACCTACGGCGCGGGAGGCAACCTTGCCGACAGCTCCACTATCGAGATCTGCTCTATCATCAAGGAGAAGTACGGCATCCTGCCTATCTCGCATCTGACCTGCGTGAACAACTCCAAGGAGAATATTGGCGTCATCATGGACAGCCTGAAAGAGAAGGGCATCACCAACATCCTGGCCCTGCGCGGGGACCTCAAACCCGGCCAGCAGCCGGAAAAGGACTTCGCCCACGCCTCTGATCTGATCTTCTACATCAAGGAGCGGGACCCGGAGTTTTTCATCTCGGCGGCCTGCTATCCCGAAGGGCACCCCGATTCCGGGGACCTTATCACCGACGTTCTGGACCTTAAAAAGAAGGTGGACGCAGGCGCGGAGCATCTGATCTCCCAGCTGTTCTTCGATAACGAGGACTTCTACCGCTTCCGTGACCGCTGTGAACTGGCGGGCATAGACGTACCCATCGAAGCGGGGATAATGCCCGTCACCAGCAAGCAGAGCATCCTGCGTATGGTGTCCATGTGCGGAGCGTCCATTCCCGCGAAGCTGGCGAAGATACTCAACCGCTTCGAGGACAAGCCCAAGGCTTTTGAAGAAGCCTGCATCGCCTACGCCATAGATCAGATGATCGACCTTATCTCCAATGACGTGGACGGCATACATCTCTACACCATGAACAAGCCCTACATAGCCAAGCGTATCTTTGAGGTCATAGATCCCATGCGCTGACAGGCTGTCTTATAATTTTCCGGCTAAGGAGTGCGAAAGCTTTGACATTTGATCCTGCGGGGAAAGATTACCCGCTGTATAATACGGCGCTGGCCGAGGCCCGCAGGCGCGAGAAGCAGATGATGTTCGTCAACTGCTCGAAGCTCGGGGCGCTGCTGATAACCTATGTAGTTATGCAAAGGCTGCTGGTGTATGTTTACTACGTCGTGGCAGCATCCTTCCACAGCGGCACGCTGATACCGCTGCCCTCAAAGGCGCTGGACTATCTGCGGGAAAACAAGGAGTTCACCGATTCCACCTTCTTCTCCATGGCGGGGAACCTGTTTGTGGTGGTGCTTTCGGTCATCATCCTGCTGATATTGGCAAGGCTGGTCCTGAAGGTGGACATCAAGGATATGATGCGTCCGCGGCTGAAACATATCCCCCAGGGGCTTATGTGGATGCCCCTGTGCCTGCTGATAAATCTGGTGATCTCCTATCTTATCACCATACTGCAAAGCTATCTTTCCGCCGTCGGGGTGACGATCCCCGAAAGCGATTTTACCATTTCCACCCCGGACACGGCTTCGATAGTCATGCAGTTCATTTACGTCATAGTGCTGGGGCCTTTGGCGGAAGAACTGATCTACAGAGGGCTGATACTTACGCTGTTAAAGCCCTTCGGAAAGTGGCTGGCGGTGTTCTTCTCGGCGCTGATCTTCGGAATGATGCACGGGAACATCCCGCAGATGGCCTCCTCCTTTGCTTCGGCGCTGGTTATGGGCGTGGTGGCGGTACAGTGCGGTTCCATAATCCCCACGCTGGTGATACACATCTGCAACAACATCCTTGCAAGCTATATGGATTTCTCCGACGCTCTCGGCTGGAGCAACGGGCTTGAGGTCTTTTCGGCTCTGCGGATAATCGTGTATATCGCGGGGGGCTTTGTGATCTTCGTCTGCTCTTACCGCCTGCTGATAAAAGAGGAACAGTACGCGCTTACCGCGGGCCAGCGGTTCGGACAGGTGTTTCTGAACATCCCGATGCTGGCTTATCTCGGATATCTGCTGTATAAGATAGTGTCGGGGATAATCAAAGCGAACTGAAAATAAAGCGAGCAGGTTGGGGCAGAGAGAACGAAGCGGCCGGCGGGAGCAAAGTGAGCGCCGCCCCAACACTGCCAACGGCTCGCGGAGGTATGGGGGCTCTGACCCCATTCAGATAAGGAGTATATTTATGAAGATTTCGACTAAAGGCCGATACGCTCTTCGGCTTATGGTGGACCTCGGGCTCAACGCGGAGGAAAACTGCTGTCCCGTGAGGGAGATCTCGGAGAGACAGGGCATCTCGGAAAAATATCTGGAGCAGATAATCTCGGTGCTTTCCAAGGCGGGACTGGTGAGCAGTGTCCGCGGAGCGGGAGGCGGATACAGGCTTTCCCGTGACCCGAAACAGTACACCGTGGGGATGCTGCTCCGTGCCACCGAAGGCAGTCTTGCTCCCGTGAGCTGTCTTACCGAAGGCGAGCCTCCCTGCGAGCGTGCGGACAGCTGTACCACGCTGTATATATGGGAGAAGATATACGAAGCGGTAAACAACGTGGTGGACAGCATCACGCTGGCGGATCTGATCGAAAACGAAAAGGGGAAAAGGAAATGAAAAGATACACGCTTATAGGCGGCAAGCTGGGGCATTCCCTGTCGCCGCAGATACACGAAAGGCTCTTTAAACTTCGTGGGCGGGAGGCCTCCTACGGCCTCACGGAGCTGTCCGACGACGAGCTGACGCTGAACATCGGCAAGCTCCGTGAACTGGACGGCTTCAACGTGACTATCCCTCACAAGTTAAGGGTGATGTATTTCATGTCGGAGCTGGACAGGTCTGCGGAGCTTTACGGCGCGGTGAACTGCGTTGCCAACCGTGAGGGCAGGCTTATCGGCTACAACACCGACTGCGACGGCTTTCTTGAATCCGTGGACGCCATGGGCGCCAAGCTGTCGGGCAAGGTCCTGCTGATCGGCTGCGGCGGCGTGGGACGGATGATCGCTATCGCTTCCGCCCTTAGGGGCGCAGAGCTGACGGTGCAGATCCTTGAATCGGACCGCGATCTCGCCCTCTCGGTGGTAAGCGAGATAGAAAAGCACGCTCCCGGCGCTAAGGTAAGGCTGGTGACCTCTGAGGAGGAACACGGGGAGCATTACGATCTTCTGGTGAACGCCACCCCCGTGGGGATGTTCCCGAAGGCGGATGCGTGTCCTGTATCGGCCGATATTATCGGCCGCAGCGACGCTGTATTTGACGTCATCTACAACCCGCTGGAGACACAGCTGATAAAACAGGCCCGCGCTCTCGGCAAGCCCGCCGAAAACGGTATGGCTATGCTGGTTTGGCAGGCGGTCTCCGCCCACAGGATATGGGACGGCGACGAATACACCCGCGAGGAGATACGCGGAGTTATCGACGAAGTATCAAAGCTGATCTGAGGTGAAGCATCCGATGAAAACTATATTTCTCTGCGGCTTTATGGGCTGCGGCAAAACGACGGTGGGCAAGCTCCTTGCGGAAAAGAGCGGGCGTGTCTTTGTGGATATGGACGCTTACATCGAGGACAGAGAACACCGCACAATAGCCGAGATCTTCGCCTCCGACGGCGAGAGTCATTTCAGAGCGCTGGAGCGTGAGACAGTGGCTGCTCTTTCCGACAGCGGTTTTGTGGTAGCCACCGGCGGCGGCGCAATGGTGGACCCTGCCAACGCAAAGGCGGCCAAACAGGGCGGGACGGTGGTCTTCATCGACACCCCCTTTGACATCTGCTTTGAGCGCATCAAGGGGGACAAAAGGCGTCCTCTGGCGGCTTCCGCCTCCCGTGAGGAACTGCTGGAACGCTTCACCTTCCGGCGGGAGAAATATCTCGCCGCCGCAGATCACATCGCGGACGGCAGCGGTTCGCCCTTGCAGATAGTAAAACAGATAACCGACCTCTGACAGTCAGGGAGCTTGCTTCGGCAGGCTCCTTTTTTGTGCATTGTGCATTGTTTCGGCTCCGTTTTTTGTGCAGTATTATATCAGTCGGGCTATTGACAAGTGTGTATATGCCGTGTATAATGTATATATAGGATATACACAATAATGATAGGTGATCACTATGGACATTATTATTTCCAATTCAAGCGAGGCGCCGATCTACGAGCAGATCGTTTCGCAGATCAAGGCGCAGATCATGAGCGGTCAGCTTTCGGAGGGGGACGCCCTTCCGTCAATGCGGGCGCTGGCACAGTCGCTGAGGATAAGCGTCATTACCACAAAGCGGGCTTACGAAGAGCTGGAACGCGAGGGATTCATCGTGTCCCAGACGGGCAAGGGCAGCTTTGTCAAGGGACAGAATCGGGAGCTGGTGCGGGAGGAATATCTCCGTCAGACGGAACAGCTCCTTACGGAAGCCTGCGGGAAGGCGCAGATCGGCGGCATAACTCTCGAGGAGCTCCACGAGCTTCTTGATATGCTTTACGGAGGCGAGTAAAATGAAAGACTACGAAAACGCGATAGAGATAAAAGGTCTTACCAAACACTACGACGGCTTCACGCTGGACAGCGTCAGCTTCAATGTCCCCAAGGGGAGCATCATGGGCTTCATCGGGCAGAACGGAGCAGGGAAGTCCACCACCATAAACTCCCTGCTGGGGATAATCAAGCCCGACGGCGGCGAAATGAAGATCTTCGGAGAGGACAGCTCCCAAAACGAAAGAGTCTGGAAACAGGACGTAGCAGCAGTCTTCGACGAGCTGCCCTTCCACGAGCAGTTGAACGCAAAAATGCTGGATAAAATGCTCCGTCACATCTTCAAGGGCTGGGACAGCGAGACCTTCAAGAGCTACCTTGACCGCTTCGCTCTGCCCGCAAAGAAGAAGTTCGGGCAGTTCTCAAAGGGCATGAAAATGAAGCTCCAGATCGCGGCGGCACTGTCCCACGGGGCAAAGCTGCTTGTTATGGACGAAGCCACAACGGGTCTCGACCCCGTGGTGAGAAACGAGATACTTGACATTTTTATGGAGTATCTCCAGGACGAGGAAAACTCCATACTGATGTCCTCACACATCACCTCCGACCTGGAGAAGATCGCCGACAGCGTCACCTTCATCGACAAGGGAAAGATACTTCTGACGGGCTACAAGGACGATATACTCGCCTCTCACGGCCTGCTCAAATGCGGAAGGTCGGACTATGCGTCTATAGATAAGGCTGACTTTATCTCCGCCCGCGTATCGGACGTGGGCGCGGAGCTTCTCGTCTCCGACAGGGCCGCCTGCGCCAGGAAATACTCCGGTGCGGTTATCGACAACGCGACCCTTGACGACATTATGGTCTACTATGTGAATCGGGAGAAAAAGGAGTGGAGCTGAGATGAAAGGATTAATGCTAAAAGAGCTTTACCTCAGCCGCAAACTGCGTATCATCGGGGCGGCGGTATGGTTCATAGTCATCCTGCTCTGCGTGCTGGTGCGCTTATCCGCACTTTACGGCAATATCGCCCTTCTGGGCGAGGGAAGTGCAGAGAACGTCGATAACGTTGCCTGGCGGGTCATGGTCTTCGGCGGAGCGCTGATACTCTACTCGGTGCAGTTCACCAACAGCGCTTCCTCGGACGAGAAAAGCGGCTTCCGTGTCTTTGAACACACTCTGCCCGTCAGCGAGGAAAAGGTGGTGGGAGCGGTGTATCTCACCAACCTTTGCGCCTTCGTGATCGTAACGGCTGTGAACTATATCACGGCGCTGTCGGCCTGCCTGCTTTTCGACAGGAGCTTTGACCCTATGTTTCTTGTCTGCATCCCGGGTATCGGCTGTGCGGCATATATGTTCGTGCATTTCAAGGCGGCGATGAATTATTATATCCGCAATCCCAAGAAGTCGCAGACGGTATTCACCCTGTTCTGCATGGGGCTGTATTTCGGCGGATTTTTCGGGTTCACGCGCTGGTTTACGTCCTATACGGAGAGATTCGGCGTACAGGCCGGAATGTCCGAGGCGGAGCTGGATGCGGTCCTTGAAGCCCAGGGCCTTACACAGGACAGGATAATGATCAACTTCTTCAAAGAGGAGATCATGGGCGCGGTGAACTGGTTCGGTCACAACGCCTGGTGGCTCGTCCCCGTTATCGTGGGCGGGATGACGGCGCTGTGCTATTTCATCAGCGTAAAAGGTCTGAAAAGGAGGGGCGGCAGATGTTAGGATTTCTATACAAGGATATCCGCACCAACAGAAATTGGATACTTCTGATCTTATTGGTGCTGGCGTTCCTGAATATGTTCGCGCCGACGGCATTGTTCCTCGGCGACAGCAGCAGCGGTTTGAAAACCTCGGAAATGCCCCTGTTCATCAACGGCTTCTTTGCGGCGATGTCCCTCTGCTCCTTCCTTGTTGTGGGAGCCTTCGCCATGAACTTCGTCCAGACGGACGAGCGGAAAAAGTGGGGTTACTATGCGGTGTCGCTGCCGGGAGGCATCGTCAAGCAGGTGACTTCAAAGTACATCTTCGTGGCGGGGATGCTGACTCTCACCTTTGGTATCTGCTGCGGCGTGAACGCCGTTTGCGGTCTGATAAAGAGCGAAACTCCCGCCGCCTACGGCGTGACCCTCACGCTGTTTGCAATAGAGCTTATCATGAAGGCGGTGGAGATGCCCTGTATCACGGCCTTCGGCTCCAAGATCGGAACCCAGGTCAAGGGCGGGCTCATGGCGGTCATCGTATTCGTTTTCGTTATCTACCTGCTTTTCGGCGATCTCAGCTGGATAGGCTCCGAGGAGAGTTTCTGGGAGAGCTTCTTCAAATTCATCGGAGATTTCAGATTCAGCACCTTCGGGCTTGGCCTCCTGCTGGCGGCGGTGCCGCTCTACGTCCTTTCCTGCGTGATCTCCGTGAAGGTCTACCTCCGCGGGATAGAGAGAATGGAGAAATAATAATATTGAAAGAATAAATAAGGAGTGCGCATACGCGCAAGGATATTATCGCCGCCTTCGGACGGCGATTTTTTTTCTAAAAAAATATCCCCGCCGTTGGGCGGGGACAAGATATAACTTTATCAGTCTTCGTATTTCGCCTGGTCCCAGGTGAACTGTCTGATAGTGCGTACCTGTTCGGCGGTGAAATCATAGAAGCCGCTGGGGTATACGACGAAGGGGCAGGAGTCAAGATAGCGCCAGCCGTTGGGAGTCATGTAGATGTTCCAGTTGTGGGTGTCGGTAGTGCTGTGACCTTCCACTACCTTGTGGACATAGCCCGCGTGCTCCAGCAGGATGTCGCTGGCCGCCGCGAAGTGGTAGCAGGCCGCCTGGTGATAGGTAAAGGCGTATGCGGCGCGGCCGTCACGTCCCGTGGTGGGAGCGGGAAGATGCGCATAGCGCACATTGTTCATCACATACTGATTGATCGCCTTGGGGCTGGTGCCGATGTCAAAGATCACATCGTCCGCAAAGGCGTGGACGGTCTCTTCTGTGAGCCTGCCCGAAGCATTGGAGGCAACTCCGAAGGCCTTGTTGTAGATCCAGCCGGTTTTTCCGCCGAAGCTGACCTTATACCATCTTCCGCTCTGTGAAATAACGCTGACTGTTGTGCCGGCGCTGAGGTTCCCCACGGGATTCGGGGAGAAGCCCGCCGAAGCATAGAGCTCTGCCGCTTTGGTGGTGGTCTTGGTATTATCAGCCGTGGTCACGGACTTTACGGCGCTGTAATTGCCGTAGCGGGTGGATGTGGTCTTGCCGTCCTTGGTGAAGAAGGAGCGCACCTTGACGTACCAGGTCTCGCCGGCTCTGGGAACGCGGGAGAAATTCTCGCTGAGGTCACCCAGGTTCGTGGAGGTGTAGCTGTGGACGTTGGAGGAGAAGTCCGAAGTGGTGCTGTAAAGCACCTGATAGCCCACGGTCCCCGGGGTGCCCTTCTTCCAGGAGACCTTGAAGGCCCCCTTGGAGGTGGTCAGCGAGGTGATCTCGTTTTTCGCGGGCTTGACGTAGAACTCCTTGACGAAGGTGCCCTTGGCGATGCCCTTGCCGGTAACGGTTATCGTGGCCGTCCCGACGTAAACGTTATTGCTGTAGCTTACTGTGTAGCCCTCGGCGGGGATGATGTTCCCCTTGGGGTCCTTGACCTTCACCGCGGGCCTGATCTCCTTGCCGGAGTAGGTGTAGGAAATGTAGGGGATAGTGACCTTCTCGATCGCCCTGTATGTGGTTATGGACTTGGCCTCGGAGTAGGTGCCGTATCTCTTTCCGGTAAAGGAGCCGTCGTCTGTGACGAAAGAGCGCACCTTCACATACCAGGTCTCGCCGGCCTTGGGGACATTGGTGAGATTGACGTAGGTCCTTGAGGCTTTCTTGACGGTGGTGCTGTGATAGGTCTTGAAGGACGGGTCCTGAGAATAGAGTACCTGGTAACCCAGCGCCGAAGGGTCGGCGTTCCATTCCGCTCTGATGCCGCCGGTGCCCGAGGTCAGCTTGGTTATGCTGTTCTTAGCGGGGACGTTTATCTCCCCCGCCGACTGAGAAACAGGCACTGTTGTGATGCCGTCGTCGGCATAAACGCCGAGGTCGGCGGTCACAAAGCCTGCGGCGGACATAGCCGCAGCAGCCAGCGCCGCAATAAGTGTTTTTGATGCAAAATTCATTTACTTACCTCCTTGGATCTGAGACATAAAATCCGATATAAATATCATACCGCAGAATGCGGTTTGTCACTGATTTTCAGTCTTTCGGCTTTGAACGGTCAAGATTGACGGCTATCATCCCGGCGCCGATAAGCAGCAGAGCGGCGGCGTATTTAAGCCCGAGGCGGTCGGTCTCGCCCAGGATAAGGGCCGAGAGTATCACTCCGGTGACGGGGGTCATAAAGCCGTAGACGGATATCTTCGACACATCGCTTCCCCGCAGCAGGATGCCCCAAAGCGTATAAGCCGCACTGGAAACAATAGCAAGATATATAAGTATCATAACAGCGGGCAGAGAGACTTCCGCCCCCGAAGGCGAGCCGGTGAACACCAGCCCCAGCTGCCCGAAAAGGGTCATCACTATCCCGCCGAAAACGAACTGATAACCGCTGAATATCACGGTGTCGTGCCGGAGGGAGTATTTCTTGATAAGTGAGGATGACACGCCGTAGCACAGCGCCGACAGCGCCACCAGCCCGTCCCCGAGAGGATTGAAGGAAAAGCCCTCCGGGGTTATGTTTATCAGCACGACGCCGGAGAATCCCAGCAGGCAGCCCAGCAGCTTTCTCGGCGTGAGTTTTTCCAGATGCATGAACAGCCCTGCCACCAGCATTGCGAAAAAGGCGGTCAAAGAATCCACCACCGCCGAGTTGACTCCGGAGGTGTGGGCGAGCCCGATGTAGAAAAAGAGATACTGTCCCACGGTCTGGAACATACTCAGCAGCATTATCTTCCCAAGCTCGTCCCGGCGGGGGAGAGGGAGCTTCCTGCGCATAAGCCCGGCGAAGAGGATGACCAGTATCCCCGCCAGGAAAAATCTCACTCCCGCGAATCTGATGATGCCGAAGGTGTCGCTGCCCGAAATGTTCCACAGCTCATAGCCTGCCTTGATGCCCGGAAAGGCGCTGCCCCAAAGGAAGCAGCACACGAACGCTCCGAGAAAGACCGTAAGCTCCTTTTTCAAGCCGACACCTCCCGTCATTATTTATTATTCTACCACTCCGGAGCCGATGTGTCAAGTGCAAAAAACTATTGCAATATGCGGGGAAACGTGCTATAATGTTTTTGACAAAGGACATTGCCGTCAGAAGCGGTGCGCCTTACGATAAAAACAGGGAAAGAGATGATAACTATGTTTGAAAACAGGATCCCCGAAGAGATCGAGGCTCTGCCTTATCCCGAGAAGATAAAGCGCCTTGCCGAGCTGGCGGGGCAGGCCGACCCGGAGCGGATCATCTTCGGAGCCAAAAAGACAGATTACAAATTCGAGCCCCCCGCAGACATCTCCAAGATCAGAGAGATCGAGCAGAAATACGGCGTTGTCCTGCCCGAAGAGCTGGTGCTTTTCTACACGCAGATAGGCAACGGCGGCGCGGGTGTCGATTACGGCCTGTATTCTCTTGAGCGGATAGAGAAATACACCCTCTCCGACACGCAGGGCGAAAGCATCGTTTACGAGCCTTACAAGCCCTCGCTTTTTGACCGCGAGGACCCGGATGCGTTCTATTACGAGAAAGCTCTGGCTATCGAAGAACTGGACAACAAGTACCGGGAGGATGAAGCCAAAGAGATCACCGATGCGGCCTACGCCGACATCATCAGAAATATGCTCATCATCGGGACTGCGGGATGCACCTACGATTACTTCATCATGCTCTCGGGCAAAAAGAAGGGCAAGGTGGGCGTTATCGACTGGAACATGATGCCCTCCCCGGATCAGGGCCCGCATATGTACGACCTGACCCTTTTTGAGTGGCTGGAGGATCATTTCAAGCGTGTCATCTTTGACGAGACGATCTCCCGGGGCACCTTCAAGAGCGTGAACTACAAGACCGACATCGGCGGGAAGAAGAGGGCTCCTTGGAAGGAATACACTAAGGAAGAAAAGGAACAGCTCGCGGCCAATGTCAAGCACTATGACATCCAGAAGCCTCAGCCTGCACCCGCGCCCGCACCTCAGCCTCAGCCTCAGCAGGCACCGCCTCCGCCTCCTCCGCCTCCGCCTCCGGCACCCACGCCTCCGCCCCCGCCTCCTCCGAGGCCGGTACCGCCCCCGCCTCCTCCGAGGAAGGTATTCAGAGTGGGACAGTTCATCAAGCACAAGTCCTACGGTCTCGGAATGATAACCAACGCGGTAGGGAACATCATCACCGTGGATTTCCAGGGCTACGGTTCCAAATCGCTGATAATGCCTTATGACGAGAAGGATATACTTGACGGTTGAGCGCTGACCGGGTCCGCACCGTGTAGTTCTACGGACGGAAAGACGCTCCCGTTGGTCGCTGTTTCCTGCGAGTGCGTGAGGACACCTTTTCCCGGCGCTGCGTATGATTTGTCCACGATAAAAAGAGTAGGAAAACGACTTTGTTTCCCTACTCTTTTCTTGTGCAGCGCCGGGGTCGTCGCTTACGCGCCGAACGAGGCTCTGCCTCGAGCTCCGCTTAGGGCTCTGCCCTAAGAACCCGCAAGGGCTCTGCCCTTGACTCGCCAGGGCTACCGCGCCCTGGACTGCGGAATGCGCTTCGCGTTTGGATTCGCACTTTTGATAGTCACCGCATCAAAAAACAACTGCCGCATTTCAAAAAATGCGGCAGTTTTTATGCTTATTTGCTGGCGTTGATTATCGCGTCAGCGACCTTTTCGCTGAACCATCTGTAATTGCTGCGGTCGTATATACCGAAAAGTTCGTTGCCGGAGAAGTAGTAGCCGTTGTCCCACCAAACACAGGGGATGCCCGCTTTCTTCGCGGTGCCGACATAGTAGGTCGCCCACTTCGCAACTTCGGCATCGTTGCCGTTCTTGTTCACCGCACCGTATTCGGTGATTATAACCGGATAGCCTTTGTCGGCAAATATGTTCTTGAGCTCAAAGAGCATATTGAGGATATCGCCGTCGCGGCTGCCGTCCCAGGTGAAAAGCTCCCAGCTCTCGCCCGGAGCGTAGGTGAAAGCGTAGGGCGTGTAGGCGTGTATGGAAAAGCCCAGATGCTTGTCGTCTATCAGCTCCACGTTCTTTGTGGCGGTGCTTTCGCAGGAGGAAGCGTATGTGGTTATCAAGAGGAGCCTGTTCTGATTGTTTCCGCCGGTGGCTCTGACGGTATCCACAAAGGTCTTGTTCATGCGGTCAACGCATTTCCTGCTTTCCTCTTCGCCGCCGGTCCACTCGTTCTTTGACCCCTTGATACGCGGCTCGTTGAGGCCTTCAAACACCAGATGATCGCCGTAGTCCTTGAAGCGCTCGGCTACCTGCTTCCAGATAGCGGCATTCTCCTGGTCGGACTTCTCGATGTGAGCGTTGTCGGGGATGCGCCAGTCCTCCTCGTGGTGGGAGTTGATGATGACATACATCCCTTCGTCGTAGGCGTAGTTGACGATCTCCTGGACCCTGTTCAGCCAGGCGGTGTCGATGTTGTAGGACTCGTCCACATGGTTGCCCCAGGTCACGGGGATGCGGATGATGTCAAAGCCCTTGGCTCTGACGCCGTCGATCATTTCCTTGGTGACGCGGGGATTTCCCCAGCTGGTCTCGCTCTCGACGGTGTTCCCGCTGGTGGCATCAAGGGTATTTCCCAGGTTCCAGCCGGCCTTCATTTCGGCTACGAGGTCCTTCGCGGGGATGTCCCGCACTTCGCCGCTTCGGGCAAGCTCCTCAGCCGTGGGACCGCTCTGAGCGGCTGAAGTATCCGCCGGCGAAGCAGCTTCCGCTGACGAAGATACCGTGCTTTCCGCGGAGGCCTTGCTCTCGGCTGCCGAAGCAGCCGCCTGAGAGGAACTGCTGCTGTCTCCGCTGCCGCAGGCCGCCAGTGAAGCGGACATAACTGCTGCTGCTATCAATGCTGTTATTCTTCTGAATTTCATATCATGCACCTCTTATGTAAGAAATCATTTCGGGTCTGTATCTGTATTATAACACAAACCGAAGCAAAGGTAAATCATAAATTTGTTTTTAGCATATCATTTTTTGCGGTGATGATAGGGCAAAAAAGCATCCCCCGCCCGAAGGCAGGGGATACCCGTCTGTTTTGCCTGTTCGTTAAGCGGGAGATTTGGAAAAAGTCCCCACGCCGTCTATCTCAATGCTTGTCACCTTTTCGGGATCCTTTACAAGTCCGCCAAAGCTGAAATACCGGCCCCGCTCTGCCTGAGCTTCAGCATCCCAGTCGATATCGGTGTCGGTGCAGTTCACGGTCTGTACGCCGTCGGCACTGATAAATCTGATCTCAAAGGGATAATACCCACTGCCGATGCTGTCAGCCAGCTTTTCATCCGTTACATAAAGACTGTAAGGCGTAAGAGAGACCGTCCTGCCCTTTGTGTCGGTAAAGACCGAGGAATGGAAGTTGCCTGACACATCCAGCGTCAGTTCCAGTCCCTGAAGATAATAGGGTCGGTAATAGCTGTCGCGGTATTCCTCGTAATCCGGCCTGTCGAATACTGCCTGTTTTGCTTCGCTGTCAAGCCCGTCCAGCAGCTGCATAAAGGTGTGGGGATCGTAATAGCTTATTACCAGCTTCTTGCCAGGAACTATACCGTTCAGTTCGTACTTTTCATACATGACGCTGAAATCGTCGGTGCCCTTTTTCTCTGCGGGGCAGCGCGGAGTGTAACCGCTGTTCCTTAACAGACTGCCGTCTTCCATTTTAAAGTCGGGATGTACCCAGTCCATAGCCGATCCGCATCCCTTTTCCGGGTCTTCTATGCTGAAATTGTCATCCGTCAGACGCTCTCTCGTGGCGTAGATGACCGCCCGGTCACCCTCGGAAAGCACCGCGTCCACGGTTATCCTGAAATAGCCGTTCTCCACGCTGTTGGCAGTGGTGATGACCTTCCCCTTGCTCTCCTGTATCGCCGAAAGCTCGTCTGCGGCTCCTGAGCCGAGATAGGCGTCTATGGTCTCCTTGTGGTATCTGCCGGCTATGACCGCTCCTGCGGTTACTGTCATTGCCACGGCAGCAGCGGCCGCCGCCGCTATGGCTGCGGCTTTCTTGAGCCTGAATGTTCCTTTCATAGTTTTCTCTCCTTTCGCAGCGGACCTGCTCCGTTCGAGCAGGCGTTCCAAAGAGCGTGCTTTGAGCTCCTCGTTTGTCCCGATCTTCTCAAAAGTGCTTTTTAATTCATTCATCGAAATCTCCTCCTAATGCCTGACGCAGCAGCTGCCTTGCTCTTGACAACTGACTTCTGACCGTTCCTCTGCGGATGCCCGCAGCCTTGGCGATCTCTTCAACGGTCATATCCTTGTAGTAGTAAAGGAACAGGACGGTCTTGTATTTGTCCGGCAGATCCGTAACTGCCGACCAAAGCTCCCGGTCCCTATGGGAGGTGTCGGGAGCGGTAAGCTCGTAAGCCGAGGAAATGTCCTCTCTCCCGAAACGCTTCCGACGCCTTAGCAGATCGCGGCAATAGTTCCCCGCCGTGACGATGAGCCAGGCCTCGCCGTACCTCCCGTCGCCGGGGTCTCCGGAGCGCTCCAGCCACCGCAGAAAGGTCTCCTCCGCCGCATCGGCAGCTTCCTGTTCGTTTTTCATAAAGCTCATGCAAAGCCTGAAGACAGCCGTATAGTGAGCCTGATAGAAATCGGATATATCCTCACTGCGCAGTTCTTTCTTCACGGGCTCACTTCCTCTCTTCATTATGTATACGAACGGGCAAGGCAAAAGGCTGCAAGGAATAAAAAAAAGCCTCCGCAGGGTGCGAAGGCGGAGAGGAGCTGCATCAAAAATCGGCCCCGATCCAAACAAAATAAAAAGCCCCCACCCTGTTGAGGGCGAGGGCATTGGGTGCAGGGACACGCCCCTGCTGGTGAACTAGCGGGGATTCGAACCCCGGACCCTTTGATTAAAAGTCAAATGCTCTACCGACTGAGCTACTAATTCACAAAGTTTAAAGTCTCCGTGCGGGTCTTCACAGCGACTAATATATTATAACAGATTCTTTTCCTTTTGTCAAGAGGGAACTGCGGTTTAACAGTAAATTTACAAGTCCAGGGAGAAAACATAGTCGTCCATGACGAAGCCGTTACCGATGTCGGCCACCTGCTCGCGGATGACTTTCATCCCCCAGTGGCGGTAAACGGCAACGGAACCGTCGTTGTGACGGTTTACCGTGAGCCAGACGCTTTTCAGCCCGCGCTCCCGGCCGATCTCCTTGATGTGCTCAAACATCTCCGAGGCATAGCCCTTCCCGCGGGCGGACTTCCGCAGATACAGCTTCGACAGGAAAAGCGTGCCGTCGCCCTTGTCGGCGATGCCGAAAAAGCCCTGCTGTACGCCGTCCTCGAAGAAGCCGCAGTATTCGTAATGCTCTTCTGAGGTCTGACGCTTCATCGCCTCAAAGGACTGGAACCGCTCCAGCATATATTCTATCTGTTCATCGGTGATGATGCCGTGGAAATGTTCCCGCCAGATCTCGGCGGCAAGGTCCGCGTTTGCACGAAGCTCCCCGTCGGAGGTGAGTTTTCTGATCTCCGTCATTTTTCTGCTCCCTTCAAAAATTCAACAAGCTGTTTGGCGGCTCTCGGAGAGCGTCCGCCCCGCGCAAGGGCGTACTGCTCGGCCCGGGCGAAAAGCTCCTCCTCCGGCATTTTCAGACCGTACTGTCTCGCCAGGTCCCGGACCACCGAGAGATAAAGCTCCTTGTCCGGCTTGCGGAAGATGACCCGCAGACCGAAGCGCTCGGACAGCGAAAGCAGTTCCTGCATGGTGTCGTTGCGGTGGACCTCGTCGCCTTCGCGGGCGGAGAAGGTCTCGTGAACCATGTGGCGGCGGTTGGAGGTGGCGTAGATAACAAGATTCGGCGCCGTGGAGGAAACGCTTCCTTCAAGTATCGCTTTCAGAGCCGCAAAATCGTCGTCGTCCTCGGTAAAGGAAAGGTCGTCGATGAACACGATGAATTTCAGCGGGTTGCGGCTGATGTGCTTTACAATATTCGGTATCTCGTGGAGCTGTTTCTTTTTCAGCTCGATGAGCCGCAGGCCCCGCTCGGCGAACTCGTTGGCCACGGCCTTGACGGTGGAGGACTTGCCTGTGCCGCAGTCGCCGTAAAGCAGAACGTTATTTGCGGGACGTCCCCGGAGGAGCGCAAGGGTGTTGTCGATGACCTCTTTCTTTTCGGCCTCGTAGCCGGAAAGCTGAGCCAGGCTGATGCTGTCGGGATATTTTACGGGCACGATCTCGCCGTCCTTGACCACAAAAACGTGATACTTGGCGTAGATCCCGTAGCCGTAGCGGTCCACCGCAAGAACGCGGTCGGCGTAGATCTTGGAGAAGTCCAGCGCTTCGATCTCGTAGCGGGGCATAAAGCCGTCGTAGCCGATGCGGGTTATCAGCTCGTCGCAGGAGATATGGGAAAGCTCTTCAAGGGTATACAGCTCGTTGGCAAGGCACTCGTCCAAAAACCAGCTTGTTTTCTCGCCGCATCCCCGTCTGAGGATGTATAGATTCTCGTCCTCGGTCACCAGCCGGAGAATGTACCGCGAGAGGTTCGATCCGTCCTCGTAAAGGGCGGCGGCAAAGGCACAGTAGCTTTTCAGCGCGGAGTCTTTGTCCCCGCGGTTCAGTTCGTCAAGAGTCTGTATCAGCAGGCTGACGGCGGGGTCTTTTTTTATCTCGCGGAAGATAACGAGCGTATCCAGTTTGCGGAGCATAAGTTTTATATCAGTCACGGCGATCACCTTTCCTGTTAATAAGATGTCCTTTTAGGACAATTATATCACCGCAGACGCAAAATGTCAATCCGCTCCCGCAGGATAATGCCCGGGACCCGGACGGGAAGGGCAGAAAAAAACCCGCACCGGTCGGGTACGGGGTCATTCTCAGTTTGTATGAAGCTCCTTCTTGTTGAACTCCTCTGGAGTGGTGAAGGTGGGAACGATGCGGTGAAGAGCCGCAACGGCTTCGGCTTCGTCGTCCTTTTCGGCGTTCTTTTTGAGCATCTCCAGGTCTGCCACGAAGCTCTCCTCGTCGATCTCTATCTGCTTGCCGATGAAGATCAGCTTGTTCTGCGTGCTTTTGAGGCCCTCCTCCATCATCAGAAGTTCCTCTCTGATCTTCTCGCCGGGACGCAGGCCGGTGAATACGATGTCGATATCCTCGTTGGGGACCTTGCCGTACATTCTGATAAGGTTCTCCGCCAGCGTGACTATCTTGACGGGCTGGCCCATGTCAAGCACGAAGATCTCGCCGCCGTGGGCGATAGCCGCCGCCTCCATAACAAGGTTCACGGCCTCGGGTATGGTCATAAAATAGCGGATTATCTCCGGGTGAGTGACGGTAACGGGGCCGCCGCGCTCGATCTGCTTTTTAAACAGCGGGATGACCGAACCGTTGGAGCCCAGCACGTTTCCGAAGCGGGTCGTTACGAATTCCGTATGGGTATCGGGCTGCTGTGAGAGATACTGGATGACCATTTCGCAGCAGCGCTTCGAGGCGCCCATTACGTTTGTGGGGTTGACCGCCTTATCGGTGGAGATCATCACGAACTTCTCAACGCCGTGATACTCCGCCAGCGTAGCCACGTTGAAGGTGCCGACCACGTTGTTCTTGATAGCCTCCATGGGGGAGACTTCCATCAGCGGGACGTGCTTGTGCGCCGCCGCATGGAAAACGATCTGAGGCTTGTATTTGAGATAGATCTGATTCATCCGGTGGTAGTCACGCACCGAAGCGATCAGCGTTACCAGGTCCAGCTTGCTGCCGTATTCCATCACCAGCTCCTGCTGGATCTCGTAGGCGTTGTTCTCGTAGATGTCAACAATGATTATCTGCTTGGGCCCGAACTTGACGATCTGCCGCACCAGCTCGGAGCCGATAGAGCCGCCGCCGCCGGTGACCATGCAGACCTTCCCGGAAATGAAGGCCTTGATATCCTTGTTGTCGAAGGAAATGGGGTCGCGGCCCAGCAGGTCCTCGATGCGTATATCACGCAGCTGACCGATAATGGGCTTGTTCTCGTTGAAGATCAGGTCTCCGATAAATGGGATGACCTTTACATTCACCTTTGTGTTCTGACAAGTATCAAGGATCTTCCGCTTTTTTTCCTCGGGGCAGGAGGGGATAGCGAAGATTATCTGCTCGACGTTAAACTCCTTTACGAAGGTGGGGATGTCGTCGGTGGTGCCCACCACGGTGACTCCGCCTTCAAACTGCTTGCCGATCTTTGAAGGATCGTCGTCCACCACGCAGACGGGATTGTATCTTGCCGAAGCGTTCTTTTCGTTCAGAAGTTTTGCCCGCTTGATCTCGGTCATCATCAGCTCGCAGGTGGTGCCTGCACCCACGATCATCGTGCGCTTGCCGCTGCTGCTTTCCTTGCCCGTGGAGGACAGCGTTATGAACGCGCTCTTGAAAAGCAGTCTGAACACCACTATCCCGATAATGGAGATGGAAACGTGAAGTGCCGTGAACACCGGATAGAACTGCGAGGTCATCAGATAGATCACCGAATAGGAGAGCAGGAAACCGGAAAGGGCACCCACTATGCAGAAAAGGTAGTCTCTGATCCTGAAATAGCGCCACATCTTGCTGTAGAGCCCGCAGAATGTCATGGAGGCCACACAGAAGAAAGCGCAGATCACCATGCATTCAAGCTGGTGCCTTCCGCTGATGGGCTTTGACAGCGCCGAAAGTATGAAGTTGGCAAACAGCGCCGAAACTACCACCATAAAGGCGTCCGCAAAGGCTAAAAGCAGTTTGCGCTTGTTGAAGTTCTGCAAATAGGAAGTAAGCTGTTTCAAATAATTAACCCCTTAATATTTTTATGTTATGGAAACGACTGTGAAAAAACAACATTCAATGTCAAACTATATTATATCTCAAAAGAGTCCCGGTGTCAATGATTTTATGCATGGAATTTAATGTTAACATCTTGACAGAAAACTGACAATCTGAACAAAAGCCTGTCAGTTCCGTGACGTTTTTCTCTTGTGGTCCCGCTTTTCGGAATACATCCTCTCGTCCGCGAGACGGATGCACTCGTCAAGCTCCTCCGCGCTGGACAGTCTGGTGCAGAAGGAACCGATGCTTATCTCCACCTTGAAAGCCGCCTTGAAGCGGGCTTCATGCTCGGAAAGAGCCTGCCGCACACGGCGGTAGTAGTCCTCGACATACTTCTCGTCGGCGGCGGAGGAAAGCACGATGAATTCGTCCCCGCCGAACCTGGAACAAATATCCCCCTCGGAGGCGCATTTCACCAGCACCGAAGCCAGTTCCTTTATGGCCTTGTCGCCCTCGTTGTGGCCGTAAACGTCGTTGATGCCTTTGAGGTTATCCATATCCACCGAGAAGATGACAGCCTGTGAGCCGTTCCGGGCCAGCCGGCGTATCAGCTTGCCTGCCTGCTGGTAGAAGCCCCGGCGGTTATAGAGCCCTGTCATCGGGTCGTGGATGTGCATATCCGCCAGCTTGGCGTTGGTCCGTTCGATAAGCGTCCTTATGCGGAAGCTCTCAAGGATCTGGTTGGTGAGCATCGTGAATCTCCGGCGGAAGCGAAATTCCGTGTTGTCCACATCCACCCGGAATACGATATATCCGTAAAGCTCGTCCTCGTAGTGCAGGGGAGCGAAGAGCAGGCAGTCGAACTCGTCGAGATAGGCGGCCAGCCCCGGCAGAAGGGAAGGCGTGTCGAACACGTCCCCGTCCCGGGAGGGATCGGAGGTGTAGGTCAGCATCCGCATCTGATCGGTGAAACGCCCGGAGAAGCGCTTTTTCGACCGTTTGTCGGAGAAATAGTCCGTATCCACACAGCACCAGGTCTGAGTGTCGCAGTAGCGGTGGATGACCTCCACCAGCTTCGGTATCTGCGTGCAGGCCAGGCCCCGGGCAAGATAGGTGAACATATAATTCTCGTGGATGTCGTCCAGCACTTTTTCGGCGTTCAGCTCCATGACCTTGTTGGCGATGACCGCCATATTCACGGGGGTGCATCCGCAGGACTGAGAAATTCTTATCCTGTAAGGTATCTCCAGTAGTTCGGGACAGATCTCATGCTCCGTGAGGCGTATTGCGGCGCTGGCGGCGGCCATGCCCGCCTCGTTGATGTTCACGGCGCAGGTGGTCAGGCGGGGAGTGTGGTATTTCTCCAGCTCGACGCCGTCAAAGCCGGTGACGATCACATCTTCGGGGACTCTCAGCCCATGCTCTTTGAGGACACGGCAGACTTCTATCGCCATCATATCGTTGGCGCAGATTATCGCCTCGGGGAACTCGATGCCGCTGTTGAACCAGCCCTCGGTGACGGCTCTTGCGGGGCCGCCCCAGAAGTCGCCGTAGCCCAGTCTGCGCTCGTCGAACTCGATGCCCTCCTCGGCCAGGACTTTTTTATAACGCTCCACTCTCTCGTCGGAGAAGCTGTTGTTCTTGATACCCGCGATGAAATTGATGCGCCTGCACTTGTGGACCTTGATAACGTGCCGCACCACTTCCTCAAAGCTGTCGGCGTAGTTGAACACCACGCTCACGCAGCCTTCGATCCTTCTGTCCACCGAGATCACGGGAATGCCCTTTTTGCGGGCACGCTCGATGATGTCCCCGGTGACTTCGTCATACTTTATGGATTCGGGCAGCACCACAAGGACGTCCGGCAGGCAGCTGTCGGTAAGGCTGAATATCCCGGCTTCGCCGTCGGCGTAGGCGTTTTTCTTGAAAAGATCGGTAAAGGTGCTGAACACCAGCGTCTTGAAGCCCAGGGCGGAGGCGTTTTTGATTATCGCCTCCAGCAGCTCGGTGACGTTATCCTTCTGGATGCCGCCCGCGCAAATCCCCAGCACCTTATATTTTTTACCGTTATGTTCGATCATCGGCAATCACCCTTTAACTCAGAAACCGAGTTCCTCCTTGACGAGCACGACCTTCATCCTGCCCTTTTTCCTCTGCCAGGCAGAGACCACATAGTTGCAGCAGATACGTCCCTCGCATCTGCATCCCGAGGGCATATCACCGCCGGCCTTCAGAGAAACGCATTCTCCTGTTTTTGTGCAGGGAGTCTCGCAGTTCAGCCTGTCGGCGTTGGGAGGAGCCGCGCAGGTCTTGACCCGCTGTATCGCGTCGTCAACGGTCCTTACTATCTTGTTGCAGCCCACCACGAAAATGACCGACTGAGGCCCGTAGAGGATAGCTGCCACACGGTTGGAGTTGCCGTCCACGTTGTAGATCTCGCCGTTCTCGGTGACGGCGTTGGCAGATGTGAGGTAAACGTCGGCGGAAAAGGCCTTGCGGTATATCTCCTCCACCTCGCTGCGGTCGGCGGCCTTGGAGCGGTCAAGGAAGTTGTATTTCCCGCTCTTCATCAGGTCCAGGACGCCGCTTTCGGCAAGGGTGACGGACCCTCCGCAGGTGATAGTGTCGTTCTCCTTCATCAGCCCTTCGACTATCTTCACGGCCTCGGCGCAGTCCTCTGCGATATAGGCCTCGATATTGTTCTTCCGCAGATTCTCGGCGGTGCGTTCGAGCTTCCGCCCGACGGTGGTTTTTACCAGCTCGTTCATTCTATCACTCCGTTCATATTTGCATAGGTCAAAGCATATACTTCAACAGATGTCTCAATATTACACCTATTATATAATAGCACAGCCGCAGGCCGTTCGTCAAGAGAAAACAGAACATTTTTTTAAGGCAATACCGCACAACCCCTGTGCGTCAGATACGAAGTCAGATTTTTCGTCAGAGTGCATAAATTCGACGCAGGCGGGCTGGCGCCCGGCAAGGAGATTTGTGTACTATGACGGAAAATATGCAAGTATATGACGTGCAGAGGCGTTAGCCGCGGGTCGTGCGGTGTTGCCTTAATAAGGGGACAATTTTTTGGACAGACCGTCCCGAAGGAGGACTTCATTATGACAGATATGACAGGCAGCCACAGTCTGATACTTGAAAACCGCTCGCGGCTGGAGCTGACGGGCGTTACCGACGTTGACCGATTCGACGAGCAGGAGATCGCCCTTTTCACCCAGCAGGGAGAGCTGACGATCCGGGGCAGCGGTCTGCACATCAACGAGATGAGCGTGGGCAGCGGCAAGCTCTCGGTGGAGGGCGAGGTCACGGCGCTCATCTACGGCGACAAGGACAGAAAGAAAAAGCTGTCCTTCCTCGGAAAGCTCGTGAAGTGAGGTGGGGACCTTGCATTTCCTTGCCGACGAGAGCATCTTCCCGCTGAGACAGCCCGGAGCCTTCGACCGGGAGACTTTTGCCTGCGCCTGCCTGCTGGGGATCATCCTCGGGGCGGGCTATGACTTTATCCGCGCCCTCAGACGGGGCGCCCGCTTGGGAAGAGCCGCCGAAAACATACTTGACTTTGTGTATACCCTGTTTTTCTTCTTCTGCTACTTTATCCTCTCCGTGGCCCGCGCCGGGGAAATGCGCTTTTTCACCTTCGCCGCAATGCTTATCGGTGCCGCCGCCGAGCGCTTCACCCTCGGACGGCTCATCGTGACGGTGTTCTTTCGTTTTTTTCGGCTGCTCCGCGCCCTCTGGGACCGCGGTCCCGGCAGGGGAGTTGCTAAAATTATACAAATAATCAAGGCCGAATTTGTTAAAAGTAAATCTAAATTGAGAAAATTTCAAAAAAATAAGAAAAAGGTCTTGAAACTGCGGATATAATGTAGTATAATATATTGGAGTCAGTAGGTCACCGAGTAAAGCGCAGATGAAAGGAAGTGCGGGAAATGGCGGAAAAACAGGCTGAGATGTCCGAAAGCAGGTCACACGGCAAGGTCGGCCGTGTCATAGCCTTTACCGCAGTGCTGTGCCTTGTCATCTATGCGGTATTCAACATCATATCCCAGCAGGCGCAGATCGTTGAGCTGAAAAAGCAGAGCGAGGAGCTTTCCGCTCAGATCACCGAGCAGGAGCAGAAGAACGACGAGTATATCCGTCTGCTCAGATCCGGGGACGAGGCGGAGTATATGGAAAGGATAGCCGTGGAACAGCTGGGCTATGCTTATCCCGGCGAGCGCCGCTTCTATATCGTTGAACAGACCGATGACAACGGAAAACAATAATCTGAAGAAAGCAAAGGGGTAAAGGAAAGCTGATGCAGCTAGAGGTAGGAAAGATTTATGAAGGCAAGGTAACGGGTATCACCAAGTTCGGGGCTTTTGTGGAGCTCGATAAGGATACTACGGGTATGGTACATATCTCGGAGGTCGCAAACACATATGTCAGCGACATCAGAGAGCATCTTACGGAAGGTCAGACCGTGAAGGTCAAGGTGCTTTCCGTGGGTGAGGACAAGAAGATAAGCCTTTCTATCAAGAAAGCTCTTCCCGCGCCGGAAAAGAAGATGCCGGAGCGCCGCCAGGGAGGACGTCCGCAGGGCAGAACTGCCGCCTCCGCGCCGAGAAGGAAGTTTGAGCGTCCCGAACAGCCGGACTTTACCAGAAATCCGCCCCCGGTATACGATGCCGGCGAGGGCAGCCGCGATGCGGGCTTTGAGGATATGCTCAGCCGCTTCAAGGCCAGCAGTGAGGAGCGTATCTCCGACCTCAAGCACGTTATGGACGGCAAGAGAAGGAACACCTCAAGAAGAAAATAATGCTTTTGATAATAATGCCGCTTTTCGGTCAATGTCTGAAAGGCGGCGATTTTGTCTAAGGAGATGTGAAAGAATGAAAAGGATGATCTCCGTCCTGCTGTGCGCGGTGACGGCCGCAGTCATGCTCTGTTCCTGTCTGGGCGGGGCAAAGGACGTGACCGGCGGTGAGCTTATCAAAAAGGCCAGGGCGGCCTACAAAGCGCTGAACAGCGCAAGAGTGCTGATGACCAATACCGCCACCGGTGAGACCGAGCAGGAGTTCACCTTCAAATACGACGAGAAGGATATACTGATCTTTTCCTATAAGGGGAAAAGCGAAAAGAGCGAGTACGCCCAGTATAACAACGGCGCAGAGCTTTTTACCTACGAGAACGGCAGTCTGACCTACCGGCAGAAGGGCGAAGAGGGCTTTGTGCTATACACCCGGGACACCACTCACCCCCAGGCCGACGAAGGACTGATACTCTATTCTCCTTCGGCGGTCACGGAGGCGTCTCAGACCGAGGAAAACGGCCTTACCCATATCCGGCACGAATATGACGCCGCGAAGATAGGCGCCAAGTCGGAAAGCGGCACCGTTAAAGCCTTCTCGGCGGATTTCTGGTTCAAGGGCGAGGAGCTTCAGTATTTCGTGGAGACCACTACCGTCGAGGAAAACGGCTCCGAGAAGCAGTACGCCTACAAGGTTGAGATCACCGAGCAGAACTCCGTCGCCAAGGTGGAGAACACCGTAAAGGCGTATGAAAACAAGGATTGAGCATAAAAAACCGGCCTGTCCGCATCAAAGCGCGGACGGGCCGGTTTTGTTTACGGTCATCTGTCGCGGGAGACCGTCACCGTGGTAAGGTTCATCTCAAGGACTCTGTTATGTTCGATGCCGGAGGAAAGGGAACGCACTAATTGAAGGCCGGTGATCTCCCGACCGCTGTTGTCGATGTACTGCGTCGGGTCGAAGGCCGGACCGTTGTCCCGAAGGCGTATCGTCACGGAATCGCTGAGTATCCTGATAAGAATATCCACAGAAGTGTTCCGCGGCGTCCGTGCATAGGCGGCGATGTTGCGGCACAGTTCCTCCGCCGTGACGCCCACAGCGTTGGCAATGCGCGGATCAACGCCGTTTTCACGGCAGAATTCCACGGCCCGTCTTGCCGCCGCCGATGCTTCGGAGCTTTCGTTGGCTGCGGAGAAGCTCAGCACCTTTCCTTCCTCGTCACCCAGCAGTAGCAGGCTTTGCCGGTGCTGCTTTTTCTTTGCCGCGGCCATGCAGGCAAGCATCACCGTGAGAGTTATCAGCTTGGAGATCGGGAAGGCTGCCCACAGCCAGTAAATATTTATCTTTGACAGGAAATACATCAAGGGTACCACCGAAAGGAAACCGTCCACAACCACAAGGATGTTGGCGATGATCTTCTGTCCCGTTGCCTGAAAAAAGGAGCGCATCACATAGATGATGCCGATCATCAGCACATTGAGCGACACTACTCGGAAGGTCACCTTGAAAATATTGACTGCCTCCGGCTCGGTAAGGCCGAACAGCGAGGCAAGCTGCACCGGGAACAGCACGCTTACGGCAAACACCGCGCCGCACATCAGCAGGGTCATCAGCATCCCGTAGCGCAGGGCCGTCCTTTGTCCGCGGATATCCCTTTCGCCGGCCAGAGCGCCGAGTATGGGCAGAAGGGTCATCGAGGCACCCTCCACGAATATGAACGCAAGGCTGTTCAGGGAGAAAGTCACCGAGGCGATCTTTGCACCCATGACTCCCGTTGAGGTTATGACGATGTCGTTGACGAAGAACAGCCGCAGGAAATTGCATACATAGATAAGCGCCGAGGGCATCCCCGTGGAGACTATCTCTCCGAGGCGTTTCAGCTCTTTGAAGGCAGCCTTGCTGAAATGCAGGGAGCGCTTGCCGGATAAATAATATCCGAGGGTCATCACGCCGCCCACCGAATAGCCTGCTACCGTTGCCCAGCCGGCTCCCGCTATCCCCATGCCAAAGACCTTCATGAACAGCAGATCGCAGAGCAGATTGACGATGTTGGAAACTATGGGCAGGGCAGTGGCAAGCTGCCTTTTCCCGTCCGTTCGGGCAAAGGCGGCCGTGACCGTGAGCAGCGCCGTAAGCGGCGCCAGCGACCAAAGCGGCAGCAGATAGTCCGCCACATAGCCTTCAAGCTCGCTTCCCTTTGTCAGCAGCCGTGAGACCGGACCGATAAGCCCGATGCCGACGGCAGTCATCACTGCGCTGACCGTCAGCGCAGTGACAAAGGAAAGGGTAAAGATCTTATCCGCCGAGCTGTTGTCCCGCCTGCCCTTATATGTGACCGCAAGGGTGCTGCCGCCGAAGGTAAAAAGCGAGATAGGTATGCTTATCAGGAAGACTATCGAGGTGGTGAGGCTTATTGCCGAAAGCTGTTCGGTACCCAGCAGCCTCCCCACCATTATCCCGTCCAGTATCGAGGAAATATAGGTAGAAGCGGACATTGCCAGCGTTGAGATCAGCAGGCTGCGGTATTTCCTGCTGATCAGTATGCCGGTGTTATTCATTGGATCCACCTCTTTTATCTGCTCAGGTTATCGCTGTCGAAGAAGCTGAATCCTCCGAGGACGCTGATGAAATCGTCAACATAGCGCTCGTTGCTGGCATCCCAGAAGAAGCCCAGCCTTGCCAGCAGCTGCGTGGTGTAGTGAGCCGTGAAGGGCAGCTGCACCACCCGGTTCCCGTGGGCGGTGTCCATATAGGCCACCATGCTTTGCAGGATCGCGGCCTTGTCGGGGTCCTGCTGGGCCTCGGCTATGGCCGCCGAGAATTCCTCGTACTCCACAAAGCGGATATCCATGCCGTTTATGTTCATGCGGCGGATGATATCTCCCAGCGGGAGAGTGTGGTTGTTGACGGCGTTGAACAGGCAGCACTTTTTAGGCGTCCGGGCCAGCTTGAGGAAGGCGCGGCAGGAAACGTCGATAGGCCCCATGCAGACCTGATTCTCCATCATCTGATAGGGGAAGCAGCCCAGCATACTGTAGGAGCGCAGACGTCCCATAAAGCTGTTGGTGAGGAAGTTGATCTGGAACTCGCCGTCGGATTCACGGGCGGCAAGTGTCCCCACGCGGATGACCTTGGCGTCGAGGCCCTTTTCGGCGGCGGCCTCCAGCACCGCGCGTTCGCCCATGAGCTTCGAGGCGGTGTACTTGTTGTCGAGAGTCTGTCCGAAATAGAGGGACTGCTCGTCAAGAGAGGTCTTTTCAAGGCTTGACAGATCCCCGGACGTCCCGGCGACGGAAATGGTGGAGAAGTGTATCAGCCTTGCACCCAGCTTTTCGCAGAGCTTCACGCAGTTGACGGCTCCGCCGATGTTGATGTCCTCGATATCGGTGCCGCTGGAGAAATGCTTTACGTTGGCGGCGCAGTTGAACACGGTGTCTATGGGCAGGCTTTCAAACTGCTCAAAGCACTTGTAATCTGTAACGTCGCCGTCAACGGTCTTGACCCGCTCGTCAAAGACGGCGTTGTAGCGGGGGCCGAAATAGTAGAACATCATGTTTTTCAGCCTGTCGCCGGAGGTGGGGTATCTGCCCTTGCGGACAAGGCAGTAAGCGGTGCCTTTTTCCTCGTCGAGGTACTGTGCCAGCAGATGAGCGCCCATATATCCCGTGGCGCCGGTTATCATAATGTTCCCCAGCTCACGCATCTCACCGGTGCGGAAGGAATCTATGGTATTCTCGGCCAGCAGAGCATCGATCTTTGAATAGTCGTAGCTGTCGAAGTCAAAGAGGCTCTTCTGTCCGCCCTCTTCCTTCTGACCGAAAAGCTCCGCCAGCGCCCGGGGAGTTGTATACTTGAACACGTCGCCGTAGGAAACGGGATAGCCGTTCTCGGAAGCCGAAAGAACCACCGAGGTAACGATCAGCGAGGTGCCGCCGATCTCAAAGAAGTCGTCCGTGGCGCCCACGCGGTCGAGCTTCAGCGCCTTGGCAAAGGCCTCGCAGAAGAACCGCTCGGTGTCGTTGGCGGGCTCTGCATACTCTCCGAGGCTTACGGGAACAGGGTCGGGCAGACGCTTCAGGTCGGTCTTGCCGTTGGGGGTCATGGGCATCTCGGCCATTTGCAGATAGGCTGTCGGCACCATGTAGTGAGTAAGATGCTTTTTCAGCTCCGTCCGCAGGGCGTCGATGTCTATGGGCACGTCGGCGGTGAAATAGGCGCAGAGGTTTTCCTGATCGCTGATCTTCCGGATGACCACCGCCGCCTTTTTGATGTGGGGCTGGGCCTCGATAAGTCCGATTATCTCGTCCAGCTCGATACGCAGGCCGCGGAGTTTCACTTGATTGTCCAGCCTGCCGAGGATCATCACATTTCCGTCGGCATCCCATTTGGCGTAGTCGCCGGAGCGGTATACCCGTTCGCCGTTATAGCTTACAAAGCGCTCGGCGGTCTGCTTTTCAAGGTTCTTGTAGCCGCGTGCAACGCCCACGCCGCCTATGAGCAGTTCGCCCACCGCTCCGCAGGGAGAAAGGTCCCCGAACTTATCCACGATGTATTCGGTGTAGTTCAGCAGAGGTCTGCCGACGCTGATATGATCGGCGTGAGTAAGGTCCGCCGCGTTGCAGGAAACGGTTATTTCTGTGGGACCGTAGGTGTTCATTATCCGTGTGTCGGGACAAAGCCTGCTGATATGGTCTCTCAGGCTCATGGGATAGCCCTCGCCGCCGGACATGACCAGTCTGCACCGCGAAAGCGCCTTGACAAAGGGCTCGTACTCCATATACTGCATAAGACGGGAAGGAGTGGCATTGATGCAGTCGGCGTGATGCTTGTCCATAAGCTCCGCCAGCGCACGGGGGTCGTTCATCTGATCGTCGCCGGCAAAGATCAGTGTCTTGCCGTTGCAGAGGGCGGCGGCGTGTTCCTTGAAGGACATATCAAAAGAGACCGTCGTTACCGAGAGATAGTTCTCCACACTGTCGCGGATGAACTTCATATGCGGGTTGGCGGGGTGAGGATACAGATAATTGCAGATGCCCTTGTGATGGAGCATAACGCCCTTGGGCTTGCCCGTGGAGCCGGAAGTATAGATCATATAGGACAGCTCGCTGTCATCCATCTGAACGTCGGGAGAGGAGGTATCGCCGCCCGAAAGCAGTTCAGCCACATCTATTGCCTTGTCGGCGGGATAGTCGGAGAGCTTGTCGGCGGTGGTGATGATATACGCCGAGCCGGAGTCGCTGATTATGTGGTTGATGCGGTCGGCGGGATACTGAGGGTCACAGGGGATAAAGGCGGCTCCTGCCTTGTTAACGCCGAACATACAGGCGAAGAAGGCCGAAACTCTCGGCAGCAGTATCGCCACGCCGGAGCCCACGGTCACGCCACGGCTGATAAGCCCGTTGGCGGCGATGTTGGATCTCTCGTCCAGCTGTTTGTAGGTAAGCGTATCGTCTGCGGCGATAAGGGCGGTGCGGTCGGGATGCTCCGAGACCTGCTGTTCAAAGAGCTTATGCAGCAGTGTGACAGGGATCTCCGCCTCTGCCTCGCGGGAATAGCCTTCAAGTACCCTGCGCTGGCTCTCCGGGAGCTGTGCGGCGTCACGGACGGTCTCTGCGCCGGAAACTATGAGCGAAAGAGTATGCCGGAGCTGCTCCGAGAAGTTTTCGGCGGCAGTGCTGTCGAAAAGCTCGGAGGAATACTGGAGCATTGATCTCAGCCCGGCTTTTGTCTTGCGGATGATGATGCCGATGTCCCGGCTCATCCGCTGGAGAGGGCTGTCAAAGCTGACGTGCAGGCTGCCGTCGTCGTAGTCCGAGGGGAAATTCATATAGTTCACGCTGATATCGAACATCGGGTTTCGTGACTCGTCCCTCTGCTTGACAAACTTCCTTACCACGTCCTCAAAGGGCAGCTCGGCGCCGTAGGTGACATTGCGGACGGCTTCTCCCACCGAACGGATATATCCGGCCAAGGGCATATTTCTGACAGGGCGCACTCTTACGGGTGCGGTGTTGACGAACATACCGATAACGCTCTCGGCTCCCGCCGGACGCATATTTGTGGGGATGCCGAGGACTATATCCTCGGAGGCGGTGTATTTCGCGGCGGTAAGGGCGGCGGCCGCGAAGATCAGTTCAAACTCGGTGACGCCAAATTGCTTTGCGGCACGGTCCAGCGCCGCTGTTTCGGCGGTATCGTATACGGTGTCGATCTGAGTGTCCGAAAGAGGATGCACCCTGGGACGCTTGCCCTTTATGGGCAGATCGGTGACGGGCACGCCGTCGGAGAACATTTCGTCATAGAAGGCATAGCCCTTGGAATAGTCGGCGGAAAGGCTCTGCTCGTAAAGATCGGAAAGATCCAGTTCGGGGGCTTTGAGTTCCTCGCCCTTCAGAGCGGAGATCAGCTCGCGCACAAGAGTTTCCGAGGAGCCGCCGTCAAAGGCGATGTGATGCACCGCGATGTGCAGCAGCAGCCCGCCCTCGGGCAGTTCATATATCACGGTGCGGACAGGTATGCCCGCGCTGAGATCGAAGGGCTCGGCATAGCCTTCGGCGTCTTTGCGGGCCTGCTCGCAGGACTCCGCCGCCGAAACCGAGATCTCGGGTATATCTTCGGTCACTATCCTTACGGGGACGCCGTTTCTCTCGGCGTAGCGTGAGCGGAAGGCTTCGTGCAGCGAGAATACGGCCTTGACCGCGGAAACGGTCCTTTCCGTGTCGGCGCCCTTTATGTCAAAGATAAGGTTCAGCAGATAGACCGTCGAATCGGGGGACATCTTCTGCTCGATATACATCCCGCGCTCGTAGGGCGTAAGGGGATAGACGGTCTCGCGCTTCTCCTTGCGGGTGAGCCTTTGATGATCCGCCTTGCTCAGCACCGCTTTCTCAATGCCCCGGGGGGTAACGCCGGCAAAGATATCCGCAGTGCGGATGCCGTAGACCTGACACTCCGCCGCCAGCGCCGCCGAGCGGATAGAATCACCGCCTAAAGCGAAGAAGGAATCGTCAATGCCCACGTTCTCAACGCCGAGGACCTTCTCAAAGGCGGCGCAGAGGGCTTTCTGCATATCGGTGACAGGCGCGGAGTACTCCGCCTTGAAATCTCCCGCCTCGGGAGGAAGCAGCGCGGAGCGGTCCAGCTTGCCGTTGGCGTTCAGCGGCAGCCTGTCCAGTCTGATATAGAAGGCGGGGAGCATATACGCCGGCAGTTTGTCGGAGATGCAGGCTTTGATATAATCCGCGTCCACGGCCTCGTCCGCGGCGAAATAAGCCGCAAGGTACACCTGCCCGTAGGCGTTTTTGTGGTCCCTTACCGCCGCTTCACGGACGCCTTCAACGCTTCTGATGACGGCTTCGGTCTCGCCGGGCTCCACACGCTGGCCGTTTATCTTGACCATCCAGTCACGGCGGTTGAGATAAACGATATTGCCGTTTTCGTCCCTTCGGACGATGTCGCCGGTGCGGATAAGGGTATCATAGCCGTCGCTTTCTTTATAGGGGTTGGGAACGAAGGTCTTTTCCGTCTGATCGGGGAGCCCGATATATCCCGAGGCGAAATGTCCCGAAACGCAAAGCTCGCCCTCATCGGCTGCCTTTCCGTTTTCATCGAGGATGTAGGCGAACGCGCCCTCAATGCTTTTGCCGATAGGCGTATTGCTGTATTTGCGGTCAAGGGTGAATGCGAGAACGGCGCCAGCGGTCTCGGTCTGTCCGTAGGAGCAGATGATGTCATAGTCCTCGGAGTAAACGTCGGAGACGCGCTCGCCGGCCGTCAGCACCCGTTTAAGGCAGGTGCCGCTGCCGTCGAATATACGGAGCACCTTGGGGCTGATGAAGGATTGTGTCACGCCGAAGTCCTTGAAGCATTCCGCCAGCAGGACGGGATCCCGTATCACCTCAAAGGGCAGCAGCAGCCCGGTGATGCCTGCGGAGAGTGTTGACCAGATCAGGTCAAGAGAAGCCACAAAGGTCAGAGAGGCGCCCAAAGCCTGTACGGAGCTGCCGTCAAATCCCATAAGGCTGCCGTAGCGCTGCGCCGCACCGTATACGCTGCAAAAATCGTGGAGCACGCCCTTAGGCCTGCCTGTGGAGCCGGAGGTGTAGATGATGACCGCGGGGTCGGTCTCTCCTTGAACAATGGGAGCGTCCGACGGCTGTTCCAGCTCGATGCCGCGCATGAATCTTTCGTCTATCACCGCCGACGCGGAGCAGTTCTCCCGGATGTAAGCCAGCCTGTCCTCGGGGTATTCATCCGAAAGGGGAGCATAGGCCGCTCCGGCGTACCAGGCTCCTAACAGCGCTGCGATATATCCGAGGCTCCGGGGAAGCTCCACCGTTACGCAGTCTCCGGGCTTTGTGCCTTGCCTTATGAGCCTTGCGGCGATCCTGCGGGCGAGGACATCCAGTTCTTTATAAGTAAGGCAGCCGCCTTCCGTATCCTTCAATGCGGTATGCCGGGGGCGCTCTGCGATGTTTCTGCCGATGATCGAAAGTATCCTGTTCATATTCAGCCCTCCGTGAGAATAGTTTAAAACTGTATCACTAATTATATCATAAAAAATGTAAATTTTCAATAGAATTCTTCACAAAAAATGTGCCATAATGTCACAATTTGCAATAATGACTTGAAATCAAGGATATAATATGATAGAATAATCTTGAAATTATTTCAGGAAAGGAAGGATCATCATGACGATCACAAAGGAGATCAGCGGCAGCAGTGCCGTTCTGAAGCTTGAAGGCTGGCTGGACACTCCCGCTTCCGCAGAGCTTAAAAAGGAGCTCGACGCCCTCGGCAGCGAAGTGAAGGAGCTGACCTTCGATATGGAAAAGCTGGAGTATATCTCTTCGGCGGGGCTGCGCCTTGTCGTTGTCGCTCACAAGCAGATGAACGGCGCCCTCACCGTGAAAAACGCCTCCGTGGAGATACTTGACGTTTTCAGAATGACGGGCTTTGACAAGCGGCTCAACATCGTATGAAGCGAAAGAGCGGACACCCGAAGTATGCTCAGCGCAGCATTGCGGCAGCAGCCGCAGTTCTGATAATCCTGACGGCAGGCCTGCTGACGCTGTTTTCCGGCATCTATTACAACCGCTTTACCTTGGAAAACACGGGGAAAAGCGCCGAGAGGTTCAAGGGATACTTCACTGAGTCGATGCAGTATCTTGACCTCGCCGTTCTTGAATACAAAGAGAATGAAGACAATACCGTCTACGAATCATACAGAGGATACCTCAGGACTATGTGCGTTTCGTCGGGTATTGATTACATCTACCTGTTCCGCGCCGATCACAATGACGACAAGATCACCTACGTAATGATAGCCGCAGCCGACGAGGAAGAGGATGCGACGGTAAGCCGTGAGCGAGGCTACGGGACCTCCGTGGATATAGGAGAACGCAGCTTCATAGACAAGGCCCTCGACGGCGAATTTTCCGGTCCGGAAATACTGAACAACGAATTCGGCAGCGAGCTTACCTATTATTTCCCGGTGTATGACGCAGACGGGAACGTGCCGCTGATAGCGGGCATTGATTACGACATTACCGCGATGAACAGGGAAGCCTTGGGCTATGTGATCCGGACGGTGCTTATCGTGACCTCGGTTCTGATCGCTGTGCTGGTCATCTTCCTTCTTGTGCTGAGAAAAAAGATATTCAGCCCGATCAAGCTCATTGCCCGGCAGATGAATTCCTTTGACCCCGAAACAGAGCATACCAAGCCGGATATAAGATCCTATTACGAGATCGAGGAGATAAACAACTCCTTTGCGAAGCTCTCGTCTGACATAACCGGATACATCCGCAACCTTCGCGCTATGTCTGATGAGAGAGCCAGAACAGCAGCGGAGCTGAATATCGCCCGCAGCATACAGACCGGAATGGTGCCCCGGAGCTTCACTCTCTCCGGAAGGGGCTTTGAGCTTTATGCAAGCGCCTGCCCCGCCAAAGAGGTAGGGGGCGATTTCTACGACTGCTTTGAAGCCGACGGCAGAGTCTGCGCCGTTATCGCCGACGTTTCCGGAAAGGGCATCGCGGCGGCGCTGTTTATGGCTATGGCAAAAAACATCATCAAGGGCCGGCTGCGTTCGGGGCTTGACCCCGCCGCCGCCCTCAATTCCGCCAACGACGAGCTTTGCGCCGAGAACCCCGAAGGGATGTTCGTTACCGTTTTTGCCGCAGTCCTTGACCCGAAAACAGGGGAGTTCGTTTACGCCAATGCGGGGCATACTTATCCGCTGGCCGCCGACGGCAGCGGCAAACACTTCATCCGGCCGGAAGCGGGCATTGCTCTCGGGCTCTTTGAGGATGCCGGGATAGTCAACGAGATGACGCTGCTTGAAAACGGCAGCAGCATCACCGTCTACACCGACGGCGTCACCGAGGCCGTTTCGCATAACAGAGAAATGTTCGGTGAGAATCGGCTGCTTAAAGCTGTTTCCGCAGGGACCGCAGAGCAGACCGCTCTTTCGGTCACCGAAGCCGTGAGGAGCTTCTCCGAGGGCTGCGAGCAGTCGGATGACATCACGCTTTTGTCCTTGAAATACACCACCGATGACAGGACAGTCCGGGAGGAACTCCCGCCGGAAATGCCCTCTCTCGGCAGGATGCGGGAAATGCTGCTGGAGCTTGTCTCCGACTCGGAAAGCAAGCGCAGGATCGCTCTCGCCTGCGAGGAGATATTCGTCAACATTCTGGAGTATTCCGGGACCGAAAGCATCGGTGTGCTTATGAGCCGCAGCCCCGACAGTCTTGCCGTCCGCTTCGAGGACGGCGGCAAGTCCTTCGACCCGCTGGCGGAAATGCCCTCGGAAAAGGACTTTGACGAATACGATCAGGGCGGCATGGGCATCAGAATGGTCACGCAGATCGCCCGGACGGTCCGTTATTCCCGCATCGGGGAGAAAAACATCATCAACATGACCTTTCCCTTATAAAAAATCACAGCCCTTCCTGACGGAGGGGCTGTTACTTTAACAGATCTTCAAGACCCGTATGCATCAGCGTGACATCTTCCGCTTCCTCGGATGAAGCCGCGATGATGTATCCGCCGCGGTCAAGGACCGTTAGGTTTTTCAGCGCTGATGTGTCCGTGGCTTTCAAACCGCCGGTGATGCCGGTGCCGAGCATTTTCAGATAGGCCTCCTTCATGCACCAGATACGGGTGAATTCACGGTCCGGGTCATCGGAGGCGGCTATGGCGGCAAGCTCGCTTTCGCAGCAGACAAGGCGCAGGACATTTTCTCTAACTTGGGCGATGTCCTGTATATCTATCCCGACTTCACGGTCGGAGAGGGCGCAGACGCATCCGCTGACGCTGTGGCTCAGATTGAAATGCACCCCGGGATGATCGGGCAGGAAGGGTTTGCCTCCGGGAGCTTCCGCAAAGGCGAAACTGCCTATGCCCCGGCTTCGGAGAGCGTGTTTCAGCAGCATATAGGCGACAGCGCAGGCAAGCCTGTCCCGGCGGAAACGGTAACGCAGAGCCTTGCGCCGTCTTTCCTCCGGCAGGAGCGAAATAAGCCGGGAGAGTTCGTCGTCCGAGATGCTGTCCAAGTCATCGAAAAGATATACAAGCAAAGCCTTCACCCTCCTTTGTTATGCTAATCATATCACATAAGCGCCGCCGCGTCAAGCGCCGGGAGCGATTGACAAAAAGCCTTTGGTGTGCTAATATCAAAGCAGGACTGCGGGGACAGCATCCCGGCGGTGAGAAATATCAGAACGCAAAGGACGGACCATGGAAAAGCTATTTGACAGCATCCCCCGTATCGAAGGGGAGCATATCCTGCTTGACAGGCTTACATCCAGCGATATACCCGGGCTGGAGGAACTGGCGGGAGACGAGACGGTCTACCGCTATCTGCCCACGTTCCTGTACGAGAGACAGACCGACGATCTGAAAAAGGTGGTAGACGGCCTTTACGGCGAGCTGTTCCGTAACAAGGAGTCGCTGATACTCGGAGTCTTTGAAAAGCCGGAGCGGAGATTCTGCGGGCTGGCGGAATTTTACGGCTTCAAGGACAGCATCCGCAAGACCTGCATCGGGTACAGGCTGCTTCGGAAATGCTGGGGGAAGGGCATCGCCACGGAGACGGTGGGGCTGATGATAGACTGGCTGTTTTCCCGCACAGACACTGAGATCGTCACTGCCAGCACCATGCCTGCCAACACCGCCTCTGCGCGGGTGCTGGAAAAGAACGGCTTCATCCGCACTGCAAGGGACGTCCCCGAAGATTGGGGCTTCCCGGAGCCCACGCCTGCGGACAAGTGGTTTCGATGACATCTTCGGTCAACAAAAGGGTATCCGCGAGGGATACCCTTTTGTGGTCGTGCCTATTATTTCAGCTTCAGCGATTCCAGAACGAACTTGGTCTGTGCGCTGTCAAAGGTGAAGCCTACGCCGGAAACTCTCAGGAACTTGCCGTTGGAGCTGCCGTAAAGCTCGTAGCCGGGATTGAGCTCGTTGCCGTATTCAAAGCCGTTCCACTCGATGCCCGCAATGGTGGTGGCGGGAAGATCCTTCTGATTCATGGTGTAGGTCTTCTTGTTGTACTCGTACTGCTGCTTCTGAACTTCTTCCTTCTCGATCTTGATCTCGATGTAGGAGAAGTCGGACTTCTTCACCGCTACCTTGTCGGGATTGCTCTCGTCCAGAACGTCGCCGCCCTTGAGCTTCCAGCCGTCGGGAACGTTTACGGTGAAATTGCCCCAGCTCTGCTCCGCGCCCTTGAGCTCTTCGGCCTTGGACTCGGTCTCGGCAGGAGCCTCAGCCGCAGACTCAGCTGCGGACTCCGCCGCGGACTCGGCAGTGCTCTTGGAGGAACTGTCGCTGCCTCCGCAGGCCGCAAGGCCCAGCGTCATGGATGCGGCTATCATCAGTGCCGCAGTCTTTGCGATAACAGACATTTTCATTTTACCATACCTCCTGTATTATCCGGCGTTTACCGCCGACAGTTATTATACCACCGAAGCCGGGGTTTGTCAACTGACCCGCGCCCTGTCCGACGGCTTTCGTCAGGATAGTCCCTGTTCTGTGTCGGAAATGTACGGGCAAATTACACAAAAAATTATGTATTTTTTCAAAAAAGCTTTTCTTTTTGCCGAACAGATGCTATAATATAATAAACAGTCTAAAAAGGAGGCCTTGCCATGAAAAAAGCAGACAGAAGGAAACTGCCCTTTGCACTGATAATCTTTATCGCGCTTGCGCTGGGCATCGTCACGGGCATCATATTTGCCGCCGCGGGGCACCCGGAGATAGCGAGTTCCTACATAAAACCCTTCGGGACCATTTTTCTGAACCTTATCAAATGGATCGTGACGCCGCTGGTCTTCTTCTCGATCATGGCGGGAGTCATATCCATGCGCGACATCAAGAAGGTGGGCTCCATAGGGCTGAAAACGGTGCTTTACTATCTTGTGACCACCGCCTTTGCAATTACCATAGTGCTGATAGTCGCTAATCTGTTCAAGGGGCTTTTCCCGGTGCTTCAAACTTCGGAGCTTTCCTATGACCCGCCGGAATCCACACGCTTTATGGACGTGCTGGTGGATATTTTCCCTTCGAATTTCTTCCGTCCCTTTATGGAGGCAAATATGCTCCAGATCATCGTAGCCAGCCTGTTTATCGGCTTCGGACTGCTGATGCTCAAACAGAAGAAGGACATTGATCTCCGACCGGTGGACACTCTCAACGACCTGTTCATGAAGGTCATGGAAATGATCGTGAAGCTCTCGCCGGTGGGCGTGTTCTGCCTTATCGCCCCCGTAATTGCCGAAAACGGTCCCGAGGTGCTGGGCTCCCTTGCCGGAGTTCTCCTGGTAGCCTATATCGGGTATTTTTTCCATATGGTGGCCGTGTATTCGGCGGCTGTCAGACTGGGCGCCCGCATAAGTCCTTTGAAATTCTTCAAGGAGATGCTCCCGGCGATACTGTTCGCCTTCTCTTCCGCTTCCTCGGTGGGGACGCTCCCTATCAACGAGGAATGCGCCGAAAAGCTGGGGGCCGATAAAAGCATAACCTCCTTCGTCCTGCCTCTCGGAGCGACTATAAACATGGACGGCACCGCGATATATCAAGGCGTCTGCTGTATCTTTATCGCGACCTGCTTCGGGATAGACCTCACCTTCTCGCAGATGATGACCATTGTGCTTACGGCTACGGTGTCATCTATAGGAACGGCGGGGGCTCCCGGCGCGGGAATGGTAATGCTTGCAATGGTGCTCCAGTCCGTGGGCCTGCCGGTGGAGGGCATCGCCCTTGTGGCAGGCGTTGACCGCATCTTCGATATGGGAAGGACCACCGTCAACATCACCGGCGACGCCTCCTGCGCGATAGTGGTCTCCGCTTTGGAGAAAAGAAAGCTCAGAAAGCGCGGGGAAGGCTCTGCTCCCGAAGCGGAGGAATAAAGCTCCATTCGGACAAAAAGAAAACCGCCCCCGAAGGAGCGGTCATACTGTTCGATGTTATTCCTCGTCGAAATAGGTGTCGGAGAAGATCTTCCCGTTGACGACCCAAATGTCGGAGAGATCGGGCCTGCCGTCTTTGCCGGCATTGCAGACCAGGCGGTCTCCCTTGCCGTGAGGCACGCCCGGCAGGTTGGCGTGCAGGATGTCTCCACAGGCGGTCTTTACCGTAACGGTGATCTCCTTCGGGACGAACATTGCAAAGTTGGAATCGGGAGCCGAAACGGTCACGATGTCGATGAAGCTGTCCTTTACGGCAAAATCGGCCTCGCTGAGCCTGCTGCCGTCGGGCTTCGTGTAGGTCCTGACGACCTTTGAAAGGGGAGAGGTCCACATTTCGCCGGCGGTGCCTTTGAGCACTACGGTCTCGCCGTCATCGCGGACGGTGTAGTCGGCGTTCTCCAGTTCGTTGTGAAAGGACAGCTCCGCCGAGACCATTCCCGCCCGAACGGTATACTGCTTCTTCCCCGTAAGGGACCATTTTTCCGAGGTCATGTCAAGATATTCTTCAAGCGTCATATTCGTATGCTCCGATCCGTTTTGTGATCTGATACTATCAGCGTTCCCGAGGGCCGGGATCCTTTCGCATCTATTATACCACAAAAGAGGCTCTCGGTCAATCATAAGAGATCAAAAGTCCCGGGAACGCTTTTTTGCCGCCTCTGCTTACCAAAGGATTGACATTTTGCCGGATATATGGTATAATTAAATGTCAATGCAGATACGGTGGTGATTTTATGGACAGGCGAAAGGTGATCTATTACTCCGATGAACATAACGACGAGTTCTCCGTGGCGCAGATAACGCCCCGGGAAATAGACGCCGATTATGTCTATATCCACAACTCCCGCTTTAAAAAGTTCACCCACTTTTTCTGGTACAGGATCGTGGCTACCCCCATTGCCTTCGCCTATGTGAAGCTCTTCTTCGGACATACCGCCCGGGGCAGGCACAAGCTGAAAAAGCATCTGCACGACGGGTATTTCATGTACGGCAACCACACCCAGGATATTGCCGATACATTTATCCCGAATGTCATAAACTTCCCTCAGACGGATTATGTCATCGCTCACGCAAACAATGTTTCCATGCCCGTGCTGGGGAAGATAACTCCCTCGCTGGGAGCTTTGCCTCTGCCGGACGGCATCGGCGCTTACAGGAATTTTATCGAGGCTGTCGAGACGCGGATATCTCAGGGGCATACCGTGGTCATCTATCCCGAGGCCCATATCTGGCCCTACTACACGAAGATAAGGGATTTCCCCGATACCAGCTTTGCCTATCCCGCCAAGCTGGGAGTGCCGGTGTACTGCTTCACCAACACCTATCACCGTCGTAAGCTCACGGGAGGGGCGAAGATAATCACCTACATCGACGGGCCCTTCTATCCCGATATGACCAAGTCCGTCAGGGCGCGGAGAAAAGAGCTCCGGGAAAAGGTCTATAAGACCATGTGCAGGCGGGCGGAGAAGTCCGACTATGTTCAGATAAAATATATCAAACGAGAGAAATAAATATGATAGATATTCTTTTCTGCGGAAACGACGGAGTGTTTGACGGAATGCTCACCTGTGCGCTGTCGATCCTTAAACGGACCGATACCCGCGAGCCCTTCCGGTTCCATATCTTCACAATGGACGTTTCCCACCTTGACGAAAGATACACCTGCATCCCCCGGGAGCATATCAGGCTCCTTGAGGACACCGTGAAGCGGTACAACAGGGAGAACGCCGTCAAGGTCTACGACGTGACAAAATACTATATGAAAGCCTTTTCCGGCTGTCCCAACGAGGGGGCCTACTGTTCGCCCTATACTCTTATCAGGCTCTTCGCGGATGTGGTAAAGGGCATCCCCGACAAGCTGCTTTATCTCGATGCGGACATCATGTTCAACCGGGATGTAAGGCTGCTGTGGGACACCGATGTTGACGGTTACGAGTACGCCGCCGCAAGAGACCATTACGGCAAGTATCTGATCGGGCCCAACTACATCAATGCGGGCGTGCTGCTGTTCAATATGCGTCTTGCAAGGCAGACGGGGCTGTTCAGAAAGGCCCGCCTGTGGATAAAGCGCAAAAAGCTGGTCTTTGCCGACCAGAGCGCACTGATACGCTCCACCACCCGGAAGAAGATGCTCCCGCAGAGATTCAACGATCAGAAATTCCTGCACAAGCACACCGTGGTGCGCCACTTTTCAAAGCGGCTTTTCTGGCTGCCCTATCCCCACACCGACAACATCAAGCAGTGGCATATCGACAAGGTGCATTCTGTTTTTAAATACAGACAGTTCGACGATATTTTTGAGGAATATCTCAGAATAATAAATCCACCCGTAAAGGAGCAAATATGAATAACGAGATCATACCGATATTCTATGCCTGCGACGATGCCTTCGTGAAGTACACGGTGGTATCCCTGCATTCTCTGATAAAAAATGCGTCAAGGGAATACAGGTATGTGGTGCATATCCTTTATACCGAAATATCCGAGCGGATGAGATCCGTGGTGAGCAAGCTGGCGGACGACTGCTTTGAGATCCGTTTCGTTGACGTTACGCCCTATCTTGAATCCATTTCCGACAAGCTGCCGGTGCGTGACTATTACTCTATCACCACATATTACAGGATATTCATCGCGGAGATGTTCCCCGACTACACCAAGGCTCTCTATATCGACAGCGATACGGTGGTCCGCGGGGACGTCAGCAGGATCTATTTCAAGGATATAAAGGACGCCTATCTTGGAGCCTGCCGCGAGCAGGTCATGGTGCAGACCGAGGAGTTCGGCAACTACGCCGAGAAGGTAGTCGGAGTGTCCCGCTACAACTTTTTCAATGCGGGCTTCATACTGATAAACTGCGAACAGTTCAGACTGCATTTCGTGCTGGATAAGTTCATCGACTATCTGCATTACTACAACTTTGTGGTCACCCAGGACGAGGATTATCTCAATCTCATCTGCAAGGACCACGTTTACTGGCTGGACCAGCGCTGGAACACCGAAGCCTACGGCGAGCTTTCCTATCCCATAGAGCAGGCGGAGATGATCCACTACATTATGATAAACAAGCCCTGGCATTACGACAACTGCCCCTTCGGCGAGTTCTTCTGGGAGTACGCCGAGGAAACGGAGGTCTGCGGGGAACTTAAAGCCGTCCTTGCCGCCTACGGCGACAGTGAGAAGGCGAGAGATGCAGAGTCCGCCAAGAAGCTGGTGGAACTGGCAATCGCCGAGACCGAGCGTGAGGATAATTTCCTGAACCGCCTCAACCGCGACAAACGCGCCAAGGACCGGGTGGAGATACTCTACAAGATAGAGCAGTTCGAGAAGGAAGGCCGCTTCGACGAGGACGTGGAGAACGACCCTCCCGGGCGTGTGCTTATGCCCGACGAGATAGAATACGTCCGCAAGACCAAGGCCGAGCAGCTCAAAACAAAGCTGGCCTTCAAGGTGGCTCACAAGTTCGTTGACGGCCTCAAAGCCGACAAGAAGCTGATAATCAAGGAGATCAAGGGCCTTGAGAATTTCGCGGCTATCGACAGCGGAGCTATAATTACCTGCAACCATTTCAACGCCTTCGACAGCTTTGCCATACAGGAGGCCTACGAGGCCGCACAACAGCCTCAGCGCAGCTTCTGGAGAGTCATCAGGGAAGGGAACTATACCTCGTTCCCGGGCTTTTACGGCTTCCTGATGCGCCACTGCAACACTCTCCCGCTGTCCTCCAACCTTGACACAATGAAGAAATTCTTCTCCGCCATAGACGAGCTTATCGAAAACGGCGACTATGTGCTTTTCTATCCCGAGCAGAGTATGTGGTGGAACTACCGCAAGCCCAAGCCGTTAAAGAGGGGAGCTTACCTCTGCGCGGCAAGGAGCGGCGCTCCGGTGCTGCCCTGCTTCATCACCATGAAGGATTCGGACGTTATCGGCGACGACGGCTTCTATGTCCAGGAGTACACTATCCACATCTCGCCGCCGATCTTCCAGAAGGAAGGCCTCACCCGCCGCCAGCAGGCGGAATACATGATGAAGAAGAATTACGAGCTCTGGAAAGAGATATACGAGACCGTGTATCACATCCCGCTGTCCTACACCACGGCCCCGGAAAACACGGAACAGCTGAAGGGCTTCGTTCCGGGGATAGAATAACATCGGGCAGCAAATGACCCCCCGCTGACACACATAAGAAAAACCACCCCTCCGCAGGAGCCAGGCGCTCCGGCGGAGGGGTGTTTTTTTGTTTTCAGCCCGTAATGGTAAGGTACAAGAGAATAATCCGGACAAAACTGTCACGACCGAGCCGTATCAATCCCTCAATGGTAAGGTACAAGAACGACAAAATGTGTTCTGAAAGTTAGTATAACACAAAATATTGATCTTGTCAACCGTTTTTGCCTTTTATCGGAAAAACTCTTTTGTGTAGTAATCGCTGGACATTTCCAGCTGGGCCTTGTATTCCTCCTCACCCAGTTCTTCGCAGAGAGTCGGGGTGCGGGAGAAAAGGTCGGTGCCGAGGCCGAGACGGTCGCCCTTGATCTCCGCGCCTATGGCGGAGAGAGTGGTGGGGAACATATCCAGCGAGGAGAACAGGCGGTCCTTTGTTTTTGCCGGCTCCTTCGCGGGGTTGATGAAGCAGTTGTAGGTGGTCCGCACATAATCGCTGCCGATGTCCACTTCGGTGGTATGCTCGTTGCCAAGGTGGTCCCCCACGAGTATCACGGTGGTGTTTTCAAAGAAGGGCTGCTGTCTGACCCACTCCACGAATTCGGAGGTCTGCCTTGAACAGCAGTCCACGGAGGCGAGGTAATCGTGGCTGATGCTTTCGTCGCAGATCGGGCAGCGGTGGCCGCTCTCGAAGGTGTGGGTGTCCATGGTATACATGGTGACGAAGAAGGGCTTGTCCTGCTTGGAGATGTCGGTGATAAGCTCCTTGGTGATCTCAAACAGCTTTCTGTCCTCGATGCCCCATTTCCAGATGTAGTCGGCGCTTTCGTCGGTGTAGCCCAGATCCGAGGCGGTCTTTCTGTCGAAGAGGCGGCTGCTTTCGCGTCTGCCGACGTATTTGTCGTACATGGAGAATTCGCCCTTTGAGCCTTCGATGTAGAGCTGGTTGTAGCCGTTTTCGTGGAGAATGTCCTCCAGCCTTGTCATTTCGGGATATACAGGCTCTTTCCAGAACTGGGAGAACTGCGTGAGCGTGGCGATGCCGGAGGTCTGAGCCACGGTGGAGCCCTGAGTGTAGGTTATTGCCGGAACGAACACCGACGCTCCCCCGAGAAGCTCCGTGTTCGAGAAGTTCACGCTGCCGCTTTCGTTTGCGAGAGCCGTCAGCCCGGGGATGTAGTTCCTGTCAAGGTCGCCTCCGGCGCTTTTTGAAGCGTAGGTGTTCTCAATGGATTCAAGGTAGATGTAGATAAGGTTCCGCTTTTTCTCCGGGAAGGTTATCTCGGTTTCGGAGGGGGCGGTATAGTGCTTTTCGTAGATGTCCGAGCGGTCCAGCTTCATGCTGACGTAGTGCAGGAAGTTGGTCTGCCGTGAGAACGCAGCCGCAAAGCTTATCATCATCACCGCCGAAAGGACGATGTGCAGCGCGCGCTTTCTGCCGGTCATCACAAGGGTGTATTCGCCGGACTCTCCGCTGTCGGACACCGTGATGCTGCTGTTTCGGAAGCATTTGAACAGCCGCAGTCCGATGTACCCGGTTATCAGCAGGAAGAAGATCACAAGGGTTATTGCCTGTATCACGTCCTCAAGGGCAAGAGCCCCCGCCGCAAAGGTGACGGTAAAGAGTATGGCTTCAAATTCCATGTTGGAGTAGACGACGTGGAGAAACAGCGTAACCGTCAGCAGAAAGACGGCGAAGGCCACCATGAACAGGCACACTCCGAAGGAGGCCCATTTCTTCTTTCCGGGACGTATCTCGCTGCTCACGGTCTTCTGCGGGGTATACATAACTGCGAGGTCGTATGCCGCCTTTGCCGCGAAGCTGCCTTTTGCGGAGCCTGTTTTCAGAGCGTGTTCGGCGGTGCGCATCAGAATGTAGGCCAGTATCACGCCGCCCCACCAGAGCCCGGCCCATTTGGGAAGGAAGCGGCTGACATAGCTCTCGGAGTACATCTCCGCATTTTTGGGGTCAAAGACCGCATAGGACAGCATGGACAGCCCGAAGGGCACTCCGAAGTAATAAAGGCATCTCACCGACCGGAACACCGATGCCTTCGGCGCCGGGACCATAGAGTAGAACACAAACAGCACCGCCAGCGGTTCCAAGACCGTAATTATAAGGCAGAGCGCTGAAAGGTCCATAGCCTTCAAAGGAAGCCTTGTCACCGCGAAGGCGGTCATCAGCCCTGCGGCCAGAAAGGCGATAACAAAGTGCCGAAGTGAGGCCTCTCTGAGCCTTCCGAATTCTTTTTTTATCACATTCATTTTCAAAACATTCCTTACTGTAATGATAGGGACATCAAAAACCGATCATAATATACTATACCATATAATAGAGCATATTGCAAGTGGATGATGCTGAAAAATCCTGAGTTTGCGAAACAAGGTTTTTCCGAAGGATTCTCCGCCCGTATCATTCCCGTGATAAGGAGCGGCATATGGGGGCCGATGCGGCAGGGGTATGCCGGTTTTCATATTGCCATCCCCGAAAACATATGATATAATTGTTTTGAAAAATATTCCTCATCCACCCAACCTTTCAGCTTTCCCGCGCACTATATAGATGAAAACACTTCCGGAGGGTTTCAAAATGGAAAAGACGCTGGCAGACAAGCTGATATTTGAATACCGCGACAGGATATTCGGCTTTGCGCTTGAAAAAACGCGGAACATCGACCGGGCTCGGGAGCTTGCTTCCGACATCATGTTCGAGGTGTACCGTGCGTTTCTGAGGCATGAAGATATCGTAAATACCGACGGCTATGTTTACCGTATCTCAAAGAATGTATGGGCGAAGTACGTCCACACTCTTGAAACGGGCAGACGCTTTGAGGACATAAGCAATATGGAGATCGCCGCCCCCGAGGACAACAGCGAGGAAGAGGAGCATATAAGGCAGCTCCTGCGCCGCGAGATCGGTTTCCTCTCCGAGCGGCAGAGAACGGTGATCTATATGTTCTATTACGATAAGCGCTCTGTCGCCGAGATAGCAAAGCGGCTCGGAATATCCGAGGGAACGGTAAAATGGCACTTGTCCGATGCGAGGACTAAACTGAAAGAGGGTATTGATATGAATATTGATAAGAATTTGGAACTGAACCCCATTCATTTCGAGGAAATGGGACACAGCGGTTACACGGGCAGCAGGGGAGACACGGCGGATATATTTGATTCCGTGCTGAAGATGAACATAGCATGGGCTTGCTACCACGAGCCCAAGACTTTTGAGGAGATCGCCCGCGAGGTCGGCGTTCCGCAGGTGTATGCAGCGGATCAGTTAGCGGCTCTCGTTGATTTCGGCTTCATCGACAAGCTGGATAATTCAAAAGACCCGAAATACCGCACAAATATGCTTATGGAGGATCTGCGCTACGAGGGCAATGAGGAAGGCGAGAAAATACTGTGCGACGCGGCGGCTGTGCTTGCGGAGAAGTATTTCCCGAAGATATTTGCGGACTTTGAAGCCTCCCCCGACCGCTGGGGCATGACCTGCGACGGTGACGATATCAACTTCATGAAGTACAGCCTTGTTATGCTGGGCATCAGAAAGCTGCGAATCAAAAGCGTCGATGACAGCAAATTCGCCGTGGAACGTCCCGACGGCGGCTGTTTCGTGGCTTACGCGGTCGTTTCGGACAGCGGCTTCAAGCCGAAGGAAAACAAATACTGGGCCTGCGGCGATATGACAAGGGACAGCACCGAGGGAGAGCCTTCTGAAAACTATATGGAGCTGTCCGTTGACTGCGCTTACGCCGGCAGGCAGGGACGCTGGCGTGACAATCTCTCAAGCGACTGGAGCAGTCTGACTAAATTCATCAACCGAGGAAAGGGCAGCCTTGCCCCCGAGGAATACAAGCGCCTTTCGGACAAGGGATATATTTTCGAGGACAGAGCGCAGCCTATCGTCGTAAGGACGGCTGCCGACAAGTTTGAAAATATACTTTACACCTACCCCCACGATAAGATCACCGTCCCCGAAGAGATAAAGAAGCTCTGCGGCGAGGTGGACGCGAAGTTTGCGGCCTACAATATCAAACGTCATCCCAAGCATATGCACGGGCTGGTCAAGGCGTGGAACACCAATGTCCTCGGCGCGATGACCATGCTCCCCCGCGTGATCGAGATAATGCTCAGAAACGGACAGCTTGCTCCGCTCACGGATATTCAGAAAAAGAGCGTATTCTCGGTGCTGTTTTTGCAGAAGGCGGAATAAGTTTTTGCAGAGCTAAACATTTTACATTCAATTCCCTCGTCAGCTACATTGGCGAGGGAATTGCGCGCGGCCGCTGCCGCTGGCGGAGACGGTGAGATTCGATACTCACAAACCCTTTCAGGGTTATCCCGTTTAAGGGCTAACGCATTTCGAGCCCTTTGGACTTCGTCCCATTTCGTCCCCGAGCGTCATTTCTTAGCCCTCAAAATGGCGAAATGTTGCGAGATTTAACGCTATTTTTGGAAATCTGCGAGAAATTTGCGAGAAAAGTGCGAGAAACATAGTTGAACAAATGACCAAATTTTTGGACAAAAACCGAAAGGAATGTTCGACTATGAATGAGGAATTTGATACCAAATTGGAAAACTACCGTCAACAGCTTGAACACCTGCTAAGAAAATGCCCTGATATTCTCACCCCGGCAAAGGCAGCCAAATGGTCGCCCCTCGGAAAAAATAAAGTCTATGAGCTTCTGAAAAGCGGCGAACTAAGATCGTTCACATATCAGGGCGGGTACATCATCAGCAAGGCTGACCTTATCGACTACCTCGCCGCCCATTGCGACGACAGCAACGGCAGACGCTTCAAGGTCGGTGGCTCCGATGACTGACCCAGATGCTATCCGGCAGGATTACCCGCCGATCATATCAAGCGAGCAGCTCCGTATATTGCTCCACGTCAGCAAGCGCAGATGCGTCTGGCTGATGCAGAACTACATCCCCCACACCGACAACGGAGCCAAGACCCGCCGCTACACGATCCGCCTTGAAGATGCCATCAGCTTTATCATCGAATATGAACGCTCGCCCGACAGTTTCGCCGCATCTCCGGGGCAGTTCACCTCGAAGCCGTACATACCACCGAATGTCGATATTGAAGCCTTACGCCTCACACTGGAGGATGAGTGGTACAACATCCCCGATATCCTTGACCCTGTGACCGTCAGCAGGCTAACCAACTACTCCGACACCGCCGTGAACCATTGGCTCGACAAAGGCACTCTCCGCTCAGCACTCACACAGAACGGCAGGGTAACAAGCAAAGCGTGGCTCATCGAGTTCTTCTGCGGTAGGGGGATGAGGATAGCGAAGAAGAATGAGTGGCATCGGGAGTTGCTGAAATCAGCGGAATATGAATAAAGAAATGGGCAGCTTGCGGGCTGCCCATTGTCATTAGAGTTTGTTCAGTTCATCCTCAAGTATGTCAGTTAGCACCTGAGGGTCAAGATACTGCACACCGAACTCGCCGTCGTGTATCCTGTCGGCAAGACGGCTGGAATAATACAGTTTCATAGCTTCCTCGGAAGTTATGTTCCGGCGCTCAGCAAGTGCAAAAATGATATCCTCCTCCAGATGCTCCCGGTAGAAGTTTTCAAGCTCACGGTCGGTCATAATTTCACCTCGAATGATCCGGTAAAGGTCAGCATTTTGTCTATTGCCGCTTGTGTGATGAATGCGATCTGATCGTAGGTCTCATAGACCCTTATCTCTTTAATGGCTCGGTCTTTGTCCCATATCCCGCGCTTATACATATCGACAACACGGAACACCTTATCATTGGCGACCTTGCCCTTGATAACATCGTATTGCTTATATTCGTCCGAGCCGTCCCTGCATCTGCACACAAAGTCAATCCATGCCTCAAGGTCATCACCGAAGTCCTTGATCTCAAAGCCGTCGGCCTCGTTCAGCTCATACATATTCACTATCCCGGCATTGCTGCCACGCAGGACGGCTTTACGCTTTGCCCAGCGCTGAGCTTGTTCATAGACTGTGGTTACATAGAAACCCTTGCCGAAATCGAGCCTCTTCATTGAGTGCAGGATATCCGGCTTTTCAATTATAAGATCTGAGCCGTGATAGACTGTCATAAGCTCTCACCTCTCGAAGTAACATATTCAAGTACGTCCTCGACAACGCTCTGCGAGCTCATCGAGTGCAGCACATCGTAAAAGGGGATAAGATATTTACTGATGCAGCCGGTACTCTCCATGACCTTATAAACCTTCGAGGGATAGAGTCCCCTTGTGTTTGCAACTTCGTTGATAATGTATATCACGAATTCTGTTGTTTCTCTGCTCATAAATATCACCTCTTTCGGCTTTTTGTATATTATAGCATAAATGAATTTGTTTTTCAAGTACTATAATATTATAATTAATGTTTACTACATAACTGAAAAGCTTATAGGGATTGATAAAATCAGTGAAAGAGAAACTCTATTTCCCAAAAACTAAAAAATCTCGATTTTGGGAAATGGAGATGGTACTGTTGTCCTAAAGAGGATGTTTAATTTTTTCCGAATGGCTGACAAAATAGCAAGTCAATGAAAAGGCAGCTTGCGGGTTGCCCGTTTTTATCTGTCCGAATTTTAGTACACGAAAATATATATTCTCCAAAACTGCTTGAAATTGAGCTGTAAATGTGATATAATGACGGCAGCAGGGACTGACAGCAAAGGAAGTGGTCTTGATGGCTAAAGAGATGAGCCTCATGCGCAATGATAGTCGAAAGAACTGGGAGCATCAAGTTTCCGATTATACTGTTTCCGATGTTGATAAGGTTGTTTTCAAGGTTTATCTTGACCGTGCCAAAAAGGTCGGTAGGATCAGATTTGAAAGCGATGAGCCCGAGGCCGTTTTGAAAAAGCTGAAGCTCACTAAAGGCGATTCTTTGCTCAATGCAGGTGCTGCGCTGTTTGTGGACAGCGATATCAATAAGCTGTCACTTACAAAATATGCTTCCAACGAGCGCCTGACTGTTACAGATTTGAAAAGCTATACAGGCTCAATGCTTGAACTGATCTCCCGTGCCGAGAAGTATGTCATTGAAAGTATAGATTGGCGGGCTGAATTCAAAGGCAAGCAGCGTCAGGAGATTCCCGAGTTGCCTGTGGATGCCATACACGAGGCTATTGTCAACGCATTTGCTCATAGGGATATTGAGAATGGACAGAGCGTGGAGGTTATTATCTTCAAAAACAGGATCGAGGTCACCAGCCCCGGTCATTTCCCTGATGGTAAGACTCCCGACATGTTTATCCACGGCAACGAGCCGCCGATACGCAGAAACAGGCTTATAACCCGAACACTTTACTATTCAAAGGATATGGAGAGCTTTGCCACCGGACTGAAGCGTATTCAGGACAGCTGTGACAAGGCAGGTGTTAAAGTCGAATACAAGGCCGATCAGAACAATTTTGTTGTGATCTTCTACCGTCACTGCGGCGAAGGTTGGGGTTGGAGTGGAAATAATTTGTAAATTTAGGAATTCTGATAATATCCACATTTTTCAAAGCAATTATCCGGCAGCAGTTCCGATAAAAAAATGATAAGCGATGGAGGTAGTGAGAAGTGAGTTGTCATGATATTGGCAGAGGACTGAGTTCTGTAGTTAAGGTCATACTTAAAAAACTTGATTCAGGTGAAATAAGCGCTGATACAGCAAGAGATTTGCTTCATGCCTGCCGCATGGGAGTTTACTGGTGTGACGGAAATGAATACGAAGCTATGATACAGATGCACCAAATGAGGTGCGGATACTGCCTTAAAAAACTTTCTAAGGGCGATACGATTTACGACCTGAACGATGTTTCTAATTCATTTAAGACAGAGCATAATGATGAAATCAAGGCAATCGATGCTATGGCCGCTGATTATTTTCTGTGTAGAGAATGCTTTGAAAAGCTCTTTGATAGCATTGCCCCAGGTGCAGGAGAAGAACAGCGTAGATATATCGAGGAAAAGTGTTCAGAAGATCGATGGCATTACAAAGACTGCCGTAGGCCTTGGGAGATAGATGAATGATGCAGATCATGCATTAAGAAAGCGAGTGATAAAATGCTGAATTACGAATCCGATATTGCGAATATAGGTGTGCCCGCCGATGCCGCAGAGATCATTGCCCGCGCTAAAGAGCTGGACGAAAAAAGTGTGTTTCTTGAAGGTCTGTCAGAGCGATTGAACTTCCTCGGCGTGAGCTGCACTCCCAATGACAGGGAGCTAATGCTTGAAGAGGTCAAAGCAAGATACAGGACTGTCCTCGGGATAAGCTGTCCCCGGACAGTTGTGGAATGGGTGCGCGGTACGGTGCCGAGTGCGTCCAAACGCAGGAATAACTACGAGCTTTGCATGGCTCTTGAAATGGATTTCGAGCAGACCGCCGACTTCTTCAAGCGGTATTTCCTGACTCTCCCCTGGGGCTGCAAAAGCCGGATCGACGCTGTGTTTCTTTATTGCATCTATCACCGCAAGCCATACTCACTCGCTACAAAAATGCTTGAAGAGTCAAAGGATTTCATCCTGCAGGAGAACGCTCACACCGCCACCGCGCAGATCTTTCAGACAATTCTTTCCACCGACGATGATGCGGCATTCATGGACTATCTCTCCGCACATTGCTACGGCAATGAACAGCAGTTTCAGACAGCGCGCGCCAAGATCATCGAGGAGACCGATCTTGCGAAACAACACATTTTAGCCGAGGATTATAACGGCAAGCTGTCCCCCGAAAGGCTGAACAGCGCAGTCATTGCGGCATTACTGAACTATCGCTACCAGCCCGACCGTGACAGCGAATTCCTGCACGAGCTGCCGAAGCGCTACACCGAATCTCTCCCCAATGATGTGACTCTCGGGAAGATACTGAAGGGCGAAAAAACGTCCTACGAAACACTCCGCAAGACGTTGATACTGCTGAAACTGTATAACTTCTACACCGATGCCGTCAATGATGATGAATCAATACAGTCAAATTATTCAGACTTTTACGCAGAACTGAACTCCGTCCTCGACAACTGCGGATTTGCACCGATCTGGCTCGATCATCCCTTCGATCATATCATCCTCAGCTGCGCCAATACCCTCGACCCGATAGTCACTCTCTACGATGTGAACGAACGGAATTGATTTTTATATTCCCCGCAAAAACTGTGCTATCATATAGCAGAAAGAAGGTGATGAAATGCTTTCAAAAGGCGAAAAACTATGTGCCGACGGACGCGAATATACCGTGCTTGAACTGCTCGGAAAGGGCGCAAATGCAGCGGCTTTCCTTGCCGAATGCAGACACGGAGGGCTTACATCAAAGTGCATTTTAAAAGAGTGCATCTCCGGCGATAAAGAGCGTTTCATCGCTTCGGGACGGATGCAGAACGAGATCAGACAGCTGTCCGCGCTGGGTAATCAGACCCCGCCCGTGAGCCACATTTTTGAGGTTGGCGACACGGAATACATCGATGTCACCTGTTTCGGCGGTGCGACACTCGATAAGCTCTCGCTGACTCTATCGCAGTATATTGCCGTTTGTCTGACTGTTGCAAAGACTGTTGGTTATTATCACAAGGCGGGCTGCCTTTGCCTTGACCTCAAACCCGACAACATTTTCGTGCTGCAAAATGCGCCCGATGACACCGTCACCCAGCTTGTGGAATTCATCGACTTTGACAGCGTCCGCAGACTCTCGGAGCTTGACGGAAACGCGCCTCTTGCATATACAGCCGACTGGTGCGCTCCCGAGCAGCGCAGCCCATTCGCAGCAGGAAAGATCACCGAAGCTACGGATATCTATGCGCTTGGCGAGCTTGTTTTCTTTACGCTTTTCGGGCGACATTCCACCGAGCGTGAGCATCGCGGATTTTCAAAATATCCCTTCGATGTATGTCCGAAACAGCACCGCCGTTTCACCGACAGACCCGACGTATGCGGATTGTTTACAAGGCTGTTCAGAGGCACGCTTCGTTCTTCACCTGCCAACAGATTTGACAACGTTTCGGAGGTCATCAGCCTGCTTGAGAGCCTCGTTACCGAGCTTGAAAAGCGGGACTATATCATCCCGAAACTTCCGACCGTTCCGCCCTATTTCTTCGGGCGCGACAGCGAGCTTGCGGGCATCTCCGAGAGCCTAAAAAAAGACAATGTGCTATTCGTAACAGGCATCGGCGGTATCGGCAAAAGCGCCCTTGTCAAGGCGTTTATTCGCAGTCACAAGACCGATTACGATGTGATTATTTATCTTGAATTTGACGGCGATTTTGTTCGCACCTTCTGCGATGATATGCAGCTGCAATTAAGCACCGTGAGCCGTCAGGACGGTGAGCCAGCAGACGAATATTTCACCCGAAAGCTGACACATCTTCGGCGTATCTGCGGAGTGAAAAAGGTGCTGTTCGTCCTCGACAATTTCAGCGGACGAATCACAAAAGAATTGTCCAAAATATTGTACTGCGGATATGACACGATAATCGTTACAAGAAACCGTCCGCCGCAGAACAGTTTTCCGATAATTGAGGTCGTGGCGATATCTGACTCTGCACTGATGAAGCTGATCTCTCTCAATCTCGGACGCACGATGACTAAAGATGAGCGCAGCAGTTTCGCGGAGATTATCACTCTTGTACAGGGCCACACCCTCGTGCTGGAGCTTATCGCAAGACAGATCTCAGTAGGCAGACTTGACATTCGCACAGCACGTGAGCTTATCCGAGAGCACGGCTTTTCGCACTTTTCTGTCGAGCAAATAGGCAACTACAAGGACGGTGAGGAGGTTTACGGCACACTCTCTGCGATAATCACAGCGTTGTTCGACGCAAGCAAAATGACCTCAGCAGAGCTGCTGACAATTAAAACTCTCGCCCTGCTTGATGTGCGCGGGCTCGAACAGGAACTTACCGAGCGAGTACTCAAACTTGATTTTGAAACTGTACAAAATCTCGGACAGCAAGGCTGGCTGTATAACGACGGCAGAGTGAAGCTGCACCCTGTCATTGCTGAAACGATGCGCGACCACAAATGGCAGGGAATACCCGATACCGAGGTGATGGAACGTCACAAAAGCGTTATCGCAGTCTATGAGGGAACAGCCAACGCAGAGCAAATAGTATTCATCATCAAGCAGGCTGAACAGTACAAAAATCTGTACTCGCGTCATATCATCAATGCTATGTTGTGGGATATGTACGGCAGTTATTATGATACTATTTTGAACGGTGCTTACGTTGCCTATACCGATGAGGAACAAGAGCTTCAAAACAAGCTGATCGAAGCTATGGACAATGCTATCTCTGAAGCGGAGCAGTCCGCAGACCCGAAGCGGGATAAATATCTTGTGCAGTATATGCTCTCGCTGGCTGGAATCCTGATTCGCTGTGATCCGTCCTATCATCCCGAAGCGCGGGAGCTTCTTGACAAGGTTGAGCCTCTGATTTCCGATGATGAAAACCGCTGCTATTTCTGTATGGTGAATGCTTGGTATTACACCCTCGCGGAGCTTGATGCCGAGCGAACAAAGGCACTCACAGATCAGGCCGCAAAGCTCGCCAAAACAGTCTTTACAACAGATATTGAGCTTATTGACATTATCTGCATCCCCATAGCAAACTGTCTGTTTTATTATTACGACTACGACGGCGCAGCGGCAAAGCTGAACGAGGCGATTACTCTCTGCAAAGTACACCCCGATCAGCTGACCTACATCGATAAACACGCCGAGCTGCTGTGCTGCTTGATAGATACCTATGCCGAGCAGGGAGACAAAAAGAAGTGCCGCGAGCTTCTCGCAGAGCTTGAAGAAATCAACGAAAAATATCGGGATGACGGCATCCACCGGGAGCCGAACCCAGAAACACTTGAACTGATAAAATGAAAATGACCGACCTTACATTGCAAAATATAGGGTCGGTTTTGCTTTGGAATTCGTTTTTATATTGCCGCTACCGGGTGTGATATGTTTATTAGGGACTAAATAGTCCCAAATCTCGTTGACTTTTCATATGATACTGTGTTATGATAGTATTGTCAAGGTTATATCGACAAATAAAATGAGATTATGGAGGCGTTACTATGAAAAGAGAGAAGAACCCTTTTTCGAAATTCTTTGATAATAAACTAAAAGCCCTGAATGAACGAACTGGTCAGTCTCTTACCAAACGAGATATTGCTTATAAATTAGGTGTTGGTAATGAAATGTTTCGTAAAATAGTAAATAAAAATAAGCCTAATCAGGATCGTGATTGTATTATTGCTGTAGCAGCTGTGCTTGAATTAAATACTGATGAAACAAATGAAGCTATACAAATATATGATGTAAATTTGCCTCAACTTAAAGCAGCTGATACAGATGTACAGACGAGAGATGATCTAATAATTGATATACTTGAAAACCAAACCATAGATCATTTATCAATTCAAGACATAGATAACCTCCTATCATCAAGAGGATTCCCTATTCTTCACGTTATTGATCATCGAAACAAATTATTAGTGGAAAATGATAATATCTATATATGCGTTGACAATAATAATGGTGATAATTGTATAAGGTATAATTTGGAAGATTATTATTATGGTGATATATATGATTCGCTCGAAACTGAGTTTGTCTATAAGACAAACAGATTTTCAACAAAAATGAAGATTGTTTGTACGACTGATAACTCAGAATACTGGTTGAGTTGCATATATGATATACGATATGATAAAGAACGTCATAAAACCAAAGGCACATATCTGTATGGATATGTTAGAGATAGCAAGTCATTCGTAAGGATTCCAGATATTAATTCAGAAATACATCTAAAACAGTTTTATCTTAAAATGAAGTATCAAATAAAGTTTGAAAAACGTAAAATACTCAGCGCGTTAAACGATACACGTAGCTATCATGAGCGCATTTCAGCCAAAGTCATTGCTAACGAACTTCATGTATTCTATGAAACATACAATTACACAGTCCCCGAATTATGCGAATACTATCTCATGGATTATGTAAATGGTGAGTATACACTCTATGTTTCAAATGAAAGTAGATTTATGAGATTATATCTTTCTGTACAAGAATATCATGATATGTTTGGAAGATCAGTTGATAAGTATTTAGATGAGTATTCTTCTGTTGAAACGATTGAAAACGCGGTTGCTAAAGCAAATCTCGACAGAAAAGGTGTAATTCAACTTAGGATAGACGCTTTTCATAATGCACAGGATAAGATCAATTCGCTTATTGGCAAGTTAAGAGACGGAAAGGCTCATATTCGTAATCTCAAGGCGATATATGATAATGAACTTGATGTGCTGTCATATTTTAAAGTCGAAGATGATTTTCAAAGCAGTAATGATCCTCAATACGGCGAAATCAAAGGTATCGGTATTGATAAAATATCAGTTACGCTTCCTGATGATGTGCAGATAGAGTTGACCTTTGATAATTTATGTGCAGGATTTAGTTTGGGTTTAAATACCATAGAGGAAGTTGGATCTTTCTTAATAAAGCACAAAACACTTGAATTAACGGAGTTGTTGTAATATGGGACTTGTTAGTCCCAATAATAATTGACGTTCTCTGTTGGAAATGATATAATAAGCTCACAACATGAAGGGAGTGATAGAAATGCTGAATTATCCACAACGGAAACCTATCGAAATCACACATCACGCTATGCAACGGCTTGAGGAACGGGTTGTTACTCATGATGGATTCAAGAGCTGGCAGCATATGGTTAGGACGGCACGGTACGAAGGAAGGAGTGAAGTCAATATGACCGATGCCGAATATGAGTGGTACATAACGCATATCACTCATCTTAATAGTTCATCACAAGTAAGGATTATGAACGGATTCGCTTTTCTCTTTATGGGGAATAGCGGACACGCGCGAACACTGGTAACAGTAATCGCTGTTGCCTGAGCTTGAAGGAGGAGTATCTATGAACGAACTGAATAACACGGAGACAAATTGGTGGAAGCGTAATAAGAAAAAGGTAATCATTGTCAGCGGGATAGCAGTAGCAGTTGGTGTAGGTTTTCTTGCTTATAAGAACAAGGATGTGATTTCAGCATTTGTTAAGGGAGGTAAAAAGTTTGCATACAAGGTTCCTCAGATTGTTGATCCGATCAAAATTGAGAAAGTTCCTGAAGTAATCATTGTTGCTGATACAAAAGCAATTCCCGTCAACAAGATAATAAACAACGGTTTGCCTTTTGAAGTAGAAGGGTATATACGTAATCTTCCGGAAGGATGGCATCCTTCAGCTGAGAAGATTGCACAGGCTGCAGATCTTGGCATAGAACTTGGTGAACACCAAACACTCGTTAATTCCTTTATGAAAAATGTAGCATAACTGCGAGCCGAACCCCGAAACGCTTGAACTGATAAAATGAAAATGACCGACCTTACATTGCAAAATGTAGGGTCGGTTTTCTGTTGGAATCCGTTTTTATATTGCCGCTACCGGGTGTGATATACTTTGATCATAGGGGAAAGCCCTAAATCAATAAGACAGAGGAGGTCAAAACTATGAAGAAAGCATTATGTACTATTTTTGCCGCAGCTGTTTTACTGTGCGGCTGCGGTGACGGAAGTAACGGACAGAACAACGGGATTTCGGCAGGTAATTCCGCCTCAGCCGAAGCAGTTTCGTTTGTCGGGAAATGGCAGACAAAAGAAGTGAAAATAAACGGTATGACATCAAATTCCGATTTTGAAAAGGACACAGGATTGTCCGTTGCAAGCGCATTTCAAATGGAGATTAACGATGACGGTACAGGCACGGTCAAGAAAGTAAGAGAATTAAAAGAAGATTCTATTGAATGGAAAGAAGAAAGCGGTAAGCTGATGATTAAGCCGACAGGCTCTGATGATAAGAATTACATAACCTTTTCGCCTGAAGGCGGAGCGTTGTCTGCAACAGAGAATATCCATGTTTCGTATGGCATTTATTCATCATCGAGCAGTTGGATCAATTCGATAGTCTGCGAAAAAGTCGATTCATTCTACAACACCACTGATACGAGAAGATATGCTTTGTCATCCGCTGGAAAAACGCTTTTTGCTACGATCAGCGGTAGTTTATCCGATCTTAAAGATCAGGGCAAGTACATAGATATATCCACAGGATGGAACAGATTTGATCTTAAACACGATGCGGCAGCCACCGATCTGCAAAAGAGTATCGCGTCAGCGCTTGAATATGAAGGATTTACAGAGGGTGTAGTTGAGTTTTATGTTGACAGAGATATATACTCGTGTAAAAATGTAAAGATCACCGATGCAAGCGGAATTACTGGAGAGTTTGACACAGAAGAATTTGCCAAGGCATTAGGACTCAGAAATAATTACTGATAAAGAGAGACAATCACGGAGGTGACAACAATGCCATTCTGCTCAAAATGCGGTTTTAAAGTTCAAGACGGCGAGATCTTCTGCGAGATCTGCGGTAATCGGATCAGAACAAACACTGAAAGGACGGCTCGCCAAAGTTCCGACAGCAGCCGTTTATCAAAACCCGGAAAGATTTATGAGGGCAACAGACACACCTGCCTGCACTGCGGAGAGATAATTAATTCCTTTGCAACGTTATGTCCGTCCTGCGGCGCAGAGATTAGGGACACGGAATCCAGCCGGGCGCTTGAAAAATTCTATAACGATCTCCAGAGAGCGAGAGACGATAAAGCAAAAATATCGCTGATCAGGACTTTTCCGATACCCAACAGCAGGGAAGATATCTGCGAATTCATGTACCTTGCGGCATCTAATTTTGATGCGAAGCTCTATATTGCCAACCGTGACGGCGACTCTCTCCATGCGGCCTGGTACTCACAGATAGAGAAGTGCTATCACAAGGCTGTTCACTTTCCCGGCGGAACTGAGAAAGATATAATTATGAAGTTATATGGTCAGATACAGGAGAAAGTGAAGCAGGCGGAATCCAACAAGAGCGCAGCTGCGGCTGCTCCGTGGATACTGATTGCTGCGGGTATCGCGCTTACAGTGACAAAGGTAAAGTATCTCAGTTACGCAGGCGTAATAATGCTTATCATTGGCATAGCTTTGGCTTGCGTACAGAGCGACAATAAGAAAGAAGAAAAAGCAAAAAAGGCCGCACAAGACGGAACTCTTCCGATACAGCGGTCAATGCCGAAGAATCAGCAGGAGGAAGGCTTCAGCTCTTGGGGCGCAGGCAAGAAAACCGGGTGGGTGGTGCTGAACCTATACACCCTTGGGATTCCGGCGCTGATGCGTAGGAAGAAAAAGTAAAGGAGGGTCACACAATGAGCATCTTCAAAAGAGAAGGCGGCGTAATGGACGCTATCCGCTGCGATGAGCCGGATTATCTGATTTGGAAATGGCGGCCTAACGGCGGTTCAGAAAAGACCCGCAAGGAAAACGCGATCCGCTGGGGCTCGGTGCTGACCGTCAAAGAGGGCTCGCTTGCGGTGTTCGTTTACAAGGGCAGCCACGACTATGTCTGGGGGCCTTTCAGCGAGAAGCTCAGAACAGGCAATCTGCCGATCATTGCACCGCTGATCTCACTCAGTTACGGCGGCGGCTCGCCGTTCCCGGCAGAGGTATATTTCATCAACCTCGCAGAGATTGTTCAGGTCAGGTTCGGCGTGCCGTTTTTTGATGTGTTTGACCCGACTTACACCGAGTTTTCCGTCCCGGTCGCAGTGCGCGGAGCGATCACCTTCCACATAAGCGACTACGCCCGTTTCATCGAGCTGCACCGCCTTGATGAGTTCGACCTTGACCGCTTCAAGGAGCAGATCAGGAGCGTGGTAAACAGTTACGTCAAGAGCGTTGTGCTGAATGCGCCGGAAAAGTACGCAGTTCCTGTCATTCAGCTTGAAAGAAAGCTCCCCGAGCTGAACGCTGAGATCGGAACGCTGATAAAAAATCGCCTTGAAACTGATTTCGGTGTGGCGGTCAACGCGACAGATATTTCTGATATCGACATCGACACCGAGAGCGACGGTTATAATGAGCTGATGCGCGTTACGAGAAACCTGACAAGCGCCTCTGTCCGGGCACAGACCGAAGCGAACATCAGAAATATAGGCGATATGCAGCGCATCCACGCCGCCGACTATGAAGAGAGCCTGCGGATCAAGCGCGAGGAGGAGCAGTACGCGACACATCTCGGCACGCAGGAGCAGCACATCAACGTTCACACACTTAACCGGCAGACGGAAGTTGCCAAAGCCGCCGCAGAGGGTCTCGGCAGCAGATCGGGCGGCGTCAGCGGCCTTGATCCTGTCGGCATCACCGCAGGTATGGCAGTCGGGAGCGTCCTCGGAAAAAACGTCGCCGGCATTGTCAGCGGCGCATTGGAACAGCCGACACCTCCGCCGGTAAATCAGTTCGCCCCGCAGACCCCGCCCCCGATACCGCAGACGGTTTACTATGTCGCACAAAACGGCGTGCAGACCGGGCCGTTTGATATGCAGACTCTCCGCACTATGGCGGAAAACGGAAGGCTCACTCCGCAGACGCTTGTTTGGTGCGCGGGGATGGCTGAGTGGCAGGAAGCACAAGCTTTATCGGACTTATCATTGTTGTTTCTGCAATAGTATTCAATAACAGGGTAGTGTTTATTTGAAAGAACTTTATCAATCAGATCCTGGTCAGAAAAACAGCAGCCTTGAAAATTGCAGACTGCTGTTTTGCTATGCGATTATTCTTATACAGTAACTAAAATAAATATAGTTCAAGGAATAATGAACTTTTGTCGAAAACATCTGCACAATATAGTGCTTTTAAAGAAAATGCACAAAACCTGTTTACTTTTCCGAACACATATGGTATAATAAACACAAAGCTATAAGCGATGTTATATTATTCAGAATTGAAGGTGGATCATTTGATAAAAGCAGAATTAAGCTATAATCCGTATTTGATGGAGATAACCGCCAGTTTCAACGGTCATCCTCCCCGCATCAATAGTCTGATAGAAAAATATCAATCTAAGCCATTGCAGGATTGGATCTATCTTATCCCTCAGATATTTCATGATGAAATGAACGGGTACGGTTTTGAACTCGATTTTTCTGGAACAGAACTTGACTGTGAAGAAGTGTGCTATGCTTTCCGAAAGGCAAATGTTTCAGATGAAGATGTTGCCGTGTTTATGAGAAATAAACTCGATTCAAGGGAGCAAAAGCTGAAAGATATTTCTTCGGTTCTGGAATGGCTTGAGGATAATCCGAACAGGAAATTTGATGTTCAGGAATTCAGGGCCAAGAATCACGATCTGTTTGATGAAAACTATACTTATATCACCATTCATGGTGATACATCTGACACAGAGATCAAAGACGTTTCTATTGAAAACGTAAATTCTGTCAATGAACTTGAATGCACTGATCTGACACATACTCCAATAATCTATTATATCACAAACGATGTGTTGTCTTTGCTGCCAATGGAACTGACATACCTCAGATCACGAATGGATATATGTGAAAACCAGTTATTCTTCTGTGTGATAAACCATAATGAATTGAACAAGATCAAGCGTGTTATTATTGACCTTGGATTCAGCGAACCAAATATGGTTTCAGGCGTTTCTGACAAAATCATATATAAGTATTCAATGCTCTATCCTGTCAGTGATTATATTAATTCTTCGATCAAAGCTTTCAGAGCAGAAACAGACAAGATCTCTGAAGTGCTCAGTAAAGAGAATAAAAAGAGTGAGCTTAAAGGAAAAGAAATACATATGCGTTTGAACAGCATAGAAGGCAGTATTGTCAGAATAAAGGAAGCTGACGAAAAAATACAGTCCCGTGATATTCTTGAATATCCCGAAAAGTTCAAAATCCTGAAAGATTCTTCCATTGGAAGTATAATGAACTGGAGAATCAAGAAAACGAAGATCACAAAGCCTGAAGAAGCCTATGTGGCCGCCACAGAGTTTGATTCCTTTGTAAAATCAGAGTTCCATAATTTCTTCATGGAATTACGGGCATCAACTATGGAACACGCCAATCAGATAAGAAATACTTACCTGAATTGGTACAAGGCTGTAATGCTTGATGAAAAGTTTTCTGACAGTGAAAAATTTCTCGAATCATCGGAGCCGCCTGTTATTCCGGATCAGCTTATGGAGCTGATGAAAATAAAAGAGGAAAAATATGTTACTCAAAGCAGCGGGCCTATAGGCTGGCTGTTCAAGTCATCTGAAAATGATAATCAGCCTGTGCTTGAAACCACGTTCTATTATCAACAGTGGCGTGAGCATATGGCAAAGATCATTACACCGTTTTTAGAAACACTGGTAAACGAACGATATGAACATTTGAAAGAGTATTCGGATACATTGGCAGAGATATATCGTAAGCATTTGTCCGAACTGCTTGAAAAGCAGATGGGTGCAAAGGAGAAAGTCTCTTCACAGCTGTCAGCAGATGAGAAACTGCTGCAGACAGATAACGACTGGCTGACTGCATTTGTAGATCAGCTCAAAAACATAGAACGGAGTTAACTTATGAACGAGATACAGATTTCAGAAACAACTATTCAACCGGGAGAGGTCACGCTTGAAAACCGGCTTGAAATAATCGAAGAAGGAATCAGGAAGAAATATCTTGCCAGATTAAATGAGATGAGGATAGCACCTCTTGGGGAACTTGAGCCTCTTGAAAGTTTCCTGATAGATAATGTCAGACTATACCGCATTACAGAAATGGTATATCAGAAGGGCGAACCTTCAACTAATAAGTTTACAACAGTATTTAACACTTTGTCAACATATAATGCTTCCGTTTTTATTATCATTGATTCCGACGGCATTAGCACTGATTTTTATCTTGGTGTAAGAAACAACGAACGGGATCTCAGTAAAAAACGTTCATCCGTTACTTTGGGAGATACCCTTAAAAACACACTGATAGGCCATTTCCCGGGAATTAAGATAACTAATGAAAGCCGACAGATTATTGCAAAGCTTTCAGAGAAAATAGGCAGACAAAACAATGTAGCATCAGTAAGCGTTGTTGGAACAGGAAAAACGGCTGATGACAAGGGAGACGAACACTTTGTCCAAGGACTTGAAAAACTTGTTCTGGCGCTGAGTGGAAAGCAGTATATCGGAATTATTATTGCTGACAATCAATCTGCTCAGTCGGTGCAGATACTTCGCAAGACCTTTCAGGATATTTATACTAAGCTCTCACCGCTGAGGAACACACAGATCACTGAGAGTGAGAGCACTTCTGTGTCAAAAGCAAAATCTTTTACCGAAATGAGCGGAAAACAGAAGGCTGCAATGCTTGGAGGCGCTGTGGCTTCTTTGACAGGCGCTATCGGCGGTTCTGTTCTCGGCAGTGCTATAGGAGCTGTCGGTGCCACGGGCGGCGCTATGGTCGGAGGGCAGATCATGGGACAGTTCAGCAGTTTTCTGAATTCTCTTGCACCTGCCGAGCAGACTTCAACATCAACATCGCAAAGCACTACCACTACAGTTGAGAATAAAACAGTTGCCGACCTTTTAAAGCTGATAGATGATTCTCTTAAACGTCTTGATGATTTTGACAGCTATGGTATGTGGAACGCAGCAGGTTATTTTATCTCTGATGATATGTCTGCATCAGAGATAGCCGCAAGCAATTACCGCTCTCTTATGAATGGAGAAAACTCAGGCTGCGAGGTTTCAGCGATCAACTCATGGAGAAGTAACGATCCATACATCAATGGCGATTTCAGCGATCTTACGACTTATCTTTCGAGGTTTATGCACCCGCAGTTTTTCTATGGAAGCAACGGGGATTACGGTGTGCTTACTGATGCCTCAACGTCTATAAGCGGTAAAGAGCTTGGTCTGCATTTGGGTCTTCCGAGATCAACTGTTCCGGGACTCCCTGTTGTAGAACATGCTGAATTTGGCAAAGAGGTTTATAAGTACCAGCTGTTTAAAAAAAATGAAGCTACCCGTCCCGAGGATCGTATGACTTTGGGTAGAGTATTTGACCTTGGACAGATCACCAACAAGGTCGTTGAACTTAACAACAAGAGTCTCAATATGCATACATTTATCACAGGTTCCACAGGCTCCGGGAAAAGCAATACAGTTTATCAGATGCTTGTAGAACTGCATCAGGATAAGATACCTTTTCTTGTTATAGAGCCTGCAAAAGGAGAGTACAAGGATGTTTTCGGCAACTGGGAGGATGTTAAAGTGTTCTCGACCAATCCAAAAGTTGCCGAGCTTATCAACATCAATCCTTTTAAGTTCCCTGATTCCATTCATGTTCTGGAACATGTTGACGGACTAATTGAGATATTCAGTGTTTGCTGGCCTATGTATGATGCAATGCCCGCATTTTTTAAGGATGCTGTTCTGAGATCATACGAATCGGTAGGCTGGGATCTGGGATCGTCAACCTTTGACGGGGACAATCCTGAATACCCCGATTTTGAAATACTGGCAGATCAGCTTGATGAGCTTATTGAGAGTTCTGATTATGCTTCTGATATCAAATCGAATTACCGCGGTGCGCTTATTACCCGTGTGCGCTCGTTGACTGTCGGTTTGAACAAGTATATATTCACAAATGAGCAGACACCGTATAATGTTCTGTTTGACGAAAACTGTATAGTTGATATAAGCCGTGTGAAATCTTCCGAAACCAAAGCGCTTATTATGGGACTTCTTGTATATACGCTGAATGAGCATCGCGTTGACTGCAAAACAGAGAATAATAAGGGCTGCACTCATATCACTGTTTTGGAAGAAGCACACAATTTACTGAAAAGCACCTCTGGGGGAACCCAATCGGAACTTATTGGGAAATCTGTCGAGATGCTGACTAATACTATCGCTGAGATAAGGACCTACGGAGAAGGCTTTGTGATCGTAGATCAGTCTCCCTCTTCCGTTGATATCTCTGCTATCAAAAATACCAATACTAAAATAATACTCCGTACTCCAGAGGCTAATGACCGCGAGGCAGTCGGAAGATCAATGGGGCTGACTGAGGAGCAGGTGAACGAGATTGCCAAGCTTCCCAGCGGTGTTGCAGTGGTATATCAAAACGACTGGGTCAAGCCTGTTCTTACAATGATCGACAAGGCGAATGTTACGGAAGGCCACTATGAATATAAGGCTGAAAAAGCTATTCCCGCTAAAAAGGATGCACGGGCTGTGCTTGTTAAGGTCGTTATGCAGCCGTGGTTTGGAGGTTTACCGCTTCCGAGAGAGGTGATCGATCGTTCATTGAGAGTATTAAATCTTTCTCGTAATGAGCATCGGCAAATAGGTGAGATAATAGATGACTATGAAATGCTAGGCGGACAGCTTGTGTGGGAAGAAACACGCCTGCCTGAACTTGGCAGTCTTGTTAGAGCAATACTCGGTGTTTCCGATAAGGATATTGAAAAGACAGATACTCCGGAAAAACTCCATGAGCTGATAAAGAACAAATTCCGAAGAATAAGCAGTGACCGTGTCAACGATATATGCTTTGTGATAACCTCAGTTAAGGAGGGTTGAACATGACACTTGATACTTTTGAAAACAGCAGCGTAGCTGTAAAAGAAATTGATCTTTCTGAAAAACTCGGTAACCTTAACAAGGGCTTTGAAAGCAGAATCAAACCTGAGAACGGGGCGTATGAATTTGACCTAAAACTTGGAACTGATAATGCCGCTGTACTCTCCGGAGTTGAAAAAGCTTCGCTTGTTAATAACCTTAAAAGTGTGTATCATGGAGCAGAAGTGAACGGAGTGAAAACCCTTGGCCTTGATGAAATCAGTCATTGGAAGGTAAATGAAAACTATTCTGCACAAAATATAAAGCAGCATGCAGGGTATGGGGCTGAAGTGATCAGTACATACAAAGAAAACACAGACCCTGTGAATATAAAAAAAGGTATCAAAACATACCGAGCGGATGATTTGCCGGAGAGTATGTCAAAAGAGCTGAATTTGGCATCAAAAAATGATCAGTATGTAGATAAGGTCAGAATTGACAGCAACGGAAATGTTGAAACGGTACAAACCAAATTTGTTGGAAGTGATGCAAAGGAATGCTATTCAAAACTGAAAAGCCAGAAGTTTGATAAATACTTTGATGATGGAAAAGTAGATAAACTGGAAATACCCAAGGATTATTATGATGATGTCAAGTCATCAATTAAAACCGACCTCAACGATCTTAATAAACAGCTTGAGAGAGTTAAGGCTGACGGTAAAACAGAAGAAACTGCAAAACTTCAGAAACGCATTGATAGGCTTAACAAAATGGATGAGATGCTTGAACCAAGCACAGTAACGTCAGACGAGGCAATTTTTGCAGTAAAGCATCCAAAATTATATGCAATAAAAGAGGCAAATTCAGCCGGAGTGCAAGGAATGAAAAGCGCTGCAGGAATGTCATTCGTCATGTCGATGGGCGATAACATATATAAATATGTCAATGATGAGATCAGCCTTGAAGATGCTGCTGTTGATGTTGCAAAGGATACCGGAGTTTCTGCCGCTTTGGGTTATGCGAACGGCTTTATCGGATCGTGGACTGGTTCAACAATTCCGGGGCAGGTAATTGCACTGGGAGTAAGCTCTTATGACGATATCAAGAATTTTGCGGTCGGTAAAACTGATACCGGAGAATTCATATATGAAATGGGAGGCAATGTATTCACATTGGCTGGTGCTACTGCGGGTAGCCTGTTGTTTGCTCCCTTCGGACTTGCACCAGTAGGCGGAATTCTGGGATCTATGGCGGCTGAAATGGTTTATGATAAAACAGTTGGTGCAGTTGCAGAAGGAGCAAAATTTGTTGCAGAAAAGGTTTCAGAGGGCTTTGATAATGCTGTTGAAGCAGGTAGTGAATTGTTAGATTCAGCTGCTGAAAAGGTTGAGTATGTTGCAGAAGGAATCGCTGAAGCAGCAGTTACCGTTGGCGAAAAAATAGGCGAAGTTACAGAAGTTGTCATTGATAAAGTTGATGAAGTCTGGGACGATGTGTGTGAATTTGCAGAAAATGCAGCCGATACTGTAGGAGAGGCTTTAGATTCTTTTGCAGATTCCGTCGGAGACTTTTTCAGCAGCTGGTTTTGATATAATATGTGTTTAGCAAAAATGCACAAACCCCATAACCCCCGCTGACAGGCAACTCCACCCTGTCAGCGCTCTTAATTTCTGCAAACAAACGTTCTACTCGTCAAACATCTTTGTGCATTCCTCCAAACCACCAACTGTCCAAAAATTTGCATTGACAGTCGTCACAAAGTGTGATATGATACTTTCAAGGACAAAGTCACAGAACTTTGGAGGTATAAAATGAACGAGAAAAAACGACAGGCGGCATACGCCATGATCGAGTACATCGACAACTATTACCGCGAGAACAGGCACACGCCATCGCTGCGGGAGATCGAAGCAAAGCTGGGATTTTCCCGCCAGTCGGCGCTGCGCTACTTGCAGGAGCTGGACCGCGAGGGCGTTGTCAAGTACGACGGAAAGTCGATCGTCACGCCTTACATCGAAAAGCTGACTTACTACACTGTGCGCCGGGTGCAGATCGTCGGAACGATACCCTGCGGCACGCCCACCGTTGAGGAGCAGATGCACGGAGAGTTTGTTTCCATACCCTCCGAGTGGCTGGGCGACGGGAGATATTTCATCCTTCGCGCGTCCGGCGATTCGATGATCGAGGCGGGCATCAGCGACGGAGATCTTGTTGTTATCGAGCAGACAGACCGCGCAGAGTACGGTCAGATCGTCGCAGCACTTGACGAGAATAACGGAAGCACGCTGAAAAGACTTGTGTACGACAAAAAGAGGAAACGCCCTGTCCTGCATCCGGAGAACAGTTCGATGAAGGATATCTGCCCCGATGAGATCGTGGTGCAGGGCGTTGCGGTGAAGGTGATAAAAGACCTGCCGTAATCGAAAGGAGACTGAATTGACCGACAACAGAAAGAATCTTCCCAAGCTGAAATGCCCGCATTGTGGCTTCCGCTGTGCCGATGTCGTGGATGCGAAGCTGAAAAACAGCAGCGTGGTGTCGGCACTCGGAACAGAGCCTGCGGACTATATCATTGAGTGTCCCCGGTGCCATAAGCTGTTCGGGCTGTATATCAAGGTGCTGCACAGTGCGTAACATCACATAAAACAGAACAACCGTAGTCTAACCATCCACCCGGCGGTGAATTCGGGAATAATGGGTCGGGATCATTACGGTCGCAGGAGAACTATGTACCTGCGACAGATGATCCCGGCCTTTTTTATTTCAAAAAATATGAAAGGGGAAATCAAATGGAAAATCAGATCGTAAAACCGTTGGAAACTGTCGGCGGGGAGGAACTGCTGGAGATGCAGCTCCCGCCTAAGGAGTTTGTCATCGAGGGGCTGCTGCCGAAGGGGCTTGCGATGCTTGTCGGCTCGACGAAGGTCGGAAAGTCTTTTCTGTCGTTGCAGATCGCTATTGCGATCACTAACGGAGAAAAGCTGTGGGGTTATCCGACTCATCAGGGCTCTGTGCTGTACCTTGCTCTCGAGGATGACTATGAACGATTACAGAAACGGATCAAGAATATGAACGACAACGTCACTGATTCGCTGCGGCTCTCGCTGTTATCGAACACTATCAATACAGGTTTGCTGCTGCAGATCGATTCGTTCCTTGCGGAATATCCCGACACGAAACTTGTTATCATCGACACGCTGCAGCACGTCCGGGACAACACAAAAAACAAGGGCGGCAATCTCTATGCACAGGACTATTCCGAGCAGATGCTTCTGCAAAGATATGCGCTGGATAAAGGTATCACGATCCTGCTGATACACCATACCAACAAGCTCAAGGGCAGAGACCCTATCGAAGCCGCATCGGGAACAACAGGAATGACCGCAGCACTCGATACCTATTGGTATCTTGACCGTCCCGACAGAGAAAAACCGCAGGCGAAACTTACGATAACGAGCCGCGATATCGGAGATATGGTTTTCAAAGTTGAATTGCAGGAAACGGGCGAGTGGACAATGCTTGAAGGTCCGAAGTTCAGAAAGAAACAAATCAATCCTTACGTTGCAGTCATAGCAACATATATTCATTTGATCGTGTGGGGAGAGGGAAAGCCGTATCAGTTTCAGGTCACTGCAAAACAGCTTGCAGATGATATCAAGGCTTGCAATTTTGAAATGTTCTTTGATTTCAATTATCTGAAGATCAAAAAAGAGCTGACTGCTTTTCACGCGCAGCTTGAAAACTTCGGAATACTTTTTGACGGCAGCAGGCGCACAGGTAAAGAACGTTATCTGACATTCACTCCGGTCACGGAAGAAAATGCTCCGCCGTATTACAAGCCGACGCCTTTGTTTGAAACTGATGACAGTGATGACGGTATGACAGTAAAAACGGATATGGGAGAAAAAGCTTTGCCTACTGTCACTGAAATCTCCGATGACAGTTCAGATAAAAATGACAGTAGTTTTCCCCTATCGAAAATGCCGTCATTACCGTCACAACCGTCACTACTGTCACAAGTCGTGCATATAGATGCATCCGATCCGATTAGTTTTCTTGCAAAGGTCATGCAGAATAATCTTTCTTCCTGCGGAGTGAACATCACACCGTTTGAAGAATTCTGTAAACAGCAGGAAGAAAAAGAGCGAAAGAAAAAAGAAGCGGAGCAAAAATATATTGATGTAAAATTCTCTGATGCCTCAAAAGAGATATCTGTTCCTGTCGAGAACAAGATCACGCTCTCCGGCAAAAACAAAGTCGATGCCGCCGTTATATTTCTGAAAGCATTTCTGTTAAAAGCAAGACTGAACTGCGCGTGATTTTTTTCTCTTCGCAATATTATTATCAGCGAAAGGGAGAAAATCGCATCGCCCTTTTATTCCGCACGGAGGCTTGGAACTCCGTGGCAAGCATAGCGCATGGGCGACCACTGCCGCTTTGGCGGCTGCGGCATCCAGCACCAATGCGGGAGAACCCGCACCCCTTTTCATTGGCGGAGGGTAGAAAGGAGAGGAAAGATGCCAAGAAACCAAACCAAGAGAGTGACCATCCGGCTCACGCCGGAGGAGTACGACAGGCTGATGTGGAAGCGTATCGAGGCCGCCGGACTGACCTGGCGGGAGTTCATCTTCAAGATGTGTACCGAGGGGAAGGTCGTATCCAACGAGGCGCTCCGGGAGCTGAACAAGGAGCTGAGGTACCAGGGCAACAACCTTAATCAGCTGACCCGTCTTGCACATCAGGGAGAGATCAAGGTTATTGACCTGTCCGAGCTTCGGAAACTGTATGAACGAATGCTTGATGAAATAATGAAAGCGGGTGAGTGAATGGCGGTCATTCAGAATATCCCCGAGAGCAAGCAGACACCCTCGGCGCAAAATGGTCTGCTGAAATACTGTATGCGCCCGGACAAAACAAATCTGAACGAGCAGGTCAAGCTCGTCAGCGGACACAATTGCATCCCGGAGATGGCTCACAAATCCTTCCTCGCAACGCAGGCACTCTACAAAGCAGAGCAGGAGAAACACATCGCGGAGGGCAAGGAGAACGTCCTGTTCTATCAGTATGTCCAGTCCTTCAGCCCGAAGGATGAGCTCACGCCGGAGCAGGCGCACGCTATCGGGATGCAGTTTGTTCGGGAGTATTTCCCTAAGCACGAGGTCGTCGTCGCAACGCACCTCGACAACAATCAGCTGCACAACCACTTCGTCATCAACGCAACAAGCTTCAAGGACGGCTCCAAGCTGCACATGAACAAGCATACCCTTGCCGATATGCGGCAGCTCAATGACGAGATCTGCCTTGCTCACGGTCTGAGTGTACTCAAGCCTTATGACCCGAGCAAGCCGAGCATGAACCTCGGACAGAGAGAATACCGTGCGCAGGAAAAAGGTCAAAGTTGGAAATTCGAGTTGCTGCTTGTCATCACCGACCTAATGAAAACCTGTGGCTCAAAGGAAGAATTCATCAAGAAGCTCAGAGAGAAAGGCTACGATGTCCGATGGGAGGAACATCAAAAGACAATGACCTACACCTGTCCCAACGGGCGCAAAGTCAGGGACGACAAGCTGCACGACGCAAGATTTTTGAAGGAGGCAATGGAAAATGAGTTCAGAATCAGAGGACAACACCTTGAATCGGTTGCTCGTCTCGCAGAGGGAGCAGGTCAGGGAAATATCCGAGAAACCCTATCAGCCGACGGTCTATGCTATACCGAAAGACCAGTGGCAGCAGATGCTCAGCCTGTTGAAGGAGCAGTCGGAGTTTCACGAAACGCTGTTAGAGGTGATGGACAGGCTCCCGACCTCGAAAGCGATAGACCGCTTTATGAACACGACACTGGAGAGACAGCTCACGATGTTCACAAGTCAGACGGACGAGGTGAAAGCGAATGTCAAACAGGCTGGGAGCAATCAAGAGAGGTTTATTTCGGAGGCCTTATCCTTGCGGCAGGAGCAGAGCAAGGAACTCAAAACCGCTCTCGAGAAGATCACCAAGAGAGTGTACAGGTTCACGGCAGCAGTCTTCCTGACCTCAGTCCTGCTGTCGGGGCTGGTATCGGTGCTCTGCTTGCACTGGCTGAGTTAGACAGCAGCGATGATCCCGAGGAACAGCGCCGTCGGTACGAAGCCTATCTCGCCGCACAGAATCTCAAATTTGTTATGGACATCATCGTGAAGGTGTTGGAGAAGCTCAACGAGATCGACGAGCGAAGGGCGGCGCAGAGTATCCAAACTGAGGTGCGTAACGAAATGGTGCTGTTGACAAACCCACTAAATTTCTCAAAAAAATACAGCCCGGAAGTCCTCCGGGCTGAAAACATCGAATATATCGTCTGCAAAAGCTCCCCCTTGAGGAGCTTTACCATTCGTTTTAAATTCAGGGCGCACGCTGATAGGAGGCATTGCTCGGTCACCCGTTCAATGCCACGCTTGCGGGTGCGTCTAAGGTTGTGATTTTCTTTCTGATGAGAGAAATTGCCTTCGCACCAAATTTTTCGTAATTGTATTGCTTTTTTATATTCCTCTGTTGTCAAATTCTGCCGCTGTATCTCTCTTGCACTTTCGTGCAGTTTCCGTTCTATCTTTCTTGCGGCTTT
>FMXS01000035.1 GCA_900104495.1 Ruminococcaceae bacterium FB2012 | reverse complement strand
CAAGGGTGGAATCTTTGAAAAGCCCGGGAGCCAGCGCGGTGACCTTTTTGCCGTCCACCTCATCGGGGATGATCAGGTTTTCGTAGTATTCCTTGCTCTTATACTCCGAGACCTCAAGTGTGCCGTCGGGCAGCTCGGTGTAAACAAGAGCATCTGCGGGAACATCCGTCGGGAACTTCTCGGGGTGATTGGCGCGGTAGCTTGTCTCCGAGACCTCGGGCCAGGGAAGCTCACAGGAGGGCTCAATAGCTTCAAGGATATCCTCAACAACGGTAGGGCTGTGCTTGTGGGATGCAGTAAAAGGTTCCGAACCTACGGCAAAGTAGGCGTGATCAAATTTGTCCGACCAGCCGCCTTCCTTGGGGTCGTCGTCGTCCCAGGTAGCATCTACCCAATAGTACTTGCCGTCATCAAGCTTAATAAGGTTCCAGGCGTGAGCGTTATCTTTTTCTTCATCGACATCTTCGCCTGCATGGTTGGGGGCATAGCCTGTTATATATATGCATTCCAGCCCGTAATAGGTGCAGAGCATCTGATAGACCCTTGCATAAGCCTCGCAGACGCCTTCCTTCCGCATAACGGGGCCGTATACGCTGTGCGCGAAGAACTCGCCCGAGGGCTCGCCGTTCTCATCATAGGAATACCTCATATTAAGGCAAAGCTTATCGTGGATGAACATGGCTCTTTCATACAGATCCTCGATCTCCGCCGCCTCGGAGTAGGACTCGATATACTCCTTTGTCTTCTCCTCATATTCTTTTCTTGAAGAGGCGAGAGTAGCGACCTCGTCATCCATGAGAGTAAAGTAATCGGGATATGCAATACTGTTTTTGACAAAATAGTAATAGTTGTTGTCCGACTCATATATATCGAGAACGCCGAGATAATCCAGGTAATCCGCACCCTCGATATCCGGGTCCCATGAAGGATCGGATCCGGCGGTCATTTTGACGGAAAATTCATCGGTATGGTAATCCTCGCCGCTCTGCATCAGCTTCTCGCAGTAGCTGTCTACATAGTCATATATCGCCTTGACCTTTCTGCCGCTCTCCGTATCGCTGATCTTATCGTAGTAATAGTGTCCGCGGGTACGTACGCCGATGGATGTTTCTTCCTCGTGAAGAGCCTCCGTTCCGATGACGCTTCCTGCCGGTACGCCGGCTGCCAGCAATGCCGCTGCTGATAAGAATGCAAGTGTTTTTCTCATGATAATTGATGACCTCCGTTTGATTTTTTTGCAGCGTTCTTTATTATACCACAAAAAAGCGGTTTGTCAATAAGTTTTCGTTTACAGAATTATGCCGTTTCGGCACAAACGAATGGACTGATGCAGATGCCTTCAGCAAAAAGGAGCTTTGCAGGATGCTGTCATCGGCTGCGGTTTTTCGGAAAATAAAGATTTTTTCAGAAAAAACAAAAAAAGTTCTTTACTTTTTCAGCGGTATGGGTTATAATTGTTAGGGCACTGCAGTATCTCAGAGGAAGTCATTCTGCATCGAGGATTTCTGACAGAAGGACGGCTTCCCCGTAGGTCTGTTCTATGAGAAGATCAACAACAACAGCAAGCTGAATGTAAAAATGGTAAACAGCTACACCTACGATATAACCGTAACTATCGTGACCGGCGGAAACACCGCTGATATCTACAGTTTCACAGCTTACGCCAACGGATCGAAGATGTACTACAAGAACGGCACCAAGACTGCTGTTGTATACGACGGCAGCGGAATGGTAGCCGAAAGCAGGAACATTGAGGGCGAACATCAGGGATCCTTCGACGCATCCGATGCAGGCTACACCCGGACAGATACCGAGGGTACCACAGTGTTCATCCCCTGGATCGGCTGCAGATGATCGGTCCGGGAACAACGTCGGAACAATATGGAAATACAGGTTTAAACAAACTGTATTATATAGTATGACAAAGTCCGGGACGCCGCATTATACGGCGCCCCGAACGGTCGTTAATTAATGGAGGAAGAGAATATGGGAAAACCGAAACACATTTCAAGGTTTGCACTCTGCTTTACAGCGGCGGCTGTATGCCTGTCGTCTCAGATAACAGCGTTTGCGGCTGAGAAGACCGGCTCCTGGGATGCACCGTCCGGCACGGTCATCGATCAGGAAACCTTTCAGATGAGCCTGCCCACCGTTTATCTTCATATCAACGGCGGCACGGAGGAGTTTGAAAAGGTAAACAGCAGTAAGGATCACAGCTATAAGGCAAGCGGAAGCATGGATATCGTCATTCCCGAGGGCTTTGAGGGTTATGTCGATTCAGATGCGGAGATCACCGGGATCGAAGGCGCGGAGATAGAGTATATCAGAGGCCGCGGGAATTCCACCTGGACTCCCGGAGACGAGAAGAATCCTTATAAGATCAAGCTCGCCAAGAAGGCCAATATATTCGGCATGGGCAAAAGCAAGCACTGGGCACTGCTGGCAAACATATTTGACAGTTCCCTCTCAAAAGACCGCATGAGCGCATATGTTGCGGATCAGCTGGGGCTTGACTATACTCCCATGGGTTATCCCGTGGATGTTATGCTGGATGACGGAAACGGCGGATATGTTTATCTCGGCAGCTATCTGCTTATGGAGACAGTCAGAGTGGAAAGCTCAAGAGTAGATATCTCAGTCCCCGAGGCTGACGAAATCGAAGAGGGAGACTATTTCTTCTCACTGGCTCAGAGTATTACAAGCGCAGATCATTTCATGACTCAGAAGGGCGTTCATTATGAAAACGGTGATCCGAGCTTTGATGCCGAAGAGGACGAGAAAGCCGGCACAGAGGCTCAGAAGGAATACATCCGTGGCTTTGTTCAGGATGCCGAAGATGCGGCTATGCTCGGAAGAGTGAGAGATGAAAACGAACCCTCGGGCTGGAAAGAGGTCAAGGCCTCAGACTACATTGATTATGAGTCCGCCGCGAGATACTGGCTCATCCAGAATTTCTCCAGCAACCGGGATTCCTATAAGAACGGAAGCACATATTTCTACAAGACAGCCGATTCCGACGAAGAAAAGGGAAAGATGTATTCCGGCCCTGTCTGGGACTGCGATCTTGCCTATATGAATATCTACAATACCGAAGGCTATTCCCGCACTGTTCCCTGGATGCTTTCGCTGATGAAGGATGAAAGCTTTTTCAATATTGTAAAAACCGAATGGTCCAGAGAGGGCGGACTGAGAGATCAGGCCGTGCTGCTTTCCAAGGACGGCGGGCTGCTGGATCAGTATGCTGAAGAAATAGCAACATCCGCCGCTCAGGATCATCTTGCGCATCCTGCAAAATATGAGGACTTTGACAACATTCAGGACTCCGTAAATGAGCTGAAGACCTGGATAAAGGCAAGGATCGAATGGTGTGACGGCCACCTCTATGAGCTCCCGGATGTTATCAGGACCGTTACGCTGAAATACGGCGACGGCGAATATGATTTCGACCGCTATGTCGGGATGCAGGACACTCAGTTCATGGGCAGCGATATCGACTATCCGAAAGAGGGATACTTCCTTGCGGGCTGGCTTGACGAGGACGGCAATGAGGTCACCTTATCCGATGAAATGATCTCGGAGGACAGGGTGTTCACCGCGAAATACATCCCCGACAGCGAGGTCATCAGAGCCAAGGAGATCTGGTTCTCCGATCCTCACCCCGCGGTTGATCTTGAAGAAGAAGCATTCCTCTGCAGCTATACCGTCTATCCCGAGAATGCACAGGACCGGAACCAGATAAAGTGGTCCTCATCTGATCCGGCAGTTGTAACAGTCACCGAGGACGGCAATCTCTATGAGTTCAAGAGCACCGGCACGGCCACCATCACCGCCCGCCTTTACAACGGAAAGGAATTCTCCTACGATATAACGGTATACGATGATACCGTCATTCCCGAAAGCATAGACGTTGCCGAAGACAGCCTTGAGCTGACCGTCGGTGAAAGAGGACAGGCTGCTTTCAGGCTCTACCCCGAAAATGCAAAATACGACAGGCTCAGCTTCAACATGGAAATGACTGAGGGAGAGAATGTCATCGACATTGACAACAACGGTGTGATCTCTGCACTTGCTCCCGGAAAAGCAAAGGTTTCGGTAAGTGCCGTCAGCTTTGTAAGGACAGACAGCGGCATGGATATCAAGACAGTTACGGATTCTTATGAGGTCGTTGTTAAGGCTCCCGCACAGAAGGAGATAAAGGTTTCGGCTGTCTGGAACGACGGTGACAACAAGGACGGCATAAGGCCCATCAGCGCGTTCATCACGTTTTTCGCAGACGGTGATTTCCTCAAGGCCGCCGAGGTCTATGCCGACACTGACTGGAAAGCGGTCATAACCGCCCCGGACAGCGCTGAGATCACAGTGAATGTGTTCAAGACCGAAGTTATCAGCGGCACCGACGGCGAAGGCACATATTCTTACGAGATAACCGGCTCCGCTGACGAAGGCTTTGTAGTGACCTTCACTCACACTCCCGAAGAGGATGAAAGCTCCGAGGACGACAGCTCGGAAAACGAGAGCAGCAAGGATGAAAGCTCGGAAGACGAGAGCTCCGAAGCTGAGAGCAGCAAAGATGAAAGCTCCGAAGCTGAAAGCTCCAAAAATGATACCTCCAAGGCATCCGAAGCTCCCAAGGACAACAACCCGAAAACAGGGGCGGCCGTATCTCTGTTTGCGGTATCTCTTATAACAGCTGCGGCAGTCACTGCTGTAGTAAAGCGCAGAGAAAAATGATCGAAGGATCATAATAACAACGGGGCAGTCTGACGCCCCGAAATGAAAGCAATACACAGACCCCGCCGGCACGGAAATGTGCAGGCGGGGTCTTAAATTTCTCACCGTAAGATCATTTTTTATTCGTGAAGCATATACGTCCTGTCGTCATCAATGATCTTCAGCATGGCTCTGGCGGGAGCCTCGTCAAACTGGGTGCCGATATTTTTTTCTATCTCGCCGCGTACAACGTCCTGCGGAAGATATTTACGGTAGCTGCGGTTGGAAGTCATGGTATCGTAGCTGTCGGCAACGGCGATGATACGGGCCATAAAGGGTATCTCGTCGCCTTTCAGCCCGTCGGGGTAGCCCTTGCCGTCGATACGCTCATGGTGATAGCGGGCGCCGATGGAGAGTTCGGGCAGGCTTTCGATCTCGGAAAGTATCTCGTACCCGAAGATCGGATGCTTTTTGATGATCTCGTATTCTTCGTCGGTGAGGCCGGTGGTCTTGTTGATTATGGCGTTGGGAATACCGATCTTTCCGATGTCGTGAAGGAGGCCCATATAATAGATATCTTCCTGCTCCTTCTTTGAGAGCCCCAGCTCTCTGGCAAGCATCCTGGAATATACCGCCACCCGGAAGGAGTGACCGTTGGTGTATTTGTCCTTGGCATCTATGGTGTGTGCAAGAGCTTCCATTACCTCGCTGGTAAGCCTCTTGATGCCGCTGATGTAGCTGTCCATTTCGACGGTAAGTTCTTCCACGTTGCCGGAAAGGCGGCTGATCTCGTTTTTCGTTTTCACTGTCGCAAGCTTTTCCTTGACCTTTGCGCTGTCCTTTTCGTCCATATAGTCCCGCATGGCGTTGCGGACGGTGTTCAGAGGCTTTATCACGATATTGCGCAGGTAGGCCATGATAAGCAGGCAGGTCAGCAGCATTGCTGCCAGCAGCACCAGAATAAGGGTGATGACTTTTTTCATCAGCTGTTGGCGGAAGGGCGCCCAGTCGTAGCTTATGCAGATAGCGGCCTCCCCCTTGTTCCCGATGGGAAGATAGCCGATATAGCTGGTGGCATCCTTGCTGCTGTCGATGGCGGCGATCTCGAACTGTATGTCCTTGCCGCCTGATCTCAGCTTCTCGATCGCGGGGTGGTCGGATTCTTTGTAATCCCACGTTACCCCCGATAACATTATATCGGCCACGGGTATTTCACCGTCGGCAAGTTCTTCTTTCGGTATTTTAACGGTATCACAGTAAACAAATCCGAGGTTCTCGGCTCCTATATCGATGCAGTAAAGCTTTTCGTAATCCGAGTCGAGGAACATAGAGCCGAGGTAATTGCCGAGCAGCGTAAACTCATACTTTGCAAAAGCCGCCTGCTGCTTTTGGTCAAGTGAACGGTAGACCTTGTTCTTTGTCTGAATATCAGCTTCGTACAGTCCGTTCTCACCCTGAATACTTGATACCATATCATATTCTTCGGGTGAAGGTCTCTGTTTATAGTCATCATGATTACGGCAGTATTCCGTAAACCAGTCTACGCACACGCTGTTCTCTATGCTTTTGCCCAGCTCGTTCAAGTCATAGGATATCATATCGTCCTTGGCCTGAAGATACATATCTCTGCTTCCGTTGAAAAGCAGCACCGCGCCTATCGCGGTACCTGCTATAAACAGCAGAACGGTCATGCCGATCAGCTGTACCGAGAGCCTGTGTAACCTGTCTTTATCCTTCAACTCTGTTCCCTCCGGAGATCATTATTCTGCATAAGTATTCAATACGATTATATACCAGATCCGATCAAATGTAAAGGGGAAAGCGAAAAAATCATTATCAGATCTTTTTAAGGCAGCACGACAGATCGCGCGCAAGCTCAGCTTCGCTGAACTGAAATTTTTTCGTCAGAGTGCATAAATTCGACGCAGCCTTGCTGGCGCAAGGCAACTACGGGCATTACTGTCTTAACAAAGAAAAAGAAAGAAGAGGCGTGCAGAAATAAAGAAAAGACAGATACAGCCTTATAAAGGTTATCTTTCAATTATATAGTAAGGCAATAAGCCTCCGCTTGTCATTGGTGAACAGGCGGAGGTCTATTTATATACTATTATAATAATGTATACTACGATATACGGGAAAAGCAAACAAATCTTTCTATAAGGACCATTCTCACTTTATCCTTATATATTTCCGCATTGACTATAAACTACATTATATTCAGATAGTAAATCTGCATATTTATCCGGATCGATCCAAATCTTTTCAAAATTATAGTCATATAAAAAGAAGTGTATTATCCTTGCTGAGTGCTTTCCGTTATCTGCTTTTATAGCATTAAAAGGAAACAGTCTCAAATCATTAATATCATCTTCACTTTCCATTTTCCTCCGGGGATATTGCAAATTCCGGAGAAATATGTTATAATGCAGGCATAAAAGCTTGAAAGGGGGTCGTTGAATGGAAAGAGGAAAAAAATATAAGTTCAGAAGGCTGTTCATTCAGATCAGTATGATAGTCATCCCTCTTTTTCTGCTGACGGCAGCGGGGATCGCTGTGGTAGTCTACAATACCACCGTCAAGGGCTTCCTTGAGGGGCAGAGATCGCTTATGAGCCGCCAGCTGGAGAATATTGTGGACGAGACCTGCGTTGAGACCAATACGTTCTCGTCGGAAAAGATGGACTGGTATTTCGACAAGCTGGAGGAGTACGGCAGCAAAGTCCTTTCTACCGATAATGAAGGCTCCGAAGATGAGCTGTACAAATTCTACGAAACGGACACCGGCTCTGTCAGTGACGTTATGAATGCTCCCGAAAGCGTTCAGTACCGTCTTACCAAGGACTTTTTTGATATCTTATATCAGGCAGCACTGAAGAGCTATATGAACTACGGTTCAAAGAAACTGTTTATGATAGATGCTTCCGAGGGTCATAAGGGAATGGTCATCTGCGACTTGGCCGAAGGCAATATCCAGCATATCGGAGAACCGCTTGATATTGATATGTCAGAACATAAGGTGCTTGAAAAACTGCTTGATTCCGATAACAACACTATGGAGGCCGTGTTTGAGCGTTCCTCCACCTTCCCGGACGAGGGAAAATATTATATCGCATATTTCCCTATCGTACACGAGAACAGGCCGAGAGCCATTATAGGCGTGGTCTACGACTGGAACAGCTTCAACGAGGCGCTGAGATCCACCCTGATGCAGACGATAATAATATGTGTCGGGGCGCTGATAATCGTGCTGATACTGCTCCAGTTCATCATATACCGCCGCGCAACTGCCCCTGTGTCTGCGATACAGCAGACTATCCGTGAGTACACGCAGGACAAGGACAGCGGCAGGGTAGTTTCCGCTATGGAGCGGATAAAGGTCAAAAACGAGCTTGGGCTGCTTTCAAAGGATGTTTCCGAGCTGGCGCGGGAGATCGACTACTACACCGGCGAGAATATCAAGCTCGCTGCCGAAAAGGAAAGAGTCACTGCCGAGCTGGATATGGCGAGGAAGATACAGGCAGATCAGCTGCCGGGGGTATTCCCGGCGTTCCCCGAACACAGCGAATTCGACATCTACGCCTCCATGACCCCTGCCAAAGAGGTGGGCGGAGATTTCTACGATTTCTTCTTTGCGGATGAGGATCATCTTGTACTGGTCATAGCAGATGTTTCAGGCAAGGGTGTCCCTGCGGCGCTGTTTATGATGAAGAGCATGAACCTTATCAAGGATCACGCCATGATGGGACTTTCTCCCAGGGAGATAACCGAACGGGTGAACCGTATGCTCTGCCGGAACAACGAGCAGGAAATGTTCGTTACCGCCTGGATAGGCATCCTTGAGCTTTCGACAGGCAGGGTCACGGCTGTCAATGCGGGACATGAGTTCCCTGCGATAAAGTACCCGGACGGGAAGTTCGAGCTGTTCGATGACGATCACTGCTTTGTCCTCGGTGGACTGGAGCGGACGCCTTACAGACAGTATTCCTTTACTCTGCCCAAGGGCGGAACGCTGTTTGTCTATACCGACGGCGTCACCGAGGCCACCAATGCTGAGGATGTGATGTTCGGTGAGGAAAGGCTGATCGGGGCGCTGAACAAGACCGAAGCCTCTTCGGTCAGAGAGCTGCTTGAAAGCGTACACGCTGAGATAGACCGCTTTGTCGGAGATGCTCCCCAGTATGATGACCTTACGATGCTGGGAATAAAGCTGCTGTGACGCTTGTTCCCCGGGCGCGAACAGTTCGGCCGCCCGTGAAAGAACGGAGAAAATACAGACCGTAAAACCGGCTCGTGACAATGCGGTCACGGAGTTCTGCGGTCAGCTATACAATAATTTGAACGGAGGATAAATATGAAAACAGAAATACTCAAGACCAAAAACCGCCTCGATGTTTCCATAGAGGGCAGGCTCGATGCCGTTACCTCGCCGGAGCTTGAAGAAAAGCTGATGCCCGCCCTTGACGGCATAAAGACACTGGTCTTCGACCTTGCAAAGCTGAGTGTAATATCCAGCGCGGGGCTGCGGGTGCTGCTCTCAGCCCTGAAGGTAATGGACAGCTCCGGAGGCACACTGACTATCAAAAACGCATCCGAGGATGTCAGGAAGGTGTTCAGGCTCACGGGATTCCTTGAAATCCTGAACGTGCAGTAAATCTCATAAGAAACAGCAAAAGCGTCCGTACCTAATACGGTCGCTTTTTGCTGTGTGGATATATCAGAGTATCTTTTCGGTGTTCTGATCGAGCCTGGAGATTATGCCCGAGATAGTTTCCGCAGGCTCTGCTTTGACTGCTGAGCCTTCATACCAGGGATCGTACGATCTCAGCCAGCCGATAACGCACCGTCTGTCCGGTTCCGCTGCGGAAGTTGTTGGAATTCCAATAGCAGATACCTTCCTTTACACTGCCTTTACAAAAAACAGAGGTTTTCAAAAAAACTGAAAAAATTTTTTTCGGGCAGCAAGAAGCGCCCTGCTTTGTGCAGAACGCTTTTTAAGATGATATTACTTTCATAATTCCAATAATGCCTCTATTTATGTTCCTTTCGATCACGGATTGAACACGCAGTAAATTGCGTATGCTGCAAAACCTGTCAGAACTGTTGTTGTGGCTATAAATGTGAACATTATTTTTTCCTCCTTAGTGTTGTTTGTTTTGGTTTATTGTGTTTGTGTCTGATTTACAGCTTTGAAAGAAGCCAGAATGTTCCTGCGGTCGCTGCCGCCCAAATTCCGATGACTGCTAACGGTGTGATCATTGTTTTTTCCTCCTTCTGATCTGATCTGTTTTTTGCTGCTTATCCTTTGATAAACAGATATAATGCACACATTCCGAAACCTGCTGCTGTTACTGCCGCGATTCCTGCTATTGCTACTCCTGCTGAGATCATTGATTTTTCCTCCTTTTGGTTTGTGTTGTTTTTGTTTGTTTCCCTTGCTGTGATTACATAATACCACGCATCCGAGCCCTTTTCAATAAGCAGATAAGTGTCGTAATGTTGGTTATTCAACAGAAATGCGTCACGGCGTCGCATAAACAACACGGCAGAGAAAAACTGTCGCAGAATTATTTTGAAAAAACCTGTTTTTCTGTCAA
>FMXS01000025.1 GCA_900104495.1 Ruminococcaceae bacterium FB2012 | reverse complement strand
CCGTTTATCCTGCATCCGCTGGAGGTGGCAAATATCCTTTCCTCCATGACTGACGATATGGAGATCATTGCGGCTGGTGTTCTGCACGATATAGTTGAGGACACCGACGGAACGCTTGACGAGATCAGAAAGCGCTTCGGAGACAGAGTGGCAATGATCGTTGATTCCGAGACCGAGAACGACTATCCCGGCGAGGACAGAGCCGCCACCTGGAAAAAGCGCAAGGAGCAGAGCCTTGAAAAGCTCCGGGGCAAAACGGATATCGGAGTGAAAATGCTGTGGCTTGCCGACAAGCTCTCGAATATGCGCTCTCTTGCCAGAGGCTACGGCGAGTACGGCGAGAAGCTCTGGGATTTTCTGCATCAGAGAGACTCCGCAAGTCAGCTCTGGTATTACAAAACGGTAGCTGAGTATGTCGAAATGGATCTGAACAAGACAGGCAGCTACAAGGAGTATGTTGACCGCATCAACTACATCTGGCCGGGCACCTTCGATTCCTCAAAGACAAAGTACAGAGAGTACCGCACCATAAGCGTTGAGGGCTGCCAGTGTATCGGAAAGGGCGCAAAGGGATCGGTCTACCGCTACGACGACGAGCTTATCGTCAAGGTCTACAACGAGAAGAACACCTACAAGGACGTTGAGCGGGAGATCGCGCTTACCAAGACAGCATTTGTAATGGGACTGCCCACTGCTATATCCTTCGGTATCGTATCGGTTGGTAAGCGCTACGGCGCGATGTTTGAGCTGATCGACGCCAAGACGGTTTCCGAGCTTATTGCTAAAAATCCCGGACAGCTTGACCGCTATGCGGGAATAATGGCGGGGCTTGCAAGGCAGATACATTCCACTCCTTCGGAGGATAACGTTTTGTTCCCCGATGCGTCGGAGCAGCTGAAAAGCTGGATACACCGCGCCTTTACGGACGGCGAACAGGAGCTTGAGCAGAGGCTCATTAAAATGACAGAAGCGCTCCCGCCCTCGAATACTCTTGTTCACGGCGATCTTCATACGGGGAACGTATTCCTGCTCAACGGCGAGCCGCTGTTCATAGATGCGGACAGAATGTCCGTCGGGGATCCGATAGTGGATATAAGCGGGATGTATCTGTTCTATGTCGCCTACGCGGAGGTGGATCCCAAGCTGATCGAGGATTTTATGGGCTTTTCGGTACAGACAGCGAAGCAGTTTTTTGACAGCTTCATCAGGCAGTATCTCAAAACGGACGATGAGGCGGAGATAAATGCGGCGGTCAGGAAGTCAGCGCTTTTCGCCTATATCCGACTTATCGGTCAGATAAAGAAAAAGCCCGTGCTTTCCGATAAGGACAAAGCCGATATTGCAATGCTCACAGAGAAGATAAAGGGAGCAGAGGCTTTTCGCTGACACGGATCGGACAGGAATGAAATCAAGTCCGGCATTTGTATAAAGAAAAGGAGACTGTTGCGCTTTCGCCGCGCTGCTTTGGAGCGCGGCGACCATTAAAGTGAATATCCTGTTACGGTGCAACAGCCCCTTTATTCTTGTTGTTGGTATTATTCAAATGTTATCAATAACTCCAACAGATTTGAAACAGCCGGATTCTCTGGGAGATCTGATCAAAGGTACAGGCTACCCTTTCAATGAAGCTTTCCTCAAAGCGATGGATCGTCAGACAATAATGCAGACCATGCCGGAAGTAAGAAAAGCTCAGTGGGGCGAGGAAAAATATCACAAGTACGGCAGCACTGCTGTATTTTCCTTCAACACCTTTATGCTGGACTTTGAAGGCTGGAAAGCTTTTTATGCCGGGACAGGAGAAAGACCCGACGATGAGCTGGGGCTGCTGCTTGATGCTCTGAAGCAGGCTGATGTAGATCCCGAGGTCAGAAACTTTGTGTTTGACCTCACCTGCAATACCGGATCTGACCAGATAATTACCTCCGTCTTTGATGTGGATACAAATCCGGACGGCGTGTTTGATGAAAAGGATCACGAAAAACAGTATGACCTGAACTTCGGCGTGCTGGAAAGCCGCTTTGCTTTCTCCTGCGGCAACCTGTTCCCCTGCCTTGCCAAGGATAACGGGGTCCCGCTGTTCGGCGACAGATCCGGCGGCGGTTCATGCTCGATTTACCATTGCCTCAGCGCAGAAGGACAGATGTTTGTTCTTTCAAGCAATATGCGTTTAGCTGATAAGGACGGCAACAACATCGACTCCGGCATTGAGCCCGACTACCCGATGCTTGGCGAGGATGCAGAAGGCGATCCCGATTACACCACCCTCTTTGATCTTGAATACATCGACAAGACTATGAACGAGCTGTTCCCGGAGGAAGAGGAAAGCAGCGAGCCTGACGAGAGCAGTGTTCCCGAAGCAGGCAAGCCCGATGATAAGGGCGGCAACCCCAACACAGGCGCAGCTGCAGGCTTTGCAGTGATAGCTGTAATTGCGGCAGCAGGTATAGTTTTCAGGAAAAGATCGTAAGGAATTTTAAGTGCGAAACCCTATAATATCTGAAATTCAGCGGCTCGTTCCATTCCGGCTCTGCACACACTGCATTCGGGCCGGAGGGAAAAAGCCGTGTCTTCCCCGCAGGATGCGGATAAAATAATTATTAAGGAGCTGACATTATGTCAAAGAAGAAACTGAGCATTGCCGCCGCTGCTGTACTCGCCCTATCTTCGGTCAGCGGTATCGCAGCCTATGCGGAGCCCGAGGGTTATTCCAGGAAAGATGTCACTGTCTATTACTGTAATGCAGATGACACAGGTACTGTCACGGCACTGTTTTGCGATGGCCTGCCATCGGTGCCTTATCTTGATGCAGTAGATTACATAAACCTTGTTTTCAGTGAAAAAGGCTATAATTCCCTTGAATTTGCGGAGGGGAAGTTTGAGATCTCCGGACCCACAGGCTCCTTCGTCATTGACACAGTGAACGATACCATCCATTTTGATGAATTCGAGGCCTTCATCGGGAGGCGCACCAATGTCGAAAGGATGCTGCCTGCTTATGTTCGCTTCGGTGAAAAAGAACTGGTCAGCGACCGGCATCCTACGGACATGGATCTTGCACATTACGGGATAGATCTCCTCAGTGCTGACGGAAAAGTATATCTCCCGCTGCCGCTGCTTTCGGACATCTTCTCGCTGCTGCAATACAATGCGATATGGTATAACGATGCTGTTTATATGATGGATATCGGCGGTCAGGCGGATTCCTACATCGACTATTCGACCCTGCTTGACAACACAGAGCGCAGTGCGGATATGGCGGCCTATGCCTACGGTGAGATGTGCTTTGTGATCGACAATATCTACGGCAATCCTCCGAGAGCGGCTCTCGCCGGGTCAATAGCCGAAAAGGGTCTTGACAAAACTCTTGAAGACACCAGCGACGGCACCCGCGAGATCAAGGCAAAGCTGCTCTCCACCGACAGATCGGAATACTACAAGGGCATCTATATGCTTGACTCCTATCTGTACGACGGCGGACACAACCAATTCAGCGCCTCCTTCTGGAACAGGACGGACGGTTTGAATCAAAGTGCTTCGATCTCCCCGCTGATGCAGTTCCTCGGCGAGAACAAATACTTTGAGGACAGCGTTCCCGGCTATCTGATAAATATGATGTCTGTTTCTCAGGAAGCTGAAACTCTGAAAGCTGCAAGGAGCCAGACTATTTCCGAGGACAAGATCATCAAGGCCTGGAACGGCTGTCAGTATGCTGAGTACGGAGATACTGGAGTTTTCACATTTGATGTATTTCTGGACACGATAGTTCCCTCCTTCAGGGAGGCTCTCGATCTTGCCGGAGAGCACGGGATCAGGAATTTTGTCATCGACCTTACCTGCAATACAGGCGGTATGTCGGATGTTGCTGTATATATGATGAATATGATCTCCGGCCGTGACTATATCACCTTTACCTCATCCCACAGCGGGAATGTTTACAATGACCATTACATTGTCGACAAGAACCTTGACGGCGTTTTCGACGAAAAGGACAGCGAAGTTTCCTATGACTTCAATTTTGCTGTTCTTGCCTCTCATCTCGGATTTTCAAGCAGCAATCTGCTCACATCTGTTGCAAAGGATGAGGGCATAGCAGTTCTGGGCGAACATACCAAGGGCGGCGCCTGTGCAGTGCTCAGGCTTGCTTTCCCCGAGGGCATCACCTATGGTTATTCCGCCGATATAGTTCTCGCTGACAAGGATCACAAGGACATTGATTTCGGTGTGGAGCCCGATTATTCCCTGCTTGCAGACGGCGACACCGACTATTCTCAGCTCTACGATTTTGAAAAGATAAGCGAGGATATCCACGAGTTCTACGGCGACAGCGACGACAGCGAGCCTGACAGCAGCAAACCGGACAGTGAGCCTGACAGCAGTGAACCCGCCGAAAGCAGTGCCCCTGATGAGAGCAGCGTTCCCGAAGCAGATAAGCCTGATGATAAGGGCAGCAACCCCAGTACCGGTGCAGCAGCTTTCAGCCTTGCAGCTATTACGCTTGCTGCGGCAGCGGTTATAGTTATCAGGAAAAGATCGTAAGGCGTTTTAGTCTGAAACGATCATGGGCTGCTGAGCCTGACTGTATATTCGCTTTTCTGACTATCCCTTTCCCTCACCAAGCCCCCTATATCACAATTCCAACACCTTAAAGCCTTTAAACAGCGATGTGTCAGCCTCTAACTGTCCAAAATATTTCCCACAAATGAAAAATAATGTGCTATAATAGACATAACGAAACGCCAAAAGGTGGTTGACCGTTACGGCTCTCTCTGCTAAATCGGAATTTGCCGCAGCGGCGGCGCGCAATGCCCTCGCCCTCAACTTCGTGCTGAATTGTCGCTCTGTTTGGCTCGGGGCAGACTATTGATTGGGGTTATAAATCGGGATTTGAGGAGGAAACAAAATATGCATTTTTCATTTTGTCCGCATTGCGGGACAAAACTTATAGGAAAAGAAATCGGCGATGAAGGAATCATACCCTATTGCGAGAATTGCAGTGTACCGTTATGGGATATGTTCACAACAAGTATTATTGCCGCTGTTGTAAATGAATACGGAGAAGTGGCTTTACTGCGACAAAATTATGTTTCTGAAACAAAGTATGTGTGCGTTGCAGGAATAATGAAGCTTGGTGAGTCTGCCGAAGATACAGTGGCTCGCGAGGTTAAAGAGGAAATTGGTCAAGATGTTGAAAAATTGGAGTTTGTCCGCAGTTATCCTTATGAGAAAAGAGAAATGTTAATGCTCGGATATAAGGCAATCGTGAAGAAAAAGGAGTTCAGACTGTCCCGTGAGGTTGACTCTGCGGAGTGGATAAAGTTTGAGAAAGCATTGTCCTTATTAAGAGAAGGAAGCATTGGGTGGCAGCTTGTTAAAACTATAATCGGACAATAACTTCCGATTTGCCGCAGCGGCGGCGGCGCAGTTCGCGTTACGCTCCTTTGTCGCTTCCACTTGTACAGGCGGCGTAATGCGGTGCCCGCTGTTATTGGCTTGCTTTATTTCGGCAAATATGATTTACAGACCTGAACAGTTTTCAGCCCCGAGCCAGACAAAGCAATAGCTCTGCACAAAGTTTGTAGCGAGGGCGTTGGGTGCAGGGGCACGCCCCTGCAAATTCTGATTTATAGCGCTGAACAATCGTCAGCCCCGAGCCAGTCACAGTAATAGTTCTGCACAAGGCTGAGGGCGAGGGCATTGCGTGGTGCACGCTGTGCACAAATTCTGATTTAGCTTAGTAACTGAATATACTCAAACACGGATAGACCGTCCTCATCAGACGGCTATCCGTTTCTTATTATTCCGAATGCCTACAATCAAGCCCCCTGAGCAATGTATGCTCACTATCCTGCGGTGGGGCAATATCATGTAAAGCCAAGCCGCTTTTTTAATTGTATATCACATCCGAAGCTTGTTTTCAACCCCTACATCGACATCTCCGGATCATCAGCCTCCGCAGGTTCTATGTCCTCCGACATTTCCTCCTGCATAGCTGCGGGCGTAACAGTAATGCAGTTCTGATATGGGACATCATTTGCCTGCGCCCTCTGTGATCTCAGCATCTTCACAAGCTCGGTGCAGTGTTCGCTGACCGTCACCGTCCGCACCTCATAATCTTTTTGGCGGCTTGATCTGTATCGGCTGACCGCTGACCTTGATAGCAGCTCTTGATATCGTAAGCCGGCAGTTGTCATAATCAAAGTCGCTGAATTTGAGTGCCGCCAACTCTCCACGCCTTGCTTCCGTTATGATAGCCAACTGCACATACGTCTGGAACGGCAAATCTTCCTGCTGCAAACAGTTCAGCATCTCCGCAGCCTCGTCTTTGTTGAAAATCTCTATCTTAGGATTGACCACACGGAGTATATTGTTATTATTTGTAGGAACACTTCATTAAACCTTTATAAACAAAAACGGAAAAGATCAGAACGTAATGTACGGTTCGATGAGTGGATAACAGCAGAAGATCGAGGATATATTGCCCGAGACGGAAAAACGCCTTCAACGATTTTGTGATAGCCTCAAGCGCAGCCTCATCAATGGTGGTGTCACTGTCTTTCCATTTATAGAGCTCGTCGGGCGCGGGTATATCCGCTTTTATCTTCCTTGCTTTTTTGGCCGTGATCTGTATGAAGTCATACAGCGCCTCAACAGTTTTTTGATCTTCAAAAAGCTGTCCTTTTCCGGCGACTGCATCAGCAAAATACTCGTCTGTTTTATCTTTCGGGAAATGATTTGCAAAGACCGATCTCATATCATCTTTATCAGTCGCATTTGGAGCGGATAAGTTTATAAAACAGTTTTTATCCCGCATTGTTTTATACTCTATATGTACCTTTCCGAGTATAAGAAGCTCAATAAGCTCCTTGGCGCTTATATTCCCTATACGTTTACAGAGCTTGCATAAGCCATCTAAAGGCAGTCCCATTTCCAGCCAGTTTTTTATATCATCATATATTTCCTCATGCCGATGCTGTAAAAAGTATGATATAAACTGGTTTTCTGAGAAATTATCTTTCAAAATCTTCTTGAATCCTTCCGATCGTATACCTTTATATATAGCAAGGTATTTCTCCAGAAGTTCATCATCGGTATATCCCAGCTTCTGCAGTTCTTCAAACAGTTTTTTACAGTTGTACTGTATAGGCATATTGACCTTTCGTCCGACTGCCTTTTCAGCGATATCGCAGGCTTCGAGACACTGTTTATATGATATATCTCCGTATACGACAGCAGCTTCGCTAAATTCACCGGCTATAAGGCAGGCCATAGCGAGAAGATATATATAAGGTCCCTTTTCGTTGGTCTGTCCGCCAAAACAAGTCGTAAAGATCTTATCGTACTTGCTTTTTTCATTCCTGAAAATACTGTAAAGGTGTTCCGTTACAGGGGCATCAGCATTTTTATCTGCATTATTCTGGAGATGTTTTGTGACATCACGCTCAATTTCAAACCCTTTTACATTAACTCCAAGGAGAGTATCTCCTACTATTTGAATTTTATTGTCCCTTTCCATAGCGTCAGCTATAACATCTATTGTATAACCGTTGATCGGGTAGGGTACAACAGTCGCAAGTTTTCCCGCCCGTGCGATCTTTAAACAGTCATAATAGACCTTTTCCCACCTGAGGGAGTCTATCTTTGCGGCGTTTATCTGTGTTATAATTTCGATATCCATAACCATATTTATACTCCTTTCTGAATTAACAGGGGCTCTGAGAGCCCCCGTATACTTCCTTTTCAGCTGATAGCCTTAATGATCTCGGCATCAACTTTAATGTCTTCTTCCTTTATCGGTCTTGTGAGATACAGACCTTTTACGCTCCGGCAGCGGCTAAGCAAAGCTGCAAGTTCACCCGGCATCGTTGTCGTGGGATCAATACAGATGCTGTTGAAGGTCATCAGCTCCACCTGCCATAAGGATACCGCGTGAGTGGGCAGAATGTTCATACGCTTGAACATCCCTATGGTTTCATATCTGAACTCTCCCAGACCGTATTCGTTGATATGGTATTTCACTCTGCTTCTTTTCCACACGGCAAATCGGCCTGACTTAAGGCCCCTAATTCGGAGAATACCGTTATCATCAATATACGGATTCGCTTTTCTGATCTCGGTGTCAAACGAACAGTGATCATCGCATTTTGGATCTGCCACTGTCATTATCTGTTCTCCGCTGAATATGGGCAAAAAGTCGGATATAGCGCATTCATCCTTGTTTATCTGGTCGTATATACCGGCTTTAAGAAACCCCCATCCCTTTGAACCGTAGGGTTCATCATAAGAATTGTATCCGCCGGAAGGCTTTTGATGCGGCGGCTCATTCTCCTTTTTGATATCTTCAGCTTCGGATTTGGATGTAACGATCTGAACGGCATCTTCGGGACACTTCTTACAGCAGTTATTGTTCAGCCACTCTGCCCCTTTAAAATCACCGCGTGATATTAGGTCAACAGCTTGTCTGTATTCCTCGTCCACCTTGCTTACAGGTACCCTGACCGTGTCCAGTTTCAGCTTCTTCCAGCACTCCGACTGGACCAGAGAAGTCATGTCATTTGCCGGACAGCTTATGCGTGTCCTAAGATCACCGACCAGAATTATACGAGGCTTTGGAACCACAGAAAGCGCAAGTCCTATGATCTCGTCAAACATCTTAGCCGAAAGTTTTTCAAACTCAAAAAGCACAAAGGCTTTGCAGTGTGAAAGGTATTCTTTCACCTTTACCTCGCCGTCCTCCATAAGAGTTTTAAGTCCGACAAAGTTCCTTGTCATAGCCGTCCACTCTGTAACGCAGCAGGCCAGTATACAAGGATTGTGCCGTATACACTTCATCACCGCTGCATCGTCGCCGTATAAGTGCATATTAGCGGTTCCCGTTTTCAGGAGGGTATATACCTCCGCGTTTGTTAAGATTTTTCCCATTGTAAAAAGTACCTCTCTTTCTATAAAATATAAAAAGAAGCCAAGTTATCTCAGTACACACTTTCCCCGTTATAGGGAACTCAGTACTGAGGAACTTGACCTCTTATCTATATTATACCATACACTTATACGGGCGACAAGGGTTATGGGCATTTATTTTATAAGGTAGTGCTGAACCGTTGTGTCTGACCTGTAGTGATGTAAAATGGTCACGGAGACGTATAAAACTGCTACACGGTCAAAGGAGGTTTCACGGCCTTGTTTTTCAAGCATCTTTTTACCCGCACCCCTAAGATTATATGGTTTATCAAGGTTTTCCTTTAGCGGCTTGTTGTTTTCTTTAAAAAAGCGCACGACGTAGTCTTTATAAAAGGTACGCCGTTCCGGATGTTCCTTTATATCCTCCATTACTCTTTTATATTCATCCATAGCGCACTGCGCCCTTGCATGGTGCAGATCAGCATCATGGTTCATCTGCTCCGCAGTTAAAAGTGTATCCCGGTTATCCTCTATGGCAGCCATATAATATTGTTCAAGAATGGCAAGCTTCGCGGGGTCAGTTATAAAAGTACTGTTATGTTTTCCGCCTTTGCCTACGGACTGTATAACAGCACTTCCTTTATCCCATTTGATATCATCCACCTTTAGACGATATAACTCCGCGCGGCGTAAACCGACGGCACTGTTAAGTTCCAAAGCTGCGGCTGCACGTTTTGAGTTGAAACCATCGCGGATTGCGGGTTTAACACCCCTTATAACGTCAGCATATCGTCTTATGGGATGTTGGAAGTCAACAACAAACTGCCCAGTTGCTTTACACACGGCAGAAAGCTGTAGGTTTATTGTATTCGCTGAATCTCCTTTATCAATAAGATAATCTATATAAGGTTGTATATATTTTACAGAGTCCTCAACCTTTATACGGGAAGTACCCGTTTGTGTTTCCACAAACTTGGCAAAATTCTTTACAAAGCGGATATATGAGGACATCGTGCTAAAACTGAAAATCTTATCTTTGGCGGCATCTATATGGAGCAGTTTCTGTTGAATTCTATCTGCGGGGACACCTTGCCTTATAAGTGAGTTGCGCGCTTCGCGGCGCTGGTCAAGAGTGCGCAGCTTATATGTGCGTTTGCTCTCGCCGTATGCGGCCATGTGCTCTAAACGCTCCCTCAAAGCATAAGAGAGCTGCTTCGTTCTTTCCTTTTTCATATATATACCTCCTGTACGATGATTTGGACAGTTAAATTCGTTGCCGCTTACATTAACACTATTTTTTCTCCTCAATCAAAGGATAGGTGTTGGTCCTTACCTCGCGGCCTTCGGCACTTTGTTCAAGCAGATGCCGTACTGCTTAGTTGAACATTTAGAGCCCGTCCGGCTGCTGCTGATAAGGTGGGCAGCTCCATCGCCGGCTATAAAAACTGTGGAAAACTTAACCGGCATAGTTTTGATTTGCCCCGATGTTTCGGGGACTTCGGGGATATAGGGGAGTTAGGGGATTTCGGGGAGTTAGTGGACCCTGTTTTCCTCAACATAAAACAACCCATATAAGTATCATTCACAACGTGTGCAGAACGTTGTTTTGCAAGTCCGCCTCCAAGCGCTTATGGGGTGCGGCACATCTGATATCAGGTTACGCCTCAAGGCGTAACCCGATATCTCCGATAAAAATCTATATAAAAAGGAAGTCAAATCAATCTAAAACCTTCCTTGGATTTTCCCGTATAAAAGCAAAAAGTTCCGAGAACACTTTCCCCGTTCAGGGGGTGGAACTCGGAACTTGATGAACCTTTTTACTATACTTATTATATCATTTCTTTTTAAAAACGGCAAGGGTATTTTGACAGCTTTTTTGTGCTGTTTATTTCTGATTCAAGAGAGTTATAGACACTTGCATAAAAAAAGACAATCAGAGCCACTGTATATAGATATGTGACCGTGAAATTCATCATAAAAGAGGTATCAGAACCCGCTGTAAAAATATGTGACCGCGAAATTCACTATGAAAGGTATCAGAAACCCCTGTAAAAAGATATGTGACCGCGAAATCCACTCTAAAAGAGGTATCAGAAACCCCTGTAAAAAGATATGTGACCGCAAAATCCACCATGAAAGAAGTATCAGAAGGCTTGTAAACGTCTTTTTATCAGCGCGGGATAAAATGAAAGCATCCTTAAGTATTTCCGCATTGACTATGAACGCCCCTATGTGACGTATAAGGATGTCATGGAGCACGTTTTATAAAGCTGTTAGATTACGGATGATCAATAGAACACTATTATATAAAGCACATAAAAAGAACACTGCCCGTTTTCGCGCGCAGTGTTTCTCTATAAGTACAGTCTACTTTTCTTGACAAGTACACTGAGCAAAACAAAAATCTTGATTTGTGTATATTTCTACTTGATATTTTTCTTGATTTGTGCTATACTATAAAAAACAGTATCGGGAGATGAGCCAATGAAAAGAAAAGCCTTTGATGAACTGAAAGCCTGGAAAGAGCGAAGCTGCGGTGAAAGTGCTCTGCTTGTACGCGGTGCAAGGCGTGTCGGCAAAAGCTATATCGTTGAAGGATTTGCCAAGAAGGAGTATAAAAGCTATATCCTTATCGACTTTAACCTTGCAGATGAGCAGGTCAGAGATATGTTCATCCACGATCTGAATGACCTTGACACCTTCTTCCTTAAACTCTCGACACTTTATAACACCAAGCTGTATGAGCGCGAGTCCGTAATGATCCTTGATGAGGTTCAACTTTTTCCCCGTGCCAGAAGTGCGATAAAGTATCTTGTGGCAGACGGACGCTTTGACTATATCGAGACAGGCTCGCTGATATCTATCCGCAAAAATGTCGAGGGCATACTTATCCCCTCCGAAGAGGATAAACTCGATATGTATCCTATGGACTTCGAGGAATTCCTTTGGGCTGTCGGCGACGAGACAATGTTCCCACTGATAAAAAACTGCTATGAAAAGAAACAGCCTCTCGGGCAGGCTCTGCACCGAAAGGCAATGGACTTGTTCAGACAGTATATGATCGTCGGAGGTATGCCGCAGGCTGTCAAGGCATTTGCGGAGAGCCGCGACTTTGACAAGGTTGACCGAGCCAAGCGCCGGATACTGAATCTCTACCGTGATGACATCCGCAAGCACGCCGGGAGCGATGCTATGAAGATCGAAGCGATCTTTGACGAGCTGCCATCTCAGCTAAAAAACCAGAACCGTCATTTCAAGTTATCCTCCATTGAAAAAGGCGCACGCTTTGACAGCTACAAGGATGCTATGTTCTGGCTGTCGGAAGCGATGATCGTGAACAACTGCTACAATTCCACGGAACCGAGCGTCGGGCTCAATCTCAACCGTGACCGCACCCTTCTCAAATGCTACATGGGAGATACAGGTCTGCTTATCAGCCACGCTTTTGACGAGAACGGCATCGTCAGCGAAGAGGTCTACAAGAAACTCCTGCTTGACAAGCTCGAAGTCAATATGGGAATGGTGATTGAGAACATTGTATCTCAGATGCTGACACGCAGCGGTCACAAACTCTATTTCTACGCTAATTCCGATCGCGATGACAGCGATAACAGAATGGAGATAGACTTCCTTATTGCCAAGAGCAAAATAAGCAACAGACACAACATTTCGCCTATCGAAGTGAAATCGGGAAAGAATTACACCCTTTCCTCGCTTAACAAATTCCGCAGGAAATACGCCGAACAAACACATATCCCCTATGTGCTGCATACCGCTGATCTGAAAGAGGAGGACGGGATCATTTATCTGCCGTTGTATATGGCGGGGATGGTATAAACAACTCAAGGCCGTACAGTTTGGATGTACGGCCTTATATAATTGCCAAAACCGCATAATAAGATCGCTCATAAAAAGAACACCGCCTGCATTTGCAAGCAGTGTTCCCTTTATGTGTATACCCACCAAAACCTACGTCCAACAGTTCAGTCAAAGGCATACTCTATACGGATATTCTCATTGTCAAGAACTATCCGGTTTATGCATATCCGCAGCGCACGTTGTTTTTCCGATAAAGTCATTGCTGGCCAGGCGGATTCTATATTGGAGATCGTCTGCTGCCTTTCGCTGATCTCCTTAATAACGCTGTTAGTTTTTTTCTCGTTTTCAATCAGCCCGGATATACGGTTCAGCTCCTCTTTGTTTTCTTCTATTGTTTCAAGAAGCAGTTCATCGCCGGAGGACGCATAAAGGTTATACAGACGTTTTATTTTTACCGATAGCTCATCATACTTTCGGCGCAGCTCATCCAACGCGGATGCCCGCTTACCGAGAAGACCTTTACCCGCTTTTATATCCTTGGTTTTCTGAAAAAGATCATTCAAAACAGCAGCCTCTATCTCGTCGGCGTTATATTTAAGGTTTTTGCAGTTTATATCTCTTACAAGATTAGGTTTACTTGGCTGCTGGGAGTAGCATACCATTTTTACGGTATCTTTCCCCCATTTTTGGTAACGCATTTTGGATCCGCACTTTCCACAGTATATAAGCCCTGTAAGAAGATAAGAGGATGTTACTGCGTTTTTAGTGGAACGTATACGTCTTTCTGCTTTCACACGCTCAAATGTCTCCTCATCAATAATTGCCTCGTGACAGCCTTCTATCAGTCCTCCGTTATACGGGATCTTTCCGAGATAGGTCACTCTGTCAAGAATATTGGTGATCTGTTTATCGCCGGATACGTCAAACATATTTGCAAGCTGGGTTGTGGAGTAGCCTTGAAGATATAGGTCATATATTTTACGAACATCCTCAGCGTGTTCATTAGGTATAAGGATATTTCTCTGCGGATCATAGTCATACCCGAAAGGCGGATTTCCTCCGCCTCTCCAAAAACCTTGCTTTATACGTTCCCGCATACCCATTTGTGTACGCTCTCTGATGTTCTCTCTTTCAAGCTGTGCAAAGGCGGCAAGTATACCTATCATAGCTTTTCCATATGGAGTCGATGTATCTAAATTCTCGTTCAGAGATATAAAGTCAACGCCGTTAGGGATAAAAATATCTTCTAACAGGAACAGCATATCTTTCTGCGACCTTGAAATTCTGTCGAGTTTAAATACAATGACCCTGCTGATATATCCGGTTTCTATATCCGATATCAGCCGTTTTATTTCGGGCCTGTCCAGATTGCTTCCGGACCAGCCGCCGTCGGTATAAAGCTCGTGGTATTTATAGTCGTGTATATCGCAGAATTTTATAAGCTTTTCTGTTTGTGCCTCAACTGAATAGCCTTCCTCTGCCTGTGCGTCTGTTGACACGCGGATGTATAAAGCGGTCTTTTTGTCTTTCAAGCACTAAACCTCCTCTCTTTATAATGGTATATCAAAGCCGCACTTGATTCAGCGCGGCTTTGATGCTGACGGCCTAAGCCGTTTCTTGTATATCCCCTATATGAGAAAGCCTTCGACTGATTTCAGTCAAAAGCTCCTCCAAAGCCGGAGAATGGATCTTGGCATCGTCACTTATAAGGATGCCGCTGCGGTTGTATGATGTTATTTTAAAAATCATATCTGAAACCTCCTTCAATATTATTGATTTGAAACCCAAATCTTAAACACTTTGCCTTACAATTATATTATAGACCATAGTTATAAAAAATCTTTTTTGACCCGACAAAAAAAGGCTCCCTCACAGTGAGAGAGCCTTTAGCTTATCTTATTCTTCCGATTCATAATAGTAGGAGTAATCTATCCCTTTTATAATTACCTCTCTGTTGTTGATGTCATCCGTCAGTGCGCTTTCCAAAAGCCTGTAAATCATTTGGGAGTCTGTTACGCTTTTTTGCATCGCGGAAAGATAATCTCTTTTATCTATTTTGCTCCAGTCAATGCACTTCTTCAGATCCCGTTTCAGCATCAGGTCGAGCCATATCCGGGTGCTGCGTCCGTTGCCCTCTTGGAAAGGATGTGCAACGTTCATCTCAACGTATTTTCTGACGATGTCCTCGAATGTGTCCTCCGGCATCTTTTCAATGCTTTCAAGTGTTTCGTGGAGGAACTGCACATTTGCAAAGGCAAAGCCGTCCTTGGAGATGTTGACTGTTCGTATTTGTCCCGCGAAATCGTAAAGTCCGCCGAAGATATATGCGTGTATCTGCTGCAAACCTTTGACAGTGCCGACCTCGATGTTGTCGATAAATCCGCTTTCAAAAAGCTCGTATGCTTTCTGCTTGCTCTTTTCGTCAAGAGAGGTCTCCATATCCTTCATCCATTTGGCGAAGACCTCAGCTTTCTTGCTAGGTATAATTGCGATGACAGTATTCAAACCCGCTTCATCGACTACATCGGTGTTGTAAGATTTTCCGTCCTTTGCCTTTAATTTCAGTTGTTTGCAAATTGCAATCAACTGAGGATTTCTTCTTTTAATTGTTGCCCAATACACACGGGAATTTTTAGTCTTGGTCAGTGCCTCCGCTATATCCATAGCACAGAACCACCATTTGGAGCTTTTATCGTCCCAAACAGCTCTTACAGGTATATCTTCAAAAAAACGAATGGATGTCTTTTGCATACGAACCTCACAATGTTTTAAACAATTACTTTTATAACGCTTGACAGCATAGCCCTGAAAAACTTTACCGTTCACTAATATTATACCACAACCCCGCACATTTTTCAACACTTCTGCTCTGTTTTGCCCCGCACAGATCGCTCCTAATTAACCATACATAGATTGATATACTAACGTTTGTTTCTCTTTATATATATATCAAAACAGGGATCTTTAAAAAACACATCTCTGCACCCTTGTTTTTCACGCCTTACTATACTTAAAAAACAAAGGTCTCGTACTTAAAAAACAAGGCCAAGACATTTGCTTTTTAGGGGCAGTGTCCATGAAGTTCGATTTTATCAACGTTTTTCAACTCTTTTTAGTCCAGCAATCCAAGCCGCCTGAACGCCTTCGTTATCGCTTGCTCCTTTTCCGGCGGACAGCTTACCTTATCGAGGGCTTTCCCGCTTCGGCGCTTCCGCACCGGGAGACCGTATTTCCGTTTGACAAAAGCTATCTGAACAGAGGAAACACTTACTCCTGATTCCTGCCTGATATACTCTATCAGCTGCTTGTATGTCAGCATCGGTTTCCGTTCAGGGAGAGTCAGCTTTGAGGTGTTCGGCATATCTATGATCGGGTCGGGAGCGATAGCTTTTATTTCAGGCCGGGCTGCCAACAGTTCCAGCAGCTTGTCGAACCCGCAGCCGCTGTGAGTGACGGTCAGAGCTTTTGGTCCCTCGCGGCGGCGGAGATGTTCGGTATCAACAGCCGTCAGCTCCAGAAGCTCCTTCCACGTCGCAGCTCCGAGATACCTTGCCACGGTCATCCATGTCGGAGAATCATTGCACCTTTTTACATTGTACTCCTTGCACGAGCGAGGCTTTATCCTCCCGTACTCGTTTTTGAACTCCGCTATGTATTCCTCGCGGCTTTTCTCGGTGTATTTGCTGCGGGGCTGTTTCGGTTTGTCCGCAGGATAATAGATGTTCAGGAATGCCGTGGCCTTCATATCAAAAAGCCGCTTTATCTGCGAGGACTTCGGCATACCCGGCTCCGCCAGATCGGTGACGGTGGGATTCCTGCCGTGACTGTCCCGCCACTTGTCAAGCCTTTCGGTGACGAGTTCTTTTGTCCAATGGGTCACAAGGCTGCTCTCTTTCAGCTGCTCAAGACGGTGTATCGCCGCCCGGGTCTGTTCCGTTCCGGGCTGTGCTTTGAGGGCGGATATTGCCAGCCCGAGTGCCTGCTTTGCTGTCATTTTCATCGTAAACCTCCGTAAATACGCGGTTTCGACCACTGTACGCCGTGCCGATGATAGCCGGCGAGGTGCGGAGGTTCCTGCGGGATTACAAGTCGCTGCGGGTGAGCAGGTCCATGCGGGACACCGCCTATCGGGCAATGCAGGCCAGGGAGGAGCTCACCGCCGGCTCCGAGCGGGAGCCCACCGTTGATATGATCGCCAAACACATCGGCGCCGACCGCGGCGATGTGATCGCGGCGCTGGAATCGGCGGCCGACCCGGTCTCGATCTACGAGCCCGTATACTCCGACGCGGGGGACACTCTCTATCTTCTGGATCAGCTTGGAGACGGCGCCGACGCCTCCGACTGGCTGGACGAGATCAGCATCAAGGACGCTATCTCCGCCTTGAAAGAGCGGGAGCGGAACATCCTCTATCTGCGGTATTTCCGCGGCAAGACCCAGACCGAAGTTGCCAAAAGCATCGGCATCTCACAGGCCCAGGTGTCCCGGCTGGAAAAGGCGGCCCTCGACAGCATCAAGGAAAAGCTGTAAAATATCACAAAATTTTTAACAAACTATTGCATTTCCCGTCACAATGTGTTATAATGTAGTCACAATAGCTTCGGTATGCCCGAAGAAACGGAAAAGGAGTGCATAGTAATGGAAATTATCGGCAAGTGGAAGATCGACGAGGTACAGAAGTATTCATTTACCGACGCCGGCCCCAAGAAGACCTGGCAGAAGGCTGCGGACGTTCTCGCGGACGAGAGCGTTGACGAGGATGAGAAGCAGATGCTCCGTGCGGACATTGTATTCACCGCAGACGGCAAGGTCCAGTGGTGCATCCCGATCCCGGCGGGCGTTACACAGGAACAGATCGACGAAGCCCTGGCCTCCGGCGAGCTGAAAATGGCCGACGACGGCAAAATGGTAGTCGAGGAAAAGGCCTGGAAGGAAGAAGACGGCAAACTTCTGTACGACACCGGCGCTAAGGGCGAAGTCATGGGCGAAAAGATCTCGCCGTGGGTCGAACTCCGCGAAGCGGACGGCGCAATTGAGATCATGGTTTACAGACTTGTAAGAGCATAAACCGTATCTTACCTTCACACATAAAAACCGCAGCGGCGGTACAGGGCATTTTCTGCTTTGTATCCGCCGCTTTTTTGTGCGCAAAAACGGCACTCCTGCCGAGATCGAGCAGAAGTGCCGCCGATGGTCCGCCGGTTATTTTTTCGGTCTGTGGTCTTCCTTCCAGGTGAGGAATTCCTCGAATGACAGAGGTTTTGCGTAATAGTAGCCCTGGAAGCTGTGGACGCTGTATTTCTGAAGGATAGCCTTCATTCCCTCGGTCTCGATACCCTCCACGCAGACCTCCGCGCCGAAGGTGGAGGCCACCACCGCAAAGGACTTTATCAGCTTGCGGTCCTTGTCGTCCTCTTCTATGCGGCGGACGAAACTGCGGTCGATCTTGATATAGTTGAGGGGCAGATTCTTTACTATGCTTATGGACGAGAAGCCCGTGCCGAAGTCGTCAAGGGCGATCTTTACTCCCCTGCTGCGGAGCTTGACGGCTATGTTTTTCAGCAGTTCGATGTCAAGGAGCCTGCATCGCTCGGTGATCTCAAAGCAGAGATGCTCCGGCGGATAGCCTGTTTCGTCCAGGATCCTTCCCACCATATCCGTGAAATCGGTCTTTTCAAGCTGGGTGTAGGAAAGATTCACGTTTATCATAAAATCGGGCTCGTCGGCAAGGATCTTTTTGGCATCCGTAAGAGCCGTTCTTATGATCCACTCGCCCAGCTCCGGGAACAGGGGATCCTTTTCAAGCAGAGGGATGAAGTGGTCCGGCGGGACTATGCCGTACTCGTCGCTGCGCCAGCGAAGCAGAGCCTCGGCTCCCACCAGCTTTTCGGTCTGGGAATCCACCACGGGCTGATAGAGCAGATAGAAGCCCTCGTAATTCTTCATTATGGAAGCTCTGATGACGTGGAGCTTTTCAAGGCGGTGCTTGTTTTCGTCGTTGAGGTCATTGCGGAACTCCACGATGTCGCCCTGTCTGCGCTGTTTTGACTCGCCGTAGGCGAAATTCAGACAGGCGTAGACCGTCCGGTGATCGACATTGAAATTATCCACGTTGATAAAGCCCGCGTTCAGATCGAGTATAACATACTTATCGTCAACGGATGTACCTGCACGGAAGGCGGTGCGGAACTCATGGTATCTTCTCTCTATCTCCTCGGCGGGGATCTTGGTCATGATAGCGAACTTGGTGCCGTCGAGCCTGTATACCATGCCGGTATTGCCCGCACTCTCAAACAGATACCTGCCCACCGCCTGGAGGACGCTGTTGCCGAAATCGTAGCCGTAGATCTCGTTGATCTCCGAGAATCTGCTTATGCCGATAAGCACGATGCGTCCCGGCTTTTTCCTGTCAAGGGCCCACTGAACATCCTCAAAGAAGCCGTACTGATTTCGGAGCCCCGTGAGACGGTCAACGTGGCTGTGGATATTGTGGTTCATTATGGATCCGCAGAAATAATCGGGCGTTCCATCGGTGTCCCGGAGGACTATGCCCCGGCAGGTGCAGACATCGTATTCGCCGTCGGGCCTCTGTGCCCGGTACTGCATATTGTGGGAAAGAGCCTCACCGGCAAACAGCGCGTTCATGCTCTGCTGGTATGTGGCCCTGTCGTCAGGATGGATCTTTTCCACCCAGATATCTCCGGCGCGGTACATATACTCCGAAGGCATACCGAAATACTCCACGCCGATCTTCGACCAGCGCGAATAATCGTGTTTCAGATCGCAGATGAAAATGAACATACTGTCGGAGATGACCGAAAGCGCCTCAAACAGCCTGTCGAGGATGATGCTCCTTTCCTTCGGGATAGGCATCAGCACGTCTCCGGTGTCGGAGATCTCGCTGACATTCAGCGAGGAAAGCTCCTTCAGACGGCTTTTGTTCTCGTACATCTTGGTGTCAGCGCGGTCGAAAACATCGCTGACTTTTCTGTCTGAACTGCGCTCGAAATAGGCCATGCCCGCCGCGATCACGGGCCCGGACTTCTTTTTCAGATTCTCCATGACCTGTGAATGCAGTCTTTCGAGCAGAGAGTGCCTGTCGTTATAGCTGTCTTTCTCAATGAACACCACGAACTCATCGCCGCCGATCCTGAAAACGGGGCTGTGAGTGAAAATGTTGCATATTATCTTGCAGGCAGAACGGATATACTCATCGCCGGCCTTGTGGCCCTGGGTATCGTTGACGTGCTTCAGCCCGTTGATGTCACAGACAACAATAGCGAAGTCCAGATTCTCCGCACCTTCGTCGATACTTTCCTGCACCTGTTCCTCCAGCTCGTGATAAGCGGTCTTGTTGCGGATGCCTGTGAGGTCGTCCCGCCTTGCCAGCTCGTTGGCGCGGTTCAGAGCCGTTACCTGCTCCTTTTCCTTCTTTATCTCCTCGTCGATATTCTGCACGCCTATGATGAAGTGTACTCTGTCGCTGGCCCACATTATGGTCATTCGGTTGTAGGTCATTTTGCCGTCAAGCACCATGCGGTAGTCACAGACGAACTGCTTTTTATCCTCCAGCGCGGAGATAAGATAGTCCTTGCCGAGGATGTTCTGAATCCTGTCCTTATCCTCGGCGTAGATTATCTGCTCGCTGTTTTTCCAGGCCTCAGCGAAGAAATCTCCGCCCTCTTCCTTTATATATAAGCTTCCGAAAATGGAGTTTATGGTAAACCCTGTATAGCTGTCGTTGGAGGAATCTATGTAGTAGATAACGTCGTAATGAGAAGCAAGGCTCTCGGCTATCTGCCCGTAGGTCATGCTCTTGCGCTTGCTTTCCTTCAGCTCCTGCTGTGTGCTGACTTCGTTGTTGATGTTCTCGATACAAAGAATAAGGTGCTTTCTGTCGTTGGCCCAGATCTGCGAACAGCGCACGTTCATCACATTTCCCTGCACCATGAGCCTGTATGTCAGCGTGAAGGTCTTGCTCTTTTTCAGATTTTCGATAATGCCCTGCTTGGTGAACAGCGGCAAAGTGCGCTCCGCATCCTCGGGGTATATGACCCTTTTGAGGTTCCTTGCACTCTCTCCGAAGAAATCTCCGCCGGAGGGCTTTATTTCAAGGCTCTTGTATACATCGCTGGACGAGACCTCGAAGTAATCGTCGGTCTCGATATCCACATAGTAAATGGTATCGTAATGCTCGGCAAGGCTGTCGGCTATCTGATTGTAGATCCGGCGCTCTTTTTCAAGCTCCTGCTCCTTCTGTCTGCGGCGGACCTCCTCGTCGATGTTTATAACTCCGAGAATGAAATACTCGTCGCCCTCCCGGGGACCTCTTATGAGCCTCACGGTATGGTACACGGGCTTGCCGTTGATCATCAGGCGGTAATCGATGCTCTGCCTCGAGCCCTTTTCCATCTGCGCGAGAAGGTTTTCCTTGGTCATATCCCTCATAAAGATATGCTTGTCCTCCTCGTAGATGACACTGTCCGCGTCCTTGACAAGGTCGGCAAAGAAATCCGCGCCCTGCTGTGCGATGCAAAGCGAGTGATATTGTTCGTCCTCGGAATACCACACATACTCATTTGTGACCGCATTGACATAGTAAACGCTTGTATAATCGATCAGCAAAGCTTCGGCTATCTTATTGAATATTTCCTGGCTGCCGTTCATCCCGATCCCTCCGATCAAGGTCATAGTACATAAATCCAATTTACATTATAACACATTATTTCCGATTTTTCAAGTCTTTGCGGGGAGGGATTTGGGGGATTACGAAGAAAAAGGAGGATATGGAACAAAGTGCCTCTTTGGCGCGGCAAAGCCGTGGTTTTTCTTCTTTGATGATCTGTCTCGGTGTTATGCTTGAGTTCGGATATGGCTTTTTCTTTGCTAAAAAGTATGAGCCGAGAGCTGGGCTCTCGGCTCGGGGTGGTGAAGTGCCTTTACCTAATTACATTTGGTTCAAGTCTTGCATTGGTATAAATCAAGAAATCTTCCGCGATCGATGGCACGTTGACCGTAGATACTCCGCCGTCCAGTGTCGGATAGAAAGCAGCGTTTACTTCGATCCTGTAGTTTGAATACATTCTTCCACCTGTGTCATCGTTGAAATAATCGTTGCCTGTATAAACTGTCAAGTCTATCGGGAATTTGTATATTCCGTCATCATCGTCGCCCAGCTTCTGAACGTAGTTCTTATTGACTCTTATCCGGTATTCTTTATCCGTCTTGGTGATCTTGAGATTTCCGTCAAGATACGTTTCATTCGCCTTATTCTGGTTAAAGAGTTCATACTGAAGCGGATTGCCGAAGAAGTGAACGTATACCATAAATCCGAGCTGTGCTGTTATAACTGTGCCGCAGCATATTACCCAAGCTGTAAACATTGCTTTTTCCTCCTTTCGGTTTGGATTTTGTATCTGTTTTGTTGTTTTCCTTTTCTTTGACTACAGTATACCACACCGAACAGGACAACACCTGGACAAAAAACAGGCTTTTTCAAAAAAACTTGAAAAATAATTACGTTCTCTCTTCTGCACAAAAAACAGCGTCCTGTTTTGTGCAGAATGCAGAAACAGAAATATTTTTGCTTTCGGAGCAAAACAGGGCTTTTTTTGTAAGTAGTTTGTAAGGGCGGGTATGTTATTATGTAATCACAGAAGGGAAAACGACCCGAAACATAATAAAAGGAGAGATCACTATGAAAAACATCACTAAGAAAATAGCAGCAATAGGCGCAGCAGTAATGATGATGACAGCATTTACATCGGTCACGGCTTCGGCTGAATACGACGAGAACCTGGAAATCAAGGATGCAGCGATCGAGAACCTTGATCTTGAAGAGACCTGGATAGATGTGATAGATAATCCCTACAACGACAGCGAACTGAAGATCGTCGAAGATCTTCTGGAAAGACTCGGCATCCGCTGCACCGCCGACGCTTGGGATTACAACATTTATCAGACCGAGGACGGTATGCGCCTCACACATCAGCAGGTACTTGATGTGATCCGTACTGCAAAGCCCGACGGGCTTATCACCAACGAGCTGTACGAGCTTTACAAGCAGACAGGCGAGCTTCTCAATCTTGATACCACCGACCATCATCAGCAGAGCAAAGTATTGCCGATAGGCAGAGGCAAGAGCAAGCGTCAGGTCATTGCAAAGTGGCTCAGAGATCATTATTACAAGCACGCTGAAAGCAAAAAGCAGCAGTCTCAGAATAATAATTGAAAACTGCCGGTGCTCTCTTCCGCTTTTTCAGCCTTGACAACACCGCAGTCCTCACAGCATTTGTGCTTGCGGGACGCAGAAGCCGAAGCAGGTGACCGCCGCAATAATAAAAAAACACCTTCTTGAAATTATCATCATTTTGTGCTATAATAGGTGCAGGCTTCATCCCTTCCCGGCACTGAAAAATCGGGAATACAGCATTCAGATCTAACAATATACAAAGGAGAGCTCTATATGAAAAGATCCGTAAGATTCAGAAGAAGAATAATGCCTGTCATCGCGGCAGCGGTGATATCGGCGGCAGCACTGACCGCCTGCGGCAGCCGGGACAGCTCAATATCCGGGACAGACGGCGGAAACAGCCTTTCCATACAGAATCAGAAGACAGTCGATTCCCCCGAATGGTTCAAAAAGCTCGACGCCGCAAAGGACTGCGATCAGCTTATCGTTGTGGCAGGCGTGGGCGAGACCACCTGCTATGTAAGTATGCACGAGAAGGATTCCGACGGGAACTGGAAAATGGTCCTTCAGGCTCCGGGCTATATCGGGCTCGAAGGAATGGGCAAGGCTGACAGCTATCACGCCACCACCCCCATAGGCACCTTCACCATCGACAAGGCCTTCGGCATCGCGGACGACCCGGGCTGCCAGATGGAATACACCAAGGTCACTGAGAACGACTACTGGTCGGGAGATATGCGCGACGGTATGCACTTCAATGAGTTTGTGAACATCAACGATGTTCCCGGTCTCGATCCGGAGGAGTGCGAGCATATCATCGACTACACCTACGAGTATCAGTACTGTCTGAATATGGGCTACAACAGCGAGTGCAAGCCCGGAGAGGGATCCTGCTTCTTCTTCCACTGCATGAGCCTTGTCAAGCCCTACACCGGCGGCTGCGTAGCGGTGAATGAGTCCATTATGAAGCTGATAATGCAGAAGGTCAGGAAGGGCTGCAAGATAACCATTGACAAGGCTGACGCCCTCGGCATTGACCTCAACGAAGCACGCACCTTTGCAAACAAGAACGTCTGAGCGATGCCGCTCAACGGACAGCATCCTGCACAAAGCAGGGTGCTGTTTTTTGTGCAGGACGCAGAAATCAAAAGTTTTTTCGGATCTTTTTGAAAAGCAGTCTTTTTTGTAAGCAGTTTGTAAGAGGTGGTGTGGTATACTGAGATCAAAGAAAAGGAAAACATCAGACAACACACAAAGGAGGAATCACTATGAAAAAGACCGCAAGAACGATAGCTGCTATCCTCGCAGCAGTAATGACGATGACCACCGCCGCTTCCATCGCGGCTTCGGCGGACAGCTCAAATATCCAGGCAAACTGCATCACCGCTGACAAGGGCGTTGACCTCGGCGTTGAGACCCTGCTGGAAGGCATCAAGGAATTTTTCCCCGGCGGAAAGACCTTCGCCCCGGTACTCAGGATGCTGACAAACGATCTGCTGGGTAAGGGCAAGGAGCTCACCCTCGCGGACATCAACGCAAGGATCAACGATATGTTCAAAAAGGTGAAGGCCCTCAACGATCAGCTGAGAGATTCGATGCAGAACATCACAGCGATACAGAGCTTCGACTCCTTCCAGTTCAAGACCTTCAATTCGCAGATACAGGAGATCATCAGCCAGATCGAGGTCATCAGAAAGTTGGATATCTCCGAGGAAAACAAATACGCGCAGATCGGCGCTCTCATCAACGGCAGCAGCTGCTGGGCCGAGTCCAATAACGTGTTTGTGACATTCAGCAGCCTGACGCAGGCTCTTAACAGACCGTCTCTTACCAAGAACTGCGACATCTTCACCTTGCTCTACGAGCACTACGCACAGTCCTCAATGTTCAGCGGCGAGGCTCTTGACAAGGCAAGAGCAGCTGCCGACCTCATCATCACAGACTATATTGCCGGCTGCTTCGCACTCGTTCAGTGCCTCAGCGCACAGTCCAAGGTCTGCAATATGACCCCCGAGCAGAAGAGCACGATCGAGCCCGAGTATCTTGCAAGGATAACCAAGACCCAGAAGCTCATCAACACCAAGATCGAGCAGATCAAAGATGCTTTATACGGAAATTCAGCGGTACGCACCGAAGAACGCATCAAGGAATTCAAGGCCGTAAAAATGGATATCTCCGAGATCAAAACCATAGCTGAATACCGCAATTACTGTGACGGTGAGACCCTGGTGCCCGTAATGGAAGAGTATTACTCCGTAACCTATGACGAGAACTCCGTGGTCGGCAGATACGATGCCTTCCGCAATATGAACAGGATGATCTTCATAAACAAGGGCACCGACAAAAAAGAGCTCAGAGCCGACCTGACGGTAACAAACCACAATGCAGTCCCCGTTTACCCCACCTGCACCGACAGTGCCGGCAGAATGGGACCCGTTTACAAGTCCACGAGGTTCTTCAACGAAAACATCAAGACCAAAATGGGGCTTGACAGCGAAAGCATAAAGGCTATCGCAGCATTCATCAGCGGCAAGGGCATAACGATGCGCCGGTACCTTAAAAACAACGGCTTCAAGGCAGATGCGATCCCCGCGGGAGCGAACATCCTTACCGGCGAGGCCTACAACGACGCAGCCGCCGCAAAGAACTTCTTTACCGGAATAGGGGGCTCCCTGGTGCTCCACACCTTCTACAAGGGCATAAACATCGACGAGATCGACCCGGCCGAGAAAGAGATCACTCTCTACAGCACAGGCGCCCACGTCTTCGGATACAGCGAGTGGAACTTCGTAGAGGGCGGAAACGTTGTGACCTTCAACTTCGCGAATCCCTCCGTAATAAAAGACATCCACACTCAGAACAACGGCTTCTGGTTCGATGTATACCGCGACGCCCCCGAGACCACAACGACCAGATATTAAGGCAGCATAAAAAATGCCCTTCCTCAGCCAAGTCAAAGCAAGACCTCCCGCGAAATTGCGGGAGCTGTTTTGTCTGAAAGTCTTTACATTTAAGAAGTTTTAGTGTATAATGTAACCAAGCTATCGCAAAGCAAGGTGATCTGATGAAAAGAAGAAAGCTGCTGTTCCAGGTGACGGTGATCGTTTTTCCGCTGTTCGCGCTGATGACCGCCGCCGTTATATGGACGGTGTATAACAGCATCCAGGCCGGTTTCCTTGAAGCGCAGAACGATCATATCAGGGAAACTATTGCAGATATATCCGACTCCTTCATTTTTCTTAGTGATGCAAAGGACCCCGAGGTCAAGGAATGGTATATGGATCAGCTGAAAAAAGCGGATTTCGATTACAGCCGTGAGCTGACCGATGAAGAATTGGCGTTCACGCTCACTTATGACTACGAGCCTCATAATCTTACTTATGAATGGTATAACGGTATGCCGGACGATATAAGACGCCTGTTTCTTCAGTCCAATTTTTATTCACTGAACAATGCTGTCAGCGACAAGATCGAAAAAGCAGGCGTTCAAAGCGTGTTCCTTATGGATCTCAAAGAGGACCGTCAGGGGCTGGTGATGTTTGACTGCGGCAGGAACGGCACCGGCAGAAAGATCGGAGAGTATTTTGATCTCGATATGTCGGAGCATCAGACTTTGCAGGATATGATAGATTCCGGCAGCAGCGAGGTGGTGTTTGAAAGGGCTGACGGCTTTCCCTACAGCGAGGGAAATTACTATATCGGATACAAGCCTGTCATCATAAACGGCAAGGTCAGAGCCGTCCTCGGCGTGACCTACCGCTGGGACGAATTCCGCAGTGCGCTGACGGGGACGGTGCAGAAGGCGCTGATAATAATTATCGGCGGTACCGTGACAGTTATGGCTGTGCTGCTGATCTTCCTTTACCGCAAGGCCATAGATCCTGTGACGAAGATAGAAAAGGCGGTGTTTGAATATACCGGCGACAAGGACAGCGCAAAGATAGCTGCCAAGATGATGAAGATCACGGTGAAAAACGAGCTTGGCTATCTGGCGGATGTGCTGTCTGATCTTGCTTTCGAGATAGATCACTATACAAAGGAGAACATCCGCATCGCCGCCGAGCAGGAGCGTGCCGAAAAGGAGCTTTACGAGGCAAAGGTTCAGATAATGGTCTCGCAGATACGTCCCCACTTTATGTATAACGCTCTTTCATCCATTGCGGTGCTCTGCGACATCGACCCCAAGACCGCCAAGGAAGCCACCATCACCTTCGCCAAGTATCTGAGAGGAAATATGGATTCCCTGAAACAGACCGCTCCCGTTCCCTTTGAGAAGGAACTCGACCACCTGAAAAAGTATCTCTACATCGAAAAGCTGCGGTTCGATGACCTGCTGAACATCGAGTACGACATCCGCGCAACGGACTTTGAACTGCCGCTGCTGAGCATACAGCCCATAGTGGAGAACGCAGTCAAGCACGGCGTCGGGATGAAAAAATACGGCGGAACGGTGAAGATCTCCTCCTTTGAGACCGAGGACTCCTTTGAGGTGGTGATCTCGGACGACGGAGTGGGCTTCGATATGAATGCTCCGAAAAAAGAGGATGACCGCTCCCATGTCGGAATGGACAACACACGGAAACGTCTCAAGGAAATGTGCGGTGCAGAGCTTGTCATCACCAGCAAGGTGGGCGAGGGCACCGCGGCGAGAGTGATAATACCCAAGGTGAAAAAGGAGAGCGATACGGAATGAGAATGCTTTGTGTTGACGATGAGCCGCTGATGCTCAAAATGCTGGAGAGTGCTGTCAGAGAAGCCAGTCCCGATGCGGATATAACCGGCTTCCGCTATCAGGAGGATCTGCTTGAAGAAGCCAAGAAGGGCGGCTGCGATGTGGCATTCCTTGATATCCATATGAGAGGGATGAACGGCGTCGAGCTGGCAAAGGAACTGAAAAAGGTCAACCCGAAAATGAACATCATCTTTGTCACGGGCTTTTCGGAATATACGGGAGACGCTATGAAGCTCCACGCCAGCGGCTACATTATGAAGCCCGTCACCGCCGAGGATGTAAAGCGCGAGCTTGAAGACCTGCGCTTCCCCCTCGAGCCCAAAAGCAATGCGCTGCTGCGGGTACAGTGCTTCGGAAACTTTGATGTGTTCCTGCCAAACGGAGAGCACGTTCGATTCGAGCGCAGCAAGGCCAAGGAGATCTTCGCTTATCTCGTTCACCGCCACGGCAGCTCCTGCACCATCAAGGAGATCGCCGCCGCCCTTTTCGAGGATGAGCCCTACGACAAAAAGCAGCAGAACTATATGCAGCAGCTCACCTACTCCCTTATGAAGAGTTTGAAAGCCGTGGGAGCGGAGGCGGCTGTGGTAAAGGACTTCAACGCCCTAGCGGTCAACCCCGATGTTCTCGACTGCGACTACTACCGCTTCAAGGAGCTGGACGCAGGCGCTGTCAACGCCTATCAGAACGAGTATATGAGCCAGTATTACTGGGCGGATTTTCTGTATGATATATGATAAGACTGCGGCTGCAGGACAACTGCTCTCTGCCGCAGCTCCCGATCACCGGGAAGAAGAAATAATTTGAAATATCCGATATCTAAGCGGGCAGCTCAGGCTGTCCGCTTTTTTTGCTGCAAAAAGCAATAATCGTGCAAACAGCACAAGCATTTGCACCCTGCTTTGTGTAAAACGTAGAATGGAAAAATAAATCTGAAAAGCGGTGTTTTTTGTAAGTAGTTTGTAAGAGGCGGTGTGGTATACTGAGATCAAAGAAAAGGAAACAACAAAAACACAGAAAAAGAGATACAAAAATCCAACCGAAAGGAGGGAAACAATATGATCGCATTCTGCGTAGGAACACTTGTAGTAAGCACAACTGCAATGATCGTCGGAGGCATCCTCTCAACGATCTTCGGCTAATGACTGATAAAAAACCAAGCGAAAGGAGAGATAAAAATGACAGTGATCTGGGCTATGATCTTAGCAGCACTCATCAAAAACGCACCCGTGATATTCTGAACGAAATACATTTACTGACCGATAAACCAAAGCGAAAGGAGG
>FMXS01000011.1 GCA_900104495.1 Ruminococcaceae bacterium FB2012 | reverse complement strand
TCTCAGTCCCAATGTGGCCGTTCAACCTCTCAGTCCGGCTACTGATCGTCGGCTTGGTGAGCCGTTACCTCACCAACTACCTAATCAGACGCGAGCTCATCTTTCAGCGATAAATCTTTGATAACAAAGTCATGCGGCTTCGTTATATTATGCGGTATTATCAGTCGTTTCCAACTGCTATCCCCCTCTGAAAGGCAGATTGCTCACGTGTTACTCACCCGTCCGCCACTAAGTTATTTAAGCAAGCTCAAATAACTCCGTTCGACTTGCATGTGTTAAGCGTGCCGCCAGCGTTCGTCCTGAGCCAGGATCAAACTCTTAATTAAAGTTGTATATCAAGAGGTCTTCCCCTCTTGCTATCTCCTGTTCAGTCTCTCAACTGACTGTATGTTTTTTTCGTCGTACCCGACGTTTTCACTCTTTCTCGTTTCCTCAAAAGAATCTCTCAAGGGTTTTGTTTGGTCGTTGTTATTCAATTTTCAAGATGCCGTCCGCAGCCGTTCTCTGTCGTCAACTACTGCTGCCGATTAGTTCGCGTTCTGCGCTGCCGCTCTCTTCGGGCGACTTAATTATATTACCACATTCCAAAGGAAATGTCAAGGGGTTTTTTCAGATTTGTAGAACTGCCCATGTATATCCCCGAAATACTTCCATTCGGTTGTGCAATTTTTACAATCCGTAAAAATACATATCATCCTGCGAAGGAAAAAAGAGTGCATAAATCCCCGTATACTGCAAATAATAACCGCAAAAGACAAACAAGATCGGAGGACCAACATGGACAGCAGATCAATTCATACCTTTATAAAAACGGGGCTGATCTCCCTCGGGGCTTTGGGAGTCATCGCGGTGGGAGGACTTGCCCTCAGCAGCGGCTCCGGCAGCGAGCAGGCGCTTTCGCAGGTAGGCTCCCGGGGCAAGGAAGTCACGGCGATACAGCAGGAGCTGAAAGCCCGGGGTCTTTTCAACGTGGGCGTGACGGGCTATTACGGCGAGGAGACCCGCAAAGCGGTACTGCGGTTTCAGAAGCAGAAGGGCATCCAGCAGACGGGCATCGCGGGGCCTATCACTCTGAAGGCTCTGGGGATAAGCGTCGGAAAGATACCGGCGGCGACGGAGGCCAACATTTACCTGCTGGCGCGGATAATCTCGGCGGAGGCCCGGGGCGAGCCCTACACGGGGCAGGTGGCGGTGGGTGCCGTCATCCTCAACAGGATCGAGCATCCCTCTTTCCCGGACACCTTAGCGGGAGTGATCTATCAGAACGGAGCCTTTACGGCGATCACCGACGGCCAGTTCAACCAGCCCATCTCCGATTCCGCCTACCGTGCGGCCCGGGACGCTCTCAACGGCTGGGATCCCACCGGCGGATGCATATACTATTATAATCCTGCCAAGACCTCAAACAAGTTTATCTGGTCGCGTCCCGTGGTGATAACTATCGGGGCCCACCGTTTCTGCACATGAAAAAAGCTGCTGCGCCTTTTACTGACGCAGCAGCTTTGTTTTACCGTATCATTTTACAGTTATGGACTTCACGGCGCTGTAATTGCCGTAGCGCGTATTGTTCTGCGCGGTGAAGGAGCGCACCTTGACGTACCAGGTCTCGCCGGACTGCGGCACTCTGGAGAAGCCCTCAGAGGTATCGTTCAGATCAAAGGTGGTCCAGGAGTGGACGTCGTTCTTGAAATCCTTGTCCTTGGAGTAAAGCACCTGATAGCCGCTGGCCTGGAGGTCCTTGTTCCAGTAGATGCGGAACAGGCCCTTGGAGGTCGTTATCTTGCTGATCGTCTGCTTGGCAGGCTTAACAACGAATGTCTTTTTCCAGGTGCCTCTGATATTGGCGCTCAGAGCCGTAAGGGTGATCTTTGCTTTTCCTACCTTTATATTAGAGGAATAGGTCACCTTGTAATCGGCGGCGGGGATAGCCGTACCGTCCTTGAAGGTGAAGCTCACCTTAGGAGTTATCTCCTTGCCGGTGTAGGTATAGGACTTATAGGGGATAGACAGCTTTGCGTAGGAGGAGCTGATATCCAGGGGCTTGACCGTGAAGGTCTTGGTGGTCTTGCCGGAATATTTGCCCTTGCCGGTGACGGTTATCGCCGCGGTGCCGACATTGGTATTGTTTGAATAGGATACGGTATAATCCGTGCCCTTGGTGAGTTTGGTGCTTCCGAGCTTAACGGTGACGGTAGGCTTGATGCCCCGTCCTCTGTATGTATAGGAGGAATAGGGGATAGTCACGGTGCAGTCTGCGACGGAGGGAAGGACGGTGATCTTCTGAGTTTGCTTCAGACCGCCGCATTCCGCGGTGACCGTTGCGGTACCGACGCCCTTTGCCGTAACCTTGCCGTATTTATCCACCGTTGCTACCGAGGTATTTGAAGACTTCCAGCTTGCCTGATAGTACATCGCCCAATCCACCGAGGCTCCGCAGACACAGCCGTGCATCTCGAGAGATACTGTCTCTCCCTTGGAAAGCTCGGTCTTGCCGGAAACGACCTTCATCTCGGTCATGGGTTCTCCCCCGCCGTTGACCAAATACTCCGTATAAACCTGAACGGGGAACCAGATATCGGTCTTTGAAGCGCTCATCTTTTCTGATGACGGCTTGCTGCCTGACCACCTTCCGCAGAAGTTGTCCCGCCAGCCGTAGGGGCTATCCTTCCTGAAGTAGCCGAGCCCCACATAGGTCACGCTCGGATTGATCATTACGGTATAATGGCCGGTAACGGCATTGCTGTTCTTTTTCACCCAGTCGGATTTTTCGCTTGCCCAGAGGTTTATGCCGTCTACCATATCGCTGCAGCCCCAGGCAAGGGTCTCCGACCAGCCGGAATCAAGCCCCTTGTACTCTGTCGAATACCAACCGAGGCCGTTCATCCTGAGATGATGCTGTGTCAGGCTTGCCTCCACTGCTCTTATCCTTGCGTGCTGTTCAAGGTCATAGCTCCACTTTACGGGAACATAGTCGCTCTTTGTCAGCTTCCGGGAGGGGTCTCTCGGATCCCACACTCCCTGGGTACAGGCTTCAAGGCGCAGCTCGTTTATCCTTTTGAGAGCCTTGTCCGCGCCGCCGATCAGCGAACCCTTCAGCGCAACGTGGACGGTCTCCTCCAGGGCAGGCTGCTCGTACTCCGTAAGCAAGGGAGTATTCTTGTCGAAGGCCGACGAGCCCAGCACTCCCGCCGCCGCTGCGCTCACGGCAGCGCAGACGGTCACTGCCAGCCTTACGGCCAGCTTTCTGAAAGGTCTCATTCGTTATCCCTCCGCTTCTCAGTATACCTTGTAATACTTGGTCATTCTGGTCTTGAAGATGCGGATGACCATTCCTGCCACTGCAGCGCACAGTGAAAAAGCGGCCACTATCGCAAAGATCCTTAAAAATACTTTCATGTAAAACAACTCCTGTCTTATTATATTGGACGGCTGCAAGCTGCCTGCCCGTTATCTGTTGATGTAGATTTTCAGCACCTTGCTGTAATTGCCGTAGCGGGTATTGTTCTGCTCGGTGAAGGAGCGTACCTTCACATACCAGATCTCGCCGGGCTTGGGGACCTTGGAGAAATTCTCGGTGACGTCTTCAAGATCCTTTGAGGTGTAGCTGTGGACGTTCTCGGAGAAGTCCTGCTTGGTGCTGTAAAGCACCTGATAGCCCGTTGAACCCTCGGTGGCCTTGGTCCACTTCAGCTTGAAAGCGCCCTTTGCCGAAGAAATGGAAAGTATCTGATTCTTGGCGGGCTTGACAACAAAGGTCCTGTCGAAAGTGCCTTTAATGTTGTCGGTCTTGGCAGTGACTTTGATCTTAGCAAGCCCGACTTTCACATTGTCGGCGTACTCCACGGTATATTCCGAGGCGGGGATCACGGAGCCGTCCTTGAATTTCAGCTTGACGGCGGGGCAGATCTCCTTGCCGGTGAAGGTATACGAAGCGTAGGGGATAGTCACCTTGGCGTAGGATGAAGTCACATCCAGGGGCTTGATCTTGAAGGTCTTTTCGCCGGTGCCGGAATACTTTCCGATGCCCTTGACGGTGATCTTGGCGGTGCCCACATTCACGTTATCGGAATACTCCACCGTGAAATCGGTGCCCTTGACCAGCTTCTCTTCACCGAACTTAACGGTAACGGTAGGCTTGATGCCCCGTCCGCGGTAGGTGTAGGAGGAATAAGGGATAGTCACGGTGCATTCGTCTATGCCCGGCTTGACAGTCACCTTGAAGCCGACGGTATCATTGGCGCTTTCGGCGGTGATGCGTGCCGAACCCGACTTGACAGCCGTTACCTTGCCGTACTTATCCACTTCCGCTGCTGCGGTGTTGTCGGAGCTCCATTTGGTATCATAGAGGATGACGTCGGAATCCCAGGTGGTATCCTTGGTGCCGTTCTTGAAGGCAAAGGAAACGGTGCCGCGGAACTCAAAGACCGAATACTCCTGGGAGGGGATAGTCTTGGAGCCCTTGACCGCCTTGATGCGGGCATTGGAGAAATTATCCTCGGGGACCTGAACGGGGACGATGCAGTCCTCGACCGCCGCTCCCTTGGAGCCGTCAAGGTTCTCGTCCGAACGGCCGTAGCGCAAGCAGAGAGCGGTGGAATAGCCGGTGGTGTCCGAAGTCTTGAAGCATCCGATGCCGACGTACCTGTTCTCGGGGTTTATCATCTGGGTGTAATGCCCGGTGACGGCCCCTGCGGTCTTGTTGACCCAATCGGTCTTCTCCTTGAGGAACTGTTCCAGGCCTCCGGCGGCGGAGCCGCTGTCGTTCCAGGCCAGGCTCTCGGCCTGATACCGGAAATCGGAGCTTGTTTCAAGGCTGAAGCAGCTTTTGCCGTTGGGACGGGTATGCCCGTAGACCAGCACGGCCTCGGCGGAGCGGAGCCTTGCCAGGCCCTCCAGTTCGGAGGAATACTGGGCGGGGACGAAATCGTCCGGGGTCAGTTTTTTTGACGGATCGTTGGGGTCGGGGACGCCGTCGCGGCAGGCTTCATAGCGGGCGGTATTGATCTTCGCCAGCAGGCTGTCGGTCTCGTTGATATAGCTTCCCTTGATGCCCACGGTCATACAGCCCTCTGCTGCGGGCTGTTCATAGCCGGTGAGGATAAGAGTATCGGCGTCGATAGCCGAAGCTCCCACGGCAGCAGCTGCTGCTGCGGCCACCGCCGCTGCGAATCCCAGCAGCAGTTTTCCTGTTCTTCTGAGTTTAAGCATTTGCACATTCTCCTTCCTGTACTTTTATCGGTCATTTGACATCAATACCATTATACCACACCCTGCCGGACTTTTCAACAGTTTGGAGAGTTTTATTTTTTATAATATGACTAAAATCAGAAACGGGCCCTGGTTTTTAAAATATTGAAAAAAACAATTGCAAAACGGGATATTATGTGCTATAATATAATAATGTGTTATTCAACTATTCGTCAATGAGGTCTGATCTATGTCGGAAGCTGTTGTAAAAAAGAGCAGCTATAAAAAGCTGTTTTCAAATACCGTGATCTTTGCTGTCGGCTCCTTCAGCTCGAAGCTGCTTATCATCCTGCTGGTCAAGGTGTATACTACCTACCTGTCCAGAGAGGAACTGGGCGTCAACGACGTTATCACTCAGATAGCCAACTGGCTCCAGCCTATCGTCACCATGACCATAAGCGAAGCCGTGATCCGCTTCGGTCTGGACAAAGCCTTCGACAAGAAAAAGGTCTTTACCCTGGGAAATATGATCTGCATGGCAGGCTTTGCCGTGCTGGGAATGATACTGCCCATTGTGGCGATCTCCGGGGTCGCGGACAAGTATCTGAGCGGCTATTCCCTGCTCTTGTATGTCTACGTCGTCACTTCGGGACTGAAACTCGTTTACTCCACATTCGTCAGAGCGCTGGAAAAGGTCAAGCTGTTTGCGATAAACGGCATCCTCACCACACTGCTGACGCTGATAGGCACCGTGGTGTTCATCATCGGCTTCAAAATGGGAAACACGGGTTATCTGCTGTCCATTATCATCTCCGACGGGCTGTCGGTGGTGTTCCTGACCTTCTCGGCAAAGCTGTGGAGGTATATCGAATTCCGCCGTCCGGACAAAGCCCTGCTGCGGATTATGCTTTACTATTCCATTCCTCTGATACCCGCGCAGCTGCTTTGGCTGATAACGAACAGCTCCGACTCCTTCATGACCACCGCCTATATGGGCTCGGCGGCCAACGGCGTGCTGTCGGCGGCCTACAAGATACCGAACCTTGTGGCGACGGTGTATTTCATGTTCGGCCAGGCCTGGAATATGTCCGCAATAATGGAGGACGATTCCGACGACCGCAACGAGTTCTACTCCAACGTCTTTGAGCTGAACCAATGTCTGCTGTATATAATCGCGGCGGGCTGCCTGCTGGCGGTAAGGCCGCTGACCTATATCTGGCTGGGCCCGGAGTTCCAGGATTCGGCCATGTATTCGCCGCTGCTGATATTCTCGTCGGTGTTCTCCTGCTTCGTGACGTTTTTGGGGTCCATATATCTGACGTCCAAAAGGACCGCCCGCTCAATGGCGACGAGCCTGGTGTCGGGCATAATAAACGTGGGGCTCAACGTCATACTGATACCCCGCATCGGGCTTTACGGCCCGGCGATCTCCACTGTGGCAAGCTATTCTGTGGTGTTCATCATCCGCGCCTACGACTCCCGCAAGATCGTCCCCTTCGATCTGAAGATCCGCAAGATCGCCGTGAACGTGGCGATACTCTTCGCAATGGTGCTTATCGATATGGACGAGATGAACAAGGGCCACGAGTGGGCCTTTGCCTTCCTGCCCTTCCTGTTCGGTATAATTTTCCTGCTGAACTACAAGCCCCTGTGGGAGCCCCTTTCAAGAAGACTGCCGAAAAAGGCGGTAAGGGTCCTCAAACGGCTGGGGATATTCCGCATCATGCTGCTGACGCTGCTGTGCTTCTCGTTCATTGCCCTCGGAGTATATATGGGCGGCTGGCTGTTCTATTTCGTCGGCGGACTGCTGCTGGCTCAGGGAATTCTCCTGCGCAGCAGGTGGCTGGCTTATCCGGGCACGGCGATACTGTTTATCACGGGACTTTCCGAAAGCACTTTGGGCGCCGCAGGATTTATCGCGGCGGCGGCTCTGCTGCTGATGCTGATCGTTTTCAGAAACGGCGGTACGGCGGTGCTGCTGCTGGCGGCGGCGGATATCTGCATCTGCACCTATTTCGGACGTGCAATAGGCGGACTAGCGATCTGCGGAGAGCTGATACTTATCATCATCCTGCTGAGAAAGCGTATCGCAAGGACCGTGGGACGGCTGCTGGGCATCCCCGAAAAGCCGAAGAAGCGCAGGCGCCGCAGACCGCCTGCATCCCGGCCCCGAAGCGGACATAAGAACGTCGGGACGGGGACGGCGAAAAAACATCCCGCAAGGAAAAAGTCTACAAACCGCAGATAAGCGGTCTGATACAAATAATCTAAACTGATATTATGGAGGAAACCATCATGGCAGAACTGAAATTTGAGATCACAAAATCGCTGGGCGTGCTTTCCGAGAACGCCAAGGGCTGGACCAAGGAGCTCAACATGGTGAGCTGGAACGATCACGAGCCCAAGTATGACATCAGAGAATGGTCCCCCGACCATACCCGCATGGGCAAGGGCGTTACCCTTACCGAGGAGGAGATAGGCAATCTCCGGGCTCTGCTCAACGGCGAAGAACTGGAAGACGATGTGGACGACTCGATGATGGTCTGAGAGTTTGTTAGCAGAAAGTTTACAAATTCTGCTGAACCTTTTGCTCTTTGATCTGCTCTGACAAATATAAAAATCAAGATCGGAGGTAATCACTATGTTTAAGAAACTTCTTAAAACCGCTGCGGTGCTCTCCGGAACTGCCGCAGCTATGCTGATCTCTTCCGTCACGGCCTCGGCTGTGACCTATAAGGCCGAAAAGACCGCGGACGGCAAGACCTATCAGCTCACGTCTATCATCCTCGACTATGAGGACGAAAACGTCACCACTGTCAAGCTCCCCACCAAAGTGGACGGGCATACGGTCACGAAGATAGGCAGCAATGTCCTGGACGACAATTATTGGTGGTACAATGATAAGCTGAGCAAGCTGGTGATCCCCGAGGGTTACACCGATATCGGGGCCGAAGCCTTTGCAAACACCCCCTTTGCCGAAGCGGAGCTGCCCTCCACCGTTAAGACCGTGGGCAAGGGCGCTTTCAGAAGCTGCTGGAAACTGAATACCGTCAAGCTGGGCGGCAACGAGACCTCTCTCGGAGAGAGCGCCTTCTCCGACTGCAGCGCTCTTACGGACATCGACCTGGGACAGTCGCTGAAAACTATCGGCGCAAGCTGTTTCAGCAGCTCGGGCCTGACCACGGCAGTCATCCCCAAGAGCGTGACGAGCCTCGGCAAGGAGGCGTTCAGCTACTGCCCGAACCTGGAAAGCGTATACCTTTTCAGTTCGGCTGCTGTTCCCGAAAGCTGTTTCAGTGACTGCGGCTCACTGAAGACCGTGGAGCTGGGTAATACCAAAACCATCGGGAAATATGCATTTTACTGGTGCGGCTCCCTCGAAACCGTAAGGATACCCGCTGCGGTAACCGGCATCGGTGAGGATGCCTTCCTCTACACCTATCCCACCGTGTACGCCCCCAAGGGCTCGGCGGCGGAGAAATACTGCGAGGAAAATTATCTCACCTGCGAGAACAGGAACTTCACTCCCTTTACCGGCTGCACCTTCACCGTGACCCTTCCCGATCTGACCTTCACCGGCAATGCCAAGACTGCCGACATCACCGTCAAATACGGCGGAAATGTACTTACCGAAGGCACGGATTATAAGGTATTCTACTCTCACAACACCGAAGTCGGCAAGGGTGCCGTGATGATAATGGGCCTTGACGGCTACGCCGGCACATATTACAAAACAATGGACATCAAAGCCCTTGACCTCACAAACAGCAAGGTCAAGGTAGAGACCGCCTGCCCTTCCTATATGTACCGCGGCAGAGGCATCAAGCCCTCCGTGACCGTTACATATAACGGAGAAAAGGTAGTCTCCTCGGCTTACTCGCTGTCTTTTGCAAACAATGTTTATCCCGGCACCGCCACTATTACGGTCTCGGGCAAAGACAGCCGTGTAACAGGCTCCGCCAAGAAGCAGTTCAAGGTCACGAATCTTGACCTGTCCGACAGCAATGTCAAGATAAATATTCCCTGCTCTTCCTATATGTACCGGGCAAGAGGCATCAAGCCCACAGTTACCGTCAAGCTGGGCTCGGCAGTCATACCCGCCGCTGACTACACGGTGACTATCACAAACAATGTTGAACCCGGCACGGCTTATATCAGAGTCAGAGCAAAAGGCAAGTATGTGACCGGCTCCCGTATGAGGCCCTTCACCGTCACCAAGCTGGACGTTTCAAAGTGCAAGGCAAGCATCCCCTATGCATCCTACACCTACTCCGGCTCGGCAATAAGGCCCGCTGTTACCCTCAAAGTCGGTTCGACGGCTATCCCCGCCAAGCATTACAGCGTAAGCTACAACAATAACGTAAATGTAGGTACGGCGACTATTACCGTTACTGCAAAGGGCTCCAAGGCCGTCGGCATACTCAACCGCACCTTCACCGTCAAGCCCGGCAAGGTAAAGCCCGCCAAGATAGCTACCAAGGGCACTAAGGCAACAGTCACCTGGAAGACTGCCGCACAGGCAGACGGCTACGAGATCTGGTTCGCGAACTGGTATCAGGAAAAATGGGGCTCCAAGCCTGTTTACTACGCAGAGAACCTTACCAAGACGATCACAAGCCCCCGCACCCTCAGCTACTCCTTCACCCTCAGCGATTCCAACAAATACTACGCCGTGGGCATAAGGTCCTACAAGACCGTGAACGGCAGGAAGGTATACGGCGACTACACCTACACCGCTCCCGCAGAGAGCCTTGTGGCAAGAGTCAACGGCTCTTCCAAGTCCTCAAAGCGCACTGCCTACACCGAAATAAACACCCAGGGCTCCAAGGACATCAAGCAGTCCCACACCTTGAGCCAGAAGAGCATCGCGGCTATCGAAGCCTTCGCCAAGAAGAACTTCACTTCCGATATGAGCGACGGCGAGAAGATCAAAAAGACCGTTGACTACATCCGCGCCAACTTCAAGTACAACTACGGTTTCCAGACCTACTACAAGAACTATGTGGGCTGGGCTTACGCCAACAACGCTCTTGTGGTACACTCGGGACAGTGCAACGACTACAACGGCGCTGTCTGCGAGATGCTCAACTATCTGGGCTACGATGCAAGACTTATCATCGGCTACTACGGCAGACAGGGCAATCAGCACTACTGGACCGAGGTCACCCTCGGCGGCAAGGTATATGTCATCGAGTGCGGCATAACCGGCTACTGGGAGACCGACTCCAACGGCAAGTCCGTTTACAACACCTATGTAAACTTCCCCAACGACTGCACCACCTATGAAAGGTCGCCTCAGTTCATAAGGAACAGCCACGCGGCCTGATACTCCCGACGTAAAAACAAAACCCCGCTTTACCGCGATGAACGGTAAGGCGGGGTTCTTTTTGCAATGAAATTTTATTTCAGCGTGATCTCAGCCACGGAGCAGGCCGGAAGGGTGAAGGTGAGCTTTCCGTCCGCAAGGGAGGCGTCAAAGCCGGTGATCTTCACCGTTTCGGGAGCGTCAAAGGTGTTATGGGCGTGGACTTCGTTGGTGAGGATGCGTCCGGAAACGGACCCGGCGCTGAAATTGCATATATCGCAGGTGATTTTCGCTTCGTCGTGAAGCGAGCAGTTCGCTGCGGTCAAAGTCAGAACGCCGTCCTTGACCGAAGCCGACGTGGACAGCATCGGCACGTTCTTCCCCTCGGCGAGATTCTCGTTCTGAGAATAGCAGTAAACGCAGTCGCCGTTCTGATGCTCTTTGAAGAGGTCGAAAACGTGGTAGGTGGGAGTCTTGATGAGCTTCTCGCCCTCGGTGAGGATCAGCGCCTGAAGGACGTTGACGGCCTGGGCGATATTGGCCATCTTCACCCGCTTGGAATGGCGGTTGAAGGTGTTGAGGGAGATCGCCGCCACCACAGCGTCCCGCATGGTGTTCTGCTGGAACAGGAATCCGGGATTGGTGCCGGGCTCCACGTCGAACCAGGTCCCCCACTCGTCCACGAAGAGGGCCACTTTTCCTTCGGGGTCGTAGCGGTTCATGATCTCGGTATGCCGTGTGAGCAGCTCGTCGGTGAAGTTGGTGGTGTTCAGCAGGGTGTAATAGCCTTCGTCGTCAAACTCGGCGGCAAGACCCTTGTTGTTCCAGTCGGGAATGGAATAGAAATGCAGGGAGATGGCGTTGGCGGTCCACCAGCCCTGGGGCCGGAGATTTTTCATCATGACTTCGGTCCAGTTGTAATCCGAAGAATTGGGACCGCAGGCCACATAGTAAAGCTCGTTGCCGGAATAGTTCTTGCAGAAGCTGCGGAACCGGTTATACGTCCCAGCGTAGAATTCGGGAGTCATATTTCCGCCGCAGCCCCAGTTCTCATTTCCGATGCCGAGATACTTGAACTTCCAGGGCTTTTCGCGGCCGTTTTTCCTTCTCAGCTCCGCCATGGGAGAAACTCCGTCAAAGGTCATGTACTCCACCCACTCGGAAAGCTCTCTCACGGTGCCGCTGCCCACGTTGCCGGCAATGTACGGCTCGCAGCCCACCAGTTCGCAGAGCTCCATGAACTCGTGAGTGCCGAAGCTGTTGTCCTCAACGACGCCTCCCCAGTTGGTATTGACCATTCTCTTGCGAGTAGACTTTTCACCGATGCCGTCTTTCCAGTGATACTCGTCGGCGAAGCAGCCGCCGGGCCAGCGCAGCACCGGCAGCCGGATATTCTTAAAGGCCTCAACGACGTCCTTTCTGATGCCGTGGATGTTGGGTATCGGGGAATCCTCGCCCACATAGATACCGCCGTAGATACATCTTCCCAGGTGCTCGGAGAAGTGTCCGTAGATCTCCGGCCGGATATGTCCCAGCTTATCCTCCGCATTGACAAGCATTTTGAATTCCTTCATTTAAAACTTCCTTTCCGTATATATTTTTATCCGATATTTTTTCTCTTTGCTATTTCTTCCGTAAGCTCCTCCGTCAGCTTATCCAGCCTGCCGAAGTCCATTGCCTTGATATAGTGGCTCTCCAGCTCGTCGTGGACCTGCTTGGCAGAGCGGAGCGTCTTGGCGGCTTCCTCCGAAAGGTCGTTCACCGCCTGGCGGTTCATCCTGATGCGGACTCTCCGCTCCGTGAGCATGGACTTGTCGTAGAAGCGCATAAGGTTCAGCTTCTTCGCGCCCCGATGCTGGCATTCTTCCGCTGCGCGTCCGCTTATCACCGCAAAGCCCAGCTCCGGGATGATAAGATGCTGATAGGCGGCATCCGAAAGCATCTGATCCGGGGAAAGGATCACATCATAGCCCCGCAGACAGGCTTCGTCCGACAGCCGTGAAAGCAGATAATCCGTGGCCGCAAACAGCTCGTCGCGGACGGTATAGACATCAAAGCAGCTTTCAAGAGTTTCGTGCAGGGTGAGAAACCCGTACTCGGTGAGAGCGGTGAGCCTCAGCAGACGCTTTTCGCCCTCGGCGGAGCCCCGTTTTCCCAGCAGCTTTTTAGCCGTCCTTGCGGCGAAGCCCTCGATCTTGTCGGTGAGCAGGCAGTCGCTTCCCAGCTGGCAGGTATCCGCGCAGATATCCGCGGCGGCGGCGGTGAAGCGTCCCGCACGGGCAAGCAGGGACTTGTTGCGGTCGGCGGCGTCGATGATGTCGGCGCGGTCAGCGGCAAGCGAGGCTTCGTCCCAGTATTCTCCCAGGTTGATATACTTCTGACATACCCCGGGATAAAGGGGCTCGAAAACGTGAGGCGCGGTGCCGTCGCAGATCGCTGTTTTCAGCTCCGGGATGACCACGGCATCCAGGGAGTCGGGGTCGGAGGAACAGCAATAGCGGACGATGTGGCAGGAGTTTTCAAAATGTCCTGCTATCCGCTTCATAAGCGATGACTTGCCCGTACCGGCTCCGCCCTTCAGGATGTAGGTGAAATAGGAGCTGTCGGCGATCACTCTGCCGAATTCCGTTCTGAAAACGCCTCCGCTGACCGCACCGAGGAAATAGATCTCTGACATAAAAATACCCTCCTTTACAGATATTTCATTCTATGCGGGAGGGCGGGCGATTGACAGCCGTTATCTTCATTATACCTTATCGCTTAACGGGTGTCAACCGGTTTTCGGCGCGAAAGCTCGTATTTATGTTTTGTGGCAAGTCCTCCGCGGATGTGGCGCTCACGCTTGTTGAGCTCCAGCAGTTCGCGGACCTGTTTCCAGAGGGCGGGTGAAGTCTTTGGCAGTCTTTCTGTCAGATCTTTATGGACAGTTGATTTGCTTATCCCGAAATGCTTCGCTGCGGCTCTGACCGTGGCCTTGTTCGCTACGGCGTATTCTCCGAGCATTACAGCGCGTTCTTTGTCTGTCTCTGTCATCTGTCTCAACTCCAATACTCAGGGTTTGTATTAGAGTATATGATGACACACCGGGGATTATTACGGTTACTTTTACCTCGTCCCCGACGCTATTTCCTTGATGACCTCCCCTGCGATGATAAGCCCCATTACCGAGGGCACAAATGCGTTCGAGGCGGGCACTCCCCTGCCGGAGTGAGTCTTTTCGTCGGTGTCGGTGACTGCGGGCGGCTCCTCGGAGTAGACGACCTTCAGGCTTTTCACTCCCCGCTTCCGAAGCTCACGGCGCATCACCCTTGCCAGCGGGCAGACGTTGGTTTTGTAGATGTCCGCGACCCGCAGTGCCGTGGGGTCCAGCTTGTTGCCTGCGCCCATAGCCGAGATCACCGGCACGCCTGCCGCCTGCGCCCGCAGGACGATCTCGATCTTCCCGGTGATGTTGTCTATGGCGTCGATGACGTAGTCATAGCTTGAAAAGTCGAAGCTGTCCGCGGTCTCCGGCAGAAAAAGGCACTGCCGCGCTATGACCTCGGTGTCCGGGGAAATGTCGGCGATGCGCTCCTTCATGACTTCCGTTTTGGGCCTTCCGACGGTGGAGCGCAGAGCGATTATCTGACGGTTGAGATTGCTCTCCGCCACGGTGTCGCTGTCGATAAGCTCAAGCCGGCCGATGCCGCTCCGTGCGAGAGCCTCCACCGCGAAGCCCCCCACGCCTCCGATGCCGAAAACGGCAACGCGGCTGTTTCTCAGACGCTTCATCCCCTCGGGGCCGAAAAAGCGCTCGGTCCGTGAAAATCTTTCCTCCATGGTCACACCTTCCTGTTCTTCGACGACAGGTCCACCACGCCGGAGCCGTCGGCAACGGTGCCGTAGACGCTCTTTCCTTCGTCGTAGTCGTCGAGGAAATGGTGATACTCCCCGTCGCGGCGATAGGAGATTATGGTGCGGAGATTCACGTTCTCCACGCTTCGGAAAATATTCATATCCACGGCGGGAGTTTTCTTCCTCAGCTCGGCCAGGAGCATTTTTACCTCCTGTCGCTTGGAATCCCCGATGCCGTCGCCGCTGTGAGTGTATTCATCAGTGAACCGGCAGGCGCATTGGATGAACTCCAGCCCGTTATGCTTCGCCCAGCCGATGACATCCGCCTCGCGGACAAGGTAGAGGGGACGTATCAGCTCCATGCCCTCGAAATGCTCGCTGTGGAGCTTGGGCATCATCGTCTGCACCTGGGAGCCGTAAAGCATCCCCATCAGCACAGTTTCGATGACGTCATCGAAATGGTGACCCAAAGCGATCTTGTTGCATCCCATATCCTTTGCGGTCTTGTAAAGCCAGCCGCGGCGCATACGAGCGCAGAGGTAGCAAGGGTTCTGTTCGATGTTCACCACCGCCCCGAAGATCTGCGTGTCGAATATCCTGATCGGTATTTCCAGCCGGGCGGCGTTGTCGATTATCTTCTGCCGGTTGGCGGGGTTATAGCCGGGGTCCATTACGAGAAAGACCACCTCAAAGGGGAACTTTGAATAGCGCTGGAGCCGCTTCATGCACATTGCCATCAGCATGGAATCCTTGCCGCCGGAAATGCAGACGGCGATCTTATCCCCCTCGCTGATGAGCCGGTAATCCTTGACGCCTTTCAAAAACTTAGACCAGATAGTCTTCCGATAGGTCTTGCTCACCAGGCTCAGTTCATAGCTGTTCGGTATCTCCACTCCGACCGCCCCTTTCACGTTTGAACTGAATATATTATACTATCTTTGTAGGAAAATGTCAATTGCACCCCGGGGAACGGGCAAGGCGTTAACATATATGTAATATATTCACGCATAAATATTTACATTTGTATGTTATGATAATTATAAGTATACCTTTTAACAAATGAATCAGCCCGAGCTGCCCCGGCGGCAAGTTAAAAGACCGAGGAGGAAGGAAAAATGGAAGCTGTAAAAAGACGTTCACTGTCAATCGTGACGGCGCTGATGCTGGCGTTCTCGCTGTTCGCCCTTGCGCCCGAGGGAGCGTTCCGGGCGGGGGCGGAAAGATAATAATCAAAGGCGGCACCTATACCCAGACGGGCGAGCACAAAAGATTATTCGCATCTCAGGATTCCCCGATAGTGATATTGTCAGATAACCTACAACTTCCCTTCCGGCGTCCTCAAAGGCGACGTTGACGGCAACGGCGTCATCAATATGAAGGACCTTACAACTCTTCAAAGATACGTCAACGGCTGGGACGTGACTGTCAACGAAGCCAATTCCGACCTCGACAACAGCGGAAGCATCAACATGAAAGACGTAGCCGCTTTGCAGAGACTTATAAACAGCCTTTGAACTTTTATGGGCGCATCTTCGGGTGCGCCCTTTGCTTTGGGCCGTGTTTAGCACTCTAACGATGAGAGTGCTAATTTTCATCCTATTTTCACAAAAGCATAACACAAAAGTCATAAAAGAGGACTATCATATAGGCAGAAAGAAAAAAGGAGCTGAGTCCAATGGAACAGAATGAAAGTGAATAGACTGCGGAAATACAGACAATAATATAAGCAGTCTCAGCGCAAAAGGAAAGATCGTGATGCGGAGCCGAAGAAAGAGATAAAACCGCAAACGAACCACCGTCGCAAGAATGCGAGTGTCCAAGTCACATCACGACAAGCCGTAAGCGGCGCGGCACTAACACCACATCACGAAACAAACCCGAGCGCCCAAAGGGCGCGCAGCGTGAACTAAAAAAGGAGGAATGACTTATGTATGCTATGACACCTTTCGAAAAGAGAAATTATGACCTGTTTGATATGTTCGATGACTTCGGGCGCGGATTCTTCGCTCCCTCAGAGGAGAGACACCACATCCGCACCGATATCCGCGACGAGGGCGACAAGTTCATTATGGAAGCAGAGCTTCCGGGCTTCAAGAAAGAGGATATAAGCATCGACCTCACCGACGAGATGCTGACCCTCTCCGCCGAGCATAAGACCGAGTCCGACGAGAAGGATAAGAACGGCAAGTATATCCGCCGCGAGAGAAGCTACGGCTCCTACAAGCGCAGCTTCGACCTCTCGGGCATCGACTCCGCCGCCGTTACCGCCGAGTACAAGAGCGGTATCCTCACCCTCACCCTGCCGAAGAAGCAGATCGAGGCGCCGAAGTCAAGGAGACTGGAGATCGCCGAGACAGACTGACCGGTCCCCCGCGGACAGATACCCGTCCGCACAGGCTGAATAAATAACTGCTCCGCGCTGTCCGCTCCCCTCGGGCAGCGCGGATTTCTGTTTGACAATCCCGGGAGTACGGTGTATAATAAGACTATATCCACAGAAAAGAGTCTGCCAATGAAAGAGCTTATTATCCGGCCCGTTGCGGTCATACATACCGACTTCAAGGAAAAATTCGGCATCCCCCGGCAAAGCGGACGTGCGCCCTCGGCGGAGGGGATCATCGTCTTTGAGCCGGAATTCCGGGTCCCCGAGGCGCTGAGGGAGATCGAGGGCTTTTCTCACCTCTGGCTGATCTTCGATTTCTCGGAGGCCCACCGTGAGGAATGGTCCCCTACCGTCCGGCCCCCGAGACTGGGCGGCAACCGCCGTGTGGGAGTCTTTGCCAGCCGCTCGCCCTTCCGTCCGAATCCTCTCGGACTTTCCTGCGTGAAGCTGGAAGGCATCCGGCACACCACGGATCTCGGAGATCAGCTGATAGTTTCCGGCTGCGACCTGCTGGACGGCACGCCCATCTTCGACATCAAGCCCTATCTTCCTTCGGCGGACATCCGCGCCGGAGCGTCGGGGGGCTACGCCGAGGGCTTCACGGACTACAAACTGGAAGTGGTCTTTCCGCCGGAACTGCTGAAAAACATCCCCGTCGGAAAGCAGGCGGCTCTGCTGGAGGCCCTTGCCGACGATCCCCGGCCTTCATATCAGAACGACCCGGAACGGGTATACTCCATGCGATACGGACGCTTTGACATCAGATTCACCGTGGACGGCGGCATCCTCCGGGTGACGGAAACAGAACAGAAGGAATGAGATATATGCACAAGACCATCCGGACGGCTCTGGCCTGCATCTGCGGGCTGCTGATGCTGACCTCCTGCGGGCAGAACGTGGGCGAGACTTCCCTGGAGAGCTTCTCCGCCGGGACATCAGTCACGGCACTGACCCGGGAAACTACGGCTCCCGAAACTACGACGGTCACGACAACGACACCCGTCACAACAACGACAACGACAACTACAACGACCACCACCACCACCGCCGCTCCCGCCCCTCCCCCGGAGGAGATAACCTATCCCTACTGCCGGGCGGCGGAAGTCTACTGCGTTGAGGACGACAAAGTGCTTTACAGCAAAGCGGAAACGGAGCAGATCTCCCTGGCAAGCATCACAAAGCTGCTTACGGCCTCGGTGGCATTGAAATATCTCTCCCCCGAAACGGAATTTACCGTGGGCTCGGAGATCTGGCTGGTAAAGCCGGAATCCACCATGGCCTACCTGCCCTACGGTGCGAAGCTGAAACTGCGTGATCTGGTGAGCGCGATGCTGCTGCCCTCGGGCAACGACGCGGCATACACCGTGGCTGTCAACACCGCGCGGAAAATGGTCCCGGGCGGAGAACTGTCGGACACCGAAGCGGTGGAATATTTCGTCGGACTGATGAACTCCTTCGGAGAGGAACTGGGCATGACGGACAGTCACTTTGCTAACCCCGAGGGCTGGGACGACTATCAGCACTACACCACTGTGAACGATCTTATGAAGCTGGTGAAGCACGCCTGGTCTCAGCCGGAGATCAGAGAAGCCGTGGGCGAGCATCAGAAGATATACTATTACGCGGAGGGCGGCTACGCGGTCTGGACCAACACCAATCTCTTCCTTGATCCCTCCACGGGATTTTACGATCCCGAATGTGCGGGCATAAAGACAGGCACCACGGCCTGGGCAGGCTGCTGTTTCGTTTCGGCCTTCGTCCGCGGCGGGAAGACCTATCTCTGCGCCGTTATGGGCTGCGGAGAAAATCTCGACAGGTTCACTTTGACAAGAAAGCTGATAGACGCCTACACATAAGGATGAAGGAGGTTTTTCAAATGTCTGTTGAAGCCGCATTTATGGTGCCGCATCCGCCGCTGATAGTGGCCGAGGTGGGACACGGACGTGAACGCGAGGTGGCTGCCACGGTCCGCGCTTATCGGCAGGCCGCCGATATGATCGCGGAGATACAGCCCGAAACGATCATCATTTCCAGCCCCCATTCCGTTATGTACCGGGACTGGTTCCATATCTCCCCGGGAGAAAGGGCCGAGGGCTCCTTTGCCGACTTCGGCGCACCGCAGGTCCGCTTTGAGGAAGAGTACGACTCCGAACTGGTAAGGGCCGTCGAAAGACTGGCACGGCAGGAGGGCATCCCCGCGGGGACAAAGGGCGAGCTTGACCCCGCTCTCGACCACGGGACAATGGTGCCGCTGTACTTCATCCGACAGAAATACAAGGGCGGGAAGATCGTCCGCATCGGGCTTTCGGGACTTCCGCTTGAAACGCATTACGCCCTCGGAAAGGTGATACGAAAGGCCGTCGAGGAGACGGGCCGACGGGCGGTCTATGTGGCCAGCGGGGACCTTTCCCACAAGCTGCAAAAGTACGGTCCCTACGGCTTCGCGCCGGAAGGGCCGGAGTACGACCGTCGGGTAATGGACGTCTGCTCACGGGGGGCATTTTCCGAACTGCTGGATTTCGGTGAGGACTTTTGCAGCCTGGCGGCGGAATGCGGTCACCGCTCCTTTGTCATCATGGCGGGGGCGCTGGACGGCGTCAGCGTCAAGGCGGAGCAGCTTTCCCACGAGGACGTCACCGGGGTGGGCTACGGGATCTGCACCTTCCTTCCGACAGAGGACCCCTATGTGGCGCTGGCGAGAAAGACCGTTGAGAAATACGTCACCGAGGGAAAAGTTCTCCCGGTGCCGAAGGACATCCCCGAGGAAATGCGGAAGACCCGGGCGGGAGCCTTTGTGTCGATACACAAGAAGGGCGATCTTCGGGGCTGCATCGGGACCATTCTCCCCGCCCGAAAAAATTTGGCGGAGGAGATAATCTCCAACGCTATAAGCGCATCGACCTCCGACCCGCGTTTCCCGGCGATAACACCCGACGAGCTGAAGGATCTGGAGATCAACGTGGACGTACTTTCGGAGCCGGAGGAGATAAGCTCGCCGGAGCAGCTTGACGTAAAGCGCTACGGGGTCATTGTATCCTGCGGATTCCGGCGGGGGCTGCTGTTGCCGGATCTTGAAGGTGTGGACACGGTGGCGAGGCAAATTGCGATAGCCCGGGCGAAAGGCGGCATACTGCCGACGGAGAAGATCACGCTGCACCGATTTGAAGTAATCAGACACAAATAGCCCGAGCGCGGGCAGCGCAATTCCGCCGCAAGCGACGAAGTGAAGGAAAAAAGATAGTGATGCGGCGGGGCCGCACAAAGTGGAAAATCCAAACGCGAAGCGAGTTCCGCGGTCCAGGGCGCGGTAGCCCTGGCGGGGACAATTTTTCCTCGCAAGCTCGGAAAAATCGGGGCAGAGCCCCAGCAGGGACAATTTTCCCTCGTCAAGCTCGGGAAAATCGGGACAGAGTCCCACTCGGCGCGTCAGCGACGACCCCGGCGCTGCACAAAAAAAGAGTAGGGAAACGAAGCAGCTTCCTTACTCTTTTTTTCGTGGACAAACCATACGCAGCGCCGGAAAAAGTAGTCTCCTGCACTCGCAGGAAACAGCGAGGGAGCGGATTCACGCTTGCGTGAATTTGGGAGCGTCTTTCCGTCCCGTAACGGGCAAAGTGAGGGTCCGGCTTTCGCTCCTTCGGGTGATGCACTCGGCCGAGCCCCGACTTCGCTCCTTTTGAACCAGCAAAAAATCCCGAAAACACATATCTCTCCCCCTGCCGGGGGAGAATATGCATTTTCGGACGAATATCAAACACCGCCGCTCTCCGTATTCTGCCGGACCGAAAAAAAACCTTACATTTTGCAAGCTAATATCTTCACATTTGTTTAAAAACCTATTGAAAATTTAAAAACAATATGATATAATAATAATATGTACCGCCGGGAGCGGTAACGTATCTTTCCGAAAGGCAGGCAAATACCGACATGAGTAAAATGAAAGAACTCGCTCTAATCGTCGCCGGCATTGACGAAGAATATCAGAACGGCGTTATCGACGGCATAATTGCCTGCGCCAAGGAACGCGGAGCAAGCGTGTCCTGCTTCGCCGCCTTCGGGGGAGTTATCACCGGCAAGGGATACGATATCGGCGAATACAATATCTATAACCTTATAAATTTCGACCTCTTCGACGGCGTCCTGCTGATGATAAACACTATCTCTGACTCTATCCAGAAGCAGAAGATAGTGGACCGCATAAAAGACTCCGGACTGCCTACGGTGGTGTTCGACTGCGAGGACTATCCCGAGTTCTATAACATCACCATCGACAATACCACTGCTATGGAAGAGCTGGTGCGGCACGTTATCAAGGTCCACGGGGCAAAGCGGCTGGAATTCATTTCGGGACCGGCCTCCAACCCCGAGGCTCAGGCGCGTCTGGCAGCTTTCAGACGGGTCTGCCTCGAAAACGACATCCCTCTCTCCGAGGACAGCATCCACTACGGCAGCTTCCGCTCCATAGACGGACGTCATATGGCGGAGCAGATCGTCAGGAGCCGCCGCACTCTGCCCGACGCGCTGATCTGCGCCAACGATGCTATGGCGCTGACTGCGATCAGAGAGTTTACAAGACACGGAATAAAGATCCCGGAGGATATGATCGTTACGGGATTTGACGACACATACAACGCAAGACATCACTATCCCTCCCTTACAACGGTGGAAAGACCGCTGAATCAAGCGGGCTGGATGGCCTGCGAAACGGTGCTGAGGCTGATAAACGGCGAAGAGTGCGACAAGGTCCGGAAGCTGGATTCCAGACCGGTCCTTGCCGAGAGCTGCGGCTGTCAGAGCGTTGAGGATACCGATATCCCTGCATATAAGAAAAGCACATATCAGATCATCGACAGCTGCCGCGAGGATATCAATTTGCTGAACCGCCTCAATTCCGAACTGGCCGAGGCCGAGACCGAGACCGAAAGCATGAGCATTATCTCCGGCTTCCTGGGAGATATGAACTGCGAGCGCTGCTGCCTCTGCCTCTGCGACGGCTGGGACAGCCCTTGGGGGAGCAGCGGAATGATGACCTCCGGCTACGCTCCGAAAATGAACGCTCCGCTGATCTGGGACAAGGGCGCGGTGCGCTATTTCGGCAGCTTCGATACCACGCAGATGAACCCCATTCCCCACGACGAGCCCGGCAGCATCAGCTATTTCCTGCCGCTCCATTTCAGAGAGCGCTGCCTCGGGTACTTTGTGGCTACCAACGGCAGCTTCCCCACCAAAAGTATGCTCTGCCATTCGGTGCTGATGATTATTTCCAACTCGCTGGAGAACGTCCGCAAGCTGATAAGTTTGAATTCGGCTATCAAGGAGCTTGACAGGCTCTACGTCATAGACCCGCTCTGCGGGATCTACAACCGCAACGGCTTCATTCGGGCGGCGGATGCCAAATACCGTGAGTGCCGCCGCCAGGATATGAGCATTCTGATCTCCTTCATCGACATGGACGGACTGAAACACATCAACGACGATTTCGGTCACAACGAAGGCGACCTGGCGCTTCAGCGGCTGTCCTCAATAATCGTGGACTGCTGCCGCGACGGCTGGATCTGCGCCCGCTTCGGCGGAGATGAGTTCATCATTCTCGGGCCCGGCGGCACTGAAAAGGACGCCCAGGAGCTGAACGAGACCTTCCGTATGCGCTTAGCGCAGATAAACAAGCTCCTCGGCAAGCCTTACGAGATCTCCGCCAGCATCGGAACGATCTGCGAAAAGATCTCCGACAGCGACACCATGTTCGGACTGATAACCAGAGCCGACGAGCTGATGTACGAGCAGAAGAAAAAGAAACCCTCGCGGTACATCCGGCGATAAAAAGCTATACCGAAAAAAAGACACCTCCTAAGAGGTGTCTTTATTTTTATTTTTCCTGCCCGCCTGTCAGAATACGATAGGGTCGGAGCCGGAGTGAGCAGAATCGTTCTTGACGATCTGCACGTTGTTGTAGACCTCCATGCCGGTGCCGGCAGGGATCAGCTTACCGATGATAACATTCTCCTTCAAGCCGAGGAGCCTGTCTTCCTTGCCCTTGATAGCGGCATCGGTAAGTGCCTTGTTTGTCTCCTGGAAGGAGGCGGCGGAGAGGAAGGAATCGGAATAGCTGGAAGCCTTGGAGATACCCTGGAGCACTGGGATCGTCTTGACGAGCCTTGCGTTGGTATCGCCGGCATCGATCTGCGCCTGGATCTCGGCGTTGATCTCGGCAACCTTGTGCTTGTCTACCAGCGAGCCGGGCAGCAGGTAGCTGGAGCCGGAATCCTCGATCTTCTCCTTCTTCATCATCTGACGGACGATTACCTCGATGTGCTTGTCGTTGATATCAACGCCCTGCAAACGGTAAACCTTCTGTACCTCAGTGATGATATAGTTCTGAACTGCCTGTTCGCCGTTAACGGCAAGGATATCGGAGGGATAGATCGAACCGTCGGTGATAGGCTGACCTGCGGCAACTGTCTGACCATCGGCAACGATGATCTTGTCGCCGTAGGGGATCTGATAGGTCTCCTGCTCGGGGTCATCCAGGTTCTGACTTGTAACTGTCACCTGTCTGGTCTTCTTGGTCTCGGTGATCCTTACCTCGCCGGCGATGCGGGAGATAGTGGCAGCGCCCTTGGGACGTCTGCTCTCGAACAGCTCTTCAACTCGCGGCAGACCCTGTGTGATATCTTCTGCCGAAGCGATACCGCCGGTATGGAAGGTTCTCATGGTGAGCTGTGTACCGGGCTCGCCGATGGACTGTGCCGCGATTACGCCGACAGCCTCGCCCACCTGTACCTTATTGCCGTTGGCCAGGTTCGCGCCGTAGCACTTGGCGCAGACGCCGTGCTTGGCTCTGCACTGGAGTACAGAGCGGATCTTTATCCTGTCTCTGCCCTCTTCGCGGAGAGCGGCCTCGACCTTGGCGGCATCCTTGATATTCATGAGCTTGTTATGGGACATGATAAGCTCGCCTGTCTTGGGATCCTTAAGGTCCTCGCAGAGATATCTTCCGATAAGTCTGTCCGCAACGGTCTCGAGGACACGTCCGCTGACGATCTCGAATACGTCGATGCCGTCGGTGGTGCCGCAGTCGTCCTCGTGGATGATAACATCCTGGGATACGTCAACAAGACGTCTTGTGAGGTAACCGGAGTCGGCGGTTCTGAGGGCGGTATCGGCCAGACCCTTTCTTGCGCCTCGGGAAGCGATGAAGTATTCGAGGACGTTAAGTCCTTCACGGTAATTGGCTCTGATAGGCATTTCGATGGTCTGACCGGAGGTATTGGCGATAAGTCCGCGCATACCTGCCAGCTGTCTGATCTGATTGATCGAACCACGGGCACCGGAGTCCGCCATCATATTGATGGGGTTATAGGGGTCAAGACCTGCTTTCAGAGCGTCAGTTACCTTATCGGTAGCCTTGTTCCAGATCTCGATGAACTTCTTGGACTTCTCCTGCCTGGAGATATAACCTCTCTTATACTGGCGGTCTACCTTATCCACAAGGGAGTCCGCCTCTTCGAGGATCTGCTTCTTGGCCTCGGGGATCTCGGCGTCGCAGACCGCAACGGTGATACCCGACTTGGTGGAATACTTATAGCCCATAGCCTTGATCTTATCCAGCACCTCGGAGGTGGTGGCGGTGCCGTGCTGCTGGATGCAGCGCTGGATAAGGTCGGACATCTGCTTCTTCTTGATGAGGAAGCTGATCTCGAGGTCGAACTGCTTCTCGGAGTTGGTCCTGTCAACATAGCCCAGATCCTGGGGGATGAACTCGTTGAAGATCAACCTGCCGACGGTGGCGTTGATGATCTTGGAGACCTGTCTTTCGCCCATCTGCTTGGTGATCCTCACCTTGATAGCAGCCTGCAGCGAGACCTCGCCCTGCTGGTAAGCCATAAGGGCCTCGTTGACATCCCTGAACACCTTGCCCTCGCCCTTTTCGCCGGGCTTTTCAAGGGTCAGGTAATAGGAACCGAGGAGCATATCCTGGGACGGTACCGCAACAGGGCTTCCGTCGGAGGGTTTCAGCAGGTTATTGGCGGCGAGCATCAGGAATCTTGCCTCGGCCTGGGCCTCAGCGGAGATAGGCAGATGCACGGCCATCTGGTCGCCGTCGAAGTCGGCGTTGAAAGCGGTACATACCAGCGGGTGGAGCTTGATAGCTCTGCCCTCGACGAGTATGGGCTCAAAGGCCTGGATACCCAGTCTGTGAAGTGTAGGCGCACGGTTAAGCATTACGGGGTGATTCTGGATAACGTTCTCGAGAGCGTCCCACACCTCGGGCTTGGCTCTGTCCACGGCCTTTCTTGCGGCCTTGATATTGGTCTGCTGGGGATTGGTGTCCACCAGTCTCTTCATAACGAAGGGCTTGAACAGCTCCAGAGCCATTTCCTTGGGCAGACCGCACTGATACATTTTCAGCTCGGGGCCTACGACGATAACCGAACGTCCCGAATAGTCAACACGCTTACCCAGCAGGTTCTGACGGAAACGTCCCTGCTTACCTTTAAGCATATCGGACAGAGACTTGAAGGCTCTGTTGTTGGGACCGGTAACGGGTCTGCCGTGACGGCCGTTATCGATAAGGGCGTCAACGGCCTCCTGGAGCATTCTCTTCTCGTTTCTCACGATGATGTCGGGAGCTTCCAGCTCCAGCATCCTCTTGAGGCGGTTGTTTCTGTTTATTACTCTTCTGTAAAGGTCATTAAGGTCGGAGGTGGCATATCTGCCGCCGTCCAGCATTACCATAGGTCTGAGATCGGGGGGGATAACGGGGACCACGTCAAGGATCATCCACTCGGGGCGGTTGCCGGAGGAACGGAAGGCCTCAACGATCTCCAGTCTTTTGAGCAGCTTGATGCGCTTCTGACCGGAAGGAGTATCCTCCAGGTCCTTTTTGAGCTCCTCGGAAAGCTCGTCAAGGTTGATCTTGCAGAGCAGTTCCTTGATAGCCTCGGCGCCCATGCCGACCTTGAAGCTGTCCTCATCCCACTTTTCTCTGGCTTCCATCAGTTCGCTCTCGCTGATGATCTGCTTTTCCTTGAGATCGGTCTCGCCGGGGTCGATGACGATATACTTGGTGAAGTAAAGCACCTCTTCAAGTCTTTTCTGGGACACTTCCAGCATCTGTCCGATCCTGGAGGGCGTGCCCTTGAAGTACCAGATATGGGAAACGGGAGCGGCCAGCTCGATATGGCCCATTCTCTCACGTCTTACCTTGGCTCTTGTTACCTCAACGCCGCAGCGTTCGCAGATCTTGCCTCTGAAGCGGATCTTCTTATACTTTCCGCAGTGGCACTCCCAGTCCTTGGTGGGTCCGAAGATCTTTTCACAGAACAGACCTTTCACCTCGGGCTTCTGAGTGCGGTAGTTTATGGTCTCGGGCCTCTCGACCACGCCGTAGGACCACTGTCTGATCGTATCGGGGGAAGCGAGACCTATCTTTATTTTTTCAAAGCTGTTGAATTCCACTAACAGTACCCTCTTTCTGTTATCGGGGAGACCGGCGGTCTCCCGTGTTGTTTAGCGAATATCAATAATCCTCGGGGTCGTCGTCGATATCGGATAGCGCCTCGCCGTTCATATCTCTGATATAATCGTCGTCAAGTTCGGAAACGCCGTCCTCGTCCTCGGCCATAAAGCCGTCGCTGAAATCGCCGTCGTCCACGCCGAAGCTCATATCGTCATCCGCTGCAAGGGCGGACTTCGGAACGAAATCGTCATCGTCGTCGAAGGACTGCTTGAGGTCGATGGTATTGCCGTCGGTATCGATAACATTGATATCGAGACCCAGGCTCTGCAGCTCCTTGACCAGAACTCTGAAGGCTTCGGGTATGCCGGGAGTCGGAACGTTCTGACCCTTTACGATAGCCTCGTAGGTCTTTACACGTCCCACGGTATCGTCCGACTTGACTGTCAGGATCTCCTGCAGCGTATAGGCTGCGCCGTAGGCCTCAAGGGCCCAGACTTCCATCTCACCGAAACGCTGTCCGCCGAACTGTGCCTTACCGCCGAGAGGCTGCTGAGTTACCAGCGAGTAAGGACCTACCGAACGTGCGTGGATCTTATCGTCAACGAGGTGGTGCAGCTTGAGGTAATACATATAGCCGACCGTTACCTTATTATCGAACTTTTCGCCTGTTCTTCCGTCATAGACGGTGAACTTGCCGTCCTCGTGCATTTCGAGGGCGTGGGGGTTGATGACCTCATCCATCGTATGCAGTGTGAATTCGTCATCCTTATGCTCCTCGTGGAGCTTCTGAGCCTCACGGAAGCACTCTCTGATATCGGCCTCGTGGGCACCGTCGAATACGGGGGTCATGATCTTCCAGCCCAGAGCCTTGCAGGCCATGCCCAGGTGAACTTCCAGCACCTGACCGATATTCATACGAGAAGGAACGCCCAGAGGGTTCAGCACAATATCGAGGGGCGTGCCGTCCTCGAGGAAGGGCATATCCTCCTGGGGCAGGATGCGTGAAACAACACCCTTGTTTCCGTGACGTCCGGCCATCTTATCTCCGACGGAGATCTTTCTCTTCTGAGCGATATAGCATCTTACCAGCATATTCACTCCGGGAGACATCTCGTCGCAGTTTTCTCTTGTGAACTTCTTGACATCGATGATGATGCCCGATTCGCCGTGAGGCACCTTCAGGGAGTTATCCCTTACTTCTCTTGCCTTCTCACCGAAGATCGCGCGGAGCAGTCTCTCCTCGGCGGTGAGCTCGGTCTCGCCCTTGGGCGTTACCTTGCCGACCAGGATATCTCCCGATCTTACCTCTGCACCGATGCGGATGATGCCGTTCTCGTCCAGATCCTTGAGTGCGTCCTCACCCACGTTGGGGATATCCCTGGTGATCTCCTCGGGTCCCAGCTTGGTATCTCTGCACTCTATCTCATACTCCTCGATATGGATCGAGGTATACTTATCCTGTCTTACGAGGTTCTCGTTGAGAAGAACGGCGTCCTCGTAGTTATAGCCTTCCCAGGTCATGAAGCCGATGAGGGCGTTCTTACCCAGCGAAAGCTCGCCGTTGGAAGTGGCGGGGCCGTCGCCTATTACCTGGCCCTTTTTAATAGTCTCGCCCTTATCGACGATAGGTCTCTGATTCGTGCAGGTACCGGCATTGGAGCGCTTGAACTTGGTCATAACGTAAGTTCTCAGCTCGCCGTTGGCCTCACGGACCACGATCTTATCGGCGTCAACGCTCTCAACGACGCCGTCCTCCTTAGCAACGACGGCAACGCCGGAGTCAACGCAGGCCTTGTATTCCATACCTGTTCCGACGATAGGCGATTCGGTCTTGAGCAGCGGCACAGCCTGCCTCTGCATGTTGGAGCCCATGAGGGCACGGTTCGCGTCGTCGTTCTCCAGGAAGGGGATGCAGGCGGTAGCGACGGACACGACCATTTTAGGTGAAACGTCCATGAAGTCGATCTTATCGCGCTCGATCTCCAGGATCTGATCTCTGTATCTGCCGTTGACCTTTGCTCTTGCGAACTTATGGTCCTCGGTAAGGGGCTCATTGGCCTGCGCCACCATGAAGTTATCCTCCACGTCGGCGGTCATATAAACTACCTCGTCGGTAACGACGCCGGTCTCCTTATCCACCTTTCTGTAAGGGGCCTCGATGAAGCCGTACTCGTTGATCCTTGCGAAGGAAGCGAGGTAGGAGATAAGTCCGATGTTAGGACCTTCGGGAGTCTCGATAGGGCACATTCTGCCGTAGTGTGAATAGTGAACGTCACGCACCTCGAAGCTCGCGCGGTCTCTTGACAGACCGCCGGGGCCCAGGGCCGAAAGACGTCTCTTGTGAGTGAGCTCTGCCAGCGGGTTGTTCTGGTCCATGAACTGCGAAAGCGGCGAGGAACCGAAGAACTCCTTGATGGCTGCGGTGATGGGTCTTATATTTATCAGCGTGGAGGGAGTGACTACCTCCATATCCTGCGACTGGGTATTCATCCTTTCGCGGACTACTCTTTCCATTCTGGTGAAGCCGATGCGGAACTGGTTCTGGAGCAGCTCGCCCACCGAACGGATACGTCTGTTGCCCAGGTGGTCGATGTCGTCAACGTCACCGACGCCCTCGCACAGATTGAGGAAATAAGAAATAGAAGCGACTATATCGTCAAGAATGATGTGCTTGGGCACCAGATCGTCAACTCTTGCGGCGATATTCTCTCTGAGCTCATCCTTGTTCGCGGACTCTTCGAGGATCTGCCTGAGCACGGGGAAGCTGACCTTTTCGTTCACGCCCAGGTCGGTGACATCAAAGTCGATATATCCGGAGATGTCCACCATATTGTTGCCGATGATCTTGACTTCCTTCTCCTCGACCTTAGTGGAAAGCTCGCCTGTTGCGGGGTCAACGATCAGCTCCTTGACCTCCACCTTTACAAACGCCTCGCAGACGCCTGCCTGCTCGATCTCCACGGCTCTTCTGTAGGAGATGGTCTCTCCGGCCTCGGCCAGCACCTCGCCGGTCATGGGATCGGCTATGGGTCTTGAAAGCAGGTGGCCCGAAAGTCTCGAAGCTACGCCCAGCTTCTTGTTGTATTTATATCTTCCGAATCTTGCCAGATCGTATCTCTTCGCGTCAAAGAAGAGGTTGTTGAGCAGAGTGGTCGCGGAATCCACGGTAGCAGGCTCGCCGGGACGGAGCTTGCGGTAGGTCTCCAGCAGCGCCTCCTCATGATTGGCGGTGTTGTCCTTTATCAGTATAGTCTGATTGATCCTGTCGTCCACGCCGAAGAGCTTTTCGATCTCTTCGTTGGTGCCGAAGCCGATCGCTCTTATAAAGGTAGTCAGCGGGATCTTTCTGTTCTTGTCGATGCGGACATATACCACATCGTTGGAGTCCATTTCATACTCGAGCCATGCGCCTCTGTTGGGGATAACGGTGGTCCTGAAAAGGTCCCTGCCGTTCTTGTCCTTCTCGGAGGCATAGTAAACGCCGGGGGAACGGACGAGCTGTGAAACGATAACACGCTCCGCACCGTTGATGACGAAGGTACCGCTGTCGGTCATGAGCGGGAAATCGCCCATATAGACTTCGGATTCCTTGATGACGCCTGTTTCCTTATTGTTGAGTCTCGCGGTGACTCTCAGCGGAGTCGAATAGGTCGTGTCGCGCTCCTTGCACTCCGCAACGGTATACTTGGGGGTATCGTCGAAACGGTAATCGACGAAACTCAGCTCCAGGTTCCCGTTGTAATCCGTGATAGCGGCTACGTCCCTGAAGACCTCCTTGAGTCCCTCATCGAGAAACCACTGGTAGGAATTCTTCTGCACCTCGATCAAGTTAGGCATTTCCAAGATCTCATTGATCTTTGCAAAACTCTTTCGGGTATTTTTGCCAAGCTTCACTTCCTTGACATTCACCATAGGCTTGATCACTCCTTTTATCGTTTGAGCTTCCGCAGATATCCTCTCTGCCCGGGAGGGATGACCGCGGAAAATTTAACAGACCGTTAAGGATATTCCGTCTTTTTTCCTTTATAAAAACCCCTCTGCGGAGCCTTCAAAAGTGTCAAAAAGGGCGGATAAATCCATTATGATACATTTTACTATTATACAGCAGCAAAAAGCAAAAGTCAAGGATAAAAGCAGGCTCCCGGGCGCATTTTGTAGGTTTGCACAAAGTAAAAAGCCTTTACAGCCGAAAAGTTCTACAATTGATTTTCTGTGACATAGGAGTAAATTTTTGATGAACTGACGGTCTGTTTCCTCTGCCGAAGGCCCTTCGCTCCGGACAAAAAAAGCAGGAAGACGAAGCGTCTTCCTGCTGATCTTTACTGAACTGCCCTGTAAACTCCGACGAAGGAAACCGCCGGGCAGCAGCGGGAGTCCGTTATCCGAATGCGGAGGCTGTCGGTCTCCGCGCCCTTCAGCGGCACGATGCGCTTATAGCCCACGGTGGTCCCGCGGTATATCTCCCGGAAGCCGCCCTCTCCGGCGATGTCCACCGCAAAGCTCTCGATGCGCTGGCTCATCAGAATGTTCTCCTTGATGACAAGATACCCCAACTTCTCCCTTTCGGGGAAGGTGATGACGATCTCCGCTTCGGGAGGATCGGGCATAAAATATGTGTCATAGCTGTCGGTGACGGCGTTCTCCGCGCCGTCGGAGAGCTTTGCCCCGGGGACGAGGTTTTCCGCGAAGGCGTTTTGCAGGAACTCTCCCAGCTCCGCAAGGCGCCGGACGTCGTTTTCGTGGAACAGGCCCTCCTTCGTGGGCGGGATGTTCAGCAGAAAAGTACTGTTGCCTCCCACGGAGCGGATGTAGATATCCGCCAGCTCTTCAAGGGAGCGCACACTGCCGTTCTCGCTCTCGTGCCAGAACCAGCCCGGCCGTATGGAAGTGTTCACCTCGGCGGGATACCATATCAGCTCCGGTTCGTTTTCGAGGGCTTCTCTGCTGCCGAGATCCTCGTCCCGGGCATCCACACGGCGGCGGAACTCGTCGGTGTCCTCGTGCTGGCTCTTCTCCGCGATGATCTCGCTGTCCCGCGCCCGCAGTGGCACCACGCTCCACTCCGCACGGCGGGTATGCCCCGCCTCGTTGCCGCACCAGCGGACATCGGGTCCGCAGACGGAAATGCAGGCTTCGGGCTGTAATTTTCTGATGACGGAATAGTACCGCTCCCAGTCGTAATACTGTTTTTTGCCGTTGGGACCTTCTCCGCAGGCGCCGTCGAACCACACCGAGAACACCGTGCCGTAGCCCGTCAGAAGCTCGGTGAGCTGGCCCACGAAGAAGTCATCGTATTCTTTCCCTCTGCCGTAAAGGGGGCAGTTCCTGTCCCAGGGGGAGAGATAGACGCCGAAGGCTATGCCGCCCCTTTTGCAGGCCTCGGAGACCTCCCGGACCACGTCTTTGCCGTAAGGGCTGTTCATCACGTTATGCGGTGTGAGCTTTGTATCCCACAGGCAGAAGCCGTCGTGATGCTTGCAGGTGAGGATAAGGCCCTTCATCCCCGCCGACTTTACGGCCTTCACCCACCCGTCCGCATCCAGCTTCCCGGGAGCGAATATTTCCGGGGACTCGGTGCCGTCGCCCCACTCCCTGTCCGTGAAGGTGTTGACGGTGAAATGTATGAAGGCGTAAAATTCCAGCTGCTGGAACTTCACCTGCCGCTCCGACGGCAGTATTTTTACCAGCCTGCCGTCATTTTCCTTTCCCATATCGGATGACCTCCTTGTAAAAATATCTTCGCCTTTATTATACACGAGATCCGCCGTAAAATCAAGATACGATATTTCAAAGATGTAACGATATGAACATAGATGTTGTTTGCACGCGCTCCTTCATTGCCGGCTATCGGCCGTCAGCTTTCAACTATTAAATTTTTTCCCCGCTCTTGACAATGTACGAAAGCTGTATTATAATGATAGTAATAATCTAAACGCTGTGACGGAATTATCCGCGGAGGATGTCTTGCAGAGAAGGGGCGGTCGGTGCGAGCCCCCGACGGAGGACGCGGTGGCTTACCCGAGCATCGCTGTGAAAACAGCGGCGTATCCCCTGCGTTAAAGGGTTCGAGCGGCAGGAGCTTTGCTTCTGCAAGCTGGGTGGTAACACGGAGTGTCGCGCTTCGTCCCAGATCACGGGACGGAGCTTTTTTGTTCGGAGGGATATGCCTATGGGAAAATATCAGTGCCCCTGCTGCGGCTGCCTTACCCTTGACGAGAAAAAAGCCTGGGAGATCTGCCCGGTCTGCTTCTGGGAGGACGAGGGCGGCATCTACGACGGCGATAAGGTCAATGACGGGACCGTTAGCGTGCCGAATCATATGACACTGGCACAAGCCCGCGAAAACTTCAGCCGCTTCGGAGCCTGCGAGGAAAGCATGATACCCAAGGTCAGAAAGCCAATCGATACGGAAGTCACAGAAACCTATTCGGATTTGTTAAAAACAGGATCGGAGGAATCTAAAATGAAATGGATGGGTCTTAACGAACTGAGAGAATCCTATCTCAAATTCTTTGAAAGCAAGGGGCATCTGCGGATCAAGAGCTTCCCGCTGGTGCCGCAGAACGACAACAGCCTGCTGCTGATAAACGCAGGCATGGCGCCGTTGAAGCCCTATTTCACGGGCCAGGACGTTCCGCCGTCGGTGCGGGTCTGCGACTGTCAGAAGTGCATAAGGACCGGCGACATCGAGAACGTGGGCATCACCGCCCGTCATGGCACCTTCTTTGAGATGCTGGGAAACTGGAGCTTCGGCGAATACTTCAAGAAGGAGGCTATCGCCTGGGCCTGGGAGTATGTCACCAAAGTGCTGGAGATCCCCGAGGACCGACTCTATGTTTCCGTATACCAGGATGACGACGAGGCCGTGAAGATCTGGCACGAGCAGGAAGGCCTGCCTATGGAGAAGATCTTCCGCATGGGCAAGGAGGACAATTTCTGGGAGGCCGGCATCGACGGTCCCTGCGGTCCCTGCTCCGAGATATACTATGACCGCGGCGAGGAATACGGCTGCGGCAAGCCCGACTGCACCGTAGGCTGCGACTGCGACAGATACATGGAGTTCTGGAACCTGGTGTTCACTCAGTTCGAGCGTCACGAGGACGGCACCTACACCGAACTGAAACAGAAGAACATCGACACCGGCATGGGCCTTGAACGTATCGCTGCTATGATGCAGAACGTGGACTCCATTTTCGACGTTGACACCGTAAAGGCTATCCGCGACCACGTTTGCCGCATCGCGGGAGTCGAGTACGGCAAGGAGCATAAGAAGGACGTTTCCGTCCGGGTCATCACCGACCACATCCGCTCGGTGACCTTCATGGCCTCCGACGGCATACTTCCCTCCAACGAGGGCAGAGGCTATGTAATGCGCCGCCTTATCAGAAGAGCCGTCCGCCACGGCAAGCTGCTGGGCATCGACAAGCCCTTCCTTAAAGACATTGTAAAGACAGTCGTTGACAACTCCAAGGGCGAGTATACCGAACTGGAGGAGAAATACGACTACATCGTGAAGCTGCTGGCCACCGAGGAGCAGAACTTCAACAACACCATAGACAAGGGCATGAAGCTGCTGGACGAGTATGTGGCTCAGATGAAAGCCGAAGGCAGGACCGTCCTGGACGGCGAGAGCTGCTTCAAGCTCTCCGACACCCACGGTTTCCCCATTGACCTCACCCGTGAGATACTGGAAGAGAAAGGCTTCTCCTGCGACGAGGAGGGCTACCGCGCCGCCTACGAAAAGCAGCGCGAGACCGCCCGTATCGCAAGAGGCGGCTCAAAGTACATGGGCGCCGACGATACCGTATTCCTGAAAATGGACAAGACCTTCCACACCGAGTTCACGGGCTATGACAGGTTTGAGGACGACAGCACGATAGCCTACATCGCCACCGAGGACGACCTTGTGGAGAATGCGGGATGCGACGGAAATATCTACTACATCGTTTCCGCGAAAACTCCCTTCTATGCCGAGAGCGGCGGACAGGTGGGCGACAAGGGCTTCATCACCACCGCCAGCGGCAAGGCTCAGGTGCTGGACGTGATGAAGGTCACCGCAGGCAAGTTCGCCCATAAGGTTAAGATAGTTGAGGGCGGCATCGCCGTGGGCCAGGAGGCGCATTTTTCCGTTGATAAGAAGAACCGCCGTGACATCATGCGCAACCACAGTGCTGCGCATCTGCTCCAGGCCGCTCTGAGAAAGGTGCTGGGCGATCACGTTCATCAGGCGGGACAGCTTGTGGACGCAGAGAGAGTGCGTTTCGATTTCAGCCACTTTGAGGGCATGACCGAAGAGCAGAAGATGAAGGTGGAGGCCCTTGTGAACACCTACATCCTCAAGGCTCTGGACGTCACCGTTAAGGAAATGCCTATCGAAGAGGCCAAGCAGCTGGGCGCTATGGCGCTGTTCGGAGAGAAGTACGGCTCCACCGTCCGGGTAGTCACCATGGGCGAAGGGGACGAGACCGTTTCCATAGAATTCTGCGGAGGAACTCACGTCGAGAACACCTCCCACATCGGGCTGTTCAGAATAATTTCCGAAAGCTCGGTAGCTTCGGGCGTAAGGCGTATCGAAGCCGTTACGGGCAGGAACGTGCTGACGCTTATCGAGCAGCACCGTGAGCAGATCATGGAAGCTGCTGCGGCTCTGAAGGTCACCAACCCTGCGGAGCTCGTTAATCGGTGCAGACAGGTCATCTCGGAGATAAAGGAACTGGAAAAGGAGCGCGATTCTCTCCAGTCGGAGATCGCAAATCTGCGCTCGAAGAGCATTATGGACGCCGCTGCGGACGTCAAGGGCATCAAGGTAGCCTCGGCGATGCTCACCAACATCAAGGCTGATGTGCTGCGCAAAATGGCGGACGAGATCAAGGCCGCTCACGACGATATCATCATCGTGCTGGCGGGCGTAGACGGCGAAAAGGCCAACTTCGCGGTAGGCGTCGGCAAGGAGGCTCTTGCAAGAGGCGCTCACGCCGGCAAGATCGCGGGCAGAGTTGCGGCTCTCACCGGCGGCAAGGGCGGCGGACGTCCCGACAGCGCTATGGCAGGCGTCGGCGACCGCTTCAAGATCGACGAGGCCCTTGACCAGACCGAAGAGATCGCAGCGGAGTTTATAAAATAAGGTCCGAGTGCGGACAGCGGCAGGGGCGTGCCCCTGCACCCAGCTCCGCCGCAGTAAACATAGTGCGGAAGGAAAGCTTGTGCGGCGGCGGGGTCATTCGTGGATATGTGTCCGGCTTTCTGCTGCGCTCTTAACCGTGTTAAGAATCTCAACACAGACTCACGCCCCGTTTCGGGGGCTTTCCGGTCGCCCCCGAACCCCTTCGGGTGCAGAACTGAACGAAAGCAGTAAACCTACCAATGAACCAACGCAGTTAAGAACTAAACGCACTAACACAGTTTGGAATCAAGCAAACCAACGTCGCAAGAATGCGGGTACCAAAGTTTCATAACGAAAAGCCGTAAGCGACGCGGTGTCACGGCCACAGCACGAAACAAACCCGAGCGCCCAAAGGGCGCGCAGCGTGAATTAAAAAACGCGCAGCGTGAATTAAAAAAAGGAGGATACCCATAATGAACGACTGCTTATTCTGCAAGATAATCAAGGGAGAGATACCTTCGGACAAGGTCTACGAGGACGAGCTTTGCTATGCCTTCAAGGACATTGCTCCCACCGCACCCACACATATCCTTGTCATCCCCAAGGAGCATATCTCCCGGCTGGATGAAGTGACCCCCGAGAACAGCGCCGTTATCGCACATATCTACGAAGTCATCTCCAAGCTGGCAAAGGACCTTGACCTCAAGGACGGCTTCCGCGTAGTCACCAACTGCGGCGAGAGCGCGGGACAGAGCGTGTTCCACATCCACTTCCACCTGCTGGCGGGAAGGCCCTTCGCCTGGCCTGCGGGCTGATAAGATGAAACGGAAGGCAGCGTGGTGCGGGCTCTCGTTTTTAACAGGGGATCTGCTCTACTGCACCGCTGGTGAGAGCTTTCTCGCTCTCGTCCTTGCGGCTGCGGCTCTGACCGCTCTTGCCTTTTTGACATCCGTAAAATATCGGGTATATGCCGCCGCAGTCGGTGTTTCCGTCCTGTGCGGACTGTTCTGCGGAAGGGCGTATACCCTTTTTCATATCGACCCCGCCCTTGAACTTCAAGACAGAGATATGACCGTCGAGGGCAAGGTCCTGTCCTGCAAAAGCCTCGGAGGCGGACGCTTCGCTCTCACCGTGGACGGCAAGGCCGAGGGGCGCTCCGTCACCGTGAATTTCACGGCGGAAGAAGCCTGCGAGCCTTACAGCATCATCCGTATCAGCGGAAAAGCGGAGGCCCTTACGGACACCGACAGCTTCCCCGCGAAAAGCTACTATCTGCCGAAAGGCATCTATCTCCGCGCCGACGCGGAGCGCATCGAGCATACCGGTGAGTATGCAGACCCGTTAATGCGCGGGATAACTTCCCTGCGGGACTATACCGCCGGGTGCATCACCGCCGCTATGGAGCCGGAGAGCGCCGCCTTTGCCGAGGCGCTGATCTGCGGCGATAAAAGCGACATCTCTCTCCGGAACAAGACCAAGCTCTACCGCGCCGGGATAGGGCATATCTTCGCTATGTCGGGCACCCATATCGCGGTGATCGCCATGCTGTTCGACCTGCTGTTGGGGATGCTGATATACTCCCTTCGGATAAGATTTTTCCTGCTGGAAGGGATCATCCTTCTGTTCATGGGCTTCGGCGGGTTCTCGCCCTCAATAGTCCGGGCGGGGATAATGGTCTCTCTGGTGCTGTGTTCACAGCCTCTCCACCGGCGCACCGACGTTTTGAGTTCACTGGGGCTCTGCGCGGTCGTGATGTGCGGGATGAATCCTTATATCTGCCTTTCGGAGTCCTTTATCTGCTCCTTTACGGCCTGCTTTGCCTACGGTGCCGCCGCCCCGAAGCTCACCGAAAAGCTGAAGGGCAGACCCCTTTCCTTCGTCACCGTTCCGCTGACGGTGTCGGCGGCGGTGGTGGTGATAATGATGCCCGTCATGGCGCTGATGTTCGACGAAGTCACGGTAATAGCTCCCATAACGAACCTGCTGATAGTTCCGCTGTGTACGGCGGCGCTTTCGCTGATAATGCTCGCTATGCTCCTGGGCGGGACGGTCCTGCCGGCGCAGGTGATCTTCCGGCTGGCGGATCTGCTGCTGACAGCCGCCGCCAAGCTGACTGACTTCTTCGCCTCTCTCAGCTTTGCCGCCGTGGGATGTGCAAGGGCTCCGCTGATACTTATCTGCTCTGCGGTGCTGATCGCCGCGCTGATCTTCGCGGTGATGAAAAACCGTCCCCGGGTGTTCGCATTCTTCACCGTATCCGCCTTTACGGGACTTTGGGCGGTGCAGTCGCTGTCGAACCTGTTTTCCGCGGACGAGGTGAAGCTGATGCTTTTCGGGAACGGCCGCAGCAGCTGCGCCGTTATCTCAAAGGGCGGCAGCTGTTCGGTGGTGGATCTCGGCACCAAGGGCAGATACGCCTACGGGATGCAGAGATACATTTCCCGCTGCGGCATCCGCCGTATCGGGGACGCTTTCGTCCCGGACGGACAGGGCGCAGAGGTGTGCGTCACCGAGCTTTACCCCTCGGCGGAGACGGTCCGCACCGATCTTGGATATTACAGCGAGCCTTTCCCCGAAGGCACCTCCGCCGACTTCGGAGCATACGTCCTTACCCGGAGGGAAACCGGCTTTGAACTGACGACCCAAACCGGGACTGTCCTGCTCACCAAAAAAGGCGCCTTCACGGAAAACGGGGAAGAGATACCCTGCGGAGAACAGGTGAAACTGTAATTATACGACTTCGACAAAAGGAGGTCTTATCATGCCGAATATGGCTGCTGCCGATATACTGAAAAAGCTGAAGACCGAGCCGCCCGCAAGGCTCTATTACCTTTACGGGCAGGATACCGGCGCCCTCGAGAGCTTTGCCTCCGCGCTGATCGACCGGCTCTGCCCCAAGCAGGACAGAACGATGAACCTCCACCGCTTTGACGGCGGTTCCCTGGATGTCAACGCCTTCTACGAAGCCTGCGAGATGCTGCCGCTGTTCGCGCAGCACGTTGTGGTCACTCTCAACGATCTGAATATGGACAGCCTTAACAAGACCGCCGGCGACAGGCTCCGAAGCATCCTCTCCGACCTGCCCGAGACCACCACCGTGGTGATCTACTCCACCGGCGTCGATCTGTATAAAAACAAGCGCTCGCTCACGGATAAGAACAAGCGCTTTTCGGAATTCTGCGGCAAGCAGGGCATCACCTGCGAGTTTGCCTTCAAACGTGCATCCGACCTGGCAAAGAACATCATCGCCGCCCTTGAAAAAGAGGGCTGCACCATAAGCCGTCAGAACGCCGAGTATTTAGCCGAATGCTGCCTCTGCGAGACCTCTGCCGTCAAGCAGGAGATAGTCAAGCTGGCCGCCTATGCCGGGGGCAGACAGATACTCCGGGAGGACATAGACGCTCTCGTCATCAGAAAGGTGGAAACGGACGGCTTCACTTTGGCAAGCAATATCCTGCGGTCCAACGCAGGAGCGGTCTTTAACCGCATCCGGGAGCTGGCAGATCAGAATTACGAAGCCTTTGAGATACTGGGGACCATCAGCTTTTCCCTCAACGATCTCTACCGCGCCCGGCTGGCGCTGTCCTCGGGAAGGTCCCAGGCCGATGTGGCAAAGGACTTCAAATACCCGAAGAACCGTGAGTTTGCGGTGCGCAACGCCTTCAACGAGATACAGAACGTCTCGCCGGTGCGGCTCCGCAAGGTGATAAAGATATTCTCCGACACCGACCTGCGCCTCAAGACCCGCTCCGGCGGACGCCGCAGCGACCTGCTGGTGCTGGAGGAGGCCGCCGCAAAGGCTATGGCTCTGCGATAAGATCGAGGGCGGGACGCCCTTTATACAGCCTCCGCGTTCCCGTTTCCGGGAACGGTTATCAGAAATTCGATCACGCCGTCGTGCTCGGTGCGTGAAAAAGTTGCATTTATGCCCGCCAGCTTCATTACCCGGACAGCCTTGTCCACGGTGTTGGCAAACAGCTTCACGTCCCCGAGAACGGCGGCGCGTTTTTTGTAGCTGCGGCGCTGCTTTTCCTCGGCGCACATCTGATCCACCAGCTTTTCGGTCTGGGCCACGGTAAGACGCTCCGAAACTATCCGGGCGAGAGCCTCGTTTATCTGAAGGGTCTCCGGCAGGCGCAGCAGCGCCCGGGCGTGACGCTCGGTAAGAGAGTTTTCGCAGATGAGCCGCCGCTGAGATGGCGTGAGCCGCAGCAGACGCAGCTTGTTTGAGACCGTGGACTGAGCCAGCCCCAGCCGCAGGGCCACCTCGTCCCGGGGCATAGAGTATTCGGTTATCAGCGCGTTGATCGCCTCGGCTTCCTCGAAGCAGTCAAGGTCGGCGCGCTGGAGGTTCTCCACCAGCGCCACCACGGCGGAACGCTTGTCGGTGATCTTTACGACGACGCAGGGCACGCTTTTGCAGCCCGCCAGCTTCGCGGCCCGAAGGCGTCTTTCGCCGGAAACGAGGACATAGCCCTCGCCGCTTCTGCGGACGGTCAGCGGCTGGATGACGCCGTCCTGGGCGATGCTCTTGGCAAGGCCGGTGAGAGCGTCGGGAGAGAAACGCTTGCGGGGCTGGTCCGGGTTGGGAGAGATAAGGCTCACGGGGATATCGACCACCTTGGCAAGCTCTGCGGGCTCGTCTTCGCAGTCGGTCTGGATAAGGAATTTCAGCGGATTCATATTAACACCTCCGGAATTTTAGGTCTGCGGTATAGTCAAATTATATCACCCTTCTTTTCCCGTTTCCATAGTTTATTCCGGGAACTTTTCGTCACGGAGGGAAACGGTCCGATGGGTCTCTCCTTCCTTCTGCGGAAAACGGCACCCTCCGACAGACCCTTTGCCGAAAAACCGCATTTCCCGCGGACGATTTTTTCCTTGACGCAGGATGCGCCCTGTGGTATAATAATAGCTGAGATCATACATCTTATTTCCGAGGTGGACAGAGATGAAGATACATAAGGGCAGAACGCCCTTTCAGATCATAATAATCAGCTTCTTTGCGCTGATACTTACGGGCACTCTGCTGCTGATGCTGCCCTTCTCTTCGCAGGAAAGAGTCTCGACCCCCTTCGCGGACTGCCTGTTCACGGCGACCTCCGCCACCTGCGTTACGGGGCTGGTGGTGAGGGATACCGCCACCTACTGGTCCCTGTTCGGGAAAACCGTCATCATCACTCTGATACAGATAGGCGGAATGGGAGTCATCACCATAGGGCTGGCGATAATGAAGGCCTCGGGCCGCAAGCTCAGCCTTTCGCAGCTCAGTACCATGAAAGAATCTATCTCCGCGCCCCAGGTGGGCGGGATAATGCGGCTGACAGGCTTCATCCTCAAAGGCTCGCTGATCGTGGAGCTGGCCGGAGCGGTGCTGCTGGCGCCGGTGTTCATCAGCGACTTCGGCTTCGGACAGGGCGTCGGATACTCTCTGTTCCATTCGATATCCGCTTTCTGCAACGCGGGCTTTGACCTTATGGGAGAAAGGGAGCCCTTCTCGTCACTGACAAGCTACAGCGCCAACGCTTATCTGAATATCGTGATAATGCTGCTTATCGTGGTGGGAGGCATCGGCTTCCTTACCTGGAGCGATGTCATCACACATAAGCATCACCTGAAAAAATATTCCCTTCAGAGCAAGATCGTCCTGTTGACTTCCCTGCTGCTGATACTGATACCTGCTGTATACTTCTTCTTCGGAGAGTACAGTGACCTGCCCTTCGGGGAACGGACCCTCAGCTCGGCATTCCAGTCTGTCACCGCCAGGACGGCGGGCTTCAACTCCCGGGACCTCTCGCAGATGTCCGATTCCGGCGTGCTGATAATGACCGTGCTGATGCTGATAGGCGGCTCCCCCGGCTCCACGGCGGGCGGTATGAAGACCGCTACTTTTGCGGTGCTGTTTTTGGCGGCGTTCACGGTGTTTACCCGCCGCGCAGACGTCCAGTGCTTCAAGAGAAGAGTCCCCGACAATGCCGTGCGGAACGCGGGCGCAGTGCTGTTTATGTATCTCAGCCTGTTCCTCACCAGCGGGATGATAATCAGCCGTGTGGAAGGGCTGCCGCTGCTGACCTGCCTGTTTGAAACAGGCTCGGCTATCGGCACCGCCGGGCTCACCCTCGGCATAACCACACAGCTCTCGCTTATATCAAAGTCGATACTGATGTTTCTGATGTTTTTCGGTAGAGTGGGCGGGCTCACTCTGATCTACGCCGCCGTTTCCTCCTCCGAGAACGCCAAGGGCAGACTGCCGGCGGAAAAGCTGTCGGTGTGATGCCCCGAACACGACCGAAAGGAGAACACTATGAAATCCGTACTTATACTCGGCGCCGGAGAATTCGGCAGCACCATTGCCAAAAGGCTCTGCGAGCTGAAATGCGACGTCCTCACCGTGGATTCCGACGAGGCCCGCATCAACGAGATAATGCCCTATGTCACCAACGCGATGATCGGCGACTGCACCAACCGCGAACTGCTGGAATCTCTGGGAGTCAGCGATTTCGACATCTGCGTCGTGGCGGTGGGAGGACTCTTTCAGACCTCTCTTGAAGCTGCCTGCACTCTCAAAGAACTGGGAGCAAAATTCGTCATGGCCCGGGCCACCAACGACGTTCAGATGAAGTTTCTGAAAATGGCGGGCGCCGACGAGATCGCCTATCCCGAAAAGCAGACGGCTATCCGCTTCGCAACACGGTACGCTTCGGATATGATACTCGATTTCATCCGGCTGGACGACAACTATTCGATATACGAGATGAAGATCCCGAAGGAATGGGTGGGACGGATGCTGTCCCAGCTGGACATCCGCAGGAAATACAATGTCAGCATCATCACGGTGAAGCGCAGCGAGAAGGTATTCATCCCCTCTCCCGACACGGTCTTTGCCATCGGGGACGTTGCCTTTGTCATCGGTGAGATCGAAGACATCCAGAAGTGTTTCAAAATATAGTCCTACCGCAAGCAACATAGTGCGGTAGGAAAGCTTGTTTGGCGGCGGGACCCCGCGTTGATGCCGGACAGGCATTCTGTCACGCCCAAACCCGTGAGAATGATACCCAAAATAGCATTACGCCTGTATTCGGGGGCTTTCCGATCGCCCCCGAACCCCTTCGGGTGCGTGACTTAACGAATGCGGTTAAGAATCAAACGAACCAACAAACACGGAAAACCCACAAACGAACCAACATGTAAAGAATGCGGGTGTCCAAGTTTCATAACGCAAAGCCGTAAGCGACGCGGCACAACAGTCACATCACGCAACAAACCCAAGCGCCCAAAGGGCGCGCAGCGTGAACTAAAAAAAGGAGGTAAACTATGAGCGAAGTATTCTCACTGGCTAAGGCTTACGAAAAGCATTTCAAGATCGGGGCGGCTGTGTCGCATCTCAACATCGACACCTATACCGACGTGCTGGCACAGCATTTCAACAGCGTCACCACCGAGAACGAGCTGAAATACGATGCTACGGAACCCGAGGAAGGGAAATTTACTTTTGACCGTGCCGACACCATAATCAGCGTGGCCCGGAAGCTGGGCATCAAGGTGCGGGCCCACGCCCCCGTGTGGCATTGGGCCACCGGCGAGTGGATGTTCAAGGACGGTGACAAGCCTGCGGCTCCCGAACTGATATTCGAGCGCATCGAGGCGCATACAAAGGCGCTTTGCGAACACTGCAACGATGACGTCTACGCCTGGGATGTGGTCAACGAGGCGATACGGGACGACGTCCCCGAGGACCCCTCCGAGAGCCCGATCTACCGCAGCAGCCAGTATTTCAAACTCTGCGGCCCGGAGTTCATCACCGCCGCCTTCCGCGCTATGGACAAGTATTCTCCCAACGCGCAGCTGTTCTACAACGATTACAGCGAGTGCGTCCCCGAAAAGCGGGAGCGCATCGTCCGCTTTATACAGGAACTCAGAGAAAAAGGCTGCCGCATTGACGGCTTCGGTATGCAGCAGCACCATTTCGCCGCTCCCGACTACGACGAGATCAAGCGCTCTATCGAGGTCTACGCCGGCCTCGGACTGCGCCTGCACGTCACGGAGCTGGACGTTTCGCTCATGGCCACCGTCAATCACGGTGAGACCCGCCTCAAGCCCGGCGATCCCGGCTTTGACGAATACATAAAAGAAGCTCTGAACCCCACGCCGGAGAAGCTGGCGAAGATCGGTGAGATCTACGTTAAGCTCTTTGATATTTACCGCAGCTATTCCGACGTGATCGACTGCGTCACCACCTGGGGCGTGGCCGACGATTACACCTGGCTGGACGGCTTCGGCGGAGGCCCGGGCATCCCGGCGGTAAAGCAGTATCCGCTGCTGTTCGATCAGAAGCATCAGCCAAAGCCCTGCGTGGCGAAGATAATAGAAGCAGCGTTATGACCGCGGGAGTTTTATTCCGGTCCTTGCGAAGGGTCCGGAACGAAAAAAACACATCAAAGTTCCCCGAACGGATCGGGATATCATAAAAAGGAGTAATTGTTTTATGTTTTGCCCAAACTGCAGCAAAGAAATACCAAACGGATCCGCTTTCTGCACCGAATGCGGAGCTACGATCAATCTCGTTCAGCCGATAACGACTGATCTCACGGATCAGAAGAAAGATGCCGCAGCCATAAAAGGAAAAAGCAAAAAGCCTTTGATATTTATCATATCCGGCGCGGCAGCCGCGGTGATGATCGCCGTAGTGCTTATTCTGGTGCTTTCTTCCGGCGGCCCGGGAGACAAGATCGTAAAAGCGTTTGAAAAAACATTTTCCGAAGACAGCTTAATGTTTGAACTCACCGACGATGACAGAAGAACATATACCGGCTATGCCAAGGGCAAGGATAAGGATTTTAAACTGGTAATAAGAGACGGAAGTGAAACTCTCCTTTATGAAAGCAAAGAACTGACAACCAGTTCATATCGCTATGACGACGATTACGGAGAGTACAGAACACACTCAAGATACTATGACGAAGACAGCGAGCTGTATCGGTTTATCAGCGGGATCGCGGCGAGAGATACCGAAAAGATGATGGATGCCTTCTTAGTAAGCGAGGGAGAACCGATCTGCGAGAATCCGAAAGATGCCCTTAGCATCCTCAAAAAACTGCTCAACGATACCGAGGCGGACTACATAAAAAGCTACAGCGCCGGCGATGATTCCTTCACCTATTCCATTGACATGATAAAGCTTTACGAAGCCGCAAAGGAAAAGGGTCTGAAGATCAACGAAGATTTTGATGACAAGATCGAAAAAGAATTCGATCGTGATCTGGAAAGAGACCGTAGGTACATTTATAAATTTACCGTGTCCATTGACAACGGATATATCAGCAGATTGTCGCTCAAGGAAAGTTTTTACACTAACGGTGAGATAAGAGATGAAGGGAATGTCAACATAAAGATCAAGAAGATCAACGAAGTCAAGGACAAAGTATTTGATGCCGATTATTCTGATTATGATTACTGAAGCGGCATAGAAACGGCAGATCCTCCCCATGGGAAGGATCTGCTTTTTTAGTCTGCGGTCCGGGAGGCCTTCCCTCCCGCAAAGGGAAAACCGCCCCGGACTATTGCCCGGGACGGTCCATTAAGGGAAAACAGTGTATCTTGTCAGCATTTATCTTGAATAGATCTTGTCGCCCAGCATCAGCTCGCGCTCCAGCGATACGGTGGTGGTGTTCTTGTCGATGACCACCAGCTCGATGCCCATTATGCGGGCAAAATCACGCAAAGCCTGGGCGGTGATGTCGTAGGACAGCACAGTATGATGTGCGCCGCCGGCGATGATCCAGCACTCCAGTCCTTCGAGGAAGGAGGGCTCGGGCCTCCACATTGCTCTGGCAACGGGAAGATTGGGCATATCCTGGAAGGGCTTCTCGCAGTTCACATCCTGAGCGATCAGCCTGAGCCGTCCGCCCATGTCGATAAGCGACAGAGCCTTGGCCTTGCCGGCCTTGCCCTCGAATACCAGTCTTGCGGGAGGCTCCTTGCCGCCGATGCCCAGCGGATGCACCTCAATGCGGGGCTTATCGGCTGCGATGCAGGGATCGACTTCCAGCATATGTGCGCCGAGTATCAGCTCGTGCTTGTAATCGTAGGTGTAGTCCTCCATGAAGGAGGCGGTGCCGTCGGGGTACATAGCCTTGATGACCGCGCCCATGCCGGCAGTCTTCCAGTCGCCCTCGGCGCCGAAGCCGTAGCCCTTATACATCAGGTGCTGGGCCGCCAGACCCGGCAGCTGCTTCATTCCGTGAAGGTCCTGGAAGGTGTTGGAGAAGGCCTTTGCCCCCTCGCGGACGAGTATCTTCTCGATTGCGATCTCTTCCCTTGCCTGGTAGCGGACGGACTCGGTATCCTCCGTGGCAAAGTCATAAAGCTCGGCGTACTCCTTCATCAGAGCGTCTATCTCGGCCTCGGTGACGGCGTTCATCTCCTCGACGAGATCGCCTACCGGCCAGGTGTTCACCTGCCAGCCCAGCTTCAGCTGTACCTCGACCTTGTCGCCCTCGGTGACAGCCACTTCACGCATATTGTCGCCGAAGCGGACGATCTTCAGGCTGCGGCTGAACATAGCTCCCGCGGCGGCTCTCTGCCACTGGGCGATCTTCTCCTGAACGGCGGGATCCTTCCAGTAGCCCGCGACGACAGTTCTTGCCGCACGGAGCCTTGCTCCGATAAATCCGTGTTCCCTGTCGCCGTGAGCCGACTGGTGGAGGTTCATATAATCCATGTCGATAGCTTCATTGGGGATAGTTTCGTTGTACTGGGTGTGGAGATGCAGCCAGGGCTTCTGAAGCAAAGCGAGGCCGTTTATCCACATCTTAGAGGGAGAGAAAGTATGACAGAAGGTGATGATGCCCGCGCACTCGTCGTCGTAGTTGGCTTCTTTTACCGCCTTCTCGATCTCCGCCTCGGTCTTGGCGGTCAGCTTGTATTCAACGGGGAAGGGCAGTTTCAGACCTGCGGCTATCTCCTTTGAATCGGCCTCCACCTGCCGGAGAGTTTCCTCGCCGTACAGGAACTGAGAGCCTGTTATAAACCAGAATTTCAACATTACAATGTTTCCTTTCTATACAACTGTCGATTCTTTATATTGCTGCTGCGGCCTTTTCTGCGGCCACACCCGCCTTGTAGAGCTTCATGTAAGCCTTGATGCCCTCAATGTCCTCCGGGGCGGGAGAAACGGTGCTGCCGCTCATGCTGCCGAAGACCTTTTTGTTGAGGAAGTCCTGGAGCGAAAGGGCTCTGTCCTCACGGGCGGTATAGGCCGCCAGCAGGGCTATGCCCCAGGCTCCGCCCTCGCCCGCCGACTGCATCAGCGTGATGTCCGCACCGAGAGCCGCCGCCAGGATGCTCTGGCTGGGAACGGGAGTCTTGAACAGTCCGCCGTGAGCGTAGATCTTCTCCAGCGATACCTGCTCTTCTTCCGTAAGGATGTCCATACCCAACTTGAGAGTCGCCACACAGGAGTATACCAGGCTGCGGGCCAGGTTCTCGATGGTGAAGGCGGAATCGGGGCTTCTGAACATCAGAGGCTTGCCGGAATCCAGCCCGGTGATCTGCTCGCCTGCATAGTAATTGTAGGAGATTATCCCGCCGCAGTCGGGAGCGCCCTTAGCGGCCAGGGAATAGATCAGATCGTAGAGCCTGCCCTTGGGAAGCTCCGCGCCTGCCGCGCCGAGAAGTCCGCCGAACATCTTCACCCAGGCGTCCAGGTCGGTGGTGCAGTTGTTGCAGTGTACCATAGCTACGGGGTCGCCGCAGGGAGTGGTGACGATATCTATCTCCCGGTGAACGGCTTTGAGGTTCTTTTCCAGCACGATCATCGAGAATATCGAAGTGCCTGCCGAAACGTTGCCCGTTCTCACGGCGATGCTGTTGGTGGCAGCCATGCCCGTCTGGGCGTCGCCCTCGGGAGGACAGAAGGGTACTCCCGCGCCGAAGGTCCCGGTGGGATCCAGCAGCTTTGCGCCTTCCTCGGTGAGCTTGCCCGCGCATTCGCCCACGGCAGCGATCTTCGGAAGTATATCCAAAAGCTTCGCGGTAAAGCGGGTGCCCTTAGTCAGCTCGTCAAAGCGGACGGTCATAGCCTCGTCGTAGCAGCAGTTCGCGGGGTCTATCGGGAAGATGCCCGAAGCATCACCGATGCCGATGAGTTTCTCACCCGTCAGCAGCAGGTGAACATAGCCCGCAAGGGTGGTCATGAAGTCTATCTTGTCAATATGCTCTTCGTTGTTGAGTATCGCTTGATAAAGGTGAGCGATGCTCCAGCGCTGAGGGATGTTGAAGCTGAACTCCTCGGTCAGCTTGGCGGCGGCCTCCTCGGTCATGGTGTTGCGCCAGGTCCGGAAAGGAACAAGCTGTCCGCCGTCCTTGTCGAACACAAGGTAGCCGTGCATCATTGCCGAAATGCCTATTGCGGCGGCAGCGGTGAGCTTCACGCCGAACTCGCTTTCCACGTTCTTCATCAGATCGGCAAAGCAGTCCTGAAGTCCGGCCTTTACCTCCTCAAGAGGATAGGTCCAAACGCCGTCCAGGAGAGTGTTCTGCCAGTCGTGAACGCCGGATACCAAAGGAACGTTGCAGTCGTCGGTGAGGACGGCTTTTATTCTCGTCGAGCCGAATTCGATGCCTATACAGCACTTGCCCGATGCGATCATTTCCGACTTGCTCATGCTTAACCCTCCTTTGCCTTTTTGAGGTTAGCCTTCTTGCGGCGGGAGATGATTATGGACTGAACTACCAGGAAGATGCAGAGCATTGCCGCAATGGTGATACCTGTCCACCAGGGCTGGTCAAGACCCAGCGAAGCCACGATGTTCTGTATCAGAGCCAGGGACAGTACGCCGAACAGCGTACCTACGATGTTTCCTACGCCGCCCGTCAGCATTGTGCCGCCGATGATCGACGAAGCGATAGCGTTCATTTCAGCGCCCGAAGCGTGTGAAGGCGAGCCGGAACCGACGTGCATGAAGTATACGAAGCCGCCGATGCCTGCCAGAAGTCCGCAGATAACATAGGAGATAAATGTGGTCCTCTGAACGTTGATACCAAGCATCAGAGCGCTCTGCTTGTTGCCGCCCACTGCGTAGAAGTTACGTCCGGTCTTGCTCCATTTGAGGAAGCAGAAGAGAACGATAACTATCACCAGCGCGACGATAACGCCGATCTCTATCTTTGCGGGGATGTATTTGCCCTTGGAGTTGGTGGTCCCCAGCAGTGGGATAGGTATTCTCGTATCCTTGAGGGAAACGAAATCCTTGTTGCTCGAAACGTTCAGCGGGTTGGTGTGAACGATAGTCGTCATGCCCCTTGCGAAGAACATTCCCGCCAGGGTGACTATGAAGGGCTGTATCTTCAGATAAGCGATCAGGAAGCCTTGAACAAGACCGAAGGCCAGTCCTATGCCCACTGCGATAAGCATTGCGAGCCAGACATTTCCCTGGGACTCTTCAAGGTAAACGGCGCAGCTCATAGCTACCAGGGCGGTCACGCCGCCCACCGAGATGTCGATGCCGCCGGTTATCATAACAAGGCTCATGCCGCAGGCGAGGATTATCAGATAGGAATTCGTGCTTAAAATGTTGAACAGCGTCTGGGGTTTTCTGAATCCTTCACCGAGGAAGAATATCGCGCAGAGATACATCACGAAGAAGACCACGATAGTTATAGTCATCAGCAGGTTGGTATCTGTCATTTTTCTCGAGGCGGTCTTGGGAGCGCCGTCGGTTTTTGCCATACTTAACATTCAGGTACCTCCTTCCGTGACTCAGGCCTTGCCCGCAGCAGCTTCGTTCTTGTGGAACTTCTTGCTGAGCCGGGCAAACTTCTCCTTGACTGCGGGAGAACTCATAACAACGAGGAGGATAACGACTACCGCCTTGTAAGCAGGCAGAGCAGTTGCCTTGACCTCAAACTTGTAAAGGGTGGTGGTAAGGAACTGGATAACGTAAGCGCCGAGCACCGACGAAGCCAGGCTGAACTTACCGCCGCTCAGGGCGTTGCCGCCGAGAGCCACCGCAAGGATAGCGTCCATTTCGATGTCCTTTGCGATAACGGAATAGTTGATGGTTGAGATACGGCTCACCTTGATAAGACCTGCTATCGCTACGCAGAGGCCGAGGATCACATAGGTCATCAGCTTGATGAGCTCGGGGTTAAGACCGTTGAGGCGGGAGGTCTTGTCATTGATACCCACCGACTGAACATACAGTCCCAGGGTGGTGAACTTCATTACCAGGAACATGACTATGAAGCAGATTATTGCGATAATAAAGGGTGTCGGGATCGGAACGCCGGGAATGTAGTTGCCGAAGTAGCCGAAGCTCTCATCCTTGACGATCGGCAGCTCGCCGTTGTTGATCCAGGAAGCGATATTTCGTCCTGCGGTGAAAAGTATCAGTGTGGCTACCATGGGCTGGATCTTTAAGAAAGCCACGAGAGCGCCGTTGAATGCGCCGAAGGCCATGGAAACGAGGCAGGCGATAAGGATGCCGAGAATGATGGGGTTCTGCATCGTTTCGGAGCGTGGATCGCCGCCGTTGATAACTCTCAGCAGTACGCTTCCGCTGATCGCTATTCCTGCGCCTACGGAAATATCCTGTCCGCCGGAGGCTGCGGTAACGAGGGTCATGCCGAGTGCAAGTATCGCCAGCTCAGAGCCGTTGTCGATGATCGAAATGATGTTTCCGCTGAGGATGTTGTCTCCGTTGGAGTTGGGCTTCATCGTGATCTTGAAGAATGTCGGATCAGCGATAAGGTTGACCAGCACCAGCAGCAGGAGCGCTATAAGAGGAATGATTATCTGATAGCGGGTAATTCTGCCCCACAGAGTCGTCTGGGGCGGCAGCACCTTTTTATTCGGCATTCTTCTCACCTCCTGCGATAGTGTTCATTACGGCGGACTGCGTGAGCTGATCGCCTGTCAGCTCGCCCACCATTTTGCCGTCACGCATAACCAGAAGTCTCGAGCAGGTGCGGAGCATCTCGTCCGTCTCGGAGGAGATGAACGTTACGCTCATTCCCTCGGAGGCCAGTTTCAGCACCAGCTTCTGGATATCGGTCTTGGTACCGATATCTATTCCTCGTGTAGGCTCGTCGAGTATCAGATATTTCGGGTTTGTCAGCAGCCACCTTGCGAGGATGACCTTCTGCTGATTACCGCCGGAAAGGGACTTGATCGGCGTATTTACCGAAGCGGTCTTGATATCCAGCAGTTTGATATACTCGTTGGCGAACTCCGTGGCCTTGGCCTTGGAGAAGGGCTTGAAGAAGCCTGTCTTTACCTGGAGCGCCAGGATGATATTGTCCCTTACGGAAAGGTCCCCGACGATGCCGTCGCGCTTTCTGTCCTCTGGCAGATAAGCGATGCTCTGCTTCATAGCGTCACGGGGCTTGGAGATCTTGACATCCTTGCCGTCCATTTTCACCTGTCCGGAAGTGACCTTATCGGCACCGAAGATCGTTCTCACGCACTCGCTTCGGCCGGAGCCCAGCAGGCCTGTAAAGCCGTTGACTTCGCCCTTATGTATCTCGAAGTCGAAGGGGCTGATACCTTCGGTGGAGCAAAGGCCCTTGCCCTCGTAAACGGGAGTGCCGCTCTTGTCCACGAAGGGCTTGACGTCGCCCTTGATGTCGGCCATATCGTCCAGCTCCTTGCCCAGCATCTTGGAAACCAGCTGAACGCGGGGAAGGTTCTCGATCTCATACTCGCCTACAAGCTGACCGTCACGGAGAACGGTGATCCTGTCGCAGACTTCATACACCTGGTCGAGGAAGTGAGTTACGAAGATTATGCCGACGCCGCGGTCTTTAAGTTCGCGCATCAGCTTGAACAGTTTTGCTACCTCGGATTCGTCCAGCGAGGATGTGGGCTCGTCGAGGATAAGCACGCTGCACTCCATGTCAACGGCTCTTGCGATAGCCACCATCTGCTGTACCGCGATAGAGCAGCTTGCCAGCTGCTGAGTGGCTCTGACGCCGATCCCGAGGGAATCGAGAAGCTGCTGAGCCTTCTTGTTCATCGATCTCCAGCTTACGAATTTTCCTTTTCCTCTTGCGATAAATATATTCTCTGCCACCGAAAGGTTCGGGCACAGTGAGATTTCCTGGTAAACAGTGCTTATGCCGTTGTTCTGAGCTTCCTGCGGCGAATGGATGTTGATGGTCCCCTTGCCTTCCAGCGAGATCTCGCCTTCGTCCTTGGGGTAAACACCTGTAAGCACCTTGATGAGCGTTGACTTTCCTGCGCCGTTCTCGCCCATGAGAGCGTGTATCTCGCCCTTGCGCAGTGTGAAGTCTACATTCTGCAAAGCCTTGACGCCCGGGAAGGATTTATAGATGCCGCGCATCTCGAGCAGCGAATCCTTTTGCATACCGTATTCCTCCTTGACTTGACACAAAGAGAAAGTGCGGGGACATAAGAGCATTTCCCCCGTATGCCGCACCGCACTTTCTTTTATAAGTGAAATTTATTATGACGTTCTGCGATCATCAGATACCGTAGGTATCAACATCCTCCTGAGTGATCGTGGAAGCGTCGAAGCCCTTCTCATCCATGATGATGGTCTTCTGATCAAGGGTCTCGCCCTTCTGGAGCTTGTCGATAACTTCCTTGATGTACTTGCTCTGGAAAGGATTGCACTGGCCGTCATAGTTCCAGTTCTTCTTCAGCAGTTCTTCAAGAGCCCACTTGTTGCAGTCGAAGCCCATAACGATGACCTTCTTGCCAACGCCGTGCTCGATGTTAGCCTTATCAAGAGCAGCAACGGCACCCTTAGCCATATCGTCGTTCTCGGCATAGATTACGTTGAATTCCTTGTTGGCGTCGATAACGGACTGAACGATCTGCTGAGCCTTCTCGGCGTTCCACTCACCGGTCTGCTGAGCAACGATCTCCCACTTATCCTTATCAGCCTCGACAGCAGCGTCAAGAGCAGCCGAACGGCCCTTCTGAGCAGCAGTACCCATCTGGCCCTGGATGTGGATCACCTTGTAGGAATCAAGGTTCTGGCCCTTCAGCCATTCAACAGCAGTCTCGCCTTCCTTAGCCATATCGGAAACGATAGAAGCCTCATACAGGCTCTCGTCAGCGTCGATTACACGGTCGAACAGGATGACCTTAACGCCGGCTTCCTGAGCTTCCTTCAGAACGCCGTCCCAGCCGGCTGTATCAGCAGCGGAGAGGAGCAGGTAGTCAACCTCGTCCTGGATGAACTTCTGAGCTGCCTGGATCTGATCGTCGTTGGTCTTGCCGTATGCGAACTGAGGCTCGAAGCCGTTCTCAGCGGAGAATGCAGCCTTCAGGTCCTTATCGTTTGCGGTTCTGTAACCGGACTCGTTAGGATCGTTGTTGATGATGCCGACCTTGATAGCCTTGCCGTCACCGCCGGTATTCTCTTCAGCCTTGGACTCTTCGCCGCCCTCAGCCTTGCTCTCTTCTGCCTTGCTCTCTTCAGCTGCCTTGGACTCTTCAGCCTTGGACTCGCCCTCAGCCTTGCTCTCTGCTGCGGAAGCTGCCTCAGCCTTGGACTCGCTGCCGCTCTTGGAGCTGCTGCTGCTGTTGCCGCAGGATGCCATCATTGCTGCGCAAAGAGCTGCGGTCGAAAGAACTGCCAGTAATTTCTTAGTGTTCATGATTTGTTTCCTCCTAAATCATATTGTTGTTTGGTTTTCGATTTTCGTTTACCATAAAACGCGGACTTAACTTGTATTTACATTATAGCTAAAAGGTGCGTACATTTATACCGACTTTTTTACTATAAATGTGGAATATTTTACGATGCCGTTAACAAATTAGAATCAAAAATGACATAATAATAACAAATCGTCTGTGTTCTGACAAACTATGTACGGACATTTGCCGCGTTCTGGAACTGCCTTGGGGTCTGACCGGTGTACTTTTTGAAGATCTGACTGAAGTATCTGTAATCCTGGAAGCCCACTTCAAAGGCGATCTCGTAGATCATCTTCGACGTGCAGCAGAGCAGCTGCTTTGAGCGGTCTATCCTCACCATATTCAGATATTCCGTAAGTCCTCTTCCGGTCTCTTTTTTAAAGAGGGCGCTGAAATACGTGGGACTCAGCCCCACCTCCCTGGCCACCGTGTTCAGAGAGATATCGTCCCGCATATAGTTCTCCTCGATAAAGGCGCAGGCCTTGCGGACCACGCCGCCGCCGCTGTCACGGCCGCTTTCTATGCGCCAGCGGATGCACTGCTCCGCCAGAGCGTAGAGGTAATCCGTGGTGCCTTCGATAGTCGAAAGCTTCTGCTCGATGTCATCGGTATCGCCGAAAAGCGCGGTAAACCGGCTGTCGCTGACCCCGAGATCCCTGGCAAAGCTTCGGGCGGCGATGTAGATATCAGTGCTTACATACAGCCTCAGCACCAGCGATCTCAGCTCGCTGAACTTTATCATCCCGAAGATGCCGTCAAGCTCCCCGCGGAAGCTGTCAAGACTGCCGCTGCGGAGCAGATCCTCGATCTTCTTGATGTCGAGCTGCTTGACGCTGAAGAATTCATCTGCCGAAGAAGTCTGTAACATAATTCCCCTCCGCCGTTATTTCAGCTTTGCCACCGAGCTGCGGACGATCAGCTCGGGGGTGAAGATCCTGTCCGCAGGGTCGGGACGGCTGCGCTCGATCATTCCGATAAGTATCTCCGCCGCCGCGCTGCCCAGCATACTGTGGGGATGCCTTACGGTGGTCAGCGGCACCTCGCAGATCGAGGCGTAGCGGGAATCGTCGATGCCCACCACGGAAAGGTCCCCGGGGACGCTGATGCCGTTCTCCCGGCAGAATTTCAGCAGTCCCACCGCCAGCTTGTCGTTGTAGCACACTGCCGCCGTAGTCTCGGAAAACAGGTCGATGAGCTTATCCCTGGCGTAGCGGAAAATGTTGTTCCGGTCCGCCGTGGCGTACCAGAAAACGTTCTGCTCGAAGCCCTTGACGCTGTGTTCGAGGCAGCTGTTCACATAGCCGCTGTAACGCTTGTGCCCCTGGATGTCGTCCAGAGCGAAGATGCCCGCGATGCTCCTGTGGCCGTTGTCGAACAGGTGGTCCGTGACCTTTTTTCCCGCAGCTTCGTCGTCCATGGAAACGCAGGGGAAGTCCGCCCAGGGGTATTTGGCGTTGAAGAACACCAGCGGCACGCCGTTCTCCCGAAGCTCCCGATAGAGGGGCATATTGGGGTTCGGGAGGGCGCTTTTCGAGGGCTCCACGATAAGCCCGCAGACCCCCGAGGAGATCATGCTTTCCAGCGCCTGAGTCTCCTCGATCACCTGGTTGTGGGTGATGGCAAGCTGCATCGAATATCCTGCCTCGCCGAGAACGCTTTCAATGCCCGTCACGATATACGGGAAGATATAATCGCTGAAGTACGTTGAGATCACGCCGACTGTCTTCTTTGCGGGTGCGGCCGCAGGAGAAGAAGCCCGGCTGCTCACGAACGTACCGCTCCCGCGCACGCGGCAGATCACGTTTTCGCTCTCGAGCCGCATCATTGCCTGCCTTACGGTCTGTCTGCTGACACCGTGGATCGCGCAGAGCTGTTTTTCGGTAAGGAAGCGGTCGTTGGGCTTGAGGCCCTCGGACTCTATGTATTTTTTTGCCCATTCAACGATGGCAAGATATTTGAAATTATCCATACCGTCCTCCTGGATCATACTCTATGTTTAACGATAGAGCTTCGCGGCTCGGAGGCCGCAGAGCACGTCATTATTGGTTATGACAATTATAGCACAGCAAAACCTATTTGTAAATACAACTTTGGAGCAAATACAAAAATTTGTTCATACATCCAAATCCGACGCCGTTTCCTTGTGAGTTATGCACAAAACATTTTCAAGTTTGTTGTAAATCAGATGATAAGTTGTATCATAAAACTCCCTTTTCTCCCCTCCGGGACGCAAAAAAGCACATTCCCCGCCGAATGGGGAAATGTGCCCTGTGAAAATATGTATTTTCGGAGTTGTACTGTCCTCAGCTCTTTTTTTCCTTTTCCGCCAGTGCCTTGTCCAGCTCGTCCACACGGAAAGTGGTCACAAGATCGTAGACCGAGGTCATCACCAGGAAGAACAGCAGCATCGCCCCCGCAAAGCTCATGATGATGAACACCGTCCCGGTGTCAACAAGGCTGTCCACGGCTTTTGCGGCATCGACAGCATCCTCGTAGCCCCGGAACACCGCGATGTATCTCACCGCCAGAATGTTTGCCACCGCCGCGAAGCCTATCACCAGCGTCCGGACGATACCCACCGGCTTATCCCTTCCCTTGAGGACCATAACGCTCAGCACCGCCGAAGCCAGGGTCATGCCGAGATACACGAAAAACACATAGGTCCAGCGGCGGCAGGCGGAGAGATATTCCTCCGCGGTCATCTTCGCGGGAGCATTGGCAAGGCTCACAAAGGAGATAAGGTAGATCATCCCCGCGATGAAGGTCAGCATCAGCAGGATGCGGAAAATTATATTCAGTCGTTTATTCATCAAATGCACCTCTTCAGCTTTTTTACCATTTTAACACATACGCTCCCGCTTGTCAACGGCGAAGGCGCTGTCGGGTTTTCCCCTCTTGACAAAATGCAGAGAACGTGCTATTATATCTATGCGGGACACCGCAACAATATTTACAACGGGGAGCTTTGAAGAGGCTGAGAGGAAGCAAAACTATGCTTCGACCCATGACCTGATTCGGATAATGCCGACGTAGGTAAAGACAGGATCTTTATTCGCTGCATTCGCCGTTTCGGATGCGGCGCTTTTTACGTCCGAGAAACTCCCGGGAAAGGAAGAATGAAAATGAAAAACAAAAAGACGCTGATGCTCGTTGAGGGCGCAGTAATGATCGCACTGGCGACGGTGCTGAGCTTCGTGAAGGTGTACAAGCTCCCCTGGGGCGGCTCCATAACCCTGCTCTCCATGACGCCTATCTGCCTTTACAGCATCAAGAGAGGCTTTTTTGCGGGAATGACCGTCTCCTTCGTTTATTCCATAGTTCAGCTGCTGGTGGACCTTGGCGAGGTGCTCTCCTGGGGACTCTCGGCGGGTACGCTCATCGCCTGCTTCGCTTTGGACTATGTCCTGGCCTACTCCATGCTGGGAACGGCGGGCCTCTTCCGCAAGGCCGGCACAAAGGGCTGGATCGCCGGCTGCGTAATGGCCTTGTTCCTCAGATTCCTGATGCACTTCATCTCCGGAGCCTTCATCTGGGAATCCGTGGGCGAGGTATGGGGCTTCAATACCGATAACAAGTACATTTACAGCGCCCTTTACAACGGCTCCTATATGCTGCCGGAGCTGGTATTCACCACTATCGCCGTGGTGCTGCTTTTCAAGCTCACCCCGATACAGAAGCTCCTCGGGGGCTCTTCCGCATCCAAGGCTTAAACCGCTTAAAGACCTAAAACAAATACGCTCCGTCAGAGCTTAAAACTCTGACGGAGCGCTTTTTATTCCCTTGTTTATGCCATTCTGAACACCGCGGTGATGTTCATGATACCGTTTTCGCAGCGGGCGAAGATGTCGCCGTTCATTTTGCTCATCAGCTGCCGGCAGATATAGAGCCCCAGGCCGCTGCCCGGCTTCCCGGAGCTGTTGGAGCCCCGCCAGAAGCTGTCGAAGATATGGGGCGTTTCCTCGTCCGGGAGGGTGCAGCCGGTGTTTGACACCGTTATCAGCTTGCAGTCCTCCTCCTCGTCCACGGTTATGCTTATCCTGCGGCCGTCGCCGTACTTAACGGCGTTTTCCATAAGGTTTTGGAGCACCTCCGCCGCCCGGTCCGGGTCGCAGGAGATAAGGCAGTTGCCGAACTTCCCGATCTCAAACTCCGTATGGAGCCGGGCCAGCCTGTCGGCATAATGCTCGCGTATGCGCCCGATAAGGTCGGAGAGATATATCTCCCCTTCCTTGACCTCCAAAGCCAGGAAATCCCCGCCTGCGGAACGCATAAGCTCGGCGGTGTAGTTTTCGATCTCCCGCGCCTTGATGCCGATGCCCTCGTAGACCTCTTTGAGCTTGTCCTCGTTTTTATACAGACCCCTTGACAGAGCGTTTGCATAGAGCTTGATCGCCGCCAGGGGTGTTTTTATGTCGTGGGAAATGGAAAGCAGCAGGATCTGCTTGTCCTTTTGGAGTTCCAGCTCCCGCTCGCGCTGGGCCTCGATGCTCTCCCGGAGCATATCCGTTCCCCAGATGTATCTGCCGAAATAGCGGCTCCTGCTTTCTTTCAGCGGAGCCGCAAGATTTCCTCGGCTGAGCTGATAGGGCACCTCGCTCATCTCGTTGAAGGGCTTGATTATCTGTCTGCGGATGTATAGCAGCACCAACAGTGTCAGAAGGGCTCCCGCCCCCAGCGCAAGATTTATCATCAGACGTCCGCCGGAGCCGCCGCTCTTGGCTTTGTAGTCAAAGCGCCATACCGTGCCGTTCACCTGCCGGAAAAGGCACTCTCCGCTGTATGAGAAGATATCTCCGCTGCCGTCGTCACGGGTGGCGGCGGTCACATATTCGCAGCCTTCAAGGGAAGGCTCGCCGCCCTGCCCGATCAACAGACAAAGACGCTCGGCCTCCACCACATAGGGCCTGCCGGGCTCGGGGCTGCCGTCGTAAAGCAGGTTGAAAACCGCGAAAAGCCCGCTGAAAAGCGCCAGCGCGGCGATTATCAAAAATCTGTAAGTCTTCATTGGAACTTATACCCCACGCCCCATACCGTCAGAATATGCTCCGGCTTCTTCGGGTCCCGTTCCAGCTTTTCCCGCAGCCGCTTGACATGGACGGTCACCGTTTGCAGCTCGGTCTCGGAGTCGCTGCCCCAGATGTAAGAGAATATGTACTCCTTGGTAAGGGTCTTGCCGGGATTTTCCGCCAGCAGCAGAAGCAGCTCGTACTCCTTGGCGGTCATGTCGATAAGGCTCCCCCCGAGGGTGACGGTGCGCTCGCTCCGGTTGAGGACCAGTTCTCCGCAGCGCAGTTCGTCCAAAGAGTAGCGCCGCCGGAACAGCCCCGCGATCTTAGCCAGCAGCAGGTCGATGTCAAAGGGCTTTTCGATGTAATCGTCCGCCCCGGTGACCAGCCCGTTGAGCTTGTCGTTCTTATCCGTCCGGGCGCTGATTATAAATATCGGAACGTCGCTTTTGCGCCTTATCTTCTCGCAGACCGCAAAGCCGTCGATGCCCTCGATCATCACATCGAGAAGAAGCAGCTTGGCGCCGTAGCGCTCGAACAGCTCCACGGCCTTGTCGCCGCTGTCCGTCCTGCTGACGGTGTAGCCCTCCGCCCGCAGGAAGTCGCAGAGCATCTCCGAGATCTCTTTGTTGTCCTCAACGATAAGGATATCCAGCATATCTCTCTCCCCTTACGAAAAAGGGGCGGGGCCGCGTTTGGCGATCCCGTCCCCGAGTTTGAATATCGACCGTTATGATCTGTTGTTCTGTATCCTCGCAAGAAGCTGGAGGACTTTCAGATACAGGAAGATCACGCTGAGCATCAGGCTGTAGCTGCAATACCATTCGTACTTCTTGTTGACGCCGTCGGTCACCGCGTGAGCAATGGTGTCGAAGTCGATAAGCAGCAGAGCCGCCGCCAGCAGGACGCCCAGCACCGCAAACAGTATGCCGAGAGGTCCGTTCTGGAGCTTTGTGATGGAGTGGACTATCATGCTGTTGGGAGCGATCATTCTTATTACGAAGAATATTACGCCGCCCAGCACGGAAGCCATAAGCGCGGTGAGAACGATAGTCTTGAACTTCTCTCCCACCTTGACGATGCCCGAGGTGAACAGGAACGCCATAGCGCCGATGATAAGCACGGTAAGCACCAGTGCCTCAACTACGATGCCGCTGTATTCCGCCGCATAGATATACGAGGTTATCGCTACCGCGTAGCCCATGCCCGCGCAGTAGATCGTGCCGGTGACGGGAATGGTCTTGGGAACAAAGGCCGCCACAAGCCCCGCGATAAGGGTGATGACCCAAGCGCCCATCATGATGCTGACTTCGTTGGAATAGATCACGAAGTCCTCAGCTATGATGCTCTGCACCGTGTAGCCTTGATTGCCGAAGTAGCTGTGCATATAGAAGAACGCAGCCACGCCTGCCAGCATGATAAGGAGAAAATATCCCACCTTTGCAAAAATACCGCCGTAGGTGCAGCTTTGAGCCGCACCGAAGGAATCGTCGAAATTCATCACGCGGTTCACAGCGGGATTGGAGAACGAACTTCTTCTCTGATTGATAGCCATTTTATTACCTTCCTTTCCTGTATGCTATCCGCATACTGCTACTGCTATTATACCTTTTATAAAGACCGTTGTCAAGGGTTCAGCGCTTGTCGCCCATGAAGAAGAACGCCAGAGTCCCGGGGCCGGAGTGGGCGCCGATAACGGTGCCGACATAAGAAGTGATGACCTTTGTGTCCTGGCCCAGCTTTTTGCGGGCCAGGTCCGCTATGTAGTCGGCGTCGCCCCAGCAGTCGCCGTGGGAGATGCCGATGACGGGATTGTCATAGCCCTCGATGCGTTCGCACATTATATCAATGATCTTGTTGAGGCTCTGCCTTCTGCCCCGGACCTTGTCGATCTTCACCAGCCGTCCCTCGTCGTCAACGTGGAGGATAGGCTTGATGCCCAGTATCGCTCCTGCCACTGCCGTGACCTTGGAGATACGTCCGCCCCGCTGGAGATAAACGAGATCGTCCACCGTGAACAGGTGGACCAGGTGCAGCTTGTTGTCCTCGATCCACTTTGCCACCTCGTCGATGCCGAGGCCCTCGCACATTTTCTCCCAGGCCTTGTAGAGCAGCAGGCCCTCGCCCATGGAGGCGCAAAGGCTGTCGATGCAGATGATCTTAGCCTCGGGATACTTTTCCAGCAGATTGTCTCTGGCGATGCAGGCGCTGTTGTAGGTGCCGCTGAGCCCCGAAGAAAAGCCGAGGTAAAGCACATCCAGGCCTTTTTTGACGTATTTCTCAAAGGCCGTTTCAGACTGAGCGGGAGAGATCTGCGAGGTCTTGGTGGTGGAGCCCTTCCGCATCATATCGTAGAACTCGTGGTAATCCATATCGCCGTCGCTGTGGGTATGACCGTCTATCTCAAAGGATAATTTCATGACCTTTACGCCCATCTGGCTGTAAAGCTCGGGGGGCATATCGCAGGTGGAATCGGTGACAATAACATATTTCCTTTTGGCTTTTTCGGGCATCGGTGCATCCTCCTCGGAATGGTTTTGGGTTTGCCGAACAAACCGCTTATTATCTTATTCAAAGTTATTATACCACATCCCGAGGGCTCTGCACAACTGTTTTTATTCATATTTGACGGGCTATTTTGTAAACAATGTGTGAACTTCACTCGATGACGCAACAAAGAAACTCCCGTCCCGGACATCGACAAAAAACTTCCTGTCCGACCCGCCGATAAGCCTGCGGCTCAGCAGAGTCTCGATCTCCGAAGTCACCAGACGGCGGATCTCACGGGCTCCGGAGCTGCTCCCCTCGCTGCGTTCCGCCAGCAGCGAAGCCGCTGCAGAGGAGTATTGAAGGGTGTACCCCAGTGCCGAGGCCCGGGCCGCCAGTTCGTCAAGCTGCAACACCGCGATCTTTTCCAGCTGCTCGCGTCCGTGTCTGCGGAATACGATAACACCGTCCAGACGGCCCAGCAGTTCCGGCGAGAACAGCTTTTCAGCTGCCTTTTCCGCCGCCGACCTCAGCTCTTCGTAACCGCCCCGGCCACGGCCGCCGAAGCCCAGCTCCGTTTTGCGTTCCAGCTCCGCCATTCCCGCGTTGGAGGTCATTATCAGCACAGTTTCCGAAAAGGAGACCCTCCGCCCGGAGGAATCGGTCAGAGCGCCCTCCTCGGTGATCTGTAAAAGCAGCTCGAAGATGCTTCGGTCCGCCTTTTCGATCTCGTCCAGCAGCACCACACTGTAAGGCCTCCGCCGTACCTGCTCCGTCAGCAGGCCACCGCTGTCATAGCCCACATATCCCGGAGGCGCGCCTATCAGCTTAGAAACGCTGTGCCGCTCGGAGTATTCGGACATATCAAAGCGTATCAGCGCGTCACGGCGGTGAAAAAGGGCCGCCGCCAGCGCTCCCGCAAGACGGCTCTTCCCCACGCCGCTGGTACCGATGAACACAAAGCTGCCTATGGGACGCCTGTCGTCGTGGAGCCCCGAACGGCATCGGATGACCGCGTCGCAAAGGCGGTCGATAGCTTCATCCTGGCCGATGACCTCGGCTTTGAGCCGCTCCGGGAGGGCTTTCAGTTCCTCGGCCTCGGAGCGAGTCAGCTCACCGCAGTCGATGCCCGTCAGCCGGGAGACCACCTCGCAGCAGGCAGCGGAGCTGAGTTCGATCTTTCCCACGGAACGCTCCGCCACCGCCCCGAGATATTCCTCCCGGGAGAGCCGTCCCGCCACATAGTCCTCAAAGGCCGCTGAAAGCTCCCTTCGCCGCCTGCCGCCGTCCTGTTTCAGACGCTGACAGGCGCAGGCCTCGTCAAGGATGTCGATGGCCTTGTCCGGGAAGCGCCGCTCGGGGATATACCGCTCCGCCAGGCTGACTATCTGCCCCAGCAGGCCGTCACTGACGCTGACGCCGTGGAACTGCTCGTACCGCGGACGGACGCCTTTCAGTATCTCCAGCGTCCGTGACTTGTCGGGCTCGCTGACGTTCACCCGTCTGAAACGGCGGTCCATAGCGCTGTCCTTTTCTATGGTGCGCCGGTATTCGTCAAAGGTGGTGGCTCCGATGACCTGTAACTCCCCTCTTGCCAGCTGGGGCTTGAGGATATTGGCTGCGTCGATGGCTCCCTCGGCGGCGCCGGTCCCCATGATGTTGTGAAGCTCGTCGATGAAGAGTATCACATCCCCGGCAGAGACGGCCTCGTCGATGCAGGCTTTGAGACGTTCCTCAAAGTCCCCGCGGTACTTGGCTCCCGCCAGAAGAAGGGTGAGGTCCAGTGCGAAGATGCGCTTATCCCGCAGCCCTTCGGGGACTTCTCCGGAGACTATTCTCGCCGCCAGGCCCTCCACGATAGCCGTTTTGCCGACTCCCGCCTCGCCGGTAAGGCAGGGGTTGTTCTTGTTTCGGCGGCAGAGGATGCCTATAACGTCCGCGATCTCATCCTCCCGCCCGATGACGGGGTCAAAGCCCTCGCACACCGATCTGACCGTCAGCTCCCTGCCGTATTTTTCCAGCTGTTTGAGCCTCGGACGTGTCTGCTCGCCGATGCCGGCGGTATTCTCGGTACACTGGGCGTATATCCTTGTGAGGCTGCACCCCAAAGCCCGCAGGACCCTCACAGCCATACAGCCCGTTTCCCGCAGCATTGCGGCAAGGATGAACTCCGACCCCACGAGGATGTTCCCGCCCTCGCCTGCCAGCACGGCAGCGGAGCGGAGTATCTTGCGGGCTTCATCAGAAAGCTCTCCGCTGTTTGGCCGTCCGGCTCCGCTCCGTCCCGAAGTCTGAAGGATGACGCTCCTTACCTGCTCGGCGGTAACGGAATTGTCCGCCAGGATAGCGCAGGCGGTGCAGCTGCCCTCGTCCAGGATGCCGCAGAGCAGATGCTCCGACCCCACGGCGGAGGCCCCGAGCCTCCCGGCGGCGGCAGCCGCCAGCCTGACTGCCTCCTTTGCGGATCTTGTGAGCCTGTCGAGCCCATAGCTTTTTTCGTTCATATCTCAAAGCCCCTTTCAGTATCAGCATTGACAGGACAGCTTCGGATTATTCCTCGCCGTCATTATCATTACTATTCAGCGGACAATTTCTCCTTTCCTGCGGACTTGCTAAAAATCTCCCGGTATTGACGAAAGTAAAAGAATGTGGTATCATATATCCGTGGGGGAGCGGATATTTCCTCCTGTAAAGCGCGTAATTGCGCATTTGCAACCGCCGGTTGACAAATTGAAAAGCCCGGTTGGTGGAATGTAACCGACAAAAATGTTATGCTTAATTCAGAAAAACGGGACAGCCCCGTCGGAAAGGAAGAGAGCTATGATACTCGCAGATAAAATAATCGACCTCAGAAAAAAGAACGGCTTCTCCCAGGAGGAGCTTGCAGAGAAAATGAACGTCAGCCGCCAGTCGGTGTCAAAATGGGAAAGCGCACAGTCCGTCCCGGACCTCAACAAGATAATAATGCTCAGCGAGATCTTCGGCGTGTCCACGGACTACCTTTTAAAGGACTCTATCGACTCCCCGGACCTCACCGTCCGTGAGGACAGCGGCGAGGAGCTTCGCAAGGTGTCTATGGAAGAAGCCAACGAGTTCCTGTCGGAGAACGGCAAAAACGCCGGCCGCCTTGCTCTTGGCACTATGATCTGCATTCTCGCCGTTATACCCATGCTGATGCTCGGAGCCCTCTCCGAGACCGTGGACAAGGGCTTCCTCGGAGGAATAGGCATCGCCGTGATGCTCTGCATCATCGCTCCCGCCGTGGGCATCTTCATCCGCACGGGCAGCGCTATGGAAAAATTCGGATACCTTGAAAAAGAAGCCATCGACACCGCCTACGGCATCGACGGCATGGTAAAGGAACGCAAGGCGCAGTTCAAGCCCGCCTACGACAGAAGCATGACCGTCGGCGTCATCCTCTGCATTGTCGGTGCGGCAGTGATGATGACCGCAGGCGTCCTGTCGGAGAACATAGATCTCCCGGAAGCTATGGTCGGCGCAGCCGGCGTAAGCATCATGCTGGCGCTTATCGCAGTGGGAGTATTCCTCATCATCAAGGCTTCAACGGTAATGGGCGGCTACAACAGGCTCCTTGAAGAAGGCGACTACTCCCGGGAGAAAAAGCAGGAACGCAGCTCCGGCCTGGACCTCGTCGGCATCTACTGGATCGTGCTTACGGCTGCTTTCCTCGCCGTCAGCTTCCTCACCAAAGCCTGGAACTACACCTGGATCATATTCGCCGTGGGCGGCGTGCTGACCCCCGTGGTATCGGCAATATCCAACGCCCTCAAAGGCAGGAAGAAACAGTAAGACAGCTTTTCGGCGCTCCTTCGCTTCGGCGGGGGAGCGTTTTTGCGCCCTGTGATAAATTTCGGAAATACTTCATAACCGTTGACTTTTTGTACCGGAGTGTAGTATAATCATATCAGAGCATTATTATACAGAAAGGAATGATATTATGAAGATAAAAGACCGACTTCTTTCCGGAGCCTGTACCGCTCTGCTTTTTGCGGGCTCGGCTCTGCCCTCCGGGAGCGTGCTGATCGCCGCCGAAGCTGCCGAAGTCCCGGCATTCAGCGTAAGCAGCGTTACGGGGCATCAGGGCGATACGGTCACGGTGACGGTATCGGTAAACAACAACCCGGGCATCGTGGCGCTGAGGCTCTATGTGGGATATAACAGCAGCGCGGTCAGGATCTCCTCGGCAGAAGGCGCAATGATCTCCAAAGAAGGCTCCGACCCCGTTCCGGTCACTAACGGCGATATCAGCGAGAACCCGATGAAAATGACCTGGGTGGACGGTCTCCACGGGGACTACACCTATAACGGCACACTGATGACCCTGGAGCTGGAGATCGCCGATGACGCTGTCCCCGGCGACTATCCCATTACCTTGACTTACGATGCCGAGGACGTTTTTGACACAAATTACAACAACGTTGCCTTTGCCGTGAAGGAAGGTACGGTAACGGTAAAGAAGAAATGCATCCACTCCTTCGACACGGAGGTCATCGCTCCCACCTGCACCGAAGGCGGATACACCCTTCACACCTGTTCCAAGTGCGGCGACAGCTACACCGACAGCGAAACTAAGGCTCTCGGGCACAAGTACACCTCCAAGGTGACCAAAGACCCCTCCTGCACGCAAACCGGCATAAGGACCTACACCTGCGAAAGATGCCCCGATTCCTACACAGAAGTCATCAAAGCCTTGGGACACAATTACGAGGAAAAAGTCGTTCCTCCCACCTGCACCGAAGGCGGGTATACCGTTCACACCTGTTCCAGGTGCAAGGACAGCTACACCGACAGCGAAACAAAGGCTCTCGGACACGACTACAAGACCGAAGTCATCGCTCCCACCCGGACCGAGGGTGGCTACACCCTTCACACCTGTTCGCGGTGCAAGGACAGCTACAAGGACAATTTCACCGACCCGCTGGGAGACCAGCAGGCCCCGATGCTGACAGGAAAGGTCGAACTTGTAAGCACCAAACCCGATTACAGCGGCGTCACTCTGACTCTTACCGGCCCGGACGGAAAGGCCGCCGAAATATCCGTCGGCGCAGACGGCAGCTTTGAAGCTCCCGCCCCCCTCGAGGAAGGCATCTATGAGCTTACCGCCCGAAAGGACAAGTTCGTCCCCGTGACGGAGCAGATCACCGGAGGAAAAGACTGGCTCTCACTGATCTTTAAGCTCTACCTTTACGGCGACTGCGACGGCAATGGAACGGTAAACATGAAGGACATCGCCATAATGCAGAGGTACATCAACGGCTGGGATGTGCCCATAATCGTCTCCGCCGCCGACCTTAACGGCGTCAACGGCATCAATATGAAAGACCTGGCTATGCTCCAGCGCTTCATCAACGGCTGGGAGATCACCTTCGGAGAAGCATAAGCGCGGCATACAAAAAAAGAGCCCGATCATCGGGCTCTTTCTTTTTTACTCTTTTTGCGGACGCTCAGAACAGTCCGTAGATGTTGCCCTTGCTGTCAACGTCGATGCTGTTGGCGGCAGGGACCTTGGGAAGTCCGGGCATTGTCATAATATCGCCGGTATAAACTACCACGAAGCCTGCTCCTGCGGAGAGCCTTACGTCCCGGACGGTGATCTCGAAGCCTGTGGGCTTGCCCAGCTTATTCGGATCGTCGGAAAGGGAATACTGGGTCTTCGCCACGCAAACGGGGATGTCCGCAAAGCCCAGAGCCTCGATCTCCTTGATGGATTTCTCCGCCTGCGCTGTGTAGACCACGCCGTCGGCGCGGTAGATCTCTCTTGCAAGAGTTCCGATCTTCTCCTTGATAGGCAGTTTTTCGTCATAGAGGGGCTTGAACTTGCTCGGGCAGGACTCGATAGTGTCGCAGACCTTCTGCGCCAGGTCGCGGCCGCCTTCGCCGCCCTTGGCAAAGATCTCCGCTAAGGAGTACTTCACGCCCATTTCCTCGCAGGTGCGGGCGATAACGGCGATCTCCGCGTCGGTGTCCGACTCGAAACGGTTGATAGCGACTACCACCGGCACGCCGAACTTCTGCATATTCTCGATGTGAGTTTTCAGGTTGACGATGCCTTTTTCAAGAGCCTCCACGTTCTCGGTCTTCAGTTCGGCCCTGGGGACGCCGCCGTTGTATTTCAGCGCTCTGATCGTCGCCACCAGCACCACGCAGGAGGGTCTCAGCCCCGCAAAGCGGCACTTGATGTCGAAGAACTTCTCCGCGCCCAGGTCGGAGCCGAAGCCGGCCTCGGTTATCATATAGTCCGCCAGTTTGAGGCCCAGCTTGGTAGCTCTTACCGAGTTGCACCCGTGAGCGATATTTGCAAAGGGTCCGCCGTGGATGATCGCAGGAGTGTTCTCCAGCGTCTGTACGAGATTGGGCTTGAGAGCGTCCTTCAACAGGGCCGCCATTGCTCCGCATCCGCCCAGATCCTTGGCGTAGACGGGCTTGTTATCGTAGGTGTAAGCCACAAGGATCCGTTCAAGGCGGGCTTTCAGATCGTCAAGATCGGCGGCAAGGCAGAGGATAGCCATTATCTCCGAAGCCACGGTGATCTGGAAGCCGTCCTGACGCGGGATGCCGTTGACCTTTGAGCCCAGTCCCACGATGATGTCACGGAGGGCTCTGTCGTTCATATCAAGGCACCTCTTGAAGAGGATGCGCCGCTGGTCGATGCCCAAAGGATTCCCCTGATGCATGGAGTTGTCTATCAAAGCGCAGAGCAGGTTGTTGGCCGCAGTGATAGCGTGCATATCCCCGGTGAAGTGAAGGTTGATGTCCTCCATGGGGACCACCTGCGCATAGCCGCCGCCTGCCGCGCCGCCCTTGATGCCGAACACGGGTCCCAGGGAGGGCTCACGGAGAGCCAGCATAGCCTTCTTCCCGATCTTCGCCATTGACTGGGCCAGTCCTACCGAAACGGTGGTCTTGCCCTCTCCGGCGGGAGTGGGATTGATAGCGGTAACGAGTATCAGCTTGCCGTCGGGCCTGTCCGCCAGCTTGGTGAAAAGCTCCTCCGAAAGCTTGGCCTTATAGTGGCCGTAGGGCTCGATATCGTCGTCCTCGATGCCGAGGTCATGCGCGATGTCGTAGATCTTCTTCATTTTCGCCTGCTTGGCGATCTCGATGTCTGAAAGCATAGTTTTAGGCTCCTTTTATATTTATTTGCCCTGCCGGGCAGATGCGGTAAGCTCATTTTTCTGTATTGCTGCCTCCGATACGGATGATCTCATCGTAGACCTGCGAAAAGGGTATTCCGCTTTCCGCAAAAGCATCAAGGGCCTTATCCCTGTAAAGCGCTCTTGCGGCGGCGACAGCTCCGGCGTTTATTTTCCCGAACTGCTTGAGGACATCATCTCCTCTGCCCTGCTCCGCACCGCGCAGCTCATAATAGCTCTGGATGCAGAGCTGGACGAACTCGGCTTCTCCGCCCTCGAGGATATGCTCTATCTGCTTGCCCCGGATATACGGGTCATCGTCATTCCAATGGACGCTGCCGCAGTGGGGATCCCGGGCGGCGTATCGGATATGCCTGATATTTGACATAACTATCGTCCCCATACACATAGGGCAGGGCTCCATAGTAGTATAAAGCACCAGAGCCCGGACATTATACTGCCCGGTATCCAGCCGGCGGAGGATATTCGCCTCGGCGTGAGAGATCAGCCGGTTGAGCGTGCCGGCCTCTGCGCCGCGGTTATGATCTCTTATGAGCAGCCCGCCGTTTTCATCGAACAAGGCGGCTCCTATGGGGATACAGCCGTTTCTGAAAGCCTCCCATGCCTCGTCAAAGGCTGTCTGCCATTCAGGCGAAAGGCTCTGCCACATATCATCATCTCCTATCCGTGTTCAGGAATATACTGATGTCAGCCCGTAATATTCCTCGATGGTAAGCCCGCTCTCCGTGAGCCGCTTGGCCTTTTCCTTGCCGACGTAGCGGCAGTGCCAGCTTTCGTAATTGTAGCCGGTAACATCCTCCTTGCCGTAGGGATAACGGATGATGAAGCCGTATTTCCAGCAGTTTTTCTCCAGCCAGACCGCCACCGGCGAACCGTTGAACCAGCGGCTGGCCTGGTTAACATCCACGGCGTAGCCCGACTGATGCTCGCTGTAACCCGGACGGGCGGAATACCTGTCCGCGGACCACTGGCTGCCGTCCCTGGCGACGTAGTTCCAGTAAAGGGTGCTCTGATAGCTGTAACTCCGGAACCCGGAGCATATCCATATGCTCAGTCCGTCGGCCCTGGCACCTGCCTGCATCTCGTTGAAGGCCGCCTGAGTGTCGGCGGTAAGGCCCCAGCCGTAACTGGAGGGCAGGCCGTAGGTCTTGTTTACGATCATAAGTCCGTCCACATAGGTTATGCCGTTTTTCTTCGTCATATACGGGAAACCGCAGTTGCGGGAGCGGTCGGAGTATAGCTTTTTGCCGTCGGTCAGCTTATAGGCTTTGACGGTGAATATGTAGTTTTTGTTGAGCCCTATGCCGGTGACGGTGAAGGTCTGCTTTTTGGTTTCGCCCAGCAGTTCCCACTTGGAGTTTTTGTCCTTCTTCATCAGCACCTCGTAGCCGTCGGCGCCCTCGGAGGGGTCCCAGGTGATGACCGTTTCCTTCTCGCCGGTGTTCACAAAGAACAGCGTGGTGGGCGGAGCGGCAGGGTCGGGCTCCGGCGCGGGCTTTTCCTCTTTTTTCTCGGTGACGGAGGAAGTGTCCTCGGGCTCCGGATCCGGCTCGGGATCCGTATGCACCGGAGGCTGAGTCGCCGTTTCCGTCGCATCGGTGACGATGACCGGCTCCGTTTCGATCATCGGCGGATCCGTCACCACCGGCTCGGGAGCGGCGGTCTCCGGGGTCGTTTCGGCGGTCGTCGTAGTAGTTGTCGTCGTAGTTGTCGTAGTAGTCGTGGTCGTTGTTGTGGTGGTCTTTTTGGTGGTCTTCTTTTTCGTTGCGGATGTCGTCACCGTAGTCGCGGAAGTAGTCGGAACAGTTGTGACTGCCGCCTCTGTAACCGCCGGAGCGGTAGTGACCGCCTCCGCAGTTTCGGTGGGCTTTGACAGTGTGGTGATATGCGGCTCGTTTTCATCGGTGCTCCCGCAGGCGGTAAGCATCACCGCCGCCGCTATCGCCGCGCACCCGCGCTTTATCATCATTCGATCATCTCCGATCATTAATCAATGCGGAATAATATATCATACGGACATCCTCTTGCCGGTATTCGCCCTTTGCTTTACTTCCTCTTCTCGATTTTCTTCTGAAGCCTCTCGATGACGGTTTCCAGCACCTTGAGCCGCGCGTATTTCTTGTCGTTGCCCTCAACGATGACCCAGGGCGCAAATTCGGTGGAGGTCTTCTGTATCATCTCGTCCACCGCGGATTCGTAAAGGTCCCACTTTTCGCGGTTGCGCCAGTCCTCGTCGGTGATCTTCCAGCGTTTCTCGGGAGTGTTCATACGGTCATTGAAGCGGCGAAGCTGTTCGTCCTTGTCGATCTGCACCCAGAACTTCATCACCACGACGCCGCAGTCGGAAAGTTCCTTCTCGAACTCGTTGATCTCCCGGTAGGCCATAGCGCACCGCTCCGGCGGGGTGAAGCCTTCCAGCCGCTCCACCATGACCCGCCCGTACCAGGTGCGGTCGAATATGGTGATGTGTCCGTCCTTGGGAAGATTTATCCAGAACCGCCACAAATAGTGGTGTACCTTCTCCCTCGCGTCGGGAGCCGCCACGGGAACGGCCTCATAGCCGCGGGGATCGAGGGCCGCGCCCACGCGCTTGATCGCTCCGCCCTTGCCTGCGGCATCCCAGCCCTCAAAGCCGATGACAACGGGTATTTTCAGCTTGTAGAGCTTGCCGTGGAGCTTTGCCAGCTCCTTCTGATCCGCTTTCAGCCTTTCAGAATATTCCTCCTCGGAGACGGTCTTGTCCGCCAGAGTGACCTCCGAGAGCTTAGGCATTTTCTTCATATCGAAAAGCTCGGCAACGTCGCTCTCGGCGGGGTAGATAACATCCGCTTCCAGCGCCGCCGTAAGGTTCTCCACCAGTATCTCAAAGAGCTTGTACCTTGCGAACTGCTTATCCTCCGCATCTATCACGTTCCAGGGAGCGTAAGCCGTGTCCGTCTTTTCCAGCATATCCTCGAACTGCTCGGCGTACTCGTCGTAATGCTTGTTCTGATACTTGTCCTTGTCGGTGACACGCCATTTGGTGGCTCCGCTTTCAAGGAGCTTGTCAAAGCGCTTTTTCTGCTCCTCCTTGGAGATGTGCAGGAACAGCTTGACGATCACATAGCCGTCGTCGGTGAGCTGTCTTTCAAAGGTGTTCACCGAGCCTATCCTCCGCTCGTACTCCTTTTTGGAGATGCCCTGCTCTATGCGGGCCGCCGCCAGTTCCCTGTACCAGCTCCTGTCCATGACCGACAGCTTGCCGTACTCGGGGATGCCCTCAAAGAATCTCTTCATCAGCGGATAGCGCCGCTCCGCCTCGTTGGCGGGAAGGGTCGAGGTCACTTTGAAAAAGCGCGGATCCAGCAGTTTGATGGTCCCGGCGATAAGTGTCCCCTTGCCGGAAGCGCCCCAGCCCTCGAACACGATGATCGCGGGGAGCTTTTTCTCCTTCATTTTCAATTGCAGAGCCGACAGCCTGTCCTGGAGCTCCTTGGCCTTGGCTTTGTAGTCCACGCCTTCCTCGGCTTTTTGCAGATTTTTCAGCATACTCATGTATATATTCCCTCCTCTGTATGGGTTTTATTGTTTTATCTGAGCCCGTCCGGGAGTCGTCGCTTCGCGCCGAGTGGGACGCTGTCCCACACCCTGCAAGGGCCAGCCCCGATTTTTCCGAGCTTGCGAGGAAAAATTGTCCCGCAAGGGCTGCCGCGCCCTGGACTGCGGAATGCCGCTTCGCGGTTTGGATTTACAGCTTTGTGCGGCCCCGCCGCTATGACTCCAGTATCAGAGTCACGATGCAGTGTGATTCGTCGGGGATGAACCTGTAGCTGTTCTTCTCGATGGGGTATCCGTTGTTCCACAAAGCGTCCAGCACGTCAAAGATCGCACCGTCATCGGAGAACTCTTCGTTGTAGACCGCCTCGTATACCCCGCTGTCGGCGCATTTCAGCTGAAAGGTGTTCCCTCCGCTGTCAAGACTCTTCGCCGCCAGGCTGTATATGGTATCCTGAGCCTCCGAGACGTCCCCGATGCAGGCCCCCGTGCGGACGAAAAAGTTGTCCTCTGTCGCCTTGGCCTCGGGATATTTCAGAAAGCTCGTTTCCAAAAAGCTGTGATCGGTAAGCACCTCTTCATCGGTGAGGCCGAAATACTCCCGGTGAAGGATCTCGGCTCCCTCCGGGTCGTCGCTGACAGGCGAGCCGCTGCCGTAGGTGGGATCGTCCCAGGTCAGGTCCATGTTGTACCATTCCCCGTCCATCATCACCTTGTTCCACATATGCAGCTCCTGGCCTTCACGGTCGGTGCTGCCGCCCACGGGCAGACAAAGCATCCCCGTTTCCTCGCAGAGGGCGATCAGCGCCTTGGAATAGCCCTCGCAGACAGCCTTGCCGTCGATCAGACAGCCGTAAGCCGACCACGCGCTGTCGGAAGCCTCACTGTAATCGCAGCCTGCGATGATGTAGTCGTGGAAATAGAGGACCCTGTCAAAATCGCTGTACCCTTCGGTCTCGGCGGCTACCTTGGACACCTCCGCCCGAAGTTTCTCCACGGCTGTCTTTTCCTCCTCGGGAGACAGCTTGTAGGTGAAATAGGCGTGAGCGATGACGTCGCCTTCGTCATGGTCCACCTCGTAGTTGTAGTCTATCCAGCCCAGCTCCGGGTCGCAGCAGATCATCAGGTCGAAAAGCTCGTTGAGCTCCTTCTCGCTGATGCCCAGCCCCTCGAAGCTGATGCTCTCGCTGTGGGACCTCAGCCCGTCCAGCATGACAAGGGAGCCCTGCCGAAGCCGCTCCTCTGTTATAAGGTCGTAAAAATATTCGGTGGTGCGGTTCATGGTGACTTTATCCTTGGTGAGGGCCGGAGCCTTGCTCTCCTTCCGCGAGGAGACATCCGCCCGGGAGGCGGCCTTGCTGCTTTCGCCTCTGCCCCAGACGTTGTCCGGGGACAAGCTCATACCGTTCCCGGAGCCCTCCGACGACCCGCAGCCCGTCAGCAGCAGGAACGCCATAGCCGCAGAAACGAGCCTTGGCATTTTCATACGTTTTCCGTTTCCTTTCTGTCTATAACGGCGCGGAGCTTTTCTATTGATTTACCGCCCGCGCGTATCACCGTGAACTCCACGTTCTTCCACCTTGCGGAGGCTCTCTCTCCTTCGGCGGGGATGTGCCCTATCAGTTCGGTCACGAAGCCGCCTATGGTGTCGTGGATGCACTCCTCGGGAGGCTCGCAGCCCAGCTCGTCCATAACGTCGTCCAGAGCCGCCCGCCCCGATATGTCAAAGGTGTTGGGAGTGATCTCCTGGATGTCGGGAGTTTCGTTATCGTACTCGTCCTGTATGGAACCGACGATAGCCTCCAGCAGGTCCTCCATAGTGACGATGCCTGCCGTCCCGCCGTACTCGTCCACCACCACCGCGATCTGATTTTTCCGCCGTGAGAAGTCCTCCAGCAGATCGTCGCAGCGGCAGTTCTCGGGGATGTATTTTATCTCCCGCATAAGCTCTTTTATCGGGCTGTCTTTGGGACTGCCGTCCATGACGGAACGCAGGATGTCCTTGGCGAACACGACGCCCGTTATCCTGTCGATGCTCCCGTCATACACGGGGATGCGGGAGAAACCCTTCTCGATTATCACTTCGGCAGCCTCGGCAATGGTGCATTCCTGAGGGACAGCTTCCACCTCGGTGCGGTGGGTCATTATCTCGTGGACCTCAAGATCGTCGAACTCGAAGATGTTGCTTATCATCTCTGCCTGGGATTCCTCGATGCCGCCTGTTTCGTTTACGGCATCCACCATCATAAGTATCTCTTCCTCGGTGACCTTGTCCTCCAGGTCGGAGCGCTTGACGCCGAAGAGCTTCAGCAGCGCTCCCGAGCAAAGGGAGACAGGCAGCTCCAGCGGAAGTATGAGCTTCAGCACCAGGCTGTAAAGCGGAGCGCAGCGCAGAGCGAATCTCTGACCGATCTTTCCTGCGGCACAGAGCCGTTTCGGCAGCACTATTCCCAAAGTGCAGTTCAGAAAAGCGGCCCCGCACAGGACGATAAAGGATGAAAGCAGCAGCATCCCAAGGCTGCCGCCCATAACATCGGCGAACCGGCGGGCATAGGTGACCTCAGCGGCGGCGGAGACCGCCATAGCCAGCAGCGTCCGCAGGATGATGCCGGAGGTGAGCAAACGGTTGGGATCACCGGTGAGCTTTACGAGGGCTCTTCCCCGTCTTCCCCGGTCGGCGAGTTTTTCGATCTCGCTGTCCTTAATCTCGATGATGGAATTCTCGCAGGCGGTAAAAACCGCCGAGAGGATCACAAGCAAAACGCAGATAGCTGTTCCCAGCAGCAATCGGCTGCCTTCGTCCATTAAGAAATCAACTCCAGTACTTATCATGATGAAACAGTTATTCATAGTAATTATATCACAAAGCCCTTTGTATGTCAACCGGAAGGAATGAATAATGAATGATGAATAATGAAGAATGAATAATTTTGTCGTAGTCTCGCACTCCGTAAAAAGAAGTGCGTCCCCGAAGGGGTTCGGGGGCGATCGGAAAGCCCCCGAATACGGTTTACGCCAACGGAGAGCCCCCGAATTGGGGCGGGAGGCTATGTCGGAAATCTGCTCCACCGTTTGGGGCGGGGCAGGATGCCGCCCCACTTTGGCGCGTCGGGGGACGGAAAGACGCTTGTCCGCTTCGCGTCCTCGCTGTTTCCTGCGAGTGCGGGAGGACACTTTTTCCCGGCGCTGAGTATGATTTGTCCACGTAAAAAAGAGTAGGAAAACGGCTTCATTTCCCTACTCTTTTATTGTGCAGCGCCGGGGTCGTCGCTGGCGCGCCGAACGAGGCTCTGCCTCGAGCTCCGCGAGGGCTCTGCCCCTCGACCCCGCAAGCCTTTGGAAAAGGCTTGACCGAAACTTTTAACGCGCTTCGCGTTTTGGTTTTCCGCTTTGTGCGGCCCCGCCGCATCACTATTTTGTTTCCTGCACTCCGCTGCTTGCGGCGGCGCTGGGTGCAGGGGCACGCCCCTGCCGCTTCACGTTTTGATTTTCCGCTTTGTACGGCCCCGCCGCATCGCTATCTATTTTCCTGCACTACGTCGCTTGCGGCGGAATTGCGCCGCCCGCGCTCGGGCCTTATTGACAAAGGTATTGCGGGATGGTATAATGGTTTTAATAAGGTATGCTGCCGCGCTCTGCGCGGAGCCGATAAATAAAGGAGGAGATCGTTATGACTACAAAATGTCCAAAGTGCGGCTCGGAGAAAATAATGCAGGGTGAGCTTTCCAGCTTCGGAGGGTTCGTGTTCATCCCCGATAACGAAAAGGGAGTTATGAAGAAAAGCTCCTTCATTACCGCCGGCGCCTGCAAGGACTGCGGCGCAGTGTTCGATATTTCCCTGACCGATAAGCCCAATAAACTTACCGACAGATAAACCGGAGAATCGAAATGTTTAAAGAATACTATCGGAAACTGCTCGCCCTGCTTTCAGCGGAACTGAACTGCCGCCCGGAGGACTTCTCCAAAACCGAGAACACCGTTACCGTCTCGGACCCCAAAGAGGGCAGCAGACAGTATCACCCCGGGAAGCCGTTCCTGCAAATGGCTACCCTCGGAAACGGCACCGTCATCACCGCGGACGAAAAGCTCTGCGGGACTCTGAAAGAACTGGTCAAAGACAAAAAAGGCCGTACCCTGTTCGAGCATCACTTCCTCGCGGAACTGGACGCGGAACTCAAAAAATACGGCTTCAGAATGCGCCCCTCGCACCATATGTTCCTGCCCTGCTGCCGCACCGAAACGGACGGCCGCTTTGAAGTAAAGTGGTACATCGGGGACGAGATAGAGCAGTTCTACGGTGACCCCCGCTTCACCCACGCGATATGCTATCCCCGTCCCAACCCCTTCACTCCCGACAGGATGACCGTCACGGCGCTGGACGGCGATAAGATAATGGGTATGGCAGGCTGTTCGGAGGACGGCCCTCACTGGCAGCAGATAGGCATAGACGTCCTGCCCGAATACCGCGGGAAGGGCATCGGGACTTATCTTGTGACGCTTCTCAAAAACAGGATCGCCGAAACGGGAGACGTTCCCTTCTACGGGACCGCCCCCGCAAACATCTTCTCGCAGAAGATAGCTCTCAGCAGCGGCTTCCTCCCCGCGTGGGTGGAAACGGAAGCGGAGCCGATCTAATTGAACATAAAAGGATAAAAAGTATGCGTATAGCCGAAAACTGGAAAGACTATAAAATAATCGACACCTCGGAGGGCGACAAGCTGGAAAGCTGGGGCGGCAGGATACTTGTGCGGCCCGACCCGCAGATAATCTGGAAAACGCCTCACAAATCCGAGCTTTGGAGCAAGGCGGACGCAGTCTATCACCGTTCGGCCAAGGGCGGAGGCGAGTGGGAATACCGCAAGCGCCTGCCCGAAAGCTGGGAGATAGGCTACGGAGAGCTTCGCTTTGTCATCCGTCCCACGGGCTTCAAGCACACGGGGCTCTTCCCGGAGCAGGCCGTCAACTGGGACCTTATGGGGGAACTTATCAGAAACGCCGGAAGGCCGATAAAGGTGCTGAACCTGTTCGCCTACACCGGCGGAGCCACTCTTGCCTGCGCGGCGGCGGGAGCTTCGGTCTCCCATGTGGACGCCTCAAAGGGAATGGTCCAGTGGGCGCGGGACAACGCGGCGGCATCGGGACTGTCCGACAGGCCCATACGCTGGCTGGTGGACGACTGCGAGAAATTCGTCAAGCGGGAAATAAGGCGCGGGAACCTCTACGATGCCGTCGTTATGGACCCGCCCAGCTACGGCAGAGGTCCGGGCGGCGAGGTATGGAAGCTGGAGGACAGCGTTTACGAGCTGGTAAAGACCTGCGCGGACGTACTTTCCGACGATCCTCTGTTTTTCCTGCTCAACAGCTATACCACGGGGCTCTCGCCCTCGGTAATGGCATATATCATCAGTGAGATAATAACTCCGAAATACGGCGGGAGCGTCTCGGCGGACGAGATCGGTCTGCCGGTGGAGAAGGCATCCATGCCCCTGCCCTGCGGCTCAACGGCGGTGTGGACTAACTCCGCCGCCGGAACAAAGTGATGAAGGAAAGAATGTTTGGCGGCGGGGCCGCAGAATCGTGCGATACCAAACCGAGAACCTGCCCCCCGTGTGGGGCGGGGCAGGTTCCCGCTTTGGTTCGTCGGGGAACGGAAAGACGCTCGTTCGCTTCGCTCCACTCGCTGTTTCCTGCGAGTGTGGGAGGACAGCTTTTCCGGCGCTGCGTATGGTTTGTCCACGCCAAAAAGAGCAGGCAAACAGCTTTTGCGCCCTATTGTTTTCGAGTGCAGCGCCGGGGTCGTCGCTTCGCGCCGAATGGGGCTCTGCCCCGATTTTCCCGAGCTTGACGAGGGAAAATTGTCCCTGCGAGGGCTCCGCCCCGATTTTTCCGAGCTTGCGAGGAAAAATTGTCCTCGCCAGGGCTACCGCGCCCTGGACTGCGGAACTCGCTTCGCGTTTTGGTTTACAGCTTGGTGCATTACCCCTGCAAACTGTATTTAGATAGATCTAAAGGAGGAATTGCTGTGGCACTTCTTGAAGCGGGAACTCCCGCACCGGATTTTTCCCTGTCCGATAAGGACGGCAGTACCGTCACCCTGTCTTCCCTTCGCGGGAAAAAGGTGGTGCTGTATTTTTATCCCCGGGATAACACTCCCGGATGTACCCGTCAGGCCTGCGCTTTCGCGGGGGCTTACGGTGAGTTCCGAAAGCTGGGCGTGACCGTCATCGGCATCAGCCGCGACAGCGTCGCCTCGCATCAGAAATTCGCGGAAAAGCACTCCCTGCCCTTCATCCTGCTCTCCGACCCCGAACGAAAGGCTATCGAAGCCTACGGCGTATGGCAGGAGAAGAAAAACTACGGCAAGGTGAGCATGGGCGTGGTCCGCAGCACGTTTATTATCGGTGAGGACGGCATCATAGAAAAGGTGATGCCCAAGGTCAAGCCCGACACCAACGCCGGGGAGATACTGGAGTATCTGAAAGCAGAATGACCGGAGACGGCAGCTTATGAAAAAGAACGGGATGGCCCTCGCGGACGTGGTGTCGCTTATCGTGATACTCGTCTTTGGAGCGGTGGCGGGAGTGTTTTATTCCACGCCCGAAAAAAGCTATGACGATAACGTGATCTCGCTTTCCGACGGGTGGACTTCGGAGGGCGGGACCTCTTATGCCCTTAACGACCTGCCCGACGGGGACATAGTCATCACTCACTCCCTCGAAGGGATAGGGCTTTCCGAGAAGCGGCTCTGCTTCAGAAGCTCCGACACGCATATTGCCGTGTCCTTCGACGGCGAGGAGACCTACACCTACGCCCCGCAGATCTCAAAGCTCCTGGGAAAGTCCTACGGGATGTATATCCATGGGGGACGTTTACCGCTACGGACTGCCCAGCTTCGCCCTCTGCGTGCTGATCGCTCTTTTCGGCGTGCTGATGCGAGGCGACGCTGTCGCGGCTGATGCCGATGACGGCCACGCCGAGGGCGACAGGCATATCATCAATGCCGCCCGGATCATCTCCGAGAGCCTCGGCGCTCTGGGACGCTGTTTCCGAACCGGCGGAGATGAGTTCATCGCCGTGGCAGGCACCACCGACACCGCCGAAGTCTCCCGGGCTCTGGAAAAGCTGGAACGCCTTTCCGAGGAATACAACCGCACCGAAGCCCCGCCGGTGCCTATGCGGATAGCCTGCGGATATGCGGTGTTCGTCCCGGGGAAGGACCGTCTGGACGACGTGGAAAAGCTGGCGGATGACCGTATGTACGAAAAGAAGCGGGCAATGAAGCAGTCCGAGCCCGCCTGATGTGATAAAAGCTCTCCGATGCCCGAAGGGCGCGGGGGGCTTTGCCTTTGTTTTCCAGCCCTGATGCGTGAATTTAAGATGTATAAAGGGCTTGCATTTTTATGACAAGTGTGGTATAGTTATAATGTCGGATAATGTTTTGGCGGAGGTGCGCTGTGAGCTCTGAGATCATGACGGTGTTGACCGAAAGGTTTGAAATGAGATATTTCCGCTTCGGGACGGGGAAAACTCCCCTGGTCATAATCCCCGGAGTGAGCATCAGAAGCGTCATGGAGTCGGCGGCTGCGGTAAAGTACGCCTACAAGCGCTTCACCGAGGATTTTGACGTTTACGTTTTCGACAGGATCACCCGCATCCCCGAGGGGTATTCGGTCTACGATATGGCGGAGGATACCGCCGACGCCTTTAAGGCGCTGGGCCTCCGGGAGGCCTGCGTCATCGGCGTGTCCCAGGGCGGGATGATCGCTCAGGTCATCGCCGCAAGGCACCCGGAACTGGTGAAAAAAGCCGTGCTGGCGGCAACGGCCTTCGCAAGCAGCGAAATGTCGGAGAAGGTCTTTGACCGGGCCGCTCTGCTTGCGGAGTCGGGCAGGATCGCCGAGCTTAACCTGCTTTTCGCCGAGAGGATATACTCCCCGGAGTTTTTTGAGAAATACCGCGGTGTCATCGAGGACGCCGCCGGGCTGATAACGCCGGAGGATGCGGAGCGTTTCCTGCGGATGACCGTAAGGATGAAGGAATTCGACCTGCGGGACGAGCTGGATAAAATAAGCTGTGAGGTGCTGGTGATGTGCGGCTCGGAGGACAGGATCTTCGGAGCAGAGGCTTCAAGAGAGCTGGCCCGGCGTCTCGGCTGCGGGATAGAGGTCTTTGAAGGCTTCGGCCACGCCTTCTACGACGAAACGGACGGGTTCAAGGAAAAGACATACGGGTTTTTTACGAAAACAGAATAGATCGGATCTGAAAAAGACAGGACGGAAGGGAGAGAGTAATATTTCCGAGGAGAATTTTTGTTTCGCGGATTTTGAATTTACCTGCGGATTTTATATAGACAAGGCACAGTGCGAGCTGCTGAGCATCGGGCTGGTGATCTGCGACGGCGAGCATAACATCCTCAAGACCTACTACCGCACCACCAGGCCGAACATCCACAGCAAGCTGACAAAACAGTGCCGTAAGCTGACCAAGCTCACCCAGGAGGAGATAGACGCCTCTGCGGACGCGGATGAAGCGGCGGCGGAGGTCTGTGCGCTGCTGAAACAGTTCGGCGTGAAGCAGGTGAGCGTATGGGGCAACTTCGACCGCCCCGGGCTGCTGTCGGACATAAAACAGCACGCCAGAGCGAGAAAGAGCGCCTCAAACGTCAGCAGGCTGCTTTCAACGGTAAAGGACATACAGAACGAAACGATAAAGAAGATGCAGCTGCCCCAGGCTATCAACATCAAGGATTTGGCTTCGGCCTTTGACTACGTCCCCGCCACAGGGGCTTTCCATAACGCGCTGACGGATGCGCTGGCGCTCTACACGGTACACAAGGCGGTGTGGACCACCGACATCTACGGCTGCGAGAAATTCGTGCAGCTCAAACAGGCAAGGCTGGACAAGATCGAAGCGGACAAGCGTGCCGCCGAACAGCGCCGCAAGGAGCTGACGCTGCTGATCCCCCTCACCGAGCGGGAAAAGGAGTTCTACGGGACCCTCGAACGCATCGAGGACAAGAACGATTACTGGCGGCTGAGGTTCCGCATAATGAATATGTTCCAGCGGATGCCCGGTGAAGAAAGGTTCTGCTTCATCGTTCTGCACGCCCCCCGAAGGACCAAGCTGACGCCCGTCTCGAAATACTCCCCCGCAAAATACGAGGGCGGAGATATGAGAGAGTTCTCCCGGGAGGACTTCGATCTGATCCTGCTGGACGAGATAAGCCGCAAGCTGCCCGTAAGGAACTAAAGATACAATGACCGTAATAAGGGAGGTTTTTTGATAATGGCAATACCGTTTCTGGTCGGAGTTTTTTCTTCGATAAAAAAGAACGCCAAAGGCTCCGTCAAGGAGGCCGTTAAAAGACAGAACGGCGCTCTTGAAAAACTGCGTATAAAGCAGGAGGAATGCGCGGAGCAGATCGAAGCTCTCAGACAGGAGAAGATAAAATGTCTGAAGGGGCTGGGAGGCACCGTGGACAGAGTCCGGGAGATAGAGGACAAGCCCAAGTTCGACGAACTGAGCGTCAGCGTGGTGAAGCTGATACCCTTTGACGAGAAGGCTATGAAGCAGGCCGCCGACGATCCCGAGGGCTATCTCGGAGAAGAGGCGGACTGGCAGGTGGATGCGGCGAAGAGCCTTTCCTCCCCTGCGGACGCGGATATCGCCTGGGACGCTATGGAGTCCAATGAGAAGATACTCAACGGCTGGTTCTCGTATTATGTGGACTTGCAGATACTGGCGGACAGATACGCTCACGCTCTCGAGCTGATACGCGGACTGTTCGACACCCATATCAACGTGCTGGACCAGTTCAAGTCCAAAAACAAAAAGACCGATTGGGACGACTTCGGTGAGGCGCAGAAAATGGCCTTCCGCAATACGGTGATGCTCTCAAAGCTGCTTATGGAGATGTGCTCGGTGCCGATAATGAAGGAAGGCGCCGAAAAGAACAAGGACGGCATCAACCGCGAGGGCATCTGCGAGATGCTGGAGAAGGCGGAGATCTTCTGCGGCGAGAGAGGCTTTGAATACGACGGCAAGAGCTATGACGTTATCCTCAGAGGAAGCGCAAGGAACTATTTCAGCTACTGCTACCGCCTGGAGGACAAGCTCTGCAGGATGCTCCCCATAAGCCGTGAGCAGACCGCCCCCATACTGGAAAAGCTGAGAATGGAATCCAACGTGACCATAAGCCGCGAGGTGACCCATACCCACGCAAGACTGCTTATGGATCAGCTGAGGGATATAGACATCAAGACTCAGAGAGTCATCTCTCCCGACGGGTCCAGCATCTACTATGTGGAGCTGGTATGACACTGTAAAATGAAAGGATGATATAAATGTTTCTGAACAGATTATCAAACGAACAGAAGGAACTGTTTCTCGACCTCTGCATACACGCATCCAAGTCCAACAACGATTTCAACGACGAGCAGAAGCAGACCATAGACCAGTACTGCGACGAGATGCACATAGACATCCGCTACGAGGAGAAGAACGACCTCCCCTTCATCGCCGGCAGGCTCACCGAGATCAGCTCGGAGCAGGATCTCAGAATGATCCTGCTGGAAACTGCGGCTCTGCTGCTGTCGGATAACGTCTATGACAGCGATGAAAAGAAATTCTTCACCGCCCTCACCGACAAGCTGGGCCTTGCCAAGGAACAGACCGACGAGGTCATCGGGATGATCAATGAACTGACAGAAGTGTATTCGAGGATAAACGGTTTCGTATTCGGAGAATGAAAGCATTAAAGACAGCGGCGGTGTTGACGGGCCTGCTTTTGACGGCCTCCCTTTGCGGCTGCGCCGAAGGCGGCGGCAGCAGCGGGGAAAGCTCCTCCGCTGACGAAAGCAGGGCTGAAACGACCGCTTCCGTGACGAGCGCCGCCGAAGCGGAGACGTCCTCCGCCGGGGAGGAGGAAAGCCGTCCCGAGCCCGTAAGCGAAGCCGAGGTCTCCGAGGCGGAACCGGTCATCGAGATAGACCCGCTGGACGAGCTGTGCGCAGTTCTTCCCGACGGAGAGCTTGAAGTCAAGGAAGTGCGCAGGCTGGCCCACACCGCTCTTGAAAAGTCCGCGGACGGCAGAGGACTGCCCTCGGAGCAGGCCTTTGACAGAAAGTACGGAGGCAGAGTCGTGACCGATACCGTTCCCTTTGAGGAAAGGTATACCAAACTGGCGGCTATGGTGATGTCCAACAACAGCCCCGATATTATCCCCGCGGATGATATGGACCTGTTCCCGAAGGGGGCCGTGGAAGGGCTCTTTGAGCCGATAGACAAGTATATCGACTTCTCGTCGGAGCTGTGGAAGGATTCCGCGGCGCTCTCGGATCTCCTCACCTTCAAGGGCGAGAGGTACGGCGCGGCGTTGGAGGCCGAGCCCCGGTACGTCTGCATCTACAGCAAAAAGACCGTCGCGGAAAAGGGGCTGGACGATCCCGCCGGACTTGCGGACCGTGAGCTTTGGACCCACGGCTGGCTCGATACGGTCTGCGGGAACTTTGCAAAGGTCTCCGAAGGGAAGTTCGCCCTGGGCGGAAAGGCTTTCCCCGACGCCCTTTCCCAGTCGGGAGGGGTGCCGCTCATCACTATGGAGAAGGGGCAGATCCTGTCGAATATAGAAAATGACACGCTGGCGGAGACCCAAAAATGGATGTACCGTCTCAACGAGGACGGGCTCTATTCCGAAAACGCGGAACGGGGCGGGACCCTTTTCTGGGCGGACAGCCTCGACGTGCTGACCGAGGGCGGCGGGCAGGCGGAGAGCTTCGGAGACATCCGGGGGGGAGACGTGATGTTCGTGCCGGTGCCTTCGGAGGACAAGACGGTCATGCCCGCCAGGCTCCGGGGATATTTCATCTGCCGGGGGAGCCGCAATGCACATGGGGCGGCGGCTTATCTGAACTGCCTGAAAGCCGGCGCACGGCTGGACGAGGAAGCCCGCGAACGCCGGCTCACCGAGGTCTGCGGCTGGAACGAGGAAATGATCGTCATGCGGAGACAGTGCTTCCTGCTGGCCCAGGACAGACCGGTTTTGGATTTCACCGAAGGTATGCCCGAGGAGATATATACACGGCTGCTCAAAGGCGTCTCCGGAAGGACCATGTCCGGGGAGGATGCCGCCGAATGGACCGAGACCGCCGAAGAGGTCCGCAAGCAGCTCTCCTATGCCGTGATGAAAGCAAACGACACGGAGCCCACGGGTCCGTGACAGAAGATAGAAGGAGTAATTGACAATGCAATATCTGTTACTGGTGGCAGGATTCGTGCTGCTGATAAAGGGAGCCGATTTTTTCGTTGACGGAAGCTCGGGTCTGGCAAAGCGCCTGAAAGTGCCGTCGATGATAATCGGTCTGACGGTGGTGGCAATGGGAACGAGCCTTCCCGAGACCTCGGTCAGCGTCAGCGCCTCCTTACAGGGGAAAAACGACCTGGCGATAAGCAACGCGGTGGGTTCCAACATCTTCAACCTTATGGTGGTCTGCGGCGTTACCGCTATCATCACGCCCCTGTTTATCAAGAAGGAGTCCCTGAGGCGGGAGTTTCCCTTCTCGATCCTCTGCGCGGCGGTGCTGATGGTCTTCGGCCTGATAGGCGGCGAAGTGAACAGGATCGAGGGCATCGTTCTGCTTTTGATGTTCGGCGGATTCTTAGCCTACACCGTCATTTCGGCCAAAAAGGCAAGGAACGCCTTTGCAGCGGAGAAGGCGGACGACAAGATCATGCCCATGTGGCAGTGCCTTTTATTCATCGTCTGCGGAGGAACTGCGATAGCCTTCGGCGGCCGTATGGTGGTAAACTCCGCTTCGGAGATAGCAAGGTCCTTCGGGCTTTCGGACAACGTCATCGGTCTGACCATAGTTGCTTTGGGCACCAGCCTGCCGGAGCTTTTCACCTCCATAGTCGCGGCGAAACACGGCGAAGTTGACATCGCTCTCGGAAACGTCATCGGCTCGAACATTTTCAACATCTTGTTCGTGCTGGGTATCGCAACGACGATCTCGCCCATCAGCTTTATGATGACCAACACCATAGACTGCATCGCGCTGATAGCCATGAGCCTGATCGTAATGATCTTCTGCTGGACCAAGCAGACTCTCCAGCGCTGGGAAGGCGCAGTCATGGCGGCGGCATATACGGCGTATATCGTGTATATCACGCTGAGATGATATGTTTAAAGGATAGCTGACAATGAAGGTGCCGTCTTTGACGACACCTTCATTGTGCATTGTGCATTGATTTGTGCATTGTGCTTTGTGCAATGTGATAACTCAGAGCATTTTTGTCATATCGCCAAAGTTTTTCCGCAAGGCTTTACTTTGGGCCTTCTTTGTGTTATATTAAATCTTGTAAAAAGCGGCTTTTATATCATTCTGCGGAGAAAAGGCGGAACGGGTATGAAGCCTTTATATGTGAAAGGAAGTTATGAAAATGAAACTCAAGAGAACTATCATCGCGGTGCTCAGCGCTCTTTCGCTGACAGCCGCCGTGGCACTCACCTCCTGCGGTTCCTCGGACAGCTCCTCAAAGGCTGACAGCTCCTCCAAGGCCGCCGACAGCGCCGCTGCCGAAAGCAAGGCCGATGAGAGCAAGGCCGACGAGAGCAAAGCCGACGCCGAAAGCAAGGGCGAGAGCAAGGCCGAGGATAACAGCACCTCCGCCGGCGGGGACGGCTCCTGGCAGAAGATCCTGGACAAGGGCAAGCTGGTGCTGGGCCTTGACGCCACCTTCAAGCCCATGGGCTTCACCGACGAGAACGACCAGGTAGTCGGCTTCGACATCGACTGCGCCAAGGAAGTCTGCTCCCGTCTCGGCGTACAGCTGGAGACCTACGGCGTAAACTGGGAGACCAAGGAGATCGACCTGGATGCCGGCACTATCGACTGCATCTGGAACGGCCTTTCCGTTTCCGACGAGCGCAAGAAGGTAATGCTGATGAGCGAGCCTTATATGCAGAACAAAATGGTATTCGTTGTCAACAATGACAGCCCCGTTCAGACCCTGGCCGACCTCGAGGGCAAGACTGCCGCAGTACAGAACGGCTCCACCGCCCAGGAGATCCTTAAAGCCAGCGACGTGGGCAAGACCATGACCCTCAACGAGCTCCAGACCAACGTTGAAGCTCTGAATCAGCTGGAAATGAATATGTGCGACGCTGTATTCCTTGACTCGGTAGTTGCGGAGTACGAGATCGCCACCTCGGGCAAGGCATTCAGAGTCCTTGAAGAGGGCCTTGAGCCGGAAGAGTACGCTATCGGCTTCCGCCTTGCGGACAAGGAGCTCTGCGACAAGGTATACGGCACTCTGAAAGAGATGAAGGCCGACGGCAAGCTGGCCGAGATCTCCACAAAGTGGTTCGGCAAGGATGTTACTACCGTAAAGTAAGATAAAGCAAAAGAGACTGCTCCGGCGGTCTCTTTTTTTGTGCCGTTACGGACCTGTTACGGACCTGTAACGTGAGTATAGGATAGTATAGAAGAGATCAGTATAGTGAAGTACAGGTGAGAGGATGCGGTCTGTCAGCGCTATGTATACAAACTGTATACAGAATGTCATCATAGTATAGGTCAGTATAGGTAAGGTAAGTATAGATAAGGTAAGTATAGGTGAGAGTGCTTTCGCACACACGCGATTTTTTCACAAAAGAATGTTGACATTATCATAATTTTGTGCTATAATAATTATTCACGACGGTATAGGTCACGGAGGTGTGTCTTATGTTCAAACTCAAAACCGCTGCTTCCTTCGACAGCGCCCATTTCCTCAAAGGCTATGAGGGTAAATGCTCAAATATCCACGGTCACCGCTGGACGGTGGAGGTCACGGTCAAAGGCGACCTTCAGGACCAAGGCACCAAACGCGGAATGGTCATCGACTTCGGTGATCTGAAAAACGCCGTTAATCAGCTGGCGGACAGCTTCGACCACACGCTCATCTACGAGGAAAACTCCCTCTCCGACGCGGCGGTAAAGGTGCTTCGTGAGGAAGGCTTCTCTCTGACGAAGGTTCCCTTCCGGCCTACCGCCGAAAATTTCGCCGCCCATTTTTACAAGACCCTCCGCGCCTCCGGGCTTGAAGTCAGCGCGGTGAAGGTCTACGAGACCCCCAACAACTGCGCGGTTTACGAGGAAGACAAGTGATGTTTCAGGTCGCTGAAAAATTCGTGAGCATAAACGGCGAGAGCATCCGTGCCGGAGAGCCTGCCGTGTTCATACGGTTCCGCGGATGCAACCTCTGCTGCGGATACTGCGATACCAAATGGGCCAACGCCCCGGACTGCCCCGTTACGGAGATTTCCGCCGAGGATATAGTCAGGTACGCCTGCGGCACCGGCATCATCAACGTGACGCTGACAGGCGGAGAACCGCTGCTCCAGAAGGACCTCCCCGAGCTGACGGACGCTCTGATAAGCGCCGGACGCCGTGTGGAGATCGAGACCAACGGCAGCCTTCCCATTGAAGAGCTGGCCTGCCGTGAGAAACGTCCCGCCTTTACCCTTGACTACAAGCTGCCCTTTAGCGGTATGGAGAGCAGTATGCTCACCGACAACTACCGCTTTCTCACCGATGCGGACGCGGTGAAATTCGTAGCCGGCAGCCGCGAGGACCTCCACAGAGCGGACGACATTATCAGAGAGTTCTCCCTTGCGGAAAAATGCAGGGTCTTTATCAGCCCGGTCTTCGGAAAGCTGAGACCCGACGAGATAGTGGATCACATCCTCGCAAACAGGATGAATGATATAAAAGTTCAGCTTCAGCTGCATAAGTTTATTTGGGACCCGGACATGAGAGGTGTCTGAATGGATAAGGAAAAGATAATATTTCACATCAAAGGCCTGCTGGAGGCTATCGGCGAGGACCCCGAAAGAGAGGGCCTCAGAGAAACTCCTCAGCGGGTGGCGGATATGTTTGAGGAAGTCCTGGAAGGCACCGCCTATACCAATCACGAGATAGCGCAGATGTTCGGCAAGACCTTCTCCTCCGAGGACAACGGCTCCGACGAGGCTATCGTGATGAAGGACATCACCGTGTTCAGCTACTGCGAGCATCATATGGCGCTGATGTACGATATGACGGTGAACGTGGGCTACATCCCCCGAGGGAAGGTCCTCGGCCTCAGCAAGATCGCCCGCATCTGCGATATGGCAGCCAAAAGGCTCCAGCTCCAGGAGCGCCTGGGCCGGGACATCGCAGAGATAATCTCCGAAGCGGCGGGCACTCCCGACGTGGGCGTGAAGATCACCGGCTCTCACAGCTGCATGACCGCCCGCGGGATAAAGAACCCCTCCTCACGGACCGAAACGAGAACATACTTGGGAGCTTTCAAGACCGACAGCGATCTGAAAAAGCTGCTTGACTGAGGTGAACAAGATGAAAGCAATGGTACTTTTCAGCGGCGGACTGGACAGCTCCACCTGTCTGGCGCTGGCTGTCAAAAAATACGGCGCGGAGAACGTCACCGCCCTTTCGGTCTACTACGGCCAGAGACACGGGCGCGAGCTGAGATCGGCGGCGGCGGTGGCCGAGCATTACGGCGTCAAGTGGAAGACCCTTGACCTTGCGGCGGCTTTCGCGGATTCCGACTGCTCTCTGCTTTCGGGCTCCGAGGGGGACATCCCCAAGGAGAGCTATTCCGAACAGCTTTCCCGCACCGACGGCAAGCCCGTATCCACCTACGTTCCCTTCCGCAACGGCCTGTTCTTAGCGGCGGCGGCGAGCATGGCTGTCGGCTGCGGCTGCGAGGTCATCTACTACGGCGCCCACAGTGACGATGCCGCGGGCAACGCCTATCCCGACTGCTCCGAGGAGTTCAACAAGGCTATGAACGAGGCTATCTACCTCGGCAGCGGAAAACAGGTAAGGATCGAGGCTCCCTTCGTGGGGCTCAACAAGTCGGACGTAGTGCGCATCGGCACAGAGCTGGGCGTCCCCTTTGAAAAGACCTGGAGCTGCTACGAGGGCGGAGAAAAGCCCTGCGGCGCCTGCGGCACCTGCCGCGACCGTATAGCCGCCTTTGAAGCCTGCGGCCTCAAAGACCCTCTTATGGAATAAAAATATTAACGGGTATTCTCTCCGCAACGGAGAGGATACCCGTTTTTTTGTTTATATTACTGCGTTTGCCAGCATCAGCTTGATGCGGTTTTCCTGGTTGACCTTCGTGGCGCCGGGATCGTAGTCTATCGCTACGATGTTCGCGTCGGGATAGGCCTCCTTGATGACACGGCTCATACCCTTGGCAACGATGTGATTGGGCAGGCATCCGAAGGGCTGAGTGCAGATGATGTTCTTGGTGCCGCTTTCAGCCAGCGCCGCCATTTCCGCGGTGATGAGCCAGCCCTCGCCCATTTTCACACCCTGGTGGATGTACTTGTCCGCGCAGCGGCGAAGATGCTCAAAATCGTGGGGAGGCTGGAAAACTCCGTGCTCCCTGATGACCTTTATCTGCTGCTTCTGGAACTTGTAAAGCACCTTATAGCCCAGCTGGTATCCCTTGGTAGCGGCGGTGTCGATGTCGTAAAGCTCCTTGTCGTTTATCAGGTCCGAAGCGCAGTACAGCACGAAATCCAGAAGTCCCGGCACGTTGGGCTCGCAGTTCTCCGAGATCAGGAACTCGTTGAGATCGTTGTTGGCCAGGGGCGAATACTTGACGTAGATCTCTCCCACGATGCCCACACGGGGCTTTTTCTCGCTGCTGCGGGGGATCGCTGCGAAATCCCGGAGCATAGCCTTGTAGATCGGCGTGGGATAGAGATAGGACTTCTTGTCCATCAGCTTGTCGAGGCGGTGCAGCCACCTTGCCAGCATACGGTCGGTGTCGCCCTTTTTCAGCTCGTAGGGACGGCACTGATTGTAAAGCAACATCAGCATATCCCCGTAAAGCACGGCGTAAATAAGCATCAGCGCCACCTTCGGCGTCATGGGGAAGGCAGGGTTCCTTTCAAGCCCGCTGAAATTCAGCGAGATGACAGGCACCTGCGGGAACTGGGAAGCCACTGCTTTTCTTATCAAGTGGATGTAGTTGGAGGCTCTGCATCCGCCGCCGGTCTGGGACATCAGCAGCGCTACCTTGTCAACGTCGTACTTCCCGCTTTTCAGCGCGTCCATGAACTGCCCGATAACAAGCAGCGCGGGATAGCAGGCATCGTTGTGGGTATTTTTCAGTCCCTCGTCGATGACGTTCCGGCTCCTGTTGGTAAGCAGCTCCATTTTGTAGCCGTTCTTCTGATATATCTTCACCATGAGCTTGAAATGTATGGGCAGCATATCGGGTATCAGGATCGTATACCCCGCGTCCTTCATCTCCTTGGTGAAGATAGTTTTATAAACGCGGTCGCTGCCGCCGATATTCTTTCTTGCTATCTCTTCATCAGTCAGCTTTTGCTTGCTCATTTGCATTTGCCTCCTTCTCCTCCAGTGCTGCCGCCAGTGAGCGCAGTCTGATCTTCGCGGCACCGAGATTGGTGATCTCGTCGATCTTCAGCTGAGTGTAGAGCTTCCCTCTCTCTTCGAGGATAGCTCTCACCTCGTCGGTGGTAACGGCGTCAATACCGCACCCGAAGGACACCAGCTGTACCAGCTGCATATCCTCGTTCCGGCAGACATACTCCGCCGCCCGGTACATCCTCGAATGATAGGTCCACTGGTTCAGCACGTCCAGAGGCGGAACGTTCACCAGGTCGGAAACGCTGTCCTCGGTCACCACCGCAAAGCCCAAAGATGCTATCAGCTTGTGGATGCCGTGGTTGATCTCCGGGTCGATGTGATAGGGTCTTCCCGCCAGCACGATGATCTTCTGACCCTTCTCTCTGGCGTGAGCGATTATCTCCTGGGCCTTCTGCTCTATCCTTCTGCGGTAGCGCTTCTGCTCGGTGTAGGCCTTGTTAAGCACATCGAACACCTGCTGCTGAGTGATGCCGTACTTGCGGAAGGTCTGAGCCACTACTTTTGCAACGTGCTTCTTCATCGTGATGTTCAGGAAGGGCGCCTTGAAATTGCGGTCGTTGAGCTCCGGCATATTCGCCTTCAACAGCTCGGGATAGTAAGCCACCACGGGGCAGTTGTAATGGTTGTCCGACCCGCCCTCGTCGATGTTGTAGCTCATACAGGGATAGAATATCATATCCACGCCCTTTTCGAGCAGGCTGATGATATGTCCGTGAGTTATCTTCGCGGGATAGCATACCGTGTCCGAAGGGATAGTCTGCTGGCCCTTGTAATAGGTGTCTCTCGTGCTTTCCTCGGAAAGCACCACCTCAAAGCCCAGCTCGTAAAGCATGGTGGAAAAATACGGCATCAGATCATAGAAGGACAGCGCCAGCGGCAGACCTATCTTCGCTTTGGGGTGCGCCGGCTTCCTGTCGGCGTAAGCCTTTATCGCGTTATACTTGAACTCCACCATATTCTCCGGCTTGTTCTCGATCTTTATGCCCGCGCCCTTCTCGCAGCGGTTGCCGGAAATGAAACGATGCCCGTCGTTGAAGCGGATGATCGTCAGATTGCAGTGAGCCGTGCAGCCGCGGCACTGGGTGGCAAAGGAATTGTAGGCGAACTCCTTCAGCTGTTCCTCGTTCAGCACCGCCGAACGTGCGTCGGGATCATTGCGGGTCTTCTCCTTGGCAAACAGCGCGCATCCGAGAGCGCCCATAAGCCCCGCGATAGCCGGACGGATAACGTTCCTGCCCAGCTCGATCTCAAAGGAGCGCAGCACCGCGTCGTTGAGGAAAGTTCCTCCCTGGACCACGATGTTCTTGCCCAGCTCGTCTATGGACTTGGCCCTTATTACCTTGTATATAGCGTTCTTGATTATGGACGAGGAAAGTCCCGCCGAGATGTCCTCCACCGAAGCGCCGTCCTTCTGAGCCTGCTTTACGCTGGAGTTCATGAACACCGTACACCGGGAGCCCAGTTCCACGGGAGCCTTGGCGAACAGTCCCAGGCGGGCGAAATCCGCGATCTCGTAGCCCATTGCCTGAGCAAAGGTCTGTATGAACGAGCCGCATCCCGAAGAACAGGCCTCGTTGAGCATGATGCTGTCGATAGCGTTGTTCTTGATCTTGAAGCACTTGATGTCCTGTCCGCCGATGTCGATGATGAAATCAACATCGGGGCAGAAATATGCCGCCGCCTTGTAGTGAGCCACCGTCTCCACGATGCCGTAGTCCACTCCGAGGCCGGCTTTGATAAGGTCCTCGCCGTAGCCCGTCACCGCCGAAGCTCTGATAACGAGCCCGTCGGTGGCAAGGGCATAGATGTCCTCCAGCTTGGATGCGATAACATCCAGGGGCTGGCCCTTGTTGGAGCCGTAATACTGATAAAGCAGTTTTCCGTCGGGAGTTATCAGCACCAGCTTGGTAGTGGTGGAGCCCGCGTCGATGCCCAGGTAAGCGTCACCGCGGTAGGTCTCGATGTTCTCGTATTTCAGATCGGACTGTCTGTGTCTCTCCACAAACTCCCGGTATTCTCGCTGATTTGCAAACAGCGGCTTGCCGGTCACGATAGTGTCGTGAGCCTTGGCGTGGGTGATCTTGTCGATAGCCTCCTCAACGGTCATCTCGTCGCCCATTTTCTGAGCGTGGAGAGCCGAGCCGTAGGCCATGAAGCAGGGTGCCAGCTCCGGGAAGACGGCGTGCTCTTCGTCCAGCTTGAGAGTGTCCACAAAGGCCTTGCGAAGCCCCGAAAGGAAGGACAGCGGACCTCCGAGGAAAAGCACCTTTCCCTCCAGCTTGCGGCCTTGAGCCAGTCCCGATACCGTCTGATCCACCACGGCCTGATAGATCGAAGCCGCGATGTCCTCCTTCTTTGCCCCTTGATTGAGCAGGGGCTGGATGTCCGACTTTGCGAAAACTCCGCACCGCGAAGCTATGGGATATATCTTCGTTGCTTTGAGCGACATCTCGTTCATATCGTCAACGGTCACGCCCAGCAGGCTTGCCATCTGGTCGATGAAGGCTCCCGTACCGCCGGCGCAGGTGCCGTTCATTCTCTGCTCCACGCCGCCGGTGAGGAAGATTATCTTCGCGTCCTCGCCGCCCAGCTCCACAACCACATCCGCGTCGGGATAGGTCTTGTTCACGGCGGTGAAGGCCGAGAACACCTCCTGCACGAAAGCGATGCCGCAGGCCTCCGCGATGCCGAGACCTGCCGAGCCGGTTATAGCTATCTTAAATCTTGCCCCGGGGTACTTCTCCCCGATGATCCGAAGCTGTTCGGCCACCGTCTCCCGCACCTTGGAAAAATGGCGCTCGTACTTATTATAGACGATCTCGTCACCGTCGAGGATAACGGTCTTTACCGTAGTTGACCCCACATCGATACCGAGACTGTAAATTTTTCCCATAGCATTACCTCATTCATATCAGCAGATTTGCGTATACGATTTTAGTATAGCATAAATGCCGGAAAAATGCAAGTGTTTTATCGTAAAAAAGCCGTATCTGCCGCAGTGAAAAGGGTTGACAATGTTAACTTTTTGTGTTATGTTAAAAGTGTATACCAAATCCTGTCCGGGATGTAATAAAATGAAGGCTGTGAAAAGACGTTCGCTGTCGTTTCTGACGGCGCTGATGCTGGTGCTGTCGATGTTTGCTCTTGTGCCGGAGGGGCTTCTCCGGGCGGATGCGGCAATAGCCTATGGCATCAAAATCGCCGGCACTGAAGTTACCGGCATCAACAGGAACGATATCCTCGGCAACGGCCGTTTCAGCTATGACCCGGAAACAAATACACTGTTTATCAAGGGTGACCTGAGCTACGGTGAAGGGCTCGGCGCCAATGACGGTTACTGCATATACGATACGGATAAAAACAGGTATGCCGAGGATGTAACGATCCTTCCGATAAACTACATCAAAAATGTCGGCATCACCGTTCCCGAGCCGAAAGCCGGCGATATTATCTCCGAAAAAAGCGGCGTGATCTCCGTCACTCCCTCGGATATGAAAATTAATGTCTTCAATAACAGCAGCAAGAAAAACAAGGTGTCCTGGACGAACCCTCCGTATATGATACAGGAGGGCGTGACCGAATTCAAAAACGGCAAAACATACACTCTGAGATTCAAGCTGGCTCAGTCCTTCCCCGTAGGCCAGGATGCTCCGGAGGCCGAGCTTTCGGAAAAGACCTCCGTTAAGGTCAACGGCAGGCAGGCCGAGTTTACCGGCAAGAGCGGCTTATATTACACCTATCAGCTTTAATTCTCAGTCGGCGGCCTCAAAGGCGACGTTGACGGCAACGGGGTCATCAACATGAAGGACCTTGCCACCCTGCAAAGGTACGTCAACGGCTGGGATGTAACTATCAACGAAGCCAACTCCGACCTCGACAACAGCGGAAGCATCAATATGAAGGACGTAGCCGCTTTGCAGAGATTGATAAACAGCCTGTAAACGAAAAAGGTATCGCACAGACGCGATACCTTTTTCTTTCCCGTTTTTACTCCCCGGCGGTGAGCCTGTATCTTGCCGTCAGCGGGATCAGCTTCTTTGCCAGCACTGCCGCACAGACGCATTTGATGATATCCCCCGGTATACACGGGAAAAAGCAGACCGTCAGCAGAGTCCAGACGCTCATGCCCTCTCCGGCGATCCAGATGTTCTTCGCCGCGAAGAAGTACACCATTCCGATCAGATAGATGACTCCCGTTCCCGCAAAGGCCGCCGCTATAAGCCTCGGCAGAGAGGGGCTTTTCACCGCGTGAGCGATCTTCCCCGTAACGTAAGCCCCGGCGATAAAGCCCAGCAGATACCCGAAGCCCGGCTTCATCACATACATAAAGCCGCCGCCTTCGGTGAAGATAGGCACTCCCGCCAGCCCGAGAAGCACATAACAGCCTACGCTGGCCGCTCCCAGCCGCCCGCCGAGAAGCAGTCCCGCCAGGGTGGTGAAAAAGGTCTGGAGCGTGATGGGCAGATAGGGTATGGGTATCTTGATGAAGGCCCCCACCGCCGACAGCGCCGTGAAGATCGCGCATAAACAAAGGGCAAGTATCTTGTTTCTTCCGATAGCCTGAGTAGTCATTCTTCCTGTCTCCTTATAGTTATTTCTCCGCTGGACACTTCCCGCTCCGAGCCGTCGTCAAGACGCACCCGCAGAGCGTAGCTGTCATTCACGCCCAGCATCTCGCAGGGGTACTCTCCCCCGCCGCCCATGACCTTTATCCTCTCGCCCTGCCACATCAGCCGCGAGCGGTAGTATTCCAGCATATCCATTGAAAAAAGGTCTCCGCAGCATTCAAAGAACCGGGACAGCACCGCCCCCGCAAGGCGGTTTCGCATATCCTCGCGGCGGCTCTCAAACACCGCTCCCGCGATGCCCGAAAGCTCCGGCGGGAAGCCGCCCTCCGGCTCGTAGGCGTTGATTCCGATGCCCACCACGGCGTAGTCAAGGCCGCCGTTTTCCAGCGAGAAAGCCGCTTCGGTAAGTATTCCGCAGACTTTTAAGCCATTCATATAGACGTCGTTGACCCATTTTATCTGCGCGGGACAGCCGGAGCAGTCCTCCACGGCCCGGGCCACGGCCACCGCCGCCGCCGCCGTGATGCGCACCGAATCAGCCGCAGGCATATCCGGCCGCAGCAGGATGCTCATATACAGCCCCGTGTCCGAGGGGGAGAAAAAGCTCCGTCCCCGGCGGCCCTTGCCGCCTGTCTGCTCTCCGCAGATAAGCGCCGTCCCGGCGGGCACCCCGCGGACAGCCTTTTCACGCAGGATAGTGTTGGTGGAGCCCTCCACCTTCCTGCGGACATCCAGCACTGTCCCGCGGGCCGCATCGGAGAGATATTTCTCTATCCCCGCCGCCGAAAGCACATCCGTACCTTCGGCAAGGCGATAGCCTCTGCCCGTGACCGCATCTATGGCGTAGCCCTCTCCCCGCAGAGCGGTGACGGCCTTCCATACCGCCGCCCGGGAACAGCCCAGCCTGTCGGCCAGCTCCTCCCCGGAGAGGAACTCTCCGCGGTTGTTTTCAAATACTCCGATCAGCTTTTCTCTAACGTTCATAAGCCCTGCCTCCCTCCGATTATTATAGCACACTCCGCCGATGTTGTCAACCTGTTTTGCATTTTTGGTTTACAACATTTCCAAAGCTATCGGAGCACCCCGCCGGGGATGCTCCGTTTGAACTTATACTTTCAGCCAGGCGCAGGCGATGTCAAGAGCCTCGTAAAGGCTGGCCTTCTCCGCCATTTTCACGATCGCCTTGTTGGGCGGGATGGAAATATCGGTAGCCATTTTTCTCAGCCTTACCTTATTGGCAACATCGATGCCGCCCTTCTTTTCACTGCCGAGTATCTCGATCATCACTATGAACTCGTCATACATATTCCCGAAATAGATAACGTTCCCCTTCCTTACAAGCGGCATTCCCTTGTAGGTGAAAAAGGGCGATTTTGTCTCTGCCATTGTAAACAACTCCTTCTTATATATTATTTTGTATCATTCTTTTCCGTGATCTTCCGGACAGTGTCCGGTAAGATTTGCGCACTCTTTATTGTATCACGTCCGAAGCGCGTTTTTTGACGCATCAGGGGATCTCCTTCAGCTCCTCGCCCCGGTCAAGACGCTCCATATTCTCGATAAGGACGTCCGTCCAGCGGGTCTCCAGCTTGTAGGAAGGCCGCCCGTTGAGCTTCACCAGCACACGGCGCGAGGTGTCCTCAAAGAACTCGATCTTGTCGCCGCCGCCGTCCTTGCGGTTCACCTCAATGGTCAGGAAGGGCTCGCCCTTGATCTCGTCAAAGTAGATATCCTTCGTCGGGAAGTAGAGGATGTATTTGTAAAGCTCCTGGAACAGATCCACGTTCACATCCTTGCCGTTCTTCTTGACCCAGTATACCTTGGTCTCCTCCTCGTTTCCGTCCAGGGTGTAGTCGGAGACTTCTCCCTTGTAGGTCACCTTGACCTCGTTGATGTCAAAGATCTTGTTGGTGGTCATCAGCGAGATAACATCTCCCGCCGTGTAGGTCGCCCAGGGGAGATTTCCCGCTTCTATCTGCCAGATACAGTCGATGCCGCTGACGCCCTCGACGTAACAGTAATACGCCGCGATCTCGTCCAGCTCGTCGCCCTCCGAATTGGTGGAGTGTATCTCCTTGCCTATTTTGAGGGTATACTCTTCGGTGTCGTTCTTGTAATGCACCACTGCCAGAGGATCGTCCAGGCCGTAGGTCTTCATATCCTCTGCCTTGGGGAAGATCAGCTCGCACCGTGCCGCCGTCAGTCCCCACAGGCCGTGGGTCACCTTCGACGAAAGCTGGATGTTCAGGTGTGCGAAGATCGGCTCCACCATTACCTGGGATGAGATCAGCGCCTTTTCCTCCTCGATGTCCTCAAAGGCCATTTCGTAGTCCAGGTCCTTGCGCTTCACCGTCATCCTGCCGTAGGGCGTGCCCTCCTCCGCCGTGGAGGCCGGTATCAGCGAGGTGGTGACAAAGTCCTCTTTGCGCTCGATCATATCCGAAAGCACCGTCTGGACTATCATGTATACGTCGCTCTTGCCTTCCTCCGACACATAGCGGTAACGGTTCTTGGTGGCCTTGTCGCCTATCTTGAAGGTCCGGGAGGTGCCGTCCATGAAGTTCACGGTGAACACCGTTTTCGGCTCCGACAGTCCGTATTTTGAAAGGTCCGAGGCGTTCTCCTCCACCACCTTATAGGCTTCGAGGCTTGCCATATCCTTAACAAGGCCCTGCTTCATAACGGAGCTTTGATTGAGCCCCGTCAGCTCTTTGATATTGAACTCGGTCTTTCCCGAGGAAGGACGCTCCAGCGTATAGCCTCCGGTCTCGTTTTTCACCACCACCGAAACGATGTTTTCGGCATCGGTGGTGATTATCGGAACGGGGTCCGGCTCCGCTTCGCTGGCCACCACAGCCGACGAGGTATCGGAGCTTGAGGAATCCTTGGTGCTGCCCGTCAGCTCCAGAAAAGCCAGCGTGCCGCCCAGCGCCGCCACCACGACGCCCCCGATTATTATTCCTTGTATTTTCTTGTTCATCTTATCTCCTTATTTGGTTCACGCTGCGCTCCCGTCAGTTGCTTGGGTGCCGCGCTCAGCACTATCTGTTCTTTCTTCTCAGCCAGATTATTCCGCCGATCACCAGTACTACCGCCGGGATTATCAGCGTGAAGGTCCATTGCAGACCCGACCTCTGACTGTCCGTCAGATCAAATACGTTGCCCTCAATGACCTTCGGCTCAATGGTGATGCCGGTGCTGGTCTTGTGGGTCACTCCGTTGATAAGGCTCAGTACATATTCACGGTTGGAGAACTGCGTGAAGCTCAGATAGGAGTCCGCCAGGGTCTCCACGGAACCGTAAACGATGATGTTTGAATAGGTCCCCTTGCCGTCCTCGCTGGAGAACACAGCCTTGGAGGCCACCGCCGTGTATATCTGCTGGCCCTTGTTCAGCTGTTCACCCGTCTTCATATCCGCCGCGTAAGCGTTGGGCGTGGACTTGACGTAAGCCTCGGTGCCGTTGTTGTTCCGCTCGTCAAAGAGCAGTGTAATGGGCCTCGACATACAGTTGAGAAGCACAGGGTCCGCGTTGAGGTCCTGGGTGAAGTTTGTGGATACATCCGTGGTGATAGTGTAGTAGGGGAAGCGGTAGTAGTTGTCGCCGCTCTGCTCGCATATCACGCCGGTCCCGACTTTGATGCCCCATTCCTCCATAAACTCGTCGATGTTGGGGGTCTCGGCCTGCCTTATGGAGCCCGCGTAGAGCATCTGCTTGCCCATTTTTCCGTCGTTGTCAAGATAGTCCGAAAGCTTCTTGACCTCCTCCGGCAGATAGTCCACCGTGGGAGCCGGAACTACCACAAGATTCGTCTCCGCAGGTATCTCTTCCTTGGTGATGTCTATGGTCTTGACCTGGTATCCGTTGGCCTCCAGGAGCGACTGGAGATATTCCAGCTTTTCGGCTTCCTTTCGCCCGGTCACGAACACCGCCGTTACGGGATTCGGGTCGGTGACTGCCATAAGCGCCGAGGTGAAGGCCTCGTCCGCACGGGAGGCTTCAACATAAACTCCGTAGTATTGCAGGAAGGTCAGAGGACTGCCCATCTGCGAAACAAGAGTATCCAGCGTCATGCCGTAGTTGTTCAGATTGGTGAGCAGTTCGTCCTTGAAGCTCAGCAGATCAATAAGCGTGACTTTTCTCGTCCGCTTCACATCTGCGGTGGGGTTCGTCTCGAACATTATGTCGTAGCTCGTTACCGTGTCGGTGCCGTAGTCCTTCACGATGTCCGGGTTGGAGTCGATGTCCACGAAACGGTAGCTTATCCTGTCATTGTACTGTCTGAACTTTTTCAGCACCTCCACCGCCTGCCGGGTGTAGTCCGACAGCGCCAGGAAGTTGTCCTCCGTGGAGAAGACCGTCACGGTCACGTCGGTGTCGATGCTCTTTACATACTCCTCCGACTGGTCGGAGATAGAATATTTCTTTTCCTTTGTAAGGTCCAGCGTCAGAGGATAGCGCTCGAAGATCACCGTAGCGATCACGTTCACCAGCACTACCGCCGCCACGAATACCAGCGTAAGCACCGTGGCCATCATTCCGTGCTTGAGCTGTCTTATATTGGTCTTTTTCTTTTCCTTGGGGGCCTTGACGTAAGCTTCTTCCTCTGCCGTTTCTTCGGCGTCGGAGATCTTTTCGCTCTCCTTTTCAAGCTTGCCCTCTCTCTGCTTCTTTACGATCTCGTCCAGCGTGCTCCCGGATGCGGAAGCTCCGCCCTCTGCGGAGGTCTCTTTTTCAAGCTCCTTGTTATCCTTAGACATAGCTTCCACCCCCTTATGCCCAACGGCGTTTTTCAAGCACCCTGACCGTAAGGAACAGGAATACCACAGCCGCACTGATAAAGAACAGCGCGTTTGAAAGATCGAAGAGTCCGTAGGTAAAGCCTACATATCTCTCCCAGAAGGAGAGCTTCTCGAATATGGTCGGCACCAGTTCGCCTTTGGCGGCGAAGAGGCCGAATATCAGCATTGCGATGAATCCTATAACGATGACTCCCGCCTTTTTGCCCGAGACGAAGAATATCCCCGCTATGACGGCTGCCACAACGGCCTCGGTGATGAGCGTCCTCGGCACTGCGCCCAAATCGGGCATAAGCCTTTCGATGAAGTCCGCCGGGATGACGTCGCCGATCGTCGTCAGCATATACAGCGCGATCAGCGCGATAAAGCTGATGACCGCCGACACCACCTGGTTTTCGGTCAGGGACGAGCAGAATATGCCCACCGCCACGAAGGCCGCACCTACCAGCACCAGTCCCACGAAGTTGCCCAGTATCACCGACCACTCGGGGGCCGCAAAGGCAGAGATCACCACCGCATAGACCAAGGTGATGGCAATACCCAGCAGAAAGATCAGGAAGGCCGCCAGGAACTTGCCCACGACTATCCCGCCTAAGCCCACGGGAGCAGTCAGAAGGCACTGATCCGTCTTGTTCTTCTTTTCCTCGGAAAGGGTACGCATGGTGAGTATCGGTATCAGCACGATAAGTATTATCATCAATTGCTGGAACATACCGTCCATTTTCGTGGTGCCGTAGCGCAGGGAATTGCTGGTAAAGCTGAAAGCCGAAAAGGCGTAGAATGCTGCTAAATAAATGTATCCTATCGGCGAGGTGAAATATGAGAGCGTTTCTCTCCTGAATATCGCGCCCATTATTCCTCACCTCCGTCAATGTTCTCGCCCATTGTGAGCCGCAGGAAGATATCCTCCAGCGTCAGCTCGCTGGACTTCATCTCCAGAATATAGAACCCGTTCTCCGCGCAGGCGATGAACAGCTCCTTGCGGATGTCCGAGCCCTCCTTGGCCTCGATGCGGTACTCAAAGGTGTTCTCGCCGTGTTTGGCGCCGATGTCCACCTTCACTATCCTGTCCGTTTTCTCCAGCAGCTTCATGACCTTTTTCTGATCGCCCTCGATCCTTACGGTCAGCCTGTGATCGGAGGAAAGCCTCTGAGAAAGATTGTCCTCGGTGTCGTCCGCCACGATGCGCCCCTCGTTGATGACCACGATCTTGTCGCAGACCGCCTGCACCTCCGAGAGTATGTGCGAGGAAAGTATCACCGTGTGATTTTTCCCCAGCTTCTTTATCAGCGTTCTGATCTCGATGATCTGCTTCGGGTCAAGGCCCACCGTGGGCTCGTCAAGTATCAGCACGTTGGGATTGCCCACCAGCGCCTGAGCCAGTCCCACTCTCTGCCGGTATCCCTTTGAAAGGTTCCTTATCAGCCGCTTGTAAACGTGGTCGATCTTCACAAGCGAGCAGATGTCCTTCAGATGCGTGGTGCGGGGCAGCTTGCATTTTTTCAGATCGTATATGAAATTCAGGTATTCCTTCACCGTCATGTCCATGTAAAGGGGCGGCAGTTCCGGCAGATATCCTATCTTGGACTTCGCCTTTATGGGGTCCTCAAGGATGTCCACACCGTCGATCATCGCCTTTCCCGACGTGGAAGAAATGTAGCCCGTCAGAATATTCATAGTGGTCGACTTTCCCGCGCCGTTTGGTCCGAGAAAGCCCAGTATCTCTCCGTCCTCAGCCTTGAAGGAGATGTCGTTGACCGCCTTTTTGTCTCCGTAATGCTTGGACAGGTGCTGTACCTCTATCATTGTTTTCCCTCCCGTAAGAGTAATTGCCAAAATAACACCATTGTATACTTTATCACCCTATTGTGTTAACAGCGTGACAGTTATCTAAAAAACAGTTCTTGCGGCATCCTCGGTGTCACGGGCGATCTGCGCCCGCAGCTCGTCTATGCTGTCAAATTTCTTCTCCGGACGGATGAACCGCTCTAAGCTCACCTGTATCACTCTGCCGTAAAGGTCCCCGCCGAAGCCGAGGATGTAGGTCTCCGACAGAGGAGTCGTTTCCTTCCCCACAGTGGGCTTCACACCGATGTCGGTAACTCCCGTGTAGGCCTTTCCGTCGATCTTAACACGGGAGCAGTACACTCCGAACCGCGGCATCACGATGCCCTCCGGCAGCTGCTGGTTTATGGTGGGGAAATCCCAGGTGCGGCCCAGTTCCCGCCCGTGTATCACAGGCAGCCGATAGCCGAAGCGGTAGCCCAGCATTTCATTGGCCCGCACTATCTCCCCGCGGGAGATATGCTCCTTTATCGCCGTAGAGCTTACGGTCTCGCCTCCGAGAGAGAGCTTGTCCAGCACCACGGTCAGAAAACCGCATTCCTCTCCCAGCCTTTCAAGCAGGCTTACGTCTCCGGCGGCGCCCCGTCCGAAGCGGAAATCCTTCCCGCAGACCGCGAATCTGCATCTTAGCCTTCCCACAAGTATCTCCCGCACGAAATCTTCTGCGGACATATCTCTGACCTCGCCCAAGTCCGGCGAACAGACCAGGTCCACCCGCCGCTGAGAGAGGCGGTAAAATTTATCCTCGTCGCTGAGGAGCCGGACGCTGCCCTTGTTGGTCACAGACCCCTGCCGGAAGGTGAACACCACCGACCGCAGTTCTCCCTTTCCGAGAGAAACGGCTTTGTCTATGACCGTCCGGTGTCCGAGATGAACACCGTCGAACACTCCGAGAGCCACGGCGGTACGCCATTCCAGCGGTCCGCGCTCATTGGTAATATCCTTCATAAGCCTTTCTGCGCTCCTCGTATATCATCAGTAAAAGTTCCTTACCGCCCTGACCTCGTCCTTATCGCGGTCAAGACGGGCTATGCCCAAAAGCTCTCCCTCCGCGCCGAATACGCAGAAGTCCCCGGCGAAGTCACGTCCGAGGCCCGCCTGTGCGGAACTTAGCTTGACACCGTTTTTATACATCCCCGTACAGCGGAGATCCAGCTTGACCTTCTTAAAGCCCTCAAAGGCCCGTTCAAGCGGCATAAGCACCTCATCGACAGGCTTCGCTGCGATCTCTTCAAGAGTGAAGCATTCGGAAAGCTCAAAGCCCGCCGCCCGTACACGGCAAAGGGAGGTCATCGCACCGCCGCAGCCCAAAGCCGCGCCGAGATCGTGTATCACCGTTCTTATATACGTCCCCTTGGAACAGGAAACAAACAGCTTCCCTTCCCTTGAGGCCTCGTCGTAGTCCGTGAGTTCAAGCTCGTAGACCGTCACTTTGCGGGGCTCACGCTCCACTTCTTTTCCTTCGCGGGCCAGCTCGTAGAGCTTCCTGCCCCCGACCTTCACCGCCGAATACATGGGCGGGATCTGCATTATCTCTCCCCGGAAGGCAGAAAGGGCGTTTTCTGCATCTCCCCGCGCCGCAGGAGCGCTTGACTCCGAAAGCACCTTTCCCGTTATATCCTGGGTGTCGGTGACGACGCCCAGCCGAAAGCCCGCTTCGTAGGCCTTGTCGCTGTCCGGCAGGATGTCGCAGGCCTTTGTGGCCTTGCCGACGAATACCGGCAGTACGCCCACAGCCATAGGGTCCAGGGTCCCCGCGTGGCCCAGCCTGCGGATGTGAAGTATCCCCCGCAGCTTCGCCACCACATCAAAGGAGGTCCAGCCCTCCGGCTTGAAAACGGGTATCAGCCCGCAGGGCTCGCCGACGCTCACAGTCCCAGCTCCCCGGCTGCCGCCAGCAGCTTCTCCCGGACTTCTTCAAGGGTGCCCTTTATCTCGCAGCCCGCCGCCCGGATGTGTCCGCCGCCGCCGAACTGACGGCAGAATGCCGCCGCGTCCAGCTTTTCGGTGGTCCGCACCGAGATCTTGAAAACATCCTCATGCCTCTGCTTTACGGTAATTCCCAGGTCCACGCCCTCCACGGAAAGAGGGATAGAGGCTATCCCCTCGAATTCCGCCGACTCGATGCCGCACTTCTCCATTATCTCCGTGGTGAGAGCGATAAGCGCGCACCTGTCGTGACAGTAAAACTCCATATTCGCCTGAACGAAATGCTCCGCCGCCATGCGGCCCTTGCTCTTGATGTCGAACATCATCCGGTTGATTATCGCAAACCCGAAGCCGTACTGTATCAGCTCCGCCGCCGCGATGTGCGCCTCCGGCGTGGTGTTCTCGTACTTGAAGCACCCCGTGTCGGTGGCGATGCCCGTGTAAAGGCAGACCGCGATCTGCCTGCTTATGGGCCTTCCCAGGGCCTTGAACAGCTGATAGAGTATCAGGCTCGCCGCCGAGGCCTTCCCGTCAACGTAGCTGTGCTTCGCGTAATTCTTGTTCGATATGTGATGATCTATGCAGAGATCGATCTTCCCCTCCTGCTGATATTCCGCAAGCCCGCTTCCCAGCAGGTTCGGGTCGGCAATATCCACCGCGATCACGCATTCCTCCGTGAATTCCCGGGGCTCGTAGCCCGTATACATAAATGCGTACCTGTCGGGGAAACCTTCGCCGTTCAGCACTCTGGCCTTCTTGCCCATGTCGCTGAGATAATTCCACAGCGCAAAGCCGGCCCCGAGAGTGTCGCCGTCGGGGCTCCTGTGAGTCAGTATCGTGAAGCAGTCGTGCTCCTCCAAAAATCTGCCGATCTCTTCAAATGTCATACTATGCTCCTTCTATGCCGAAAAACCTCTCGGTGTTTTCTTTGAGATGCCTTTTCAGCTCCTCCTCGCCGATGCCCATCCGCACCGCCAGCTCCGCCGCCACATATTTTACATACTGCGGCAGATTTATCCGCCCAAGACCCTTGATGCCCCGGGGCTTCAGATAGGGCGCGTCCGTTTCCGCCATGATGCGGTCCTTCGGGATGAACTTCACCGCTTCACGCAGACTGTCCGCACGGCGCTCGTCGCAGATCCACCCCGTCACTCCGATGTAAAAGCCCATTTCAAGGTATTCCTTCACGGCCTCCGCACCGCTCGTAAAGCAGTGTATCACCGACCGTGAACAAAGCTCCGGGTGTTCTTTGAACAGCTTCACCGTGTCCCCGTGAGCCTCCCGCTCGTGAAGGAACATGGGCAGACCCGTTTCCTCCGCCAGCGCGATATGCCTCCGCAGACATTCAAGCTGGTTTTCCTTTGAGGAAAACATCCTGTCATAATCAAGGCCGCATTCACCAACGGCTATGACCCTTTCGTTTTTATACAGCTCTTTAAGCCGGAGAAAATCACGCTCCCGCGCCCTGTCCGCCCCGTGAGGGTGTATCCCCGCCGTGGCATAGCAGTCGTGAGTGCTGACGAACTCCGCCGCCTTTTCACTGCTTTCCATGTCCGAACCCGTTATTATCACCTGGACACCCGCTTCGTGAGCGCCCCGCAGTATCTCCTCGCTGTCGCGGAACTGCGAGGAAAACAGGTTCAGACCGATGTCGTAGTATTCAGTCCTCATCGCCAAAGTCTTCTTCGCCGTCTTCGTCCTCGTCAGGATCCTCGGACGGTTCTTCTTCCTCCGGCTTGATGTTTTTCAGCTTTTCAAATATCCTCGCGGAATACTCCGCAGAATCGTCCGCGATGAATTTCAGCTCCGGGGCCTTTCTCAGCCCCAGCACGTTGGATATCTCCCTTTTGAGGAACCCCGACGCGCTCTCAAAGCCCTTCACCGCCTGCTTGGCCTTTTCCATTCCCTCCAGTGAGGAAATATAGACCTTGCAGAAACTGCCGTCGTGAGCGACTTCGCATCTCACCACCGTGAGCATCTCGCCGCCGTTTATCCTCGGGTCCTTGAGATCTCTCATCTTCCCGGAGATTATCCTTCTTATATCTTCGGACATCCGTCCTGCCTTGTGTGATGCCATTTTATACTCCTATCAAATCTTAATCCGGAGATCACAGCTCCGCGCTGTCTGAAAACAGGCAGCGTTAAAAAACATCGTCATTCAGTTTGACATAGGCGCAGTCCGCCGTCTTGAAGGTCAGCCTGTCGGCCTCGTCCTCGGATTGGGCGATGACGAACTCGTTCTTTTCATAGCTGTAGAGTATGCCGATGAAATCCCGCTCGCCGTTCACGGGACGGATAGTCCGCACCCGCACCTCGTCGCCGATGCAGACGATGAAATGCTCGGGCCTGCGAAGCTCCCGCCCCAGCCCGGGACTTCCCACCTCTAAGATATAGCTCTGCTGTATCGGGTCGGTCTCGTCCAGGAGCTTGTTCAAAGGCCTTGTCACCGCTTCGCAGTCGTTCATATCCACGCCGCCGTCCTTGTCGATAAGCACTTTCAGATACCAGGAGGCGCCCTCTTTTTCAAACCTTACGTCCCAAAGGAACAGCCCCAGTTCGTCGCAGATCGGCTGCGCCAGTTCTCTTACTTTATCAACCGTTGCCATAGTATTACCTCCTAAATCTGAAAATCAAGTCCGGAAAGGTTTTCCGTCAGGTACATTTTTACAGCTCTGAACAAATCTCTCCCCCTCCCCTCCGGGGAGGGAAAGCAAAGTACCCGTCCCGCACAAAGCCGTGCGGGTGGGGGAATCCCGCCGTCCGCGGTAGGACCCGCGGCAGGACTTATTCGCGGTATTCCTCCATGATGTAACCCTCGAAGATGTCGCCTTCCTTGATGTCGGTGAACTTCTCCAGGGTGATACCGCACTCGTAGCCCTCGGCTACTTCCTTGACGTCGTCCTTGAAACGCTTGAGGGAGCTCATCTTGTCGTCCGCGATGATTATGCCGTCACGCACAACTCTGATAAGATCGTTCCTGCCGATCTTGCCGCTGAGGACATAGCATCCCGCAACGTTGCCGACGGAGCTGATCTTGTATACCTGACGCACTTCCACGCGGGCAGTATCGATCTCCCGGAACTTCGGCGCCAGCATACCCTTCATGGCCGTGGTGATCTCTTCGATCGCATCGTAGATTATCCTGTAAAGACGGATATCCACACCGTCTCTCTCCGCCTGCTCCTTGGCAACAGGGTCGGGACGCACGTTGAATCCGACGATTATCGCGTTGGATGCGTTGGCCAGCATAACGTCGCTCTCGTTCACGGCACCCACAGCCCCGTGGATGACCCTTACTCTTACCTCGTCGTTGGAGATCTTCTCCAGGCTCTGCTTTACAGCCTCCACCGAGCCCTGAACGTCCGCCTTTACGATGATAGGCAGTTCCTTCATCTCGCCCTCGCTGATCTGACTGAACAGATTGTCGAGAGTAACCTTGCTCACCTTCTTGAATTCCTCTTCCTTCGCCTGATGCTTTCTCTGCTCAACAAGCTCTCTTGCCAGCTTCTCGTCCGCAACAGCATTGAAGGTGTCGCCGCTCATGGGCACCTCCGCAAGTCCCGTGATCTCTACGGGAGTCGAGGGGCCCGCCTTGTCTATCTTGTGACCCTTGTCGTTGGTCATGGTCCTTACACGGCCCACGGCAGTGCCCGCGATGATGACATCGCCGGTGTGCAGAGTTCCGCCCTCCACCAGCAGGGTGGCAGTGGGGCCCTTGCCCTTGTCCAGCTTGGCCTCGATGACCGTTCCCTTGGCCGCCTTGTGAGGATTGGCTTTCAGCTCCTTCACCTCGGCTACCAACAGTATGTTCTCCAGCAGCTCGTCAATGCCCTGACCGGTCTTGGCCGATACGGGCACCGCGATAACATCGCCGCCCCATTCCTCGACTACCAGGCTGTGCTCGGTGAGCTCCTGCTTTACTCTTTCGGCGTCCGCGCCTTCCTTATCCATTTTATTGATCGCAACGATAATGGAAACTCCCGCCGCCTTGGCGTGGTTGATGGACTCCACCGTCTGCGGCATGATGCCGTCGTCAGCCGCCACAACGAGGATAGCTATATCCGTAACGTTGGCGCCTCTCGCTCTCATAGCCGTGAAGGCTTCGTGTCCCGGAGTGTCCAGGAAGGTGATCTTCTTGTTGTTGTAGTATACCTGATAAGCGCCGATGTGCTGGGTGATGCCTCCCGCTTCGCCCTCGGCTACGTTAGCGTGTCTGATCCTGTCGAGGATAGAGGTCTTGCCGTGATCGACGTGACCCATAACAACGACAACAGGGCTTCTCTCTTCCAGATCCTCTTCGCTGTCTGCCTCATCGGTGATAAGCCTCTCCTCAATGGTAACGATGACTTCCTTCTCAACCTTGGCGCCCAGTTCTTCCGCTACCAGCGCCGCCGTGTCGAAGTCCACGGTCTCGTTTATGGACGCCATAACGCCCAGGCCCATCAGCTTCTTGATGACCTCGGTGACAGTTACCTTCAGCCTTGAAGCCAGCTCCGATACCACGATCTCGTCCGGGATCAGCACCTTCAGCTGCTGCTTTCTTGCCTTCTCCAGTTCAAGACGGCGCAGTCTCTCCTTCTCGCTCTCGCCCTCGCGTCTCTTGGCGCTCTGCTTGAGCTGCTTCTTGTACTGCTGGGACTTCTGAGTCAGCTTCTGCTTCTTCTGGAAGGTATCCTTGCTGCGGTTCTGCTTGGTGTTGGCAAGGTTGTCGTACTTCTCGTTGTATTTATCCAGCTCAACATAGCTGCCTCTTGTATCCACGTTCTTGCCCTTGCCGCTGTCGCCGGCCTCGGATACCGTGTAGCCCTCGTCGGTGCTGCCGCTCTTGGAGCCTCCGATGAAGGTCTTTACGCCGTGATCCTGCTTCTTGGCCTGCTTCTTCTGCTCCTTGCGGCGCTCGGTCTTCTTCGCCTGCTCCGAAGGTGCAGCTTCTGCCGGCTTCTTCTCCTCGGCCTTGGGAGTTTCCTTTTCGGCTTCGGCCTTGACCTCGGGAGCTTTGACCTCGGAAGCCTTGGCAGCGGGCTTCTTCTCCTCCGCCTTGGGCTCTTCCTTCTTTTCCTCGGTCTTGGGAGCCGGCTTCTTCTTTGCAGTCACGCCCTCGGGTGCAACGTTCGCCGCAAAATATGCGTTGAAGTTCTCCACCTGATTCTTCTGAGTGAAAAATTCAAAAACATAGCTAACCTCTTCGGGAGCCAGCGCCGATACCGTTTTCTTGGCATCGCCGCCCAGTGCCCCCAGGCACTCGATGACCTCCGCGTTGGACAGCTTCAGATCCTTCGCAAGTTCGTTCAGCTTGTATTTCTTTACTGCCATATATTGATTTCCTCCATTCGATCGGTTACTTCTCTGTTGTGTCCGCCGGAACAAGCCCCTTGGAAAGACCTGCCGCAAAGCCCTTGTCCGTCACAGCGATTATCCCGCTGCGCTTTCCCAGAGCCGTGCCGATCTCGTCCATCGTCATCCCCGAGGCGTAAAGCGGAACTCCGCCCTGCCCGCAGTGGAATCTGATCTCCTTCAAGCTCTTCTCCGACAGATCCGATGCCGTGAATACCGCAAAGGCCGTACCGTTCCTGCACGCATCCTTTGCCATGTCCATTCCCGTCACCAGCCGTCCCGCCTTTTTGCACATGGTCAGCAGACCCGTCTTATCCTTCATCAAGCTCCGCCTCCATGCTGTCGTAGACAGCGTCATCTATCCTGCACTCGAAGCTCTTCTCGAACCGATGAGCCTTCCGTGCCTTTCTGAAGCATTCGATGTCCCTGCAGATGTATGCCCCGCGCCCTGCGGCTCTGCCTGTCAGATCCAGCGAAACAGCTCCCTCGCTGTTTTTCACTACTCTGATAAGCTCCTTCTTGGGCTTCATTTCATTGCAGCCGAGGCACATCCTCATGGGGATCTTCTTCACCTTCATTTTATTCTTCCTCTTCGTCGTCCGCGTCATCCGCAGGCAGCGGATGCTCCGGCAGGATGTCTATCCTGTAGCCCGTAAGGCCGGCGGCCAGCTTGGCGTTCTGGCCCTTGTTGCCGATCGCAAGCGAAAGCTGATCGTTGGGAACGATCACCTTGCACTCCTTTCTTTCGTCCTCCTCGAAGACCTCGACGCTCAGCACCTCCGCGTGAGCCAGCGCCCGCGCGATGAACTCTGCGGGATCCTCGCTCCACTGGATGATGTCGATCTTCTCGCCCTTCAGCTCGTTGATTATAGCCGAGAGCCTGCTTTTGCCGGGTCCAATGCAGGCGCCGATAGGATCAACGTTCGGGTCGTTGCTGGTGACTGCCACCTTCGACCTTGCGCCTGCGACTCTGGAGATCGCCTTGATCTCCACGATGCCGTCGTAGATCTCGGGGACTTCCTTCTCCAGCAGCCTCTTGACCAGCTCCCTGTGGGTCCTGGAGATCCTGATGGAAGGCTTCTTGTCCGGGGCCGAAGTGCCCACAACATACACCTGGATAACGTCTCCCGGCTTGAGGACCTCTCCGGGGATCTGCTCCTTGCGGATGAAGTAGACCTCGTTCTTGTCGATGGTCACCACCGCATTGAGGGTGTTGGGCTCCACCTTCTGAACAGTTGCCGGAACGCATCTGAACACCTTGTCCTTGTACTGCTCCAGCAGCTTTTCTCTTTCCTTATCCTTGATATCCTTCTTTATGGACTGCTTTGCGTTCTGCGCCGCTACTCTGCCGAACTTCGCCGGGTTGAGCTTGATCTCGCAGACGCCGCCCACTCTCGATCTCTTTGAGATCGTTCTTGCCTCATCGATGCTGATCTGGTTGTCGGGATCCTCCGGCTCGCCCTCTACGATATCCTTGAGGATCTTCATCTCGAACTTTCCGCTTTCCGGGTCGATCTCCACCGAGATATTCTGGCTGTTGGGGTAATCCTTCTTGATAGCCTTGACGATGCCCGACTTCACCGATTCGATCAGCGTCTCGGCGTCGATGTCGTTCTCCTTCTGCAGCAGGCTCAGAGCCTCAAAAAATTCCTTGTTCATTTTTCCCGACCATTCCTTTCAATCAGTCTTTTTTATCATTATTTATCTTTGCGGGCGGATTTTTCCGCCCATAAAAAAGGCCGGAACTTTTTGTTTCCAGCCTTTCTACGATATCATACAGTATTATACCACGTTTTTCCGCACTTTGCAATAGCAAAAGGGAAGTTTTTTGCCCTGTTATATTAACTTTCTGTAAACATTGCTCGGACATTTGATGCACATATCATTCGGACTTCGGAGTTTCCTCTTCCTTTTCGGCCTTCTTCTTACGCCCTTTCCTGTCCTTCTTGCTTAAAAAGATCGGGTCGTTGGCTTCCTCTGCCGCCTTTTTCTCCGCCTCACGCGCTTCGTTTATTTCCTCGGGAGTGCCCATGATCGTTCCTCTGTTTTTCTTGATGCCCTCCGCAAAATCGATAGGCAAAGTAAAGAGGATGCCCGTGTTGGGCATGGAAAGGTCACCCACCGTGCTGTATATCACCTTACGGGCGATCTCCAGCTGGTCGTTGCGGATAACGGATATGATCGTCCGGTTGTCCTCGTCGTTATTTGAGCTGAAAAGCGCTCTGATAGACGAGCTCACAAAGGAACTGTCCAGCTTGTTGAGCGTCATAGCCAATCCCGACGATTCAATGATCGTCGCACCGCCGATGCCCGCCGCCGAAAGTCCCTCCAGCAGAAATTCCATAGCCTCCAGCTTGTTAAGAATAATGACCATCAGCTTCATTAGCCCGTTCTCCCTCCGCGTTTATTCTCTCTTACTGCGCCGCAGCCTCAGTGCCCCGCACATGATTTGCCGTCGTCGTAACCTCCGGCTCCGCCGCAAGGCTCTGATTCTCCGTCGGACCCGCCTGCTCGCTGCTGCTGCCGAAGTTGGTATTGCCCTTGCTGCTCTTTCCGCCGAAGACCTCCTTCAGCTCGTTCACAAAGGCATCCGACGGCACGAACCGGTTGTCCTCTCTCCATTCGCCCTCCGGCACCATCATTACCGCCGGCTTGTTCAGACGCTTGTCAAGCATAGCGTTGAGATTTGCCTTGTCGTCGGCGAATTCGTTCTTTGTGTAGTCCGTATCTCCTCCTGCGGTGAGCTGCGTATACATATTTTCAAGGCTTGTTTTCGTGAAGTTGGACTGCTGGAAGGCGTTGTTCACCAGCTGTTCCAGCACCGTCGCCAGGAAGTCCAGGTTCCCCTTGTACCCGTTGGAGAACACCTTCTCCCCGAGTATCTGCGTTACCATATGTCCGCTCATATCCACGGCCTTGCCCGCTTGATAGGATATATCGTCCGCATCCTTCTCCGCCAGCTTGTAAAGGTCCTCCTGGGGAGTGTATACGATACCGCCGATGATGTCCGCCACCGTTTCAAAGCCGGCCTTGTTCACCGTCAGATAGTTGTCGATCTTGATGCTGAAAATACTCTCCACGGATTTTTGCAGCTGTCTTGCTCCGCCGGCCTCATAGATCTCTTCAAAGGTCTTTCCCGACGCGCTGTTCACGGTGTAGGCCGACAGCGGCAGCACGAATACCTTATCCTCCTCCGGCGAGAACCTCAGCACTGCGGCATCCCGCAGGACGCCGGTCTTCTCCGTCCTTGCAAACAGAAGGTTGAAGCTCGGATCGGTCTCAACATTGCTCACGGTGTCGTCCTGCCGCCAGGAATCCATCTGCTTGATGAGCCTGTAGGCTATATATGCGAACGCCGCCATGAACACCAGCAGCGTAATAACATATACCAGCGCCACCGGTGCCTGTGATCTCTTTTTCTTAGCCATTGCGTGAATACTCCTTTAATATTATATAGAACGCAGAACGCTTATTTTCCGTTCTCTCCCTTATCGTACTCAAAATAGAACGTGTTGTCGCTGTCGAGCCGGATGATCCTGCAGCTGAGGCCTGCCCTTCGGGCCATGCCGATGGTCTGCATCGTTCCCGAGCCCCGGGACTTGTGCCTGTATACCCCGATGAGCTTCGAGGAATGGTCCACCATGAACTGGTTCCGCTCCTTGTAGCAATCGGGATGATAGTTCCTTGACAGCACCACCGTCGGGAACCGGGAGGTCAGCGCCTCGTAGAGATAAGCGCTCCGGGGGGAACGCATCTCTCTGATCTGCCCCGCATAAGGCACCGCACAGATCAGATCCAGCTTTTCGCCCTTGCTTATCATCTGACAGACGATATCCGCGCAGATAAGATCAATGCCGTCGGACATTCCCGAGATGAAGGTATCGTAGCCTTCCTTCACGGTCTCGGTGATCGTAAGATAAAGGGTACTGACAAGATTCCTCATACCCAGGGCGTGCCTGTCGCCTCCAAAGGGCAGATCCTTCAGCCTGTGCCCGGTAAAACAGCAGGTCTTTGCCCTGTCTATCCCGCCACAAACATCCATGATCCGATCCCTCCGTTCTGCGGCCCGAAAAAACTCGCTCTTTTTATTATAACACATAATTTTTCCCATTTCAATAGCATATTTAACTTTTTTTATACGCAGAAACAGCCGCCCCGGGAAGACCGTTTTTTCCGTGATCGGAAAAACAGGACTTGACATTTCCGCAAAAAAGTGAGATAATAAATAAGATAGTAAAATGATTTAGTTATTCATCAGCCGAAGTCACGGAGGTGTTCGTATGAGTACAAGAGTAGGTATGGTGTCGCTGGGCTGCGCAAAGAATCAGATCGACGCCGAAAGAATGCTCTATATGCTTAAAGAGGAAGGCTTCGAGATCGTTGCCGACGCCGCCCTGGCGGATGTGGTCATCGTCAATACCTGCGGCTTCATCGAATCCGCAAAGCAGGAGGCTATCGACACTATCCTTGAATTCTGCACGCTGAAAAACGAGGGACGCATCAAAGCCGTCATCTGCACCGGCTGCCTGGCCGAGCGCTACCGCGAGGAGGTCATGAAGGAGATCCCCGAGCTGGACGCCGTGGTGGGCATCGGACGCAACAGCGAGATCGTCCGCATCATCAGGGACATTTACGCCGGTGACGAAAACATCACCGAGTTCGGCGAGAAGGAAGGCCTGGACATCGAGGGAGGCCGCGTCCTCTCCACTCAGCCCTTCACGGCTTATCTCAAAGTGGCCGAGGGCTGCGATAACTGCTGCACCTTCTGCGCTATACCTTTAATAAGAGGCCGCTTCCGCAGCCGCCCTATGGAGAATATCCTCGAGGAAGCAAAGTGGCTCGCCGAAAACGGCGTCACCGAGATAGTAGTCATCGCGCAGGATACCACCCGCTACGGCGAGGATATTTACGGAAGTCCCAGGCTGGCGGAGCTTCTCCGTGAGCTTTGCAGGATCGACGGCATAAAATGGATAAGGACCCTTTACGCCTACCCCGAAAGGATCACCGACGAGCTTCTCGACGCGATCGCCCAGGAGGATAAGCTGGTCAAGTACCTTGATATCCCTCTCCAGCACTGCAATGAAGACATTTTAAGACGCATGAACCGCGGCGGCTCCAGAGAGAGCCTCACCGCTCTGATAAAGAAGATAAGAGAAAAGATCCCCGGAGTCATCCTCCGCACCACTATGCTCACCGGCTTCCCCGGCGAGACCGAGGAACAGTTCGTGGAGCTTTGCGAGTTCGTCAAGGAAATGAAGTTTGAAAGGCTCGGCTGCTTCGCCTATTCCGCCGAGGAGGGCACTCCCGCCGCGGAGTTTGAGGATCAGGTGCCCATAAAGATCAAGGAAAAACGAAGCGAGATCATTATGGAGGAGCAGATGTTCATTTCCGACCGCTTCAACGAGGCCCAGTTGGGCAAAACTATCGAGGTCGTCACCGAGGGCTTTGACCGCTACGCCGAATGCTGGTTCGGGCGCTCCGCTATGGACGCCCCGGAGATCGACGGAAAGGTGTTCTTCACCAGCGACAGAAAGCTCCGCGTCGGCGAATATGTGAACGTCACTATCGACGACGTTATGGATTACGACCTGCTGGGAACAAGAGTCTGAACGCTTTCAGATATAAGATGTCAGAAAAAGTTCTGCGGACGTCCCGCGGCTTTTGAAAGGAATCGCATATAGATATGAATCTACCTAACAAACTGACAGTAATGAGGGTCATAATGATACCCTTCTTCCTGCTTTTCATCCTCAACTACGATATCCCCTACCATACGGTCTGGGCTCTCGTGGTCTATTTCCTGGCCTCGGCCACGGATTTCCTGGACGGCAAGCTGGCAAGAAGGTACAATCTCGTAACGACCTTCGGAAAATTTCTCGACCCCCTGGCGGATAAGCTGCTGGTAATGTCGGCGCTGATCTGCTTCGCCTTCGAGCGGTGGATCGACCCCGTGGCAGCTATAATCATCCTGTCCAGAGAATTTATGGTCACCGGTCTGAGACTTGTGGTGGCCGGCGAGGGCGTTGTTGTCGCCGCCGGTATCTGGGGCAAGCTGAAGACCTTCTTTACCATGGTCGCTCAGATAGCGATAATGGTGCTTCAGATCATCTTCCCCGATGCCAAGGGCAGCCCCGACCTCAACTGGGAATCGGAGATCTTCCTTGTCAACGAGGGCCTTATCTGGGTCGCCGTCATACTGACGCTTATCTCCGGCGGCATCTACCTTAAAGCCTACTGGAAATACATAGATTCGAGCAAGTAAACTCAATGCACGACTATGGCGCTCCGCACGGGACCTGCCGCAATAAACCCACAAACAAACGTTGTTAAGAATCAAACAAGCCAACGCAGTTAAGAATCAAACAAGCCAGCGTTGTTAAGCATAAAACGAACCAACGTCGCAAGAATGCGAGAGTGCAAGCTACATAACGAAAAGCCGTCCGCGACGCGGTGTCTCTGTTACATTACGATACAAACCCAAGCCGCCAAAGGCGGCGCAGCGTGAACTAAAAAAGGAGGGAATTATAACATGGCCAAGAGCCTTCAGATCAGAGAAAGTATGCTGGAGCTGCTGTTCTCCGACAAATATCCCGGCGAGGATACCGAGGAGATCGTCCGGAACAGGTTTGAAAAGCCCAAGTGGAACGAACTTTACGATACCATCGAAAACCCGCTGTTTGCCAAGATCACTCACCTTATGGGCGTGAGTTTCGACAACGACGAGCTGAGAGACCTTTTCTTCTCCTTCAAAGAGGGCGAAGGCGTCGTTATGATATTCCCCTTCAAGAACACCCAGTATTTCCTGGCCCTTGACCTCCACCGCGAAAAGCTGGGGGACGTGGACGCCGTTACCCTGGCCGTATGCTGCGACGGAAGAAAGTACGTCAAGCTCAAGGAGCTTTTCGATATACTCCTGGACAACTGTACCCTCACCAAGGACCAGGAGATCACCGATTCCCCGCTGGCCAAGGCCGTGCTGGAATCCGACGGCAAAAGGATATTCTACCGCGGCAGGTGGATACCCGCCGCCACCGACGAGCAGAAAGCAAAGGTCTGCCCCGCCGAATATATGAACAGACTGCTCAAAGGTCTGTGAACCTGAAAGGAAGAACGGTTGATGAAGCTTTATAATTCCCTTACGCATAAGACTGAGGAATTCGTTACCAACGAGCCGGGAAAGGTCTCGATGTATACCTGCGGGCCTACCGTCTACCACTTCGCCCATATCGGCAACCTCCGAAGCTATATCATGGAGGACATACTGGAAAAATATATGCGCTATGCGGGATATGACGTCAAGAGAGTCATGAATATCACCGATGTGGGGCACCTTACCTCCGACGGCGATACCGGCGATGACAAAATGCTCAAGGGCGCCAAGCGCGAGCATAAGACGGTCATGGAGATAGCAGATTTCTATACCAAAGCCTTCTTCGCCGACTGCGCCAAGCTCAATATCAAGACCCCCGACGTGGTGGAGCCCGCTACCCACTGCATAAGCGAGTTCATCAAGGTGATCTCCGCGCTTATCGAAAAGGGCTATGCCTACGAGGCAGGCGGGAACATCTATTTCGATACATCCAAGCTGGATAAGTATTACGTCTTCGGCGAGCTTGCCGAGGAGGACCTGGAGGTCGGCGTCCGGGAGGGCGTCGAGGAGGACGGCAACAAGCGCAATAAGGCCGATTTCGTCCTTTGGTTCACCAAGTCCAAGTTCGACGACCAGGAGCTTAAATGGGAGTCCCCCTGGGGACTGGGTTACCCCGGCTGGCATATCGAGTGCAGCTGCATCTCCATGAAGCATCTCGGCGAAAAGCTGGACCTTCACTGCGGCGGCATCGACAATCAGTTCCCCCACCACACCAACGAGATCGCTCAGTCGGAAGCCTATTTGGGGCATAAGTGGTGCAATTACTGGTTCCATGTGCATCACCTCAACACCACCAACGGCAAGATGAGCAAGTCCAAGGGCGAGTTCCTTACCGTTTCCCTGCTGGAGGAGAAGGGCTACGATCCTCTGGTATACAGATTCTTCTGCTTACAGTCACACTACCGCAAGTCGCTGGTGTTCAGCTGGGAGAACCTGGATAACGCCAAGCAGGCCTTTGACAAGCTCATCGCACGCATCGCCGCCCTTATCGCCGAGAATGACGCCTCCCCCGTGGATAAGGCCGCCTTTGACAACATCAAAGCGGGCTTCACCGCCGCAATGGACGATGACATCAACACATCCAACGCCCTTACGGCCCTCTACGACATCTTCAAGGCCGATACCAACGCCGCCACAAAGCTTGCGCTGCTGGATGACTGCGACAAGGTCCTTTCCCTCTCCCTTACGGAGAAAGCAAAGGCCAGCCTCGACAGACAGCAGGAAGCCAGATCGGACATCCCCGCTGAGGTGCTGGAACTGGTGGAACAGCGCAAGGCCGCCCGCAAGGAAAAGAATTTCGCTCTCGCCGACGAGCTGAGAAACAGGATCGAAGAGCTGGGCTATGTCATAAGAGAAACAAGACAGGGCACCGAGATCAGCAGAAAGCAATAAATAGTATTGGAGTAAAATAATGGCAAATAACGGAATGACGCGCGACCCTTACCGCGCCAAAAGAATGCGGGTCTATTTCCGCTTTTCAATGATAGGCGTGGTCCTCGTGGTGTTCTTCGCCGCGGGAGCATTTCTCCTGGGAGGAAAAAGCGATCCCATAGACTATTCAAAATCCAGCTTCGTTCAGTACGAGACCCCCGAGGACTCCGCTCCCGTGGTGGTGTTTGAAACTACTGAAGGCACCTTCAAGGCCGTGCTGTACGAAAAGGAAGCCCCCGAATACTGCAAGTTCTTTGAGGACCTGGTAAACAAAGGCTACTTCAACGACACCTACGCCTGCACCATGCTGCGTACAGGCGGCGTAACAGGCGGATTTATCGCAGGCAGCAAGACCACCGACGGCACCGCCACCGAGGATACCGAGAGAGATATGATAAACGTCGAGATCTCTCCGAACCTGCTCCCCACCAAGGGCTCCATAGGCTCCCTTACCAAAGAGGGCGGCAGATTCTCCAAGCCCAAGGCAGGAAGCGTGTTCACCGTTCTCAGCGACGTGGTGGATGTGGCCGAGATGCGCAAGTCCATTGACGCTGATTCCGACGTCAACGGAGCTTCAAGGGTCTGCGACCTCTTTGAAAAGTACGGCGGTGTGCCCAACTTTTTACAGATGTATACCCTTTTCGCTCAGGTCTATGACGGCTGGGATACCCTTGACAAGATCTTTTCCGCCAAGATAGTGGACGAGAACGCTCCCGACGACAAGGAGGACCGCAATCTCCAGCCCGACCACGAGATAAAGTTCACCAAGGTCTATATGTCCACCTACGGCGAACAGAAGCAGAACGGCTTCAACATCCCCCTCAAACAGGGCGACGTCAAGGTGAACATCACCACATCTTCAAGCACCGACTCTCAATAAGTACGGATTTAACGCAAAAAGCAGGGAAAAACTCCCTGCTTTTTTTATGCTCTGACTGCTATACTTCTATGTGGTAGATGTGCGCATCCACATTCCCCTCGGGGACGCCCTTCAGATCAATGACCGCCCGGCGGTAGCAGGCCAGCTGGGCCGCATAGGTCGGGTCGCGTTCAAGATCTCCCGCATCCTGATTTGTCTTGTAGTCGATTATGTGCCAGCTGTCTCCCTGCCGGTAAAGCAGGTCGATGACTCCGCTTATCATCGCTCCGACTTCGTCCGTGTAGACAAAGGGCAGCTCGCAGAAGAACTCCTCCGTTCTGTCAGAGAACAGCTCCGACAGCAGATCGCCGGGAACCGCCGTCCGCTGAGGGTATCCCCCGGAGGTCATCCTTCCGATGACCGTTTGGAGCATACGGATGCTTTCCTCCCGCTGATCTTCGTCGAAATACCGTCCCGCTTCGTCGGTGACTCTTTCCGCAAGCAGACCGGGATCCGCCGCCGCCGCTCCCCGGGAGAGGATAAGATATTCCATGCAAAGGTGGACCAGCGTTCCTCTTTCCCTGCCCGAAAACAGCGGAGCCGCAGTTTCCTCGGTCTCGTCCTCCGGCTTTTCCGCAGAGGGACTGTCTTCGTCCTCTTCTTCGCTGCTTCCGAGAGCCGACAGCTTCACTGCCGCATTGTGAGGCAGAACATAAGGATGAAGGCCCTTTGCCCCCGCCGCTATCTTTTCGGGAGAGCAGGTGCTTTCGGCGTATTCCGGTTTTTCTTCGGTGAAGCCCGTCTTTCCGTCCTCCGGCACCAGCGTGAGCAGTTCCGTCCCCGGCGTGAGAAGCGTGCTGTTACGCACCAGCGCTTTCCAGATCGTCGGCACCAGCACTTCTTCATCTTCAATGGAGCAGGCATCCTTCTCCGTGTCGCAGATGACCAAAGCGCAGCCTGCACGGGTAGCCGCCACATACTGCTGACGCTTCTGCTCCGCAAGAGCCGAAGCCGCCGCTTGCTCCAGATACCCGTTATAGCCCGGGAGATCCGGCGGCGAGACCACAACGTCTATCCTGTTCCACCCAAGCTTTTTCTGTATGCGGAACACGAAGGGGAACCTCTTTCCGTCTTCGCCGTTTACCAGCGACACGCCCAAGGAGTTCCGAAGGGTATAGCCCTTCCTGTTATCCTGGAGCGCCAGAAAGACAATGGGCTTTTCCAGACCCTTGACCTTGTGGAGATTCGCAATGTGTACTCCCTTTTCATCCTCGGAAAGGGAAAGACACCGCTCGATGCCGTCGTTGTCGTTTATCATGTCGTTAAGCATATCAGCTGCCCGGCGCAGAGAGGTCAGAGAACCGTCCGCTTCTCTGCGTCGGATAAGCTCCAGGGCATAGTAGTAGTATTTCATGCCTTCGCTGCCCATTACACGGAAAAGCTCCAGCTCCTCGGAGACCGTACAGATCACCGCCGAGGGTATCATCGACTTCGCTCTCTTCCCCAGGTCACGCAGCTTTTCCAAAGCCGCCCGGAGGCTTGCGTCCCCGATGGCTTCGCTGAGATCGTCCTCTCTTATCGCCGAGGAGAACCTTCCGGGGATCTTCCCCCGGACTCTGCCTTCTTCGGCCAGCACGCTCTCCGAAATGCCGAAGACCGGCCCTGTCAGCGCGGGGTACACCGCCCGGCTGTCCCGTGGGGAATCCACTGCGTAAAGCAGAGTTTTCAGCGCACCGAGAGCCCGGCTGGTCTCAAAGCTGCATGAGCCCTCCACGAACACGGGTATGCCCCGTTTTTCCAGCTCACTGCGGTACTTGTCGGTCACGGACTTTGTCTTGGTGATTATCATAATGTCGTCATAGTTTATCTTCCGGGGCGGCTTTTCCGGGTCGGGACAGATAAGATGCTCCTCGCTGTCTGTTATGGAAGCGATGATGTCCGCAATGTGCCTGATGCATCCGGCATCGGGCCTTTCGTCGTCTTTGAGCTGAGGGATGAACCTCCAGGCTCCGTGGAAGAGCCTCGGGTCCGACGGGGGCTCAAGAAGATCCGCTTCGTCTCCCGCAGAGCGTATGGGCGAGTAGATGCTGTCCCCCAGAAGGTCCTTGAACTGCTGATCGAAATATGCGCAAAGCTGAGGCGTCGAACGGAAATTGAAAGTCAGCCTCAGCACCGCCCGGGGATCCTCCGGCCCGCCGGAGGCATTTTCAAAAAGCTCCCTCACCTTGATGAAGGCCGCCGCGTCCGCCCCCTTGAAGGAGTAGATCGACTGCTTCGGGTCCCCCACGATGAACAGCGCCCCCGGCAGAGGTACGCACTTCTCCCATTCCGGCACCGCGTTCCCGCCTGCCGCAAGATAGAAGAATATCTCATACTGCAAGGGATCCGTGTCCTGGAACTCGTCTATCAGATAATACCGGTGCCTCTCGGTGATGTGCCTTATCAGCGGGCTGCCCTGGCAGGCTGCGTCCTTTTTCAGCATATCCCTTACCGCGCAAAGACAGGGGTTGAAGCTCAGCTCGCCGTTTCGGCGCAGCCTTTCAAAAAGCTGCTCCTTCACGCTCACGCAGAGGTCCATGGCAAAGGCGTACATCAGCCCCTTGAAAAGCGTGATGATCTCGTTATACTCGTTAAGCTCAAGAGTAAAGGTTATCCCTTTGGTCTTGTCGGTACTGCCGGAGAGGAACTTCTCCGCAGTGACGTTCCGGGAGATCACAGAGTCTATCGCGGGCGGGAAGACCGCCGGCCGCAGGGCCAGCAGGATGTCGTCTGTCAAGGTGAACTTGAAACCGTTGAAAGCCGGCACCGCCGAAGCAAACTCTCCCAGGTGGTCGTATATGTAAGTCCCCGTGGACTTTTTGGCTTCGGAGAGATCAAGCTCACCTATGATGCTCATAGCCTTCTTCATACCCTCGTATTTCTTTTTGTCCGAGGATGTGTTCATCTTGCTGATGATGCCGTTTCCGCCGAGAAAGCTGCAAAGCTCCTCCAGCATTTTCATGTGCCCGTGAAGCTTCGCCTGTATTTCTTCCGGCGAAGGCAACGGCTCCTTTCTGAACTCATAGCTGCACTTGTTCATAAGCTCCCGCATCACCTGAAGGAAGGTGTCCTCCGCGTAGCTGAAATTCCGGCTGGACCAGAGGGCCTTCTTTCTGATCTCTTCACAGTAGTCACCTTTCAGCATCAGCTTGTATTCCCGCAGCAGCACTCTGTCCCATTCGGTCCCCTGGAGGATCTTCACCTTGGAAGGCACTCCCGCCCGTGAGGGATGCTCTTTGAGTATCATGCTGCAAAAAGAGTCAATGGTCCCCATGAAGCAGAGGTCGATGTTTTTCAGCGCCTCGTCCACCAGCTCGTGCTGTTTGCCCGAAGTCGTCCCAAGCAGAGCCGTCAGCTTGTTGTGGAACCTTTTGTAGAATTCGTTGGCCGCCGCCTTGGTAAAGGTAATTGTGGAGATCCTGTCGATTTTCACTCCCGAAAGGATCAGCGCCGCCATGCGGTTTATAAGCACCGTGGTCTTACCCGATCCGGCGGAAGCCTCCACGAAGAAATTCATATCGAGCTCCTTGATTATCCTGTCTCTGCTGCCTTGATCCGCCGGCAGCTTTCCCGCTTTCAGCTTCATGACTGTTCCTCCTTTCCGCACATACCTTTGTAGGAGCAGTATAAACATTCGTCTTCGTTTTTGACAGCGATCCCCGCCGCCGCCGCATCGTCATAGCAGGGGAAATCTCCTCTGACAAGATGCTCCGTGAATTCCGTGATGATCCTTTCCGGGATCGTTTCATCATAGTCTTTTGAAACTATCCCCGCTCTCGGATAGCGGTATTCGCACCTGGACGTCCTCCGGGGATCTCCCTTTTCGGCGCAGGTGCTGTCCACCATATAGGCGTAAAGCATGGTCTGTAACCAGGTATGGACGTCTTCGTCTTTCTGCTTTATCCTCCTGCCCGACTTGAAGTCCCCGATGACAAAGCTCCCTCCGGCTTCTTCGAGCCTGTCGAGGCGGCCTTTAAGCTTGAGCCCGCCGACGTGCTCGGCGCTGTACTCCTGCTCCGCTTCGATAATAGCAGTTCCCAGCGCGGTGTCCATATCGTAGGTGTTCATTGCAACAGTCATGAACTCTCTCTTCGCCGGGGCCGCCATATCCGCGATCAGCGGCACTTTGGAAGTGAGGAAACGGTCAAACATCTCAGAGGCTTTCTTTTCAAATCTGTCCCTGCTCATGCTTCGTCTGCTCACCGCCAGCATATTCATCAGTTCATGAAGCATCAAGCCGAATTCGTTAGCCTCGGTCACCTTGAAGTCAGAGCTGCTGTCTTCGTCCGGGATGCCCAGCACTCTTTGCAGGAAATACTTCTTCGGGCACTCAAAGAAGCCCCCCACCGCAGAGGGCGAGTATTCTTTCTCTCTGTCAAAACAGTCCGTTTCGCTGTTTTCCCAATGTTTTTCGTCGGGCTTGCAGATGTGGTTCCTGCAATAGCCCCGCCCGATGAGCCGGTCTGCTGTCATGCCGTCCTCAAAATAGGAGACCGAAGGCATTTCCTCAAGCAGTTCCTCGTAGGTCTCCGACCCGCCCGAAGCCGCCGTATACATCTCGTGCAGCGCCGTGGACATATTCGCCCTTTTCAGCTCCGCCGAGTCAAAGTAGGAGTAGGAAAGAGTGATCTCCCGGCAAAGCCTTGAAGCCGCTTCCGCCAGCTCCGCCGCCTGCCTTTTCCGCCGAATGACGATCCTGTCCGAGACAGGCAGTTCCGCCGCTCCGAGATCCTCAAACAGCTTCAGATCGCTGTCCAGAGTCAAGGGGTCCTCCGCAGGCGTACCGGGGAAATTCGCCGCCGAAAGCCCGGTGACGAACAGCCTGTCCCTCAGCGAGAATACCGCCTGCTCCGCCGAAGTGATGTGCAGAGCGTCGTGGCGCGGCAGGCTATGACCCACGTTCCGGGTCAGAAGCTCGGGAATGACATCCTCCGGAGGGTTTCCCGTCACCGCCGAGTAGGCCGACATCTCCGATGCCGCCCTGTTTACGGCTCCACCGTCCAGGGAGCTGTATTCTCCCCGGCGCACGCAGTATTTTCTCAGCAGGTATACCATGCCCTTCCCCAGTTCCTCCGCGATGACCCGCGCCTGAGCAAAGGCATTATCATACTCTTTTCTTTTGTCATCCTCCACCAAAGGATCGTCGCAGTTATCCATTCGCTCCCTGTTGACGTCCGGGCCGCATCCGAGACGCAGTTTCCCCGCAATGCTCAGAGCCTGTTTCAGCTTTACTTCATCAGCCTTGATGCCGCAGCTTTTTGCGATGAGCTTTCTCAGCTTCGAGGTGTTAAATGCCCGGGAGTTTACCAGCTCTGACAGCGCAGATGCCCCGTACCCCGAGGCCGCCCAATCCCGCAGGCGCACCAGCATATCCGCTGCCGTAGTGCAGCTGATGGGCACTCCGCAGCCGAAGGTCATGTTTATCCCGAAGCGCTGGCCCAGCTCCAGAAAGATCGCGGGGGTCAGCTTGGTGTCGGCGGCTGCAACTATACAGCTGTCAAAGGTGAAGTCCTTCTCGGACAGTATCTTTTCGATAACGTGCAGCGCCTCGTTGGATGCCCCGTAAGCCCGAAAAGCCGAGACCTCCGCCTTCCGCGGGAGCGTCCGGGCGCCGTAAAGCTCCGTCAGAGAGGTCTCTCCGCTGCCCCCGAGAGCGGCAGTCAGCCTTGCTTCAAGAGGCGTCAGCGGACGCTCCTTCAAGGTCATCAGCTGACAGTTTTCAAGAGGCCCGCAGTTTTCGGCAGCGTATCTGATAACGCTTATCCTGTCCATGACGCCCTCTTCCGCGCAGAGCTTCATATAAGCGTCGTAGACCTTTATCAGCCCGCTGTTCTTGTCGGTGAACTCTCCCTTTGCCAGCCGTGAGCGAAGCTCCCCTGCCTCATCGGAAGGCACCAGCGTTCTGAGCCTGTCAAGCGCATCCAGCAGCTTTCCCACATCGCTGTAATCCGAAGAAAATCCCGTCCCGGGCAGACTTTCAAGCACCCGCAGCATAAGCAGTCTGCGGGCCTGCATATCCACAGGCTTCTCACGGAGCATCTTCCCGGAGCGCACCAGCGCATACTGCGCCAGCTGGGCTGCATCCATTACTCTCGTCCCGAAGGAATCGTGACCGTGCCAGCTCATGGTTCTCAGCAGCCCGGTCTCATTCACCCCGGAAACAACAACAATTTTTTCCATACTGTCTCTCTCCTTTCTTATTCCGCGCTCGGACCAGGGGCACACCTATTCGTATTTCAGCTCCGCTGCCGTGTTCATCCTGCATAGGGATACTATGGGCTTTACCGCCGCCAGCAGCAGCACGAATATCATCACTCCCACAAAGGCCGAAGTCAGAGGGATGTTGTATACTACCTCGATGCCCATGCCCAGATCGGTCATGGCGTTCTTGATAAGCGACGAAAGCAGCAGTCCCGCCAGCAGCGCCAGCCCTCCCGCAACCGCCGAGGAGATCAGCGTCTCCAGCAGGATCAGCCTTGAGAGCTTCCGCTTGCCCGCCGCCACCGAATGCAGCACCGCGTATTTCCGCTTGGACTGCTCAAACCCGATGACCGCGCTGTTCACCGCTCCCAGCAGCGCCAGCACACATCCCACAGCAGTTATGCCGTATAGTATGGTCATGATGCTGCTCATGTCCTCTTCGTCTTCCTGTTTAAGGCTTTCCGCCGTGATGATACTGTCGTTGGGCCGGACCTCGTTCAGCTTGTCACGCACCGCCGCAAAGTCCGAGGGCTGACGCAGCCTGATGTAGGTATAGTCCGGCTTGTTCCGTATCTCCTCCCTGAACCAGCCCTTGTTTACGACCACCGTTTCGTTGAAGTGGTCCACGGTGTCGCATATGCCCTTGACCTTGAACTTGTAGACATAATATTCGCTGCTGCCGTCTTCGTTGAGGACGTAGTTGTTGTAGTCCGTGATCTCAAAGCTGTCTCCCGTACCGAGGCCGTATTTTTCCGCCACGGTCCTGCCGATGTAGGCTTCATCCGCGGAAGGCTCGTCTCCAAGCCCGCGGATGCTCGTAAAGAGTTTGTAATCATTGTAGGCCGCTATGCACAAATAATGCTTCTTTCCCCCGTCGATGCCGCCGTTTATGATTTCGGAGTAGATATGCTCCATCTCCGTGACCTCGGGCATTTCCGAGATAAAGCCGAATTCCTCCTCCGTGATGTTGGCGTTTATCCTGGCATCGAAATTGTATACCTCCGCCTGATAGATCCTCATCACCGACTGCACCGTGATAAATATTGCCGTGGTGATCGTCAGGGCCACAAAGGTCAGCTGCGTCCCGGTGACGGTGCTTTTCTTGTGACGAAGCTCCCCTGCCGCCAGCTTGGCGCAGGGCATACCCAGCAGCGCAAATAGCTTCACCAGCAGATGCGAGACCGCCCAAAGCACTATGGGCAGAAGCGTTACCGCTCCCACGCAGATAAGCGCGACAGCTCCTATGGTGACGGTCATTTCCTCAGCCAGCATACCCAAAACGATGCCTGCCGAAAATATCATAAGCCCTATTATGATCTTCACTCCGCTCAGACGGTAGGCCGTGTCCCGCGAGGAGAAGATTATATCCCTTACGGGCGTCTTTACCGCCTTTATCAAAGCCCCGGACTGGCAGGCAAGCTGTATCACCACCGCCGCTGCCGCCGCCGCAGGGTACATCCAAAGGGGCATTTCGTAATTCTGGGAAGTGTTCCCGCCGAACATAGCGTCCACCGCAAGGTCGCCGGCGAAATAGAATCCCACCGCCCCGAGGACGCCTCCCGCAAGGCCGTAGACCGCGCTTTCGGTCAGCAGGATCTTTGAAGTCCTGCGCAGGCTTCCTCCAAGGCTCCGCAGCGTACCGATGACCGCCAGCCTCTCGTTGGCGATATGTCTCGACATCGAGGATGTCAGAAACAGGGTCATCAGCAGTATGGACGCAAAGATCAGATAGAACACCGTAGTCTGATTGTTGATCTCATCCACCATTTCATCCGAGAGCACCGGCGTGATAGCGTGATCGGGATATTTCTTCTGAAGATCAGCGGAAACTGCGGCGGCATCCAGCTCGTCCGGCAGATCGGCGTAACCGATATTGAAGCCGGTGCCTTCGGACTTATCCAGCTTCTTCACCGTTTCGACCGAGACCGTGATGCGGTTTGGATAGTTGCGCAGATACTTGTCACCGCTCACCTCGGTGACGGTCAGCTCAAAGCTGACGTCCTCTCTTTTGACAGTGACGGTGTCCCCGGCCTTCAGACCGCTCTTTTCGGCAAGATTCTGCGAGATTATGGCACCGTCCTTCGGGTCGAGGACGGTGTCGTTGAATCCGAACTCCGCGTGGAGCTTAGGGTCGCTTCCCCGGAAAATGACATTGTAGGTGCCTTTCCCGGTGACTATCTCCCCGCTGGTGGAGGCTGTCAGCAGCAGTTTTCCGCCCTCCGGAAGATCGCTCTCTTTGATACTGAGGTTTTTTCCCGTGTCCATAGCCAGCACCTCCGCGCCGGCATAAGCCCGGAGAATATTGTTCCGCACCTGCTGCGCGGGAGCCTCTCTGCCCTCGATGCAGAAAAGCAGAGCAAAGGACGAGGCCGCCAGAGCGATAACTATCGCCGCCGACCTCAGCGGTTTGCCGAATATATTTCTCCGTGTCAGTCTTCCAAGGATCGACATAGGTTTTCCTCACTTTTATATGATGATCTCTTTTACTTACCGATTTTATCGCGCTGTTCGGCATTCGCCCGAAAACGCAGATCCTTCCCCGTAAAAGGCGGACCCGAAGGGGTTCGGAGGCGACCGAAAAGCCCCCGAATACGGTTTACGCCAACGGAGAGTCCCGCCGCAAATCATACTTACGGTTTGCGCCCTTTAATTAGTTCGTCGTGGGACGGAAAGACGCTCGCGTCGCTCGCTGTTTCCTGCGAGTGCGGAAAACTACTTTTTTCCGGCGCTGCGTATGGTTTGTCCACGCAAAAAAGTGCGGTCGGACGGCTTTTGCGCCCTATTGTTTTCTTGTGCAGCGCCGGGGTCGTCGCTGACGCGCCGAATGGGGCTCTGCCCCGATTTTCCCGAGCTTGACGAGGGAAAATTGTCCCCGCAAGGGCTCTGCCCTTGACCCGCAAGCCTTTGGAAAAGGCTTGACCGAAACTTTTAATGCGCTTCGCGTTTGGATTCCTGCTTTTGATAGCCCCGCCGCCCCTGCCTATCCCTTTTTGCCGTAATACTCGTTCACACAGCTGCGGTATCCCAACTCTTTCAGCTTTTCATACCTCACATTATACCGCGCTTTCGTCCGCTTGCCGCTAATAAGATATCTCAGACAGTCCTGCGCGTAGGCGTCTATCTCCCTGAGACTTCTGTCCGTCGTGATGACCGGGAAATACCAGTGAGCCCAGCTCAGTTCATTGTCCGATCCGGCTTCAAAAAGTTTGCGGTTGAATATCCGTATGAACGCCGCCGCCGCCTTCTCCGGCGGGATGTCCCCCCGCTCGTACCAGCGCTTTAACGCCCGCACCTTCCGGCGCATCTTCGCTTTCAGCTTCTTTACCGAGGCCGGTGCAATGTCCGTCTTTCCCCCAACGAAGGAAAGCCCCAGGAATACCCAGCTCTCCCCCGGAGCAGAAAGGCTCTCCTTTTTTGGGTTGATCCCAAGCCCCCGCCGGGATAGAAACTCCCGCACCTGCCGGGCGCAGTTCTCCGCTTTTTCACGGGTGGACGCAAACAAAATGATGTCGTCCGAGTACCGCGCATAGGGGATGCCCTCTGCTTCAAATTTCTCGTCCAGCTCCCGCAGGAACAGGTTGGCGTAAAAAGCCGAAAGCGGCGTCCCCGCCATGATGCCCTTTTTCTCGCGGATCACCCGCCCGCGGTCAAGCACCCGGGGCTCTTTCAGCAGTCCCGACAAGAAACCGTAAAGCTCCGGGTCCCCCGCCGTGACTTCTTCAAGCATGGGCAGCAGCAGCGAAACGTCCACCGAGTTGAAATAGTTGCTGATGTCCGCCTTGTAACACCACATCTCCCCGATCCCGGGAGTGCGGACCAGCCGCCGAAAGCCCATCTGCGCGGTCCGCGCCGGCCGGAAGGAATAAAGCCCCTCCGAAAACAGGCCGTCGTATTCCCGCAGCAGCAGATGCGTCAGCAGTTTCAGCAGAGTGTTTTCCGGCTCCGGGTAGATATAGATGACCCGCTTTTTGCCGGATTCCTGCTTGCTGATCTCCGCCCGCCGAGGCAGGGGAAAGGGCAAGCCCTTTCTAATTTTTTCGCATACGGGGAGATAGTTCTCCGCGTCGATAAACGCTCGAAGCTCCCCGGCGAACTGTTTCGGGCAGGCAAGGGAGCATTTATATTCATAGAAGCTCTCCCAGCATCCGCGCTCGGAGAGCCTGTCAAGCAAAGACATATCAGCATTTCCACCTGTCATAAGGAATCTCAAAAATGAACAAAAGAGGTAAATCCACCAACGAACCAACGCAGTTAAGAATCAAACGAACCAACGTCGCAAGAATGCGAGAGCCCCACGTCACATCACGCTAAGCCGTCCGCGACGCGGTGTCACGGTCACATAACGGACGGCACC
>FMXS01000031.1 GCA_900104495.1 Ruminococcaceae bacterium FB2012 | reverse complement strand
GGATCTCGGCTTCATTATCAGCGAATACTTCCTCGAGCGCTTTGTCCGCAGCCTTTCTTATGAGCCCTCGCAGTTCACGCTCGGCATTGGTGGTCAGGCTGTCCTCATACAGTGTCCTTGCATTCGGCACGAAACATGAATACCTGGGGTAGTCATAGCCCTCGCTTTCAACGAGGATACCGTCACTCCCGAAGTCATCGAGAAGCATAATGCAGTGGTTGGCTTCATTGTCGCAGAACATAATGTCGCGGTAAGCCTTGACCGCTTCAAGGTCGTGCAGGGGATCCTGCTTGATCTGCTCAAAGCTCCAATGGCTTATCGGGATCCATTTTTCCACCACGCATGGCCGGGCGTTGAAGTCGCTTGAGTCCGGCTTGCGGATGAGGTTTGCGTACAGTTTGTAGTTGTCCATTGTTTTCGTCCTCCTTTAATATGGTATATGGTTTTTCAGGCAATAAAAAAAGCCTGAATTTCTTGGTATCTCATCTTTGTGAGATACCAACAAATTCAGGCAGATAAGTTTGTGAAAGATTTTTTGTAAAGATCTTGTTTTTGACTGTATTGTTTTCTTAGAAAACGGTAATTTGTTTGATAATAATCTGTAATGTCGGAGTTCGAGTCCCTCCGGACAGCTAAAAAAGTAAAATGTCATCTTTGGTTTGACACTAAAAAACTCGCATAAAGCAAGAGGCTCAAACGGCGTATCTACGCTGTTTGAGCCCTTGTCATCTTTTTTGTTCGCCATAGATGGCGCGCTGCAAGGGACTCGAACCCCTGACCTACTGGTTCGTAGCCAGTCACTCTATCCAGCTGAGCTAGCAGCGCTTGTTTTCAGCCTTATTATTATATCACGCGGAGGACCGTTTGTCAAGTGCGGGACGGGGGAATTCATAAATCGTTCATCGTTGTGCGCGGTTTGTGCCGAAAAACTTATAATTCTTTCCGGGTTTATTCACAAATCATTGACAAAACGGCTCTGTTCTGATAGAATATAATATGTAGAAGTGTGTACTTATGCAGTCTGGGCTTTATCACTTCTTTGAGGCAGGGGCTCCGGCAGACTTATTATATCCTTATTATTTATTATGTGGTGATTTGTATGAAAAACAAATACAACTATAAGCTGGCAGTGTTTATTGTCATGTGTATACTGCTCAACTACGGCGGACGGCTCCTTTCCGATCATTTCGAGCTGCCGGTGTGGCTGGACTGCTTCGGCACAGCACTGACCTCTTACAGCCTCGGACCGGTCTGCGGCGCGATCGTCGGCGTGACACATAACATCATCTACGGGTTCAGCAATTACCTGTCCTTTGTCTACTCTCTGACAAGCGTGGTCATTGCCGCGGTCATCGGTCTGTGCGCCAAGCGGAAGAGCTTTGACACGGTCTTCGGCACCATGACCGCCAGCGTTCTGACCACCATTTCTACCATTGTGGTGACGGTGCCCCTCAACATAATCTTCCACAACGGAATGACAGGCAACACCTGGGGCAACGGTGTCATCGGCAAACTCCGTGAGACAGGGCTCCCCTTCGTGCCCTGCTGCATCATCGGAGAGTTTTATGTTGACTTTTTGGATAAAGTCATTACGCTGTTTGTGGTGTTCGGACTTATCAGACTGCATCTGAAGCTTACGGCAAAGAAGCAAAAGGGTGACGGAGAAGACTCCGACGAAACGGAAAGCTCCGGCGAAGGAGGCGCTGCCGTCAAGGCCGTGCCTCTGCTGCTCTGCGCCGCTCTGACGGTGGGACTTATGCCGAAGATAGAGACCTCCGCGGCGGAAACCAAAGAGATCAGCGATTACAGCGACTATGTGCATACGGTATACAGCAGCGACAACGGGCTTCCCTGCGGCGAAGCCAACGACATCGCCCAGACCAAAGACGGTATCCTCTGGATAGGCACCTACGCGGGACTTTACAGATACAACGGCAGCGATTTCAGACGCATGAGCGAGTATGACTCTGTAAGGAACGTCAACTGTCTCTATACCGACGACGAGGGACGTCTCTGGATCGGCACCAACGACAACGGCCTTTCCATAAGCATCAACGAGATGATCTCCAACGTCATCGACAAGGACAGCGGTATGCCCTCGGATTCGATACGCTGCATCACGCAGAACGCCGACGGCAACTACTACATCGGCACCTCGGAAAGCATGGCCGTGCTTTCGCTCAGCGGCGGACTGAAAATAATCAACGTCATCCCGCAGGTGCGTTTTGCGGAGACCGTCACCGCCGACGAGGATGGCCACGCGGCAGCGGTGGACTTCGACGGAAAGCTGTTCCTGCTGGGCAGCGGCGAGATACTTGATACCGCTGTGCTCCCCGGCGAGGACGAAATTTTCAAATGCTGTACCTTCAACAGCGAAGGACTGCTTTACGCAGGCACTTCCGTGGACCACATCCACATTTTCAAGATCGAGAACAACAAGCTGAAAAAAGTCTCCGAATTCAGACCCGGGGAACTCAACAGCATCCAGTCCGTTACCTTTACTGAGGACGGCACCGGTTATCTATGCGCCGATAACGGCGTCGGATTCCTCGACAAGAACAACGGCTTCCATTTGATAAACACCGGCACCTTCAACAATTCCATTGACAATATGACCGTGGACTACCAGGGGAACCTGTGGTTCACCTCTTCCCGCCTCGGACTGCTGAGACTGTCCGAATCGCCCTTCACGGATGTGTACCGTTTTTACGGTCTTGAGAACAAGGTGGTCAACTCAGTGGAGGAATGGAACGGATGCCTGTATTTCGGCACCGATAAGGGCCTCGACATTGCGGATATGGAGACCCACCGAAAGGTCACCAACGAGCTGACGGCGATGATGGACGGCACGAGGATACGCTGTATCAAAAAAGACTCCAACAACGACCTCTGGCTCTGCACCTACGGAATGGGACTGGTGAAGATAGGGCAGGATATGAAGCCCACGGTATTCAGTGCCTCAGACGGCACCTTCGGCAACCGGGCAAGAGTCGTCATCCAAATGAGCAACGGCGATATCGCCGCCGCAGGCGACACGGGAATGTCCTTCATACGGAACGGCGCTATTTCCAACACGCTGAAATACGGCGACGGTTTCTCCAACGCTATGATACTCAGCCTTCTTGAAGTGTCCGACGGCGCTCTGCTGGCAGGCACCGACGGCGACGGCATCGCCGTGATAAGAAAAGGCAAGGTGGTCCGCACACTGACCAGGTATGACGGGCTGTCTTCGGGAGTAATACTGAGAATGGTAAAATGCTCCGACGGAGAGAACGTGCTTATCGTCACAAGCAACGCTATCTGCTTAATGGATAAGGACTACAAGGTCAAGACCGTTGCGAATTTCCCCTACTCAAACAACTACGATATCTGGGCCGACGGCAAGGGCAAGCTGTTCATTATGAGCTCTGCGGGCATCTACGTCGTGGATGAAAATGATGTCATCAACGACGTGAATGAAATGAATTACGAACTGCTGGATGCCAACCGGGGCATGAGCGCCTCTCTGACTGCCAACTCATGGAACTACTGCGACAAGAACGGCGTGCTCTATCTGTCCTGCGACAGCGGAGCTTTCAAAATGGAAATGGGCTCTTATGCCTCCAAGAAGCGGTCCTACCGACTGCTGATGTCCACCGCCCGCATCGACGGCAGGACAGTTCCTGTCGAAAGAGGCGTCACGCTGGATATACCGCGAGGCACCGGCAAGCTGGAGCTTTACCCGGAGGTCGTAAACTTCTCCAACGAGAACCCCTATGTGAGCTACTGCCTTGAAGGCTTCGACAGCAACCCGACAGTGTCTCTCCAAAGCGAACTCAGCACTATCACCTATACGAATCTTCCCACCGGCACCTATACCTTCCGGCTCTGCGTCCTCGACGGGCGCAAGGAAGGCGTCCTGGAAGAAAGCGTCTACACCATTGAAAAGGAAAAGGAGATATACGACAACAGCTGGTTCATCGTTTATATGCTGATCGTGGCTATGCTCGCTATCATCTGGTTCACCTGGTTCATCGCCAGGAGCCGTATGCAGCGCACCCTTATGATCCAGCGCAAACAGCTGGAACTTGCCGAGAAACAAGTCCAGATGGGCAACGAAACGATCCTTGCGATAGCCAAAACCGTGGATGCCAAGGACGAGAACACCAGCCAGCATTCTCAGAGAGTTTCCGAGTACGCGGTAATGATCGGTCAGCGGCTGGGAATGTCCAAGGAGGAATGCCGGAACCTCAAACGTGCCGCTCTGCTCCACGATATAGGAAAGATCGGCATCCCCGACAGGATACTCAACAAGCCTGCGCGCCTTACCGACGAGGAGTACGCCATAATGAAGACCCACGTTATCAGAGGCGGAGAGATCCTCAAGGACTTCACGCTGATCGAGAACGTGGTGGACGGCGCCCTCTATCACCACGAGCGCTACGACGGCAAGGGCTACGCCCACGGCCTCAAGGGCGAGGAGATCCCGCTTTACGGCAGGATCATCGGCGTGGCGGACGCCTTCGATGCTATGACCGCCAACCGTGTTTACAGACAGAAGCTGGATTTCAGCTTCGTGCTGGAGGAGCTGGAGCGCTGCAAGGGCTCCCAGTTCGACCCGAAAATGGCTGACATCATGCTTGAACTGGTAAAGGACGGAAGCATAGATATTGAACGCATTTACGGAAAGCGGGGTGAGGACAAGTGAGCGAGAAGGAAAACGCCGTAAAGGCCGAAGAGGCCGTCACTTCCCAAGGGGATAAAGATAAGGAAAATTTCAAGAAAAATGTCCTCGTAACTTTGATAGCCGCAGTCGTTGTTATCATGGTGTATTCTATCATACACTTCGCCCTGCTCACTCACGATACCACAAAAGAGCAGATAAGGGTGGGCTTTGTCTACGACAGCGACGACGTTACGCCCTACACCGCAAACTTCATCAAAGCACAGAAGTCCATCGAGCGTCATCTCGGGGATAAGGTGCTGATCTCCATAAAAGCCAACATCCGTGATGTTTCCCGATGCGACGGGGCTATAAGCGATCTGGTAGCCGAGGGCTGCGATATTATCTTCACCACCAGCTACGGCTACGGCGAGGCTGCCAAGAAGTACGCAGCGCTGCATCCCGATATACAGTTCTGCGAGGCCACCTGCGATAACGCCAACCAGGACCCCGTCCTGGACAACTATCACACCTTTATGGGCGAGATATACCAGGGAAGATACATCTCCGGAGCCGTGGCAGGTCTGAAACTCAACGAAATGATCGAGAAAGGCGAGATAACTCCCGAAGGCGCCAGACTGGGCTACGTTGCGGCCTTCCCTTCCACTGAGGTCATTTCGGGCTACACTGCATTTTTCCTCGGAGTGCGTTCGGTATGTCCGAGTGCGGTCATGGATGTGAAGTATACCAACACCTGGGGCAATTACGCCATTGAAAAGAAGGTGGCCAAGGAGTTCATCGACGACGGCTGCGTGATCATTTCCCAGCATTCGGACACCACGGGTCCTGCGGTGGCCTGCGAGGAAGCCTTCGCTTACAAGAACGTTTACCATGTGGGCTACAATCAGAGCATGATCGACGTGGCTCCCACCTCTTCGCTGATAAGCTCCCGCATCAACTGGGAGCCCTATATGACGGGGGCCTGCGAGGCTGTCCTCAAGGACAAGGAGATCGAAGATCACGTCAAGGGGCACGTTCACGGCAGAGACATCGGCGCGGGCTTCGATTACGGCTGGCTGGAAATGATGAACCTCAACAAGATAATCGCGGCCGACGGCAGCGAGGAGCTTATCGACAAGCTGATAAGCGAGTTCAAGGAAGGCGGGAACGATGTCTTTAAGGGCCCATACACCGGCACCGACCCCAACGATCCCTCAAAGACCATTGACATCAGCGGCGGCTACATCGAGAACGAAAACTCCTCCGCCCCCACCTTCGGGTATGTGCTGAACGATGTGATAAGGATCAAGGAATGACCGGTATCAGATAATAGACCGAAAAACGGGATGACTCCCAAGCAAAGGAGCCGTCCCGTTATTTTTGCGGTATAAAAAGGCCGCCCGGCCGAAGCCGAGCGGTCCGTATTTGCAATTAGTGAGCGGAAGCGATGAATCTGTTGAGCTCGCCGATGTTGAGGCACTTCTCGACAGCGACTTCCTTGGAGATCTTCTTCTCCTTGACGAGCTTTGCAAGCTCCTGGTCGAGGGTCTGCATTCCCACGTTCTTACCGGTCTGCATAGCCGAGTTGATAAGGTGTACCTTATCGTCACGGATCATAGCCTTGATGTTATCGGTAGCGTTGAGGATCTCGCAGCAGGCCACACGGCTGGTGCCGTCCATTGTACGGCAGAGAGTCTGTGTGCAGATACCTACCAGAACGGCAGCGAGCTGAGTTCTGATCTGATGCTGCTGGTGAGCGGGGAATACGTCGATGATACGGTCGATGGTGGAAGGAGCATCGGTGGTATGAAGTGTGCTCATTACAAGGTGACCGGTTTCAGCGGCGGTAACGGCAGCTTCGATAGTCTCGAAGTCACGCATTTCTCCGACGAGTATGATATCCGGGTCCTCACGGAGGGCAGCACGGAGAGCCATTGAGAAGCTGGGAACATCGGGTCCGATCTCTCTCTGGTTTACCATACATCTCTTATGAGCGTGCATATACTCGATAGGATCCTCGATAGTGATTATGTGAGCGGACTTATGCAGGTTAACGTGGTCGATCATAGCGGCCAGCGTTGTGGACTTACCGGAACCGGTAGGTCCTGTAACGAGCACCAGTCCACGGGGACGCATAGCGAACTCCGCCAGAACGGGGGGCAGGTTAAGGTCTGTAAGGGTCGGGATATCGTTTCTCAGAAGTCGGATAGCGATAGCGGTGTTGCCTCTCTGTCTGTACACGTTAACACGGTGACGGAAGCCTCTGGTAGAAACGAATGTAAAGTCGGTATCAATATGATCCTTGATGGACTGACGCTGCTTATCGGTACACATATCCTCGCAGATATGCAGGATATCGATCTCGGTCATATCCGGGTAGCTGGAAAGCTTTCTCAGGTTACCGCCCTGACGAACGATAGGGGGAATACCTACTGTGAAGTGCAAGTCAGAGCATCCGAGGGCTCTGGACTCGTCAAGAATTTTGTTAATATCTACTGACATAAGATATTTACCTCCATTTTTTAAATATATGTATTCGCGCGGAAGCTTGCCCGGCGATACCGTTTCAGAAAATTATACCGCGTAAGTTACACGGATGAGCTCGCCCATATCCGTAACGCCGCTCTGCACCAGCTTGGAAACGTTATCTCTCAGCAGCAGGCAGCCTTCTTTTCTTGCCAGCTCCTGGATCTGCTCGCTCTTGGCGCCGGCGGCGATGATCTCCTTCATAGTAGGAGTTGCCAGCAGGATCTCGTGGATAGCGGTACGGCCCTTATAGCCGGTCTTCATGCATCTCGGACAGCCGCCCTTATGAGCCTGGAAGATCGGGATGGGAACGTTCTTATCTATCTCCAGCAGCTCATTATCCTCGGCTGTGGACATTGTAGCTTCTTTGCACTCGGGGCAAAGGACCTTAGTAAGTCTCTGAGCCACGACGCCGATAAGAGAGGTAGCCACCATATAGGCGTCAACGCCCATATCAACAAGTCGCGTTACCGTGGAAGCGGCGTCGTTGGTATGAAGTGTGGACAGCACAAGGTGTCCGGTGATAGCGGCTCTGATACCGATCTCGGCGGTCTCGGTATCACGCATCTCACCTATCATGATGATGTCAGGGTCCTGACGGAGAATGGATCTCAGTGCGGCGCCGAAGGTCATGCCGGCCTTCTCGTTGATCTGGCACTGATTGATATTGGCGATCTTCTTTTCGACAGGGTCTTCAACGGTGATAACGTTAAGGTTAGGCTTAGCGATCTCACCGAGGGCGGCGTACAGGGTGGTAGACTTACCGGAACCGGTAGGTCCTGTTACCAGTACAACTCCCTGAGGTACTTTAAGACAGGAAACGAATCTCTTATAGTTATAGTCGGTCATACCCAGATCCTGGATCCTTCTTACCGACTCATCGCCGGCGAGGATACGGAGAACGACCTTTTCGCCGTATACCATAGGAAGATTGGATACACGGAGGTCGATAGTAGTGCCGTCAACTACCTGAGACATACGGCCGTCCTGGGGGATACGCTTCTCGGCGATATTCATGCCCGAGAGGATCTTGAAACGTGTTACCAATGAAACGTGAAGCGCCGGAGACAGAGTCATCAGCTCTACCAGGTCAGAGTTGATACGGATACGGATCTTGGTAATATCCTTGAAGGGCTCGATGTGGATATCCGTTGCGTGCTGACGGTGGCTGTTCTCGACGATAGCGGTAGCCAGCTTAACGATAGGCGCGTTTTCGATACGCTCCTCAGACATATCCTTGAGTTCCTCAAGGCTTGCCTCGTCCTCTTTCTCCTTGGTAGCCTCCTCAGCGATAGCATCGGTCTGGCCCTCGGAGTACATTCTTCCTATTGCTCTGTTGATAGCGGCCTTTGTGGCCATTACAGCGACTACGTCGCATCCCGAAGCGGCACGGAGGTCCTCAAACATATAGAAGTCGAAGGGCTCGCTGGTAGCGACCTGAAGTCTTGTTCCCTTCATTTTGAGGGCGATAACGACATATTTTCTCGCAGTTGCCTCGGGGATCTTTCTGACGATCTCGGCATTAAGCTCCTCGTTATCGAGATCGATGAAGTCCATGAAATTCTTTTCCGCCAATGCCTTAGCGAAATTTACATCGCTGATGACGCCCTGACTGATAAGGAAGTCACCCATTTTCAGAGTGCTTTTGGTCTCGGCCTTTTTGGCGAGAGCGGCATCCAGCTGCTCCTGAGTAAGGTAGCCTTTTTCTACGAGATATTGTCCTATTGGTACGTTTCTCATCTTTCTTCTCCATTCTCCGCAGAAAAAATATTTTATTTCTCCGCCGCCGCGGACGGTCAGAGATAATTATTCTCATTATTAAAAATTTTTACTTGTATTTGCTTACAAGATGTGTTAAAATATAATCAAATCAAAAACATGGGAGGTAAATGTCTTGGGTACACAATACTACATTTACTACGGAATCATTTATCTGTTCGTATTCCTTTTCGGAGCGACGGTGGGGAGCTTCCTTAACGTCTGCATCTACCGGCTGCCGAAGGAGGAATCACTTATCAAGCGGAACTCTCACTGCATGAGCTGCGGCACTGAGATCAAGCGGCGCGATCTTATCCCCATTGTGAGCTGGTGCCTGCTGAAAGGCAAATGCCGTGCCTGCGGAGCTAAGATCTCTCCCCGCTACACCGTTGTGGAGGCGCTGAATGCTCTGGTGTGGATCTTTGTGGCTTACAAGACCAATGTTTTGATGCATCCCGTGAACTTCCTGCTCACCGCTGTTATCTTCTCGGCGCTGATCGTAGTTTTCTTCATGGACTGGGACACTCAGCTGATCTCCACCTACGTCTGCATCTTCATCGCAGTGATCGCGGTGATCTACATCATCCTCAATCACGAGGAATACGACATCCCGATCTACTCTCACATCGTGGGAGCCTTCATAGTCAGCGTGCCTCTCCTGCTGATCGAGCTTCTCTCAAAGGGCAGGGCTATGGGCCGCGGGGACGTTTATCTTATGGCTGCCTGCGGACTTTTCCTCGGCATCCAAGGTGTGCTTGTTGCACTTGCGGTAGCTCTTGTGACCGGCTCCATAGCGGGGATCATCATCAAGCACTACACATCCAAATCCGCCTTTGCCTTCGGCCCCTGGCTCTCTTTAGGAGTTGCGGTGGGAGCCCTTTACGGCGATGTTATCGGCGAATGGTACTTAAACTTCACGGGTCTCAACGATACAGAAGAGATGATCGAAGAGATGCTCCTGCGGATCTTCTGACGTTCCGCAAAATGATGACCGCTCCTGCGAGCGGTTATTTTTTACTATAATTTTGACTGTCTTCTCACGTTTTTGCTCAAAAAGTCCTCCCGGGAGTTTCCGCCCGGGGGGGCTTTTTCAGCAAGCGGCTCTTGCGAGCCGCCTGTGAAAATCTGCATAGTCAATTATTACTCGCAGGAAACAATGGTGAATCCGTCCTTGGTCTTGAACTGGATATAGATCTCATATTCAGCACCCGGAGCAATATCCTTGATCGACTTGAATATCAGTGTATCGCCGGAGATAGTAGGCGCGTCAAATATGCCGTTATCATAAGCATTGCCCCACTTATTTCCCGTGGAGTCAATATCTGCACTCATCTTCAGATTGATCTGAGCATTAGAAAGCGTTGCAGACGAGTCATTCTTGAACTTGATGCATACCTGACCTTCACTGCCCCAAGGTCCTTGGTAAATATTACACGAAGTGATCTTGAGCTGAGGAACATCTTGTCCTGGATGATCCTTCTTGTACTGTTCAACAGCCTTGGAGTGGTCATTGTAGAAGTTTCCGTTGTAGTAAGTCACTTCATACTTGCCGCCGTCGTTGCCAAGCGTGTACTGGTTACCGTCGATGTAGAGAGTGGAATCCTGGAGATACTTGAACTCAATAGGCTTGGAAGCTCCGTAGGTCTCAGTGAAGAACGATGTGTTATTTCCGCTGTGGCCGTAGCACATCTGATCGTTGATGTAGAAATTACCGTCGCTCAGTCCGATCTTATTGCCTTCAATATTCTCAAGGAACTTGACAGTAAGCTTCGAGAATGTGGTCCACGGCTGATTCGATATCTTATAGGAACCGTCAAGATCTCTGTAAAGATAAACCGAAGTTTCAACGCCGTTATTACTTATCAGATAGGTAGCAGTTGTATTGGTCTTGATCTTGATATTCGTGCTTGCGACTATCGACTGCCCGTTGGATATTTTCAGTTCAATGGGAGCCTGTGACATATAAATGGTACCGTTAAGCTCATTTCTCTGGATCTTCGCATAGTGGCCGTCATCGTAATTGGTAATGGTCACGGATCCGTTTGAGGGTTCGTCGCCGGGCTTGATGTAGAAGTTTACAACTGTCTGATACTGGTCAGGCACACTGTCAGAGGCCATCCCCAGGCTACCGGTGTTGTCAAGATAGTAATAAACGTGTCTTTCAGCGTTCGTGGAATTCAGTGTAAAGTGCGCCATTTCGTCCCATGTATTGCCATCGTAATAGATGCAGACATCGGCTGTACTGTTCTTAGCCTTAACGGTAACGGTATCACCGACCTTCTTGGTGAGTCCGGCAACTTCCTTATAATCCTTGTACTCGGCACCGTCGATGGTAAACTCAGTGCCGGACTGCTGAACGACCAGTCTGCCGTTGTTGTAGTCGGAAAGGAAGTGGATATACATGATGCCCTTTGCAGCTGTTTCTGTGGGGTTATAAGTCAGATTAGTTGTTACAGGCTTGCCGATGGTGTTGCCGTTGGAATCCACCCACTTGTCGAAAACCTTAGCGGAATCGGTAGGAGTAGGATTGTTGGCAGGCATAGCCGCGGGCTCGCCGTCGAGAACATACTGAGTCTCTATAACATTGCCCTCGAAGTCAAGGAACTTGACCTCGTGCTTGTCGGTCTTCTTATATACCGCATAAAGCGTGGTATTTCCGGGGAAGACGGAAGAAGCAGTATAGTTCTTTGTAAGGTCCACGGGATCGGATGTTGAGAACCAGCCCACCCAAGTCCACTCATATTCGTTGGTGACAGTCATTGAAGGATCCTTGCTGTCGGTGGGAAGGTAAGGCAGCAGGCCGTTGGAATCCAGATCAAGCACTGTGGTGGTGCTGTCGGAATTGATAAACGTAACCTTGCCCTTGGAAGCTGCCGTAGTTGTACCGCCGCCTCCGGTGGTTCCGCCGCCGCCTGCGGTGGTTCCGCCGCCGCCTGCAGTTGTTCCGCCGCCGCCCGCAGTTGTTCCGCCGCCGGCCGTACCGGAGGTAGTAAAGAGCGTACCGCCGCCTATGGACAGAGCAGTCTCAATAGCAGGGTTGAAGAAGATATAGATCTTATCCTTATAAGCCTTGCCGGCTTCGGGAATGATAGTATCGCCCTTGATCTCGCAGGTGAAGTTTGCAGCGCCGGTATTGCCGCCCTTCTTGATCTCATCTCTGTTATTGATATTAACAAAGTTGATAGCCTCACCGTATTTATAGGTGCTGCTGGGATCCATCGCATAATGATCGTTCTCGACTATCATTCTGTAGCCGCGGAAAAAGATCTGGATGTAATAGTTGCCGGGAGTAGTGTTGAACTCGTCAATACCGATCTGGTATTCGTCCTCGCCCCACATAGGCTCCTGCATAACTATTGCTTCGTTCTGGACGGAAGAACCGTCCCAGGTGCCGAGGGTTATAACGCCCTTAGCCTGCTTTCTGGAGCCCGGGCGGGCTTCAGAGTTATTGATAACGTAAACATACTTGAGGTCAGAGGGGATGCCCGACAGCGTTTCGCCGTCGTTCAAGCCCGTAACATAGACCTTGGTTGCAAATTCAAGCTCACTCTTGATAGCTCTTCCGACAGAGATCGCAGCAGTTTCTTCATCTTTCATACTCTCGACCTTTGAAGCGATCCTGGAAGTCGGTGTAATTATGGACATGATAACTGACATTATAATGCCCATGATCGCCATAACAACGATCAACTCAACAAGAGTAAAGCCTTTTTGAATTTTCTTCATAATTCTTTACCTCCTTATCAAGTTGTGGGATAGAATCTTGTGACTTCTATCTTGGGATCACCTGCGCCGCCGGAAGATGCGGTGATCTCGCAGGTCCTTACTCCGGTAACGAAGTTTGCAGTGGTGACAGTGAAACTCTTATAGCTGTTGGAAACGAGTCCGGTGATCTGGAAAGTGATGTTGTTAAGACCGGTGTTGTCGAGATCGTAGTAGCCGATATCCGCAACGGTATAGGGAGGCAGCACCTTCATATAGCTCTTGCTTGTATGGATATACTGCTGATCGCTGCCCTCAAAGATATATCCGTCAGTCAGATCTATCTGAACGAGGATGCTCTCCGAGGTCTCGTTTCTGAACTTGAGCAGGTACTCACCCGTATTGAGCTGTGAGCTTGAAAGGGTAAGTCCGGTAAACGAAGATGTTTGAGTAACGGTCTTGAGTTTGAAATCGAACTGGCTGTCAAAAGCACCTTCGTCAGTCTCATAGACCTTAACGCCGTCAACGGGGTCAACGGTCTGACCGGGAACATTGAAAACCACCTTATACTCACCGGCATAGCCGTTGGGCTTTACCTGGTTGAGCTGTGTTATCGCGTTGTTGTCCTTACCGATCCTGCCGATGATATTGGTCTGTGTCGAAAGCTCGACGTCACGCATTTTTGCACGGTTGGCCGTGGAATTCGCGTGAGCGATGACCGTGAAGATAGCGGCTGCCATTACAGCAAATATCGTCATCGAGACAAGGACCTCAACAAGGGTCATACCGGAGGAGAGCTTTTTATTCTTTTTCATAATGATCTCCCTCCTCTTTTACTTATGTCTGATGTAATACTGCAGATTGAGTATACCGCCTCCCGCTGCGCCCTGTGTCAGGAACGAATGGAGGATCGAGTCTTTGGAAAGGTCGTTGAAGCGCATACTCTCTGGGTCCTGAGACGCGCCGTCGGTGTTATAGTAGTTTACCTTTACCTGTCCGTAAACCTTATTGCCGGTATTGATACGGGGATTGAAGGTCGCAAGAGGTCCGTAAACGACTGCCTGCATCTTTGTTATGAAACCGCCGTCGCCGAGTTCAAGAGTGAAGTCATCGGGAACGAGGAATACTATATTTGTCTCGGCATCCGCATTGGTCGGATTCTGGCTGTCCCAACCAGCGAAATCGCTGGTGAAGATACTGCACTTTCCGCCGGTGTTGGGAGCGATCTGGAAGATAGTTTCCGCAGGGAAGTCGCCGGCCTGTCTCTCATAGTAGATCGCGGCATCGTCCTTACCGTCTGCGCTCTTATAGTAATCATCCTCGTTGTCGAAGCCGGCTAACGAATAAGCGCTGCTGTCGTAATTATAGAATACGAAATAGCAGTGATGTCCGTCACCCGGGTTGTTTACCATGAATCTTGCTCTCATAAGGTTTGCGCTGTTTGCTGCAGGAGTTGCGCCGGGTGTTGCGGGAAGCAGGATCCAGATATCCTGATCTACAACATCAACAATGAACTTAGCACCGTCGTTGGCGCCGCCGATGCCCACGCCGATCTGAACGGGATTCAGACGGCAGCTCTTCTTGATGTGTATCTCCTTGCCGACGATATTATCCTTACTGTCATCAACATAGCCGGTAGCAACACCGGATGTAGCAAGAGTATTCTCCAGGGCTGCGAGGTATTTATCCTTGAAGAACTTGGATTTCACATCATTCTGCTGATACATCTTGTAAGGATTCTGTTCCTTATAGTTCTGCGGGCTGTAAATAGTAGGATTCTCGTTTGTGCCGTAAACATAAAGTCCGGGAGAATAGTTCATCAGAGGCTGGATGGATCTTGCATCGGAAGGCAGGGTCTTGGAGATAGCTCTGTCAGGCGTACTGCCGTCAGCTTTATTGAAATACTTGCCTGCTGAATCCTTGATATCGCCTGTTACGGTGCCGGTGCAGTAAACGTTTCCGGTAACTGTCAGGGGAGCTCCCATTATATAGATGTTGCCGTCAACAACAAGATCACCGTGAATAGTCTGTGAATTCATTGTATTTGCAATGAAATCGCCGTCATCCGAAATAGTTCCGCCCGCTCTCTTATAACAATAGATATTTCCGTAAATAGTCGGGCCGGCTGCATTTTCATCAGTGCTCTGGAAAATGGTCTCTATATCCTGCTTGAACTTGGCAACTGCTGCGGCATTATAAGAGCCATATGCTGTTTGGGGGATCTTGCCCAAAACCATACCTCTGCAGTAGAAATCGATAGGTTTTTTATCGCCGCCAAAAATATTTCCTGATTTTATACAAGACAGGAAGATTTTTTTATCGCAGTTGATGTAGCCGTTCTTGTTAAGAAGATGATTGAGGTCATAGCCCGAATCGGTAGCGTGCTTACCGTTGGCATCGGTCTTGCCGACCGTAGTCTGAATATCCATCTGATAGAAGTATATATATCCTTCTACAGTAATGGTAGGCGCATTACCCTGAAGAGTATCTCTGAATCTTACCGGCTCATCATTATTATAAAGATTGCCGTTAAGTTTATAATTGCTGTGATAATCACCGTTGTTGTTCTTAAACCTTATGGTGACATTGGGGTCAACATACGAAAGAAGGATATCACCTGATACCTCCGCAGTATCGCCTACGCCGTATGCGCCGCAGGTCTCGATAGCGTTCTTGTTAAGGCTTGCGGAAGGAGCTTCGCCGTAGAAATATGCGGAAGCAAGTCCTGTCTGGCCGTCATAATCGCCCATGGACTTAACTACGATCCCGCCGGAACCTGTCTTATAGACATAGATAGTACAGTTGCCGCCGTAAGCAGCTGTAGTTGCCAGATTTGCGTTGCTGACATTAACTTCGCTGAGGTTGCTGGCCTGCTTTACCGAAATGGTAATGGTAGCAGGATTTTCCTCGTTAGCGCCGGCAATGGTTCTCAAACTGTCATAGTTATATCTGACTTCGCCGTCTGAACCGGTCACCGTCGGGAAAGTCGAAAGGTACTTCTCCAGATAGTGCTCTGCTGTTATCTGCGCCTGTGATTTCATCACGTTTTCCGTGGACTGCGCATTTGCTCTGTTTGAGATCCTCAGAGCAATTGCCGCGATCACCATACACATCGTAGTAAAGCACAGCACCGTCAGAAGAACAGTTCCTTTCTGGTTTCTTCTGATCCCTTTCATCATTTTTACCACCTTTCTGTCAAAGTAATCTGTTTCATAATTCTTCCTGTTCACTTACTTATAAAATTGCTTGGGAAAAAGGTGTATTTGCCGACTTTTTCATTATAACACTTTTCGGTAGGGGGCATTATTGCCCTCTACCTACCGAAAAGCTATAAGTTTTTTTAAGAAGCCGCTGACTCAGCAGTGCTCTCGGCGGAGGCTGCTGCCTGGTCGTTATTTACCTGAGAGTTCTTCTTGAGAGGATCTTCCATTCTCGGCATCATCATGAGGCAGAGAGTCATCTCACCGGTGATAGTCTCTTCATTTATATCAGAGATCGTGCACTCGGTAACGACAAGGCTCTTCTCCTTATTGGTGCGGAGGTTCTCAAGGAAGGTCTTGAGGTCATCCAGCTTGCAGCTGAAGCCGAATTCTACTGTATAAGCCGGAACGGTAACGGGGCCCTTTACAGCTTCCTCTTGTGTTACCTCTTCGGTAATGCCTTCGGGAGCGGTATCGAGCTCGGTCTTAGCGATCCTGTCGATATCGGTCTGAGCCTCAACGGGAGTGCCGTTGATGAATGCCAGTGTAGCGGAGCTGTACTGGGAGATGCTCAGACTGTCGTTGGTGATCTTAACTTCATCAAGCAGGTCATCGATCTTTGTGCTGACCTCATCAGTCGTCATCTTCTTGTAGAAGTTGTTGGCGATATTGGTGACGTCCTTATAGGCCTGTTTAACTCTGTCCTCGAGGCCTTCATCGGCCGCGATCTCTTCCTTCTTCTGATTCAGCAGGAGCACCTGCGCGTCAAATTCCTTATTTGCGGTATCAAGCTCTTCAAACTTAGGCTTGATAAAGAACATTACACCGATTACCCAGACAAGAATTACAAGGAGGGTTATAAGAATTACTTTATCACGGTAGTTCAGTTTCATTTCTTTTCCGCCTCCTCACTCTTAAGATAAAGCTGCAGATCTCTGATGATAACAGGATCGTCTTCTTCGCCGGTTCCGTCATATCCGGAGAATGTTACATCGTTGAAATAATTAAGTCTCTTAATATCTCTTACGAACTCAGGAGCGTCGTGCTGATCGGACACCTTAACGTTCGAGATAGTGATAAGACCGGAAGCCTGCTCATAGCTGAAGCCCTTATAGTTTGCTTCCTTCTTCTTTTCCTTGGTGTTCTTGGTAGCGTCGTCGATCTCCTCGAAGGTCTTCTTCTTGAGCACCGGGAGGGCGTCGAGCTTCTGCTTGGCGTTCTCAACGATCTCCTTATACTTATTGATCTGATCCAGTCCGTTATGGAGGATCCTGTTAGCCTCGATCACCTTGTCGCACTCAGCTATCTGAGCGTTGGTCTCGTCGATATCCTTGCGGACGCTGCTCTCTCTCATTCCGATGACGAAGGTGATAGCGCCTATTGCAACTACGGAAGCTGCAACCACGATACCGGCTGTTATCAGAAGTCCGGTAGCGCCCTCACTGGTCTTACCTGTCGCGGTATCGATCTCAAGGAGGTTGATACGCTCGGTCTGCTTATTTCTCTTATACAGAGAACCGATAGCATTTGCGAAAACGGTGAACTCAAAGTTCTCATAACCGGTGATCTGCGTAGGAACTCCGAGGATGGAGGCCTTTATCTCCATGCCGTCGAGGGAGTCAACGAGCTTGATATAGTCATCGATCTTACCGTAGAGGATAACGTGGTCAAGACCCGGGCCGCCCCTGGCCTTATTGAACTGCTCCATTCTGTAGATGTTCTCGTTCAGAGCCTCGGTAATGTAATCCTCGGTATCGTAATCCGAAGGATCGATGGGGACATATCTTGCGAAAGCCATCTGGCCGTTCTCGAAGAGGGTAAGGCCGATGAAGTTATCATCCAGCTGGCAAACGAGGAGAGGCATCTTATCGATGTTGCTCTTATCGGTGAGCACGATTCTGGAGATCGAGTTGCAGGTGATGTTTACCGACTTCAGGCTGATGGACATGATATTGAACAGCTTTCTGAAGCCTTCAACGATAGCGCTGGGGCAGGCGGTAGCCAGTACCTTAACGGCTCCGGGATTATCCTCTCCCGCCTCACCTACTACGGTGTAGGAGATGGAATACTCATCCGAGATACCCATTTCCTGAGACATATGGTTCTGGACCATCTGGAGGAACTCATTGCCCTTAGCCTTAGGAACTACAAGTTCCTTGAACACGATGTTGCTGGACGAGAAGGTAACGATCGCTTCCCTGTCCATCATCAGCTCGGCCTTGAGGTTAGTTACCAGCAGGTCCGCGAGGCCGGAAAGGTTGATGACCTCTCCGTTCATGATCATTTCGTCGGGGACTTCGACCGTAAGAGATTTCTCTATCTTGATCTTGCCGCCCGAGTTCTCGCCTTTGACGATGTGTACTTGTCTGTCTGAAATATCAAATGACAGCATTTATTCTTCACTCCATTCAAGATAATTATGTTTTTTATTACGAATTCTCGATACCCTCGAAGCTGCCGTAGAGCAGTGGGAAAATACCTGCGAGACACAGACCGATGGCAACGCCCATGATGATGATCATCAGAGGTTCCATCAAGCCGACAAGTCTTTCAACGGCGGAGTCTGCTTCTTCCTCGTAATAGTCGGCGGTCTTCTCAAGGATCTCATCGAGAGCACCGGATTCCTCACCGACGTAGATGATCGAGCAGAACATTCCCTCGAAGATCTCGGTCTTGACGAGGGACTGCGAGAGCGGAGCGCCCTGCTTTACCTCATCGACTACCTGTATAAAGCACTTGTCAACGTATGTGTTGTTAAGTATTTTTGAAGAACGCTCAAGGCATTCTACCATAGGGATACCGCTTGAATAAAGCGACGAAAGGGTTCTTGCGAAACGGCCCTCGTAGATCTTGACCATCAGCGGCCCGACCGCGGGCATTTTGATCTTGACCTTATCGAACCAGAGCCTTATGGACTCTACCTTCAGACCGTAGATGATACCGAAGACGATAACGAACAGCGCTATCAGCAGGATATACCATCTTTCCTTCAAGAAGTCACTGAATGCGAACAGCGCCTTTGAAAGGCCGTTCATCTTGTCTTCCTCCATCATTCCGGCGAACTGCGGCAGGATGAAGGTGAACATACCGATTACCATTGCGATACAGAGCACACCGAGTATGATAGGATATATACTTGCGCTCTTTACCTTGTTGTTCAGCTTGTTTGAGTTTGCGTAGTAATCCGAGAGTCTCTGCATTGTAAGGTCCAGCGTACCGGAAGTCTCACCCGCGTCCACCATTGAAATGAAGAAGTCGGGGAACGTACCGAGTCTTGTTCTGAGGGCTTCGGTAAAGGTCGAGCCTTTATTTACGTCCTCATAAACGCCGAGCCATGCTTCTTTGGCTCCCTTGTGCTCTTCTTCCTTATAAAGGATATCGAGCGCTCTTACGATCGTCAGACCCGAAGTCATCATCGCTGCGAGCTGACGGCAGGAGAACGCGAGTTTTTTGGTCGAGAATCTGTAGGAGTTCTTTCTTTTGCCTCCGAGAGCCTCATTGTAACTGATAAGATACAAGCCCTGGTCATGCACTTTTCCCAACAGGTCCTGTGCGTCCTCTGCTTCCATGGTGCCTTTAACGTTTTTTCCGCTTGAGTCCTTGGCAACATAGGTAAAATTTTTCATTTTTCTGGTTACACCTCCACTGTATCCACGTTTCAGCGTTAGCCCAAAACGCATTTGACTCATACCGCCGGCGTCTGCCCGCGCTGCCTTTTCCATAATCATCCTTTTTTCCCCGTTAACGCACAAAAAGCACGCCCGAGGATCTCAGGCCCGTTATGGATCAAGTCACGCACGCCTTTACAGACGGTGCAAGTCTATTTTTTTAATTATAACATTAATCGTTATAATAATCAAGGAAAAAATTAAATTTTTTAAATACTAACCTGCCAAAATATCCTTCAAATTTTTATTAGATTTCAACAAAACCGCACAAAACGGGGCTTATGCGTCCATTTTATCTCCCAGTTAAGCGTTTTTCATCCATCTAACAGATCAACATCCCCTGTATTTTCATCCTCCTCTTCAACAGCCGGCGGTTCTCCTCTCTTCGGTCCGCCGAGGATGACCGGATGCAGCTTAGCATACCTTTTAAAAGAGAACAGGTAAGCGGCATAAGATATCCCGGCGATAAGCACGAGTCCGATAAGAACGCTGACGACGAAATCGAGTCCGAGCGTCTTCTGGAGCCACAAATGGGGAAAATAAGCGAAAGCAAAGAATGCATTGGCTTTCCCGTCCGGCTCAAACGAATCACGGAAGATCGAAGGCACGAAGCACACCATGACCATAAAGATCAGCGTCAGCGTGATATTGACGCTGCTCCAGATCTCATAGGCGGCGTGTTTTTTGCCGTCATCGAAGAACAGCGGCAGAAGGAACGACAGTATGATAACGAAGGCCACCACTGACCTTAGTGTTTCATTCATCATCGTATCTCTTGTGCTGCCCTCGGGCAGGAGCGAGACCAAAGCGGGATAAGCCACATCTCCAACGAACACTGCGAAAGCGGTCACTGCGATAAGCAGGCCGATACGCGCCAGTGTATACAGCAAAAACTTCAGCGAATCCACATCTCACCCTCCTCCGACCATTTCTCACCTTATATTATATCATATATCTTTCACAATTTCAATAGTGCTGTGCGAATTTTTTTGATGAATTGTTCACAAAGCTTTACAAATTGCGTATATATTCACGGAAGGTGCCGTAAAACAGGGGTTTGGCGGGTCTCAATCATAACCACCACTAAAGTGGTGGTTTGCTCTGCCCCTAAAAGGGGCTGGTACTGGCTTGACCCCTCAAGGGGTGCCGAAAGTTTAGCACCGCATTACATTCACGGGCAGCCGCTAAAGCGGCTGTTCTTTTTTGCCTACATGGTCTTACTACCCGTAAACGGGTCCATAAATTCCTTCAAGCTCATTTGATCCTGCATATAATCTTCCTCGGTTTGATTCCTTATGTATTCACGTATTGCTTTTTCATTCCGTCCTACTGTGTCAACATAATATCCTCTGCACCAAAAATGCCGGCTCCCATATTTGTATTTCAAATTTGCG
>FMXS01000012.1 GCA_900104495.1 Ruminococcaceae bacterium FB2012 | reverse complement strand
ATTTGACAGGCACGCAAATTTGAAATACAAATATGGGAGCCGGCATTTTTGGTGCAGAGGATATTATGTTGACACAGTAGGACGGAATGAAAAAGCAATACGTGAATACATAAGGAATCAAACCGAGGAAGATTATATGCAGGATCAAATGAGCTTGAAGGAATTTATGGACCCGTTTACGGGTAGTAAGACCATGTAGGCAAAAAAGAACAGCCGCTTTAGCGGCTGCCCGTGAATGTAATGCGGTGCTAAACTTTCGGCACCCCTTGAGGGGTCAAGCCAGTACCAGCCCCTTTTAGGGGCAGAGCAAACCACCACTTTAGTGGTGGTTATGATTTTGTTTGGCTCGGGGCGGAACTTTGTTGTGAGCTTTTCATTTTTTGCAAGATTGCAGAGGGCGGCTGTTTTTGTGTGACGGCAGGGCTTTACTTTGCTTTGAGCTTTTTCACTGTCCCTTATACATCCCGAATCCTTGGGGTGTATAGGGGACTTTTTTCAATTGATTTATCCATGTTAACCTATGAACCTTTCCTGCAATCTTTCCAGAAACATCTCCGCCGCAGGAGAGAAAGCCTGATACTTCTTCCATATCAGGTCAAGCCCTGATGTCATTTTCGGGGTAAGCGGCCGAAAGCACAGTTCGCTTTCGCTGTCGGTGTTCACGATTCCGTCTATGCTGACAGCGTAGCCGACACCCGACTTGACCATAAGAGCTGCGTTATACATCAGATTGAATGTGGTAACGATATTCAGCTTGTCGAAGTCCTCCCCGAACCAGTCTATGAAATCATTGCCCTTGCTTTTCGTGACTAAGACCTGACGGGACATGATAAGCGGCAGATCAAGCAGATCAGCTCTTGTGATCTGCTTCTTTTGGGCAAGAGGAGCGTCTTTTCGCATAACAACTCCCCATATATCCTCCGCAGGCAGGTGGATACAGTCATACTTAGTCAGGTCGGCAGGCTGAACGAGAATACCGAAGTCAAGCAGTCCTCTGTCAAGGCGTTCGGTAACATCTGCTTCGTTGCCGCTGAACAAATGATAACGAATATCGTGATATTCCGATCGAAGTTCTGCTATCAGGTCGGCGATCAGGCTGACGGCAAGCGTTTCACCGCCGCCGATGTAAATATCTCCTGCAAGCGGCTTGTCCATTGACAAAAACTCCGCCGAGGTCTTGTCCACCATTGCAACGATCTCCTCGGCTCTCTGACGGAAAATAAAACCCTCCTGTGTGAGCTTCATGCTGTGGCTGCTTCGGTGAAACAGCTTCTGCCCCAGCTCGTCCTCCAAGTCCTTGATCTGCCGTGACAGCGTAGGCTGTGTGATATGCAGTTGTTCCGCAGCCGATGTGATGCTGCCCTCTCTTGCAATGGTGAGAAAATAGCGTAATACACGAATCTCCATAGCCATGCCTCCTTATCTGTATGGCTATATTATATCATTTTATGATATGCCTGTCAAGCATATCTTGGTTTGCTTATAAAGTATTTGCTATTTCTGAGTTTCTATGGTAGAATGAGATCACAGGGAGGTGAAGGATATGACAGAGCAGGATTTTTTCAAGATACGGCGTAATTTAAGTGATGCAGGATTGAACGAAACAGAGATAGCCGAGTGTATCACACTGATTGAACAGAACAGATACACCGAGCTGAACAGGTTTCTGAAAAAGCATCGGCTTTCGCTTTTGGACAGCATTCATAAGTATAATGCCCGTATCGACTGCCTTGATTATTTCACCCACACACTTGATAGATCATAGGAGGTGCATCATGAAAAAGCTGGTATCGCTCATTGTGTTATGCAGCTGTGCAGTGCTGTATTCAGCCTGCGGAAATACAGTAAGCAATACTTCATTAAAGCAGACCGAAACTGTGCAGCAGAAGCAGACTACAAAATCGGCTGAAGAGACAAGCGCAGCAGATAAATCTATTTCCGAAGCAACGAACACCAAGCTGAAAATATACATCAACGGTACGGAGCTTACCGCAACACTTGCCGACAGCACCGCTGCAAAGGAGCTTGCAGAAAAGCTGAAAGCAGAGCCTGTGACCGTTAAGCTGAATGAATACGGCGGTTTTGAAAAGGTCGGCAAGCTGCCGTGGTCGCTCACCCAAACAGATGAAAGCACTGTGACCGAAGCAGGCGATATTATGCTCTATCAAGGAAATCAGATAACGATCTTCTATAACTCAAATTCGTGGAGTTATACAAAACTTGGGTCTATCGACAAAATCACAGGCGAAGAACTGGCAAAGCTGTTCGGTGAGGGAAATATCACCGTAACCCTATCATATTAAAACGGAGGTATCATTATGAAAAACGAAATACTGACTTTAACACAGGAATGGGACAAGACCTTTCCGCAGTCCGACAAGGCAGATCACAAAAAAGTGACATTTCATAACCGCTACGGTATCACCCTTGCAGCCGATATGTATACTCCGAAGAACGCAAAGAGCAAGCTTCCCGCGATTGCTGTCAGCGGACCGTTCGGCGCAGTCAAGGAACAGTGCAGCGGTCTGTATGCTCAGACACTTGCGGAGCGCGGTTACCTGACTATCGCATTTGATCCTTCATTTACAGGTGAAAGCGGCGGTCAGCCTCGCTATATGGCTTCTCCCGACATCAACACCGAGGACTTTCAGGCGGCTGTTGATTTCCTGTCGGTGCAGGATAATGTTGACGCAGACCGCATCGGAATATGCGGTATCTGCGGTTGGGGCGGAATGGCGATCAATACAGCGGCTCTCGATACCCGTATCAAGGCAACTGTCGCTGTCACAATGTACGATATGGCTCGTGTCAATGCCAACGGCTATTTCGATTCCGAGGACAGCGAGGAAAAACGTTACGAGAAGAAAGCGGCTCTCAATGCTCAGCGTATCAAGGACTATCAGAGCGGGGAGTATGTTCTCGGCGGCGGCTGTCTGCCTCTGCCCGTTCCCGAAGATATGCCGTTCTTCGTGAAGGATTACAGCGAATACTACAAAGGCAGAGCGTATCACTCCCGTTCGCTCAACTCCAACGGCGGCTGGAATGTCATCGGATGTATGTCGTTTATGAATCAGCCTATCAATACTTATTCAAACGAGATCAGAAGTGCCGTTCTGATTATCCACGGCAAAAAAGCTCACTCCTGCTATTTCAGTAAGGACGCTTACGCCGCTATGACGAAGGACAGCAAATACGCCGACAACAAGGAACTTATGATAATTCCCGATCTGGTGCATACAGACCTGTATGACGGCGGCGGAAAAGACGCAATCCCGTTTGACAAGATCGAAGCATTTTACCGTGAATATCTGAAATAAGGAGCAGAACCATTGCTGAAAATGATGAATACTTAAAGGCAGCCTATGAAGATTATGTGCACTTAGACTGTATATACAAAGAGAACCGTTTTTGCGTTTTAACGCCAACAGATCTCAATGATCTGATCGACGTAACATTCGTCAATATGCGCGGGCATACCGTTTTTGAATACAAACTCAGTGAATTTGAGCCCGGAGATTTTTTCTGGGAGATAAAGGAACAGCTCACGGTCGGCGGCGACGGTGCCGAAAAGGGCGCATGGATAAGACAGGACAATATGATCCTTTCCAATACGGTCGGAACATTCCATGTGAGACTTGTAAGCTACACTGAAAACTGTAGTTCGGAATGGATCAAGTTAAAGTCTGTCGTCAACCTTTTCAAGGCCGGCGACTCGGAGGAGGGAGTAAAGCCCGCATCCGAGGGAAATATCGGTACGGACTCCAAAACCGAAAACAAGCCCTCCGACAAGAGCGGCAATCCCAACACGGGATCTGCGGCATGTCTCGGAATGGCTGCATTTGCGGCAGCAGGTGCGCTGATGATCGCCAAGAAGAAAAAGAAATACATTTCAATGATACCATAACTGATCCAAAAGGCAGCGTCTCACGGTGCTGTTTTTTGCTTTTCCTTCTCCCGGATGAATTGTCCCCCTGCAAAGCAACAGCAGCAGTACCCGTCAAAGATACTGCTGCTGATATTATTTGCTTATCTTTTCTTTAAGTCTTTCCACAAGCCTCTCAAATCTCTCGTTGCCTTTGAACGCTTCAAAAAATCCGCCGCGTTCAAGCTCGTCCATATATTCCTCATAAGATGAAGCCATGTTATGCTTTGTGGTGTATTGCTTCTCGTCCGTGGCAAGATTCAGCCAGCAGGGACTGTATTTGCCCACATCCGGGCGGTTTTCAAAGGCCTCTGCATATCCGATGCCCCTTTCAAGGACATCCAATGCTTTTTCGGTTTGACCGAGCTCCTTGCAGACCCACATTAAAGGCTGACACATTTCGTTAAGCGTATCGTTATAGAAAACAGGATCGTCACCCGCTATCAGGTGTATCAGATTTTCTCCCAGTTCATACATCGAGGCCTTTTCTTCAAGGGTATAGTCTTCGTCCCAGCTGATTCTCCTGATTTCGTGACAGGCATACCACATAAGATTAAGCAGCAGATACTGATGTGACTCCGTTTTGTCTTTGCCCTTCAAAGTTCGGGAGTAGAGCATTTCACCAGAACAGGGAATTGCCGGCATTGAGCTTGCAAGTTCCTGCGCTTTTTCGATATTACCGAGATAGGTATTCAGATAGACCATTGTCTGATAAAATCCGCCTATTGCCGAAATGTTCTTTCCTGCATATTTAAGGCCTTTGTCACAAAGGGCGAGTATCTCTTCTGCTTTCCTGCGTTTCTCAGCTTCTTCTATCTCCGGACTGCTCTGAAAATACTTGCTGTATAATGAAGTTGTAAGTGCCTGTATCAGCTCATGGGAATTGGGATATTCCCTTATCTTCTCAGTGAGGTGTCGGATCGAACCGTCCATATCACCGATCATTCCGAAATTCACGGTGTCATACTTCAAAATGCTGTCGATAGCCTCCTTGCGTTTGTAGATATCCACACCAAGCAGATAATCCGTCGTCACATCAAAGAAATTCGCCAGCGCGGGCAGCTGCGAGATGTCGGGGGCAGTTCTGTCATTCTCCCATTGGCTCACCGCCCGGGAGGTTATCCCGAGAGCCTCCGCGAGCTGTTCCTGCGTGATGTCCTGCTCCTGCCGGAGCTGTTTTATTGTTGCACCGATGGTCATTTTTATCACTCCTTGTTATTTTTAAAAGCGCTTTCGTTATGTTTAATATACCACACTTTCTGACGGTTGGCAAGGAAGTATTTGTGGAGTTAAAGTACAGCCGCGCTTTGATTTTTGAAATTCAAGAGTTTCTGCATCAGCGATTTTATCGTAAATGCTGTAAGCGTTATCCCCGGGGCGGACCGTAAGATCTTCTTCGGGCCTTATTTCAGCTCATACATCTAAGGTTAACAATTTAACACTTGACATAGCTTCGGTTTTGCTATACAATATAATAGTATAAATTTGTAACACAAGGAGAATGTGTGATGAAAAATACCGAAAAGACTATGGAAAAGATCGTAGCGCTCTGCAAGGGCAGAGGCTTTGTTTACCCCGGAAGCGAGATCTACGGCGGACTTGCCAACACCTGGGACTACGGCCCCCTCGGCGTTGAGCTGAAAAACAATATCAAGGACGCCTGGAGACAGAAATTCGTCCGCGAGAGCAAATATAACGTGGGCCTTGATTCCGCTATCCTTATGAACCCCCAGACCTGGGTGGCTTCGGGACATCTGGGCGGTTTCTCCGATCCCCTTATGGACTGCCGTGAGTGCAAGACCCGTCACCGCGCTGACAATCTTATCGAGGACTTCGACGGCACCAATGTTGCCGGCTGGACCAACGAGCAGATGATGGACTATATAAAGGAACACAGCATTCCCTGTCCCAACTGCGGCAAACACAACTTCACCGACATCCGTCAGTTCAATCTGATGTTCAAGACCTTCCAGGGCATCACCGAGGATTCCAAGGCTGAACTCTATCTCCGTCCGGAGACCGCACAGGGCATCTTCGTAAACTTCGCCAACATCCAGCGCACCACCCGCAAGAAGGTACCCTTCGGCGTGGCGCAGGTCGGCAAGAGCTTCCGTAACGAGATCACTCCCGGAAACTTCATCTTCCGCGTGCGCGAGTTCGAGCAGATGGAGCTTGAATTCTTCTGCAAGCCCGGCACCGATCTTGAATGGTTCGATTACTGGAGAAGTTACTGCAAGAACTTCCTGCTGAATCTGGGCATCAAGGAGGAGAATCTCCGCCTGCGTGACCATTCTCCCGAGGAGCTTTGCTTCTACTCCAAGGCTACCACTGACTTTGAGTATCTCTTCCCCTTCGGCTGGGGCGAGCTTTGGGGCGTAGCGGACAGGACCGACTACGACCTTACTCAGCACATCAACACCTCCGGCAAGAAGCTGGATTATCTCGATCCCGACACCAATGAAAGATATATCCCCTATGTTATCGAGCCCTCTCTCGGCGTTGAAAGACTGTTCCTGACCGTTGTGACCGAAGCCTACGACGAGGAAGACCTCGGCACTCCCGAGAAGCCGGACGTTAGAACGGTTATGCGTTTCCACCCGGCGCTGGCGCCCTTCAAGGCCGCTGTTCTGCCTCTGTCCAAGAAACTCAGCGACAAGGCCGGCGAGCTTTACGACGAGCTCCGCAAGGAGTTTATGGTGGACTACGACGAAGCAGGTTCCATCGGCAAGCGTTACCGCCGCCAGGACGAGATCGGCACACCTTTCTGCGTGACCGTTGACTTTGACACCCTTGAGGACGGCTGTGTGACTGTCCGAGAGCGTGACACTATGTCCCAGGAGCGCATCAAGCTTGAAGACGTCAAGGCATACATTGCCGAGAGGATCAAGCTGTAAATCATCCGAAATAACCGAAAACGGTATGTCTCCCGAAAAGGGAAGACATACCGTTTTTTCTATATCGTGTGAATGTCGAAGATCTGCATTGCGATGTTGAAGAATACCAGCGTGGTGGTAGCATCAACGATGGTGGAGATCAGAGGTGCGGCCATAAGGGCGGGGTCCAGGTGCAGGCGCTTTGCCAGCATGGGGAGCATACAGCCGATCAGCTTTGACATAATGACCGTGGATATTATCGCCAGACTGACCGTCAGAGCCAGCAGGAAAGGCGAGTCAATAGCGCCCTTGGAGAAATAAGCGTAGGTGACGTATATCCTTATGCCGTTTACCAGCGCCAGTATAACGCTGACTATCAGTGCAATGCGGAATTCCTTGAATACTACCTTGAAGAAGTCACGCAATCGTATCTCGCCGAGTGACATCCCGCGGATTATCATTGTGGAAGTCTGACTTCCGCAGTTACCGCCGGTGCCCGTGAGCATCGGTATAAACGATACCAGCAACGGTACGGCTGCAAAGGCGGCTTCATAGCTGGTGATTATGGAACTCGTCAACGTAGCGGAGAGCATCAGCACCAGCAGCCAGGCGATACGGTTTCGGGCGTGCTTGAAGACCGAGGTCTTGAAATAGCTGTCCTCAATTGGCTGCATACCTGCCATGTGAGAGAAGTCCTCGGTGTTCTCCTCCTGCATAACGTCCATAGCGTCGTCGAATGTGACGATACCGACGATGCGCTGCTCCTTGTCAACGACGGGGAGGGCAAGGAAGTCGTACTTCTCAAACTGTTTTGCCACAAGCTCTTTATCCAGCAGGGTATCAACGGTGATAACGTTGGTCTCCATTATATCCCCGATGATGTCGTCATCGTCGCTCAGAAGAATATCCAGCACCGACAGAACGCCTATCAGCTTGCGGTTCTCGGTGACGTAGAGGGTATATATCGTTTCCTTGACAAAACCGACGTGCCGGATCTTTTCCAGCGCTTCCCGAACGGTCATGGACTTGTCCAGGTAGACATACTCGGTGGTCATGATAGACCCGGCCGAGTCCTTTGGATATTTGAGTATCTGATTTATCTGCCGGCGGGTCTCGCTGTCGGCGGTCTTGAGAATTCGTGAGACCACGTTTGCAGGCATCTCTTCGATCATATCGACGGTATCGTCGATGAACAGATCGTCGATGACCTCTTCAAGCTCCTTATCGGTAAAGGAGTTGATGAGAAGCTCCTGCATATCGGGCTCCATATAGGCGAAAACGTCGGCGGCGGCATCCTTGGGAAGCAGTCTGAAAAGCACGGGAAACTCCCGCTTTTCGATCTCGTCGTTATCGTGGAAATGCCCGAAGAGGTCGGCAATGTCGGCCTCATTCATATTCTCAAAGATCTCTTTGATGACCTTATAGTTTTTCTTTTCCAGCAGTCTTTTTATTGTATCGTAAAGCAATGCATTTCCTCCTTTGATCCCATAAAATGGGAAATGTTGAGGATGCAGAGTCACGTTCGTGAAGGCACTATCTCACGGCATAGGTGACACAAGCGCCGATGATGCACGATCGCGGCTTGCAGCCTCTGCCGGTACTTCCGTCGTCCACTTGTATCACTTCCTTCCTGCTTTACGGCAATTTGACGTCTTGCAGCCGACAGGGAAAGACACATATCCCCCTGCGGCAGACACCAATATTATAATACTACTTTTTGAGGTGATTGTCAAGGAAAGTTTTGCAATTCTATGCTTTGAAACAATATATCTTCTCTCCGGGGAATAATCCCGGCATCAAGAGAATATACTGTCTTAGCAAGGCAGAATAAATACCGTTTAGGGAGGTTGCTTGATATGACTGCTGCACAGCTTCGTGTTTCGGGAGAAACACTTTTACAGACCGTTACCGCGCTCGATACTTCCTTCGAGCAGACCGCCGAGAAGGATCTGGTTTTGCCGGATTACTGCCCCGATGTGTTCCGTATACTGAAATGCAGGGCCTGCCCCTGCGTGGTCTCCCAGAGCATCTGCGGGGATAAGCTGAGTCTCGAGACAGAGGTCACGCTGAAGGTCCTGTACCTAAGCGCCGACAGCGGCAGGATCAATCTGATCGAGCACAAGACCACCGTATCCAAGACCCTTTCCCTCGGCGGAGATCTGACGGCTCCCGTAGTGTCCGCCCGGGCGATACCCGGGAACGTAAGCTGCCGGGTGGTCAGCAGACGGAGAGTGGATATCCGCGGAGCCTTCACCGTGAAAGTGAAGGTAACTGCCGAAGAACGCATACGCGCTGTCACCGACGCGGAAGGTGCGGGCATACAGCTGAAAAAGGTCAGCGTAGCCTGCCCCGTGGAGAGGCTCACGGCTTCAAAGCGTCTGACCGTTATCGAGGAACTGGAACTGGGAGGCGCCAAGCCGCCGGTAGGTTCTGTTCTTCGCACTGACTGCCGTATCGAGATCAGCGAGCAGAGAGTCATCTCCGGCAAGATGATGCTCAAAGGGGAAGCACTGATAGATCTGCTCTACACCCCAGCCGACCCAGAAAGCACTTCGTTGGAAACTATGCGCTTCGGCTTGCCCTTCAGTCAGCTGACTGACATCGATGGCCTTGACGAGAGTTTTGTCATCGAGCCCGAGCTGACAGTGGCGGGCTGCGACATCATCCCGCATCCCGACGAGCCTCAGAGCCTTGAATGCGAGCTGGTGATGCTGCTGGGCTGTACGGCGGTGCGCTGCGAGGAAATGGAACTTGTCACCGATGCTTTTTCCACACGGTACGAATGCACCGCCGTAAAGAGCGATACCAAACTTTGCGGCATAGGCGAAAAAGTAAGCCTTGACGTCAGCTCCTCTGCGGTGCTGACGTCCCCCGACGGAGAACTTGAAGGGCTAAGCTTTGCAGCCTGCGAGGCGGGGAGCCTGACCGTCACCGACAGTGAAGAGGGCGGCAGTCTGATACAGGGAAGCCTTCGCTTCTTCGCAGTGGGAGTTTCCGACGGCGCACCGGTCTGGCTGGAAAACGAGGTGCCTTTTGAATACACATCCGAGCAGACCTTCGCGGGGGCGTCGCTGGAGGTGCGGAGCTGTTCCTATCATCTCACGGACGGGAACTCCGCCGAACTGAGAGCCGAGCTTACCCTTTTCGGTACTGTCTCCGACGGGACGGCGGTGTGCCCTCTCACGGAGCTTTCTGTGGACACCGAAAAGCCTTTGACCCGTGACGGACGCATCGCGGTGAAACTATGCCAAGCCGAACCCGGCGAGGAGCTTTGGGAACTGGCAAGGCACTTCGGAACATCCCCGGAGGCTATCGCGTCCGAAAACGGCCTGAACGGCTGCGTGACCGAAAACGGCGGGATGCTGCTTATCCCCATGACTGACTGAGCGGAGGTATTACAAACATGAAAAACGACATTTACAAGGACATTCGCACACGCACCGACGGCAGCATCTACATCGGGGTGGTGGGACCCGTCAGAACGGGGAAATCCAGCTTTATAAAGCGGTTCATGGAGCGCTTTGTTATCCCGCATATCGACTCCGACAGCAGGCGCGAACGTGCGGTGGATGAACTTCCGCAGTCGGCGGGAGGCAGGACTATAATGACCACCGAGCCCAAATTCATCCCGGAAGAGGCCGTGGACATAACTCTTGACGGCGGCACACAGATGAGCGTCCGGCTCATCGACTGCGTGGGCTACATAATCCCCAGCGCCGTGGGCTATATCGAAAACGAGGCTCCCCGCATGGTGATGACTCCCTGGTTCGACGAGGAAGTCCCGTTCAATATGGCTGCGGAGGTGGGCACGCGAAAGGTCATCACCGAGCATTCCACCGTGGGTCTTGTGGTGACCTGCGACGGCTCCTTTACCGAACTCCCCCGTGAGGAATACGAGGAATGTGAGGAACGGGTCATCGGTGAGCTGAAAGCTATCGACAAGCCCTTTGCGGTGCTGCTGAACTCCGTCTATCCCGAAAGCGAGGAAGTGGGAGAGCTGGCCCGCCGCCTTTCCGAGAAATACGGTGCGGCGGTCATCCCGGTGAACTGTCTTGAACTGGACGAGGATGACATCGCCCGCATAATGGAGCAGCTGCTTTATTCCTTCCCGATAAGAGAACTGGACATCGCCATGCCCACCTGGATAAACACTCTCGGCGCGGACCATTGGCTCCGCAAGGAGGTATACGGTCATATCCGCAAGGCGGCAGAGGGACTTCACGACCTGCGGGGCGTCCAGGATTTCGCCCGTGAGCTGGGAGACTGCGAGTACATCGAGCAGTCCCGTGTGGAAACAGTATCCGCCGGAACGGGAAGCGCCGTTATCGCGGTGACGCCGGAAAGCTCACTGTTCTACAGGATAATCGCAGAAGCCACAGGCCTGGAGATCACCTGCGAAAGCGAGCTTATGCCTCAGATACTTGAACTGGTCCGCATGAAGAACCGCTACCGTAAATTTGCTCAAGCGCTGGCAGAGGTGGAAGAGACCGGCTACGGCATCGTTATGCCCTCAATGGAGGAGCTTACCCTTGAACAGCCGGAGGTCATCCGGCAGGGCGGGAAGTACGGCATCCGTCTGCGGGCACAGGCTCCGTCCATACATATGATGAAAGCTGTCATCAATACCGAAGTTGCGCCTATTGTCGGCTCCGAGAAGCAGTCCGAGGACCTGGTAATGTATATGATGAGCGACTTCGAGAACGCCCCGGAGAAGATCTGGGAGTCCAACATCTTCGGAAAGAGCCTTCACGAACTGGTGAACGAGGGGCTTCATGCAAAGCTGTCGAAGCTGTCTCCCACCGCCCGTCAAAAACTGGGGGAGACTATCGAACGTATGATAAACGAAGGCTGTTCGGGACTTATATGCTTTATACTCTGAAAGAAGGGGACGCCTGCGGGCGTCCTTTTTCGGTCTGAAAGCATTGACACCGGCCGCCTTCGGTGGTAAAATATATACAGACCAAAAATAAAAAACAGGAGGTAGTAACTATGAACGAAGTATTTGAATTTCTGAGATCGGCGGGGACCTATTATCTGGCCACTGTTGAGGGCAATCAGCCGAGAGTGCGGCCCTTCGGCACCGTGGACATCTTCGAGGGAAAGCTCTACATCCAGACAGGGAAGTCCAAAAGCGTGTCCAAGCAGATAGCCGCCAATCCCAAGGCGGAGCTCTGCGCCTTCAAGGACGGCATGTGGCTGAGACTTTCCGGCGAGCTGGTCCGTGACGACCGCATCGAGGCCAAGGCGCATATGCTTGACAGCTATCCTCAGCTGAAGGGTATGTATTCCGCCGAGGACGACAACACCGAGGTGCTGTATTTCAAAAATGCGACTGCCGTGTTCGCGTCCTTTACGGCTCCCCCGAGAACCGTGACATTCTGAGCCTGCGAAAAGGAGGAGCGTTATGTCAAAGGAATTGATGATCGGCGTCAACGACCATTCAAGCATCCGCCTGGAGGCGGGTAAGGTGCTGAGGTTCGACCCCTTCAACGTCAAAGGTTCGCCCCGTGACGCGGATGTTATTTTCATCACTCACGATCATTTCGACCACTTTTCTCCCGAGGACATTGTTTCGGTGAGAAAGAGCGAGACTGTTTTCGTAATGCCCGAATCCATGCGCCGTACAGCATTGGGAGCCGGCATCCCCGAGGGAAAGATCACCTTCATGAAGCCCGGACAGACTGCGCAGGTCTGCGGCTTTGCGGTGGAGGCAGTCCCGGCGTACAATATCGGAAAGCAGTTCCATACCAAGGACAAAGGCTGGCTGGGATATGTGGTGACAGCCGCGGATAAGCGCGTGTACGTCTGCGGCGACACTGATAACACCCCCGAAGCAAGAGCGGTGAAGTGCGATATTGTTTTCATCCCTATCGGCGGTAAGTTCACCATGGACGCCAAAGAGGGTGCCGCACTGGCGAATGCTCTTGCACCCGTGACGGCTGTCCCGGTACATTACGGCTCGGTGGCGGGCACTCCCGCCGACGCGGACGTTTTCGCCAAGAACGTTTCAAAGGACGTGACCGTCCTGCGGAAGCTGTTCGTCTGAGGTGCAATAATATGAAACTGTGCGTCCTCTTCCCGGGGATAGGTTATCACTGCGACAAACCCCTGCTTTACTACACCGCAAAGCTGGCCCGCTCTTTGGGGTACGACGTCATCCCGCTGAAATATCAGGGCTTTGACGTCAGCGCCAAGGGCAGCGAGGAAAAGATGCGTTCCGCCGCAGAACTTGCCTTTAAACTCTCGGAGGAACAGCTTGCCGATGCGGACTTTTCCGCGTATCAGCGCGTTGTATTCGTCGGAAAGAGCATCGGCACCGCCGCGGCTTTGAGATACAGAGCCGAACACGGCATCAATGCCGGAACCGTGCTTTTCACTCCGCTGGCGATGACATTTGACTGCCCCGCTGACGGGAGCATAGCCTTCCACGGGACCTCCGACCCTTGGGTCGAGACAGCCGCTCTCGAAACTCTCTGCGGAGAGCAGAACGTCCCGCTGTATAAATATCCTAAAGCCAATCATTCCCTGGAGACAGGCGATGTTTTTACCGATCTCGGCTGTATCCGGGAGGTCATGGGGCTTGTAAGTGAATATCTGAAATAAAAAAACACAGCCTTGCGAAAACGCTTGGCTGTGTAATTTTTTGGACAGTTATTTCTCCGCTCTGACATAGTGGGATATGTTGTACTTTTCCTTTTTCTGCGTGATATTGCCGTACTCTATCGCCTCGAAGGGGCAGTTGAGGATGCAGGCCATACAGTGGGCGCAGGGCCCCTTCCACACAGGGCGGCGGTCCTTCATCTCAATGTTGCCCAAGGGGCATAGGCGGCTGCATTTGCCGCATCCCACGCATTTGTCCGTGGTGTAAAACGGTTTGGAAGGCTGCCCGTATCTGCTCCATAAAGAGTTGAAGGGCAGGATTATCAGCTTCTCTGCCAAAAAGACGTGGCGGGCTTTCAGCGTCCCTCTGCGGCGGATGACGGCGGCTATCTGCCGGGCCTGTTTTGTCGCTGATTCGATGCGTCGGAGACATTCCTCCGGGGAGGGCTGCGGATAGGCATCGGAAACAATATGATTGCCGGGCATTTTGACTTCCGCGTGTCCGCGGTATATCAATTTTTTGCGCTTGACCAGCCTTGCCGCCAGCGACCCGGACATCCCGGCGTAGCCGCCGCTGGTGAATACGAAATAGACCTGCCTGTTCCCGCGCATGGGCAGGCGTTTCAGATAGTCCCGGACAAAGCGGGGCATTTCACAGATGTAGACGGGGGCGCAGACCACAAAGGGCTTTTCCGAGCGTATCGGCGCATAGTCCCCCGCGCGGATGCGTCCGCCTAAGTCAATGCAATCGTCCCCGAGGCGGCGGGCTATAAGCTGAGCGATATATCGGGTGTTTCCCGAGGCGGAAAAATACAGTACCACAGGCCGCAGTTCTCCTTTCCGATATTATTCCCCGACGGGCTCAAAGCGCTTCACGCCGTCCTTAACAGTCTCGTTCCACATTTCCGCAGGACGGACCCATAACTCTCCGTCACCGTATAGCGCGCGGTAGACCACCATAGGCTCCAGTGTTTCGGAATGCCGGGCGATGCCTGTTACTTCATACTCGTTACCCTTGTAATGCCGGTATCTCCCGCAGGGGATCGAGGTTTTTGCTTCTTCAAAAGTCAATGCTTTCAGCTCCTTCATATGTACTGATAATATTATACCACGGATGAAATGCATAGTCAATGTCGAATTATTTATTACATACAAAAAAATCATTATTTCCCAAAATTTTCTGTTGAAAAGCATTGCATTTTGACGGACGTTGTGATATAATAAAATCGGTTTAATATAAATATAAAGCGGTATGCTTTTTATACAGCGATTTTCCTTAACAGATCGGAGGGTTCGGTTTGAAAAGAAAAACTTTGGCCGTGTGTATCACCGGCTTTGACCTCGAATACGAAATGGATGTCGTTTACGGCGTTCATAACAAGTGCAAGGAACTTGGGTATGACCTGCTTGTGTTCTACAATACGACTCATAAGCCGGAGCGCGGTATTGATCTTGTGATCTCCGATGAACTTCTTCACGGAGAAATGTCGGTATACAAACTGCTTGACTACGACAGCATCGACGGAATAGTCACCTTCGGCGAGTCGCTTCTCGGAGAGGATACCTTCTTTGAGATAAGGCAGAAGGCCGCCGATCATAATATCCCCTTTATCAATGTGGACGATATGCTTCACCTTGAAGGAAAGCGCATCGTGCTGAGCAATACCTATGCTATGTCGTCGGTGGTGGAGCATCTTATCACCGTTCACGGACTGAAGCGCATCGCCTTCATCGGCGGATTCAAGGATAACAATGTCCAGTCGGAGGAACGTCTTGCTGCTTATAAAGCTACCCTGGAAAAGCACGGCATCCCCGTGGATGAAAGTCTGATCTTTTTCGGAGAATTCTGGCGCAAGGCTATCGAGTGTACGCATCAGATCTTGGATCTGCCGCAGCTGCCCGAGGCTATCGTATGTGCCAACGATACCATGGCCTTCTTCTGCATGGATGAACTCAAGGAGCGGGGATATAAGATCCCCGAGGATATTATTGTTACGGGATTTGACTCCCTCAGCGAGTGTTCGGATTATTCACCCACTCCCACCACTGTTCGCCGCGCGACTTTTGAAGCAGGCGAGGTAGCCGTTGAGCTTATTACGGGTATGTGGGATGGCAGGGAACCCGAGGACATTACCTATGTGGATTCCGTGCTGGTGAAGGGCCAGTCCTGCGGATGTGTGCCTATCGTTCGGCCTGACCAGGTGACCTACAATCAGCGTAAGGCATACAGCCTTGATTTCAAGCAGTTCACCCGCTATCTGCTGGATATGAACATGGAGTTCGCAGCCGTGGAGGATTCTTCAGAGCTGTTTTGCGGTCTTGACTTCGGATGCAAGATTTTTAAACTCAATAAGCTGTATGTCTGCATCAGCTCTGATATAGAAAAATCCGAAGAGAAGATCAATATTGACAAGGATATCCCGCCCTGGACAGTTCCGGATACCATGGTTTCTATGTATCTCTGGGGACATGATGTTCCCATCGGGACCGAGTTTGATACAAAGCAGCTGATCCCCGGCGGCATTGATGACGAGAACGGTCCGGTAACTATGGGCTTTACGCCCCTTTACTTCAAAGATATTTTTCTGGGCTATATGGCAGCCGAGCTTTCGACTATCCATATCGCAGGCGACCTGCTGGCCGTATGGATGCAGACGATCTGCAACAACGCAGGAAGCTTTTATATGAACAACAAGCTGAAAAAAGCTATGGGCGAACTGGAGCTCCTCAATCTGCATGATGCTCTGACAGGTCTTTACAACAGGCGCGGAATGAAAAAATATGAAACGGAACTTCTTGCACGTTCGATCAGAGAAGGGAGATACTTCTCTGTGATCTGCGCGGATGTTGACGGCTTGAAATTCATCAACGACGAGTACGGCCACGAGGAAGGCGACAACGCTATCTCTATCTGCTCGGCGACGCTTAAAGAAGTCTTCCCGGCGGACAGCATTTGCGTCCGCACCGGCGGCGATGAATTCCTGATTATGGCTGTCTTTGACGACGACAAGGAGCCCGACCGGCTTATCAAGAAGGTCTATGAGATCGTTGACGGCTATAATGCGATCCCCCGCACGCCCTACAAGCTGGGATGCAGCTGCGGACACATCACCATTAAGGCCGACGCTTCCACCGAGCTCTCCGAGCTTAAAAACGAGGCTGACAGCAGAATGTATATCGAAAAGCATCGGAGAAAGACAGTCCGCAAATACTGAATCTGTAAAGAGTGAACGGCTGAGGTTATGCCTTAGCTGTTCGCTGTTTATGTTTGCATACGGATGTCAGAATATTACAAATTGCGCATTAAAAGGGAGCGAGAATCATGAGCGATCAGTATTATACCACCAATACCGGAGGATACATTCCCGCAGGTCTGCCGGGCGGCTTCTTTATCTATGAAGCGGATGGCGACGAAAAGGTGCTTTTTGCCGAGACCAACGTGGTAAGGCTTTACGGCTGCGAGACCTTTGAGGAGTTTTGTGAGTTCGTGGGCGGGTCCTTCAAGGGAATGGTGCATCCCGACGATCTTCATAAGATAGAGAATCAGATACAGGCACAGACGATATTTAGTGAAAAACGTCACGACTACGTCCGCTACCGTATCATTACAAAAAGCGGCGAGACCAAGTATATCGAAGACTTCGGCCATCTTCTCCATTGGAAGAACGGCAAGAGTTTCTACTATGTTTTCATCGTGGACGTGGACAGAAACGAGTTCTTCAACCGAAACAGAAATTCCTTCGCCGAAGCGGAAATACTCTCCGCCAATCACGACACCGACCCTCTCACGGGGCTGTTCAATATGTCCTTCTTCTATCACAAGATACAGACTCTGCTGAATTCCCCCCAGGGCCGCCGTCAGGATTTTACTTTCGTACATATCGACATCGCAAATTTTAAGCTTTACAACGAGCGCCACGGCTTCAAACTTGGGGATGAGCTGCTTTGTGAGCTTGCAAAGGTCATCCGTGAGGTATTCGCCGGAGCCACTTCGGCAAGATTTTCCGACGATCATTTCTTTGTCTGCGATACCGACGACCGCGAGACTATCATCAGCAAGGTGGAAACAGTTTACCGCCGAATGATGATGTCGGAAGACGTGAGCAAGAAGGTCCGCATCAAGGCGGGTATCTATTATCTTGACGACCGCCACGCGGAAGTGGGCCTTGCCTGCGATCACGCACGGCTTGCCTGCAACAGCATCAAGAACCGCCACGACGTAAATTACTGCGTCTACGACGAAACCCTCCGGGAAAAACTGCGCCGCCAGCAGTATGTGGTGGATCATATCGACGAGGCTATCGAAAAGGAGCATATCAAAGTATTTTATCAGCCGGTGATAAGAGTGCAGACCGGCGAGATCTGCGGCTACGAGGCCCTTGTGCGCTGGCAGGATCCCACCTTCGGGCTGCTTGCCCCGCAGGATTTCGTTGAGACCTTGGAGCAGTTCCACTTGATACATCTTGTGGACCAGTACGTTATAGAATGCGTCTGCCGCGATCACAAGGCCCTGCGTGACGCGGGAGAGTCTCTTGTCCCGGTGTCGGTGAATATCTCTCGGCTTGACTTTGAGCTCTGCGATATTTTCGGCATCATCGAGGATACCCGGGCCAAATTCGGTGTTCCCCGGGAGATGATCGACCTGGAGATCACCGAGAGCGCCCTGAATGACAAGGTGGGCTACATCAAGGGCGAGTGCGACAGGATGAACGGTCTCGGCTATCATATCTGGCTGGACGATTTCGGCAGCGGATATTCCTCGCTGAACACCATAGCCGAGTACGACTTCGACGTACTGAAGCTGGACCTTATCTTCCTGCGGAGTCTTGCTCACAACAAGAAGACCGGCCCGCTGATGACCTACATCATCGAAGGCGCCCGGGGTATGGGCCTCGGCTCCCTCTGCGAGGGCGTCGAGACCGAAGAGCATTTCAGCTTTCTGAAAAAGATCGGCTGCGACCGTGCGCAGGGCTTCTATTTCGGCAAGCCCATGCCAATGTCCGAGTCCCGCGCCTTCACAAAGGAGAAAGGCTTCAAGTGGGAAAAGTGCGCAGTCAGTGAAGATAAAACGGGAGAGACCCTATGTCAGCCGTAATTGTTTACGAACAGCCCGACAAGTATGTCCGTCAGTTTTCCTTTGGACTAATAGATCCATAACGTGATATAACATAAAAAGGTGTCCAAAATTCTGGACACCTTTAATTTTATAAGTCAGTATATCAATAGTTTGTCAGCTTGGAAGCCCGCTTTGGAGGGCATCCTTTATCTGTCCGTCCTCCAGCTTGGAAAGGGCGGCCTTTGCGTCCGCAAGAGCGTTTTCGGTGCCGGCCTCCTCATAGGTGGTCACCGCATCCTCGGCCCGCTGTTCATAGACCAGCTGATTCTTGACATAGCTTATCAGCTTCTTGGTCCAGGCTTCGTTGGCCTCTTCAGTCAGATGAACATAGTAATCAGAGGTGAATTCATCCTTTAAGCCGCCGTTATTGTTTTTCATGACCGTGCTGATGTCGATGTAGTAAACATCCGGGTGAGTGTTGCAGTAGCCCTTCATTATCTCGTTGAGCTTGTCTACGTTCTCGTTGTTGAGGTAATCGGTCTCGCTGCCGATGTAGACCGGCGTAAGGGATTCGTAATAGATCGCCATACCGGGGTTCTCCTCGCGGATGCCGTCAAGATAGGGAATAAAAGTCTCGCTGACATATTCTGCGTCACCGTACATATCGTTTGTGCCGAGGTTGACGAATACCCGTTTGGCATTGGTGTTTTTCAGCAGCTCTTTAGCGGGAGCAGTCTCGCCGTTGTAACTCAGCTGATATTCGGGGCCGTTGCGGCCGTCGTCGTTGTAGATACCGTAACTGCTGAGTGCCAGGTAGAGCGGTCCGCCTAAGTAGTCCTCGCCCTGGGACTCGAGGTACATCGAATGGCCCACGCCGAGCGAGCATCCGATGAATACCGACTGTGAGAAGAACTCGTTGATCTCGGAATCAGCAATTTTAGTGGAGCGGCTCTTGTATACCGAGAGATCCACTTTCATTTCGGATGTCTTTCCGTTTCCGGCTACGGCTGCAGTGATGACTGCCTTGCCTTCTCCTGCGGCAGTTATTTTTCCGTCAGCGGAAACAGCAGCTACTTTCTCGTCCGAGGAGGAGTAAGTCACGCTCTCGCCGCCTTCGGAAGAAAGCTGGAGCTCTGCGCCTTTTTTAAGTTCGGTGTGCAGGATGAATCCCGGTGCATCCGCAGCCGAATCTGCTCCGGCGGCGGTGTATTCCACGCTTTTGTCAAAGCGGGAGTATTTAACGTCAACGCCGATCTTTGTTACAAATGAAGCCTCCCCGTCGGTGACGGTAACGGTGAGCTCTGCGCTGCCGCACTTGTTGGCGGTGATATTCTTTCCCGCCACGGAGATCACGCTCTCGTCCGAGCTGACGATGACCGGCTCTACGGCATCCTTGGACTTGGTGAAGTCGAGAGTACGGGTCTCGCCCTTGTAAAGGGTCATACCGCATTTTACCGTCGCTCCGGCAGCCGCTTGAACAGGTTTTTCGGCCTCGGATTCAGCCGTAATAGTGGGCGTCCCAACGGTTTTGAGTGAGCTTTTTCCGTCGATATCGTTTCCGCAGCCGCAGAGCAGCAAAGCACAGGCCGCAGCAGCAGCGGTGATCTTTCTGATTGACATTTTAATATCCCCCTTGGATGATCTTTACTCAGTTTTACTATTATATCACAAAACCATCTGCTTTTCAAGAGGAAAGTAAGAAAAAGTCAAGAAAATCAAATCGGAGACAGTTTTTCAGAGGTGAAAACCGCAAAGCAAAGCCCTGCTGACACGGCCCAAAGACCGCTTCAGCAGGGTGTATTGCCGTTATCAGTATGCCAGTTCGCTGCCGCCGACGAATTCCCGCACCAGCGAAGTCCCGGGGACAAGGCCGATGTCTATGGGTTCAAGATACTCCAGCATCTCGATCATCAGTCCGAGCTGATCGAATTCGTAGCCTGTTTCATGGACACGGCGAAGGTCATCAAGCAGGTAGCGCTTGTAGGCCGAGGGCTCGTATGCCATGAAGGTGTTTATGGAATACTGCGCGTTATGCTTGTGTGGCATAATGTACTTATCCTCGCCCCGTTCCACCGAGGCAAACATTTCCATAGTGGCGATAGCGTCCCTTCCACGGAAGAGCTTGTCGCGGATAAGCCGCCGCATAAGCCGCAGATGCGAGGGGTGAAGCAGTTCGCCCGTTTTCGATTCCAGTCTTGTACGAACGGAGACGTATACGCCGTTTGCAACGTCGGTATGCTCGCCCATTACCGCCGGGTTGAGAGCGTGGATGCCCTCAAAAATGATAAGCTCGTTTTCCTTGCGCTTGAGCTTTCTGAACTCCGTTCCCCGGGTCTGACGGGCAAAGTCAAAGGTCGGGACTTCGATCTCTTCGCAGTGGGAGAGCATCTTGATATGCTTGTCGAGAAGCTCCAGGTCCAGACGCGACGGCGACTCAAAGTCGATCGAGCCGTCTTCGGTGCGTTCGGCGGTGGCATCGTCCAGCGGGAGAAAATAGTTGTCCATGGAAATGGTGTGGGTCTCCATTCCGGCTTTGTCGAGGTATTCCTCAAGGCGAAGCGCGGAGGTGGTCTTTCCCGATCCCGAAGGTCCCGCCAGCAGGATGATCGGCTTTGCACCGCGGCTCTCGGCGATTGAATCAGCTACCGTCTCGATCTGAAGCTGATAGTCCTCCTCGCACCTTCTCACGAAGGAAGCCATGTTTTTCTGGATCCTCTTGTTAATAGCTAAGCAGTTGAATTTTTTCATATAAAAACCTCCCGATGTATTTATGTGAGTTCGGTGCGCAAAGTGAACGGTGCTGCTAAGTGCTTTCCGTATTGTCTTCCTGCGGCAGCTCCGCCGGGGAGCACGGCTCCGTATTTTTGTTTTTTATACTGTCCGATATATTCTGTGCCGTGACAGCGATAAACCCTCCCGCCAACTGAAAAGCGAAATTCAGGAAGATCAGGATAATTTCTCCGAAGTGACCGAAAAGCTGCTGATGCCTGAAAACGGTAAGCTCGATCAGCGGCAGCTTTTCGATCAGGGTCAGCAGAAACAGAAACAGCAGCGCAGCAGCTTGTGCGCCCAGAAAATGAAAGTAGTCCGCTTTTCTTAAAAGCACAACAGTCAGGACTGTCGCAAACTGAACGCCGTAGTAGATATGGTAGACCAAATATGGGTGGCTGTTGCCCAGATCGCCCCACATATCCTGTATCGCGGGAATATCAAGATACGGCAGGATCAGCAGAAATTCAAAGATCAGCGGAAAGATCCAGCGGCGTATATGCTTTTTCATATATTGCACCTTCTTTTGTATGTCTACAGCTTTTCTATTATCTCCCGCACAGCCTTCTCCGCCGCTTCGACTTCAAGCAGGAACTCCTGCGCGGAGATCCGCATAGCTCCTCCGCCGAGGATGATGACCTGTTCCAGCCCGTCGGAGGTAGCCACCCGCACCCGATGTTCCTTGGAAAGCTGACGGGTAGTGCGTTCAATGTAGGTGTCGGCGGTCTCGGCTTCTTTGGTGTAGATCACAGTTATCCCGCTGTGTTCTTCTATCTCCCGATACTGCCCCTTGACCCGGTAGGCGTCAAAGACAAGTATCAACTCGCACTGCATAAATCCCCGGTAGTTCGCCAGCCGGTTGATAAGCTCCGAGCGGGCGAGATCAAGGCTTTTGCCTGCCAGCTTTTTCAGCGAAGGCCAGGCGAATATTATGTTATATCCGTCCACCAGGATGTAAAGCGGCCCCTTTGGCAGAGGACGAGGCTTGCTCTTATCCGTGGGCGGAGATTTGGGAGTGTGCATAGCCTGTTCCTTTTTGCGGTCGATCTTGCCGTAGGTCTGCTCGAAGATCTTCATCAGTTCTTCGTCCTCGGCGGCCCGCCGGACAAAGCTGTCCGCCCGGAATTTGACCGCTTCGGCCTCCTCTTCGATGCTACGTTTCGGTGAGGTGCTGACGTGCATAAGCTCGTTTGCCTCATTCCACGGGACAACGTGTCCCGCCCCGTGGGAGCAGAACACCGAATTCGCCGTGTTGCGCAGATCTGAATCGGGATCGTAGGCCGTTTCCGCTACGACCTTTTCCGCATCACGGCAGAGGTCATAGCCGTCCGATTCGGTATAAAGCCGTCCGAGTCCTTTGGTGTATGCCGCCACTTCCGTGTGGTAAAACCTCAGCGCCGAGACAGGCGCCCGACCTGTTATAATAGCTTTTTCCCCGTCCGTGACCGGCGGGTCAACAGTACCGCCCATTTTGTCAAGATCGGTCAGCGCTCTGCCCACATTTGCGGCGGGTATCTCCAGCGTGAATGCGTAATACGGTTCCAGCAGGACGCTTTCGGCATAGCGAAGTCCCTGCCTTACGGCCCGGTAGGTGGCCTGCCGGAAGTCTCCGCCTTCGGTGTGTTTTATGTGTGCCTTTCCCGCCGTGAGAGTTATCCGCATATCGGTTATAGGCGAGCCTGTCAGCACGCCTCTGTGGACACGCTCTTTCAAGTGGGTCAGAATAAGCCTCTGCCAGTTGCGGGCAAGAACGTCCTCGCTGCACTCGGTAGTGAAGTCAAGCCCGCTCCCCCGAGGAAGGGGCTCCAGCCGCAGATGGACCTCGGCATAATGCCGCAGAGGCTCAAAATGTCCCGCTCCTTCGACGGGAGCGGCGATAGTCTCCCTGTACGCGATGCGTCCTTCGCCGAACTCGGCGTCTATACCGAAGCGCTCCGAGAGGATCCGCTTTACGACTTCCAGCTGGACCTCGCCCATAAGCGAGGCCGTGATCTCACGGGTCTGTTCGTTATAGCCCACCGCGAGGGTGGGGTCCTCGTCCTCAAGAGCCCGAAGGACCCGGAGCATAATGTGGTCATCGGTGCCTTCGGGAGGCTTGACGCACCAAGTCAGTACAGGCTCCAGCAGGGGAGTGAAGCTGCCGCCTCCTGCCCCGAGGACCTGCCCCACATAGCAGCCGGAGAGCCCCAGCACCGCGCAGACTTCGCCCTGTACGGCGGTCTCCGTGTTCGTATATTTCGCGCCGCTGTAAATGCGTATGCGGCTGACTTTTTCGGTAAGTTCATTGCCTTCGCGGTCGGTGTAGGTCAGCGGTGTTCTCACCGAAAGGCTTCCACCTGTGATGCGCATGAATGTGAGCCGCGCTCCGCCGTCATCGGCGATCTTGTAGACCCGCGCCGCAAATTTCTCCCGCTGCGGAGGGATAGTTATAAATCTGTTCAAGCAGTCCAGCAGTTCGGTGACGCCTTTTGATCTCAGCGCTGACCCGAAGCAGCAGGGGATAACTTCCATTTCCCGGACGGCTTCTTTTATACTTTCGTCGGAGATGGTCCCCGTTTCAAGGTATTCCTCCATAAGTCCTTCACTTGTGACCGAAAGGGCCTCCGCCAGTTCATCGGCGGAAAGGGACATATCCACACATCCCGGTGACAGCTTCGCCTGCGCCGTCCTCAGCGCAAAGGATTTGTCGGCGTTGGGCATATCGGTCTTGTTGATGAATATGAAGGTGGGGACCGAATACTTTTTCAGCAGCCGCCAAAGCGTTTCTGTGTGGCTCTGTACGCCGTCCGTACCGCTTATGACCAGCACCGCAGCGTCGATGACCGACAGAGTCCCCTCTGTCTCCCCGGAGAAATCAACGTGGCCCGGAGTATCAAGCAGAGTGTAGGAAATATCCTTCCAATCAAACACCGCCTGCTTTGAAAAAATGGTGATGCCCCGGTCCCGCTCAATGGGGTCTGTATCAAGAAATGCATCCTTGTGATCGACCCTTCCCAGCTTTCTGATAGCTCCGCTCTCAAAGAGCATAGCCTCCGAGAGGGTAGTCTTTCCCGAGTCAACGTGGGCAAGAATGCCGATTACTGCTTTCTTCATTTACCGTCTTCCTCTAATTCTTTCAGCTTTTCCTCCGGTGTCCAGTTTGGCATCATATCTTGATAGACAGGGTCAAAGCCCGCCTTGACCACCACTTGATAATCGTCCTCGTAGACGATCTCGCCGGGAGTGTTGGTGTAGACCACAAAATACTCTTGATGATAGCGCTCCAGCAGCCACATCAGCGGGTTCATCATCTTCATCATCAGCTCGGAGTTTTCGGTCTTGAAAAAGCAGACCACGTTCTCCCGTCTCATGCATTGGGGCGGGTAGGGAAGTTCCTCCGAGAACCACTGGTCGATCTCCTTGAACAGACCAACGTCCTCCTCTATCATGACGCCTTCGTTCAGCAGTTTCTGAAAAAGGCTGAATATCCCCAAGGCATATTTGGTATTCCTTGCCAATACCTTTCCCTGTATCCGGACGTATTTGAATTTCATAAGATCACCCCTTATGTCGTCACAAGACAGCCGGACAGCCGGAGTCCCGCCGTTGATCGGCTAAGTATCTATCCGTTTCATCGGCACTATACTCCTGTTTCTGTAAACCAGATCGTGCCTCACGGAAAAGCCTATATTCTCCCCAAAGGCGTTGCCTATCTCGTTGCGGTCAAAGACCACCAGCGCCGCTTTACTGATCCCCAGACGTTCCAAAGCGTCCATAGCGGCGTTGACAAGAGCCGTGGCGATGCCTTCACGCTGACGGCCGCTTTGTACCGCCGTATGATAGATGTATCCGCGTCTGCCGTCATTCCCGGCAAGTATCACGCCCACCACCTCGCCGCCGTCCTCGGCTACAAAACAGCTTTCGGGATTCCGTGCGAGGAATCTTTCTATCCCTTCCCGGGAGTCGTCAACGTCGTTGAGACCCATTCCCGGGCAGGAAATCCAGATAGCATAGACCGCGTCGTAGTCATCGAGCTTCATGTTTCGTATTTTCATATTGTTATAGCTCCTTGATATACCTTACTCCGCAGGCGTAATGCTCCGTCCGTACCGGGGGATCGTATATCCTCACGAAGCCGCAGCGCCGGTAGAAGCGCTGTGCGGCGGTCATGTTTTCCAAGGTTTCAATATAGCAGCGGGTGTAATGCTCCGACGCAAATTCAAGAGCCAGCTTCATCAGCTTTTGTGCAAGCCCCGTCCCCCGGGCTTCGGGAAGAAGATACATCTTTTGCAGTTCGCAGAGGCCTTCGCTGTCCAGCGGTCCTATGCCGCAGCCGCCCACGACTTTGCCGCCGACGTCCTCGGCCACCCAGTAACGGAAACCTTCGGCAGAGTAGACCTCCGAGAAACGTCCCAGCATCGGATCCGCCCAGGCCGTGCCTTCGTGGTCCCCGCCTAACTCTATAAGGCAGGAGCGGATGATCTTTTCCACGGCTTCGTTGTCCCGGGGCTCGATGCAGCGTATGGTATAATCAGCTTTCATATATTAACATTCAAACCTTGTATCAGCTTTCCCATTTGTTGCAGAGGTTTGCAATTGTATCCGCCATTTTGCCCAGTTCCTTGTTGGTGAGCCCCTTGCTGGACTGTACGATCGCGCTCAGCCTGTCAAGAGAAGCCACCAGCCGCTGATAAGCTGTGGAGGGCTTGACGGTGCGGGTGATAGGAATGGGTTCGGCGTTGCGGAATTCCCCGGTGATAAGGTCCAGCTCCGCGCCGCTGTATGGACAGAAGGCGTCAAGGTCCATATCCTCCCGCAGATGCTTGGTGTACTCCTCCGCTACGGCGCTGTCGCCGTGGTTGACGAAAACCTTCCGGCCAACCTTGATGTGGCTTATCCATTCGTCAAGACCGTTTCTGTCGGCGTGTCCGCTGACGCCCGGAAGTATGGTGATCTCCGCGCAGACGCTTATATCCTCACCGAAGAGTTTGACCCGCTTGACTCCCTCGCAGAGAGAACGCCCGAGTGTCTGCGCGGCTTGATAGCCCACGAAAGTAATAGTGCATTCGTGCCTCCAGAGATTGTGTTTCAGGTGGTGCTTGATGCGTCCCGCTTCGCACATACCGCTGGCCGAAATGATGACCTTCGGTGTGCGGTCGAAGTTGATTGCCCGGGATTCGTCGCTGGTCACGGCCAGTCGGAGCCCGTCAAACATAATGGGATTGATCCCTCTGCTGACGTAGGACATAGCTTCCTCATCGTAGCAGGAATCCTTGTTCTGTATGAAAATTCCGGTGGCGTCTATTGCCAAAGGAGAGTCCACATAGACCGGGAAATCAGCGTGACCGGTAACAAGGCCCTGCTCCTTGATCTGACGGATGAAATAAAGCATTTCTTGGGTCCTGCCCACGGCAAAGGAAGGTATAACCACGTTTCCTCCGCGGTCAAAAGTTCGTTGGAGCACTTCCGCAAGAGCCTTTGCGTAGTTGGCGGGACGTTCATGCAGGCGTGTTCCGTAGGTGGATTCCATAATAACATAGTCGGCCTCGTCAAGGAACTGCGGGTCGCGGATAAGCGGCTGATGCTTGTTGCCGATGTCCCCGGAGAAGACTATCTTTCGGGTCTCGCCCGCTTCGGTGAGCCATATCTCAATGCTTGACGAGCCCAGCAGGTGCCCCGCGTCCACAAAGCGGACTTTTATTCCCTCGCTTATTTCAATCTCCTCGGCATAGTTGTGGGGAACAAGGCACTTTATGGCGGCTTCTGCGTCGTTTATTGTATAAAGCGGCTCCACATCGTCCTGCCCTTTACGTTTGGCCTTACGGGAACGCCACTCACATTCAAATTCTTGTATATGTGCCGAGTCACGGAGCATTATCCCGCATAGGTTGGCGGTGGCTTTGGTGCAGTGGATGTCACCGCGGAAGCCTCCGGCGCAGAGCAGCGGAAGCAGTCCCGAGTGATCTATGTGTGCGTGTGTAAGCAGCACAAAATCAATATTTGACGGCGATGTGGGCACTTGAGCGTTTTCGTAAACATCGATGCCCTGTTCCATTCCGAAGTCCACGAGAAAATGCTTCCCGCAGGCGTTGATATATGTGCAGCTGCCCGTGACCTCGTGTGCAGCGCCGATAAAATTCAGTTTCATATCTTGTCCTCCTTGACTTTTGTAAGAGCATATTATGCCCTATAATATAGTATAGCACATTCTATATATTTTTGCAATATTTTTTCTTGAATTTATTGTATTTTCACAAAAGGTTTTTTCGGCATTATCTCCGGGACAAAAAAAGTCTCCGGATCGAACCGGAGACTGTAATACTAACTGTATTTATCAGAGGATACCCATATACAGCAGCAGAACTACGATGCCTACGCCTAAAATAGCCACTGAACCGAGGATGATAAGGTTCTTCATGGACTTCTTCTGCTCGGCTTGATGCTTCTTGTACTGGTCGATAGCATCGGGCTCATACTGTACCCTCTGGGACTTGGCGCCGAGAGTGGGGTTGAGCATATCGTCGATCTTGATGTTGCCGTATTTCTCCTCGAGGGTCTTGCCTTGAGCGGCACGCTCCGCCATTTCATAGGGCGAATCAAGCTGTCTCCTGTCATAGACCTTCATGTTGATTTCGTCCATTTTCAGATTGGGAGTCTGGGGAGCAGCCATTGCGTCGCCGTTATTGAAAGCGTGCTTGGTGTCAACGTCCTTCATGAACTGGTTGCGGCTTCTGTTGGCACGGAGCATCTGAACGAGAGCCTGGGTGTAGATGTTCTGCTCCTCTTCCTCTTCCTCGTCCATTTCAGTGAGGTTGATATCGGTGGAGTCTTTGATAAGTCCCTGGCTCTCTTCGTCGATAAGCCTGGTAGCCTGCTTCTTCTTCTTGATAGTGGGAGCAACGACCTTAGGCTGGTTGCTGTCGGCAGTAGGCGACTCCACGGTCGTGGGAGCGGTATAAGGCTGTGACGAAGCGTTCTGAGTCGGAGCAGGACGCTGAGGACGAGCTGCCGGAGCTTCGGGCTCGTTGTCGGTTTCGGAAGGAGTCATTACCTGGGAGGAGGAAGGCCTTCTGAGCATCTTGGGCGCAGAGGTCTCGGTTCCCGGCTCCGAAGTGGACTGGAAGTGAAGAGGCTTACGGCCGGCAATATCGTCATCGTCGGTGTCTCTCGGTGCAACGGTGGGTTCGTCGGGGATCACGCGGCTCTCATCGGGCTCCTCAAAGATAGCGTCCGCAGAGATAGTGGAAGCTGCCTGAGCGAATTCGTTGGATTCGATCTCGGTAGTCTCGCCGCTGAAGGACTTCATCTGTCCGGTAGAGGGATCGTAGTATTCCTCACCTTCTCTGAGAGCCAGCTTCAGCTTGGGAGCGGGCTGCCCGGGGGCGGGAAGATTGCCCTGCGGGATGTCTATCGGTTCAAAATACTCATTGATGTCAATGCCCTTGAGCTTGAGGATATCGGAGGCGTTATCGCACTTCATCGAGCCGCGTACCATTTCTTTCAGCGGCAGCAGGATGATCTCGCAGAAGGTCACATAGAATGCACGGTAAACAGACTTCTGAGGATCGACCATCTCAGCAGGGAAACGGTTGTCAAAGAGCCTCTCGAACTTGTCGGGAGAAGAAGTTATCAGCTTGTCGATGTACTTTGCCAGCATGATCCACAGCTCATGCTCCTCCATATCGGGATCGTTGATAACGAGCCACATATAGCATCTGAGGAAGCAGTCATAGCAGGTGATATCACGAAGGTTGAGAGCAACGTCGTCGATATTCAGCGGAACGGTAAAGGCGCTGTCGGAATAAGCGAAGCAGCGGTAGCCGTTGCTTGCCAGCTTGGCATAAGCTGTCTTGAGGGCTGCGGCATCTCTTGAGAAGGGAGGCAGCGACTCAAAGTCGAAAGGAGTCCTGAGTGATTCGGGATGCCCCGCATTGGCGGCGGCAACGAAATCGTTGTATCTCTTGTCAATATCCGCTTTGGATGAATTAACAGCGATACCCAGGACACGGAAAGGATTGCAGGCAAACAGCTCTGTGGCTGTAATGCCGATCTTATGATTCAGCAATTAAATTCCCCCTATATTTAGTTAATTGTTTTTATCAATTGAAACTATATTTTACATAGTATCACTTTAATTATTATAACAAAAGGAAACAGACTATATGATAACAAATATTGTATATTTTATGTATAAATAATGAACTTTACAAATTATCCACAAATTCGCAAGGTAATGTTTTTCAAAAAAGTGTTTAAAACTTATTGCATTTTTCCCTAAAACGGTGTATAATATAATAAATATATTATGTATTTTCAACTATACTGTAAATTATACTATTATTATAAAGATCAAGGAGGTACTTTTTATGGCACTTTTCGGACATAAAAAGCGCACTGACACACCCGAACCGGCTCCCAAGCCCACCGTCAATCCCGAGGATATCTTCAGCGCCCCCGTCAAAAAACAAAAGCAGGGCGGTGAAACTGTCTATATCAAGGAAAGCAAGCACGATACCCCCACTCCCGAGACCGTTGGCCCTGCCGCTATCGATCCCGAGACCATAAAGAAGAAAATGGTCGAGCTGGAGCGTGAGCTGGAGGAGCAGAAGAACAAGCCCGTCGTTACGGCTGCGGATTTCACCGCCGAGAACGTGGGTGAGTCCGAAGTATCGGCTGCGCAGGACGATTTTGAGGAGACCTACCGCATCGAGCATGAGAGATTCCTTGCTGCTCACGAGAACAAGGGGATCGACTCCGCCAACGCCGACGGCGTGGAAGAGAAGATCACCGCTATGGTGGATGAGGTCGAGGAAAGAGCCAGAGCAAGAGAAGCAATGGATCTCGATATCGAACACGTTTCTCAGTCCGAGGTGGATAAGGGAATGTCCGAGCTGGGCGTTGCCAAGGATGTTACCAAGGATAAGGAGTATAAGAATATCGAAGCCGTTTCCGATAAGGATATGAGCGGTGTTGAGGAATATATCCGCACCGAGCTGGATACCCGTGTGCCTCCCAGCGACGATGACGATATCGAAGCGGTAAACGATCAGTACCTCGCAAAGAAGACCGAAGAATTCATGAAGCAGTACGGCGACAGAAAGAAGCAGGACTGATCCGCTGCACTGCAATTACAGTTACAGGAGCGATATAAAGTGACCATAGATGTTGAGAATCCTATAATCAGCTATGCCAGAAAGGGTTCGCCTTTCCAGTATGAGAAGATCTTTTTCACAACTATCGAGCCCTATATCCTTGAGTTCAAAAACTGCCGGCTCGATAAGCTCACCGAAGAGGATGCTGCCAGATGCCTTGCAAGGATCTTCAAGAAAATGGAGGTCAACAGCGTTCCCGTGCTTGATTTTTTCAAGGACGTGCTGGACGGTTGGAAGGCAATAGGAAGCAGTCAGTTCACTATCACAAGCAAGCTGGCTTCGATCATTGCTCATGATATTTTCTGCTGCTTTGACAAGAACCTCTATGACGAGAACGGAGAGTTCGCTGTCTGCGACAGGATATACTGCATCGTCAAGGACGGCGTGAAGGATTATATCATCTGCGAGAGTACCGTCAAGGAGGGCAAGCTCAGCCGCAAGCACCTCTCCCCAGAGGCCGAGTATTTCGCTGAGCTGATGAAGTTCAACGAGCAGGGCAAGCTGCCGACGGTCAATGACGAGAAGTATTGACCGCATAGTGAAAAAATAATACAAGGAGATAATCAAAATGGTTGTTATTGAAATGCAGAACGGAAAGAAGATCAAGATAGAGCTTTACCCGGATGCCGCGCCTATTACCGTGGCAAACTTCGAGAAACTGGTAGGCGAAGGCTTTTACGACGGCTTGATCTTCCATAGAGTCATTGAGGGTTTTATGATCCAGGGCGGTGATCCTCAAGGCACCGGCATGGGCGGCGCAAAGGATAAGATCAAGGGCGAGTTCCTTGCCAACGGTGTGCCGAACCCCATAAAGCATACAAGGGGAGTCATCTCAATGGCGAGATCCTCAATGCCGAATTCCGCCAGCTCTCAGTTCTTTATCATGCATCAGGATGCCCCGCATCTTGACGGCCAGTATGCCGCTTTCGGCAAGGTAGTCGAGGGCATGGATGTTGTGGACGAGATAGCATCCACACCAGTGGACTTTAATGATAAGCCCCGCACCCCGCAGGTGATGAAGAAAGTGACTATCGAATAAAAGATCGATAACGGACCCGCAGGTGAAAACGCCTGCGGTTTTTTTTGTGCAATGTGCATCGGTCCGGCGGGACGGATATATATATAATCTATAAAATACGCAACAAATTTTTGACATATAAATCCATTTGTGGTATCATTATTACAGTAAAAAGTATTATGTTTTAACATAACCTAAATCTGTTAAAATGAGTGTGTTTTATGAGCGTGAAAACATCATTACTGAGGCGTTTAACAGCCGCAGGTCTTACGGCGCTGATCGCGGCAGGAACGGCTTTGCCGGACGGATCGGTGTTCAAGTCTGTCAAGGCCGAAGCGGCAGAGAGTACGGAAAATATCGTCCTCGGACTAAACGGTATTGACGCACCACAGTTGGGTATAAGCACATCAGATTAATGGAGTGGCAGCTATGTGTGGTTTGGCGAGTATAACGGCAACCCTCTGAAATTCCGTGTGCTTGACCCGAAATCTGAGGATTTCGGCGGGAAGACTATGCTTCTTGACTGTGACACGGTTATAGACTTTAAAGAATATCAGTCTGACAACTACGCCGAGGCCGGCAAAAAGTGGGACACCTGCGAATTGTGGACGTGGCTCAACAGAAATTTCTTTAATATGTTTCCCATCTATAAGCTAACATACGATGCCAATGGCGGAGTCGGCGAGATGAAGGAAAAACGCGTGATACCCAATCTGAATAAGTTCAATTTGGACAAATGTACTTTCACCTATAAAGACGGCTATCACTTCAAGAACTGGAACACCGCAGCCGACGGCTCCGGGAACAGCTATGATGACTGCGCAAGCATCACTCTTGAGGGCAACACGACCCTCTACGCCCAGTGGGCGCTGGATCCCGTTACCTACATCAGCGAGGACGGCACCGAAAAGACGCTCACGGAATACACCCTCGTCGAAAGCTCCGATACTGTAGCAGAATGGAACGGCGGCTTTTATGTGGTAAAGGGCGATGTTACGATAAACGACACGGTCAATATCAGCAAAGATAGCTCTCTTGTCCTTTGCGACGGCGCAAAGCTTACTGTTACAGGTTCGCCCAACGGGATTGATTCCACTAAAAGCAATCTTAATATCTACGGACAGAGCGGCCAGACAGGCAAGCTGATCACGACTGCAACGGTAAACTGCGGTATGTTGATAGGCGGTATGCTGAATATTTACGGCGGTGACATTACAGCTTCGGGAATATCAAAGGTTGAATAAAAAGATCGGACATCCGGATCTTTTCGTATTCACGCAAACATAAAAAAACACCTCCGCCGTGGCCCGGCAGAGGCGTCTTAAACAACATATTCAAATAAGTCTGATCTTGTTGACTTCCTTTTCAATCTCCGCGATGCCCTTCTTGTTGGACTTGAAGGCGTAGGTCTCGTCGTTGGTCTTAACATTCAGCTCCGCTTTGAGCAGTTTGGATTCACTGGTCACCACTCTGATAAGCTTCTTGTCAACAAAGATAGTAACAGGCAGATCAGTGGTCGAGGGACAGATGATCAAGATGCCCTGCTTAGCACTGATAAAGTACCCCGCCCGTTCGGAGATCTTTACGGCGTTGCGGTTTGCTTTGAGGGTAAACCTGCAGGCATAGCATTTATAGTAGTCAAATTTTTCAATGTCTACTTCCAGCTGAATATGGAGCTGTCGGATGACTCTCTGCCATTCCGGAGAGTTGATATTAATTGAATTATCAGTAGCAAGAACTTCGAGTAACTGCATTATTACCACCCTTTCTTTTGGCGTATTCTATCTCTGTTCTGTATATAAAGTTCTGATATGCAGCGGCATCAGTTTGCCGAAGCTGGTCGGGGCGACAGGACTTGAACCTGCGGCATCTTGGTCCCAAACCAAGCACTCTACCAAACTGAGTTACGCCCCGATATTTATCCGTTTCATAATATCGGTATTACTATTATACACTCTTTTATAGTATTTGTCAAGTGAGAACGACAGATTTGACGGCTCGCCCCGCAGCAGAGTACATATAGCGCTTACGCTTATCAAGTCCGCAAGATATAGGCATATACTGTCAAAGAACAGGTGAAGTACCGGGATATTTAAGCGAGGAAAGGGAAGTGAGAAAGTATGAACAAATAATAAATACCGCCCACAAATACTTGACAACAAGGCTGAATGATGATAAAATATTATAGTGGATTTCGAGGTGTAGCTCAGTTTGGTAGAGCACTACGTTCGGGACGTAGGGGCCGTGGGTTCAAGTCCCGTCACCTCGACCAGCAGGGGCGTGCCCCTGCACCAACTCCCTCGCCGATAACTTTGGCGAGGGAGTTTCATTTTATTTGGCTCGGGGCGGAATTTGCGATAAATGAAAGACAGCTATCTTCAAGGATGGCTGTCTTTTTTCGTATCTGCGGAGGTTTATGGAATCAGAGGTGTTCTTGTCGGGTTTGTGTCTGTTGATGCTCACGGGTGCTTTGTGCAGTATTCGGGAAAGATCGTTGTCACGGATCTGGAACGGGTTGGGGAGAGAATAGGTGATTTGTTTTTAGTTATACTATCCGCGATCATAGGATATACTCTTGATCCTGCCGTCAAAGTATACGAAATCCTCATCGGGATAATGCCATACAGCCTTGAAGCCTGTCGGGTATCGTATACCGCTTTCCGACTGCTCATAGTCTCTGCACTCCGCAGACCACTTGATATTCTCATAAGTGCCGTCACTGTTTGCGACCGATCTGTCGTCGGAGACAAAGCTCGTCATCTCGAAATCATCGTTGAAATTGAACACACCGCTCACGGTCATACCCTTATAGGTGATCGAGGCTTTGACGCTGTGCGGGTCGATCTCCTCAAATGTCACAAGACCGCTCAGCAGGATATTCGGAGCGAAAAGACTCTCGGAAAGATAGGTCACAAGGCAGGCTTTGTCCATATCATTGCCCTGCTGATCGAAGAGAGATATCAGCTTGGCGAGAACACCTTTCATCCCGCCCTTGCCGTCGGAGAAGTAGTCATACCCTTGAAACGGCACGCCGAACATACTGCTGTCAATAAACGCGAGCCTGTCGGGGCGGGAAACGAAGTTATAGGAGGTGTAGTCTATTTTCAGGCTTGCACCCTTTCTGCCTGTTTTGAAGCCGACATCCTCGTAGTACATTTTCATATAGGACATTTTCGGATTGCCGATATAGCCGCACCGTTCGATGTATTTTCTGACAGGCTCGGGAAATATTTCAAAGTCCTCAGCCGTAAACACTTCACCGTCAAGGCTCGGGGCGTTCTGCTCTTTGAGCTTTTGCACATCCCGCTCAAACTCTTTCCTTGCGGGCGAATAGGGTATCATGAACCATATCACAGCCGTCAGTATAAGTACCCCTATAATTATCAGTACGATCATAATGATATTTCTCCTTTATGCGTCATTTTCCTTTTTCAGCTCGGCGAGGCGGTCGCAGAGCTTGGCGAGTGCTTTGCAGTAAACCGACGTTTCTTCTTCGGTCAGGCACTCAAACATCCGATAGACGAAGCTCTCGTCCTGTCCCGCTTTCTTTGTGCGGAAATGCGCCGCCGCTTCGGTCTTGACAAGTCTTATCGCACGCTTATCTTTCTTATCGGGCACGACTTCAAGGAAGCCTTTGTCGATAAGTCGGTCAACTATCTGCCGCATACTCTGGTGAGTAACGCCCGACATATCCGAGATCTGTTTAAGGGTGGGCGGCTCCTCGAAAGCGTCTATCATCATCACAGCGAGCCACTGCTTTGCGGTGATGTCCTCAAAACCGCTGTCCATTATCGCCTGCAGGCGGTTGGCGCAGATAAAGATGTTCACGAATGCCACAAACCTGGGGTCCATTTTTTCAAAGTCATACACACAGATCATTCCTTTCAAAATAGGCAGTATATTACCTATATGTGTAGTATACTGCCTAAATTTTGAAATGTCAATATCCCTGCCGTAATTTTGTAGGTATGCACAAAAGTGCCGTTACAGTTTTTCCTATCCCACTTGACAAAACGCTTCGGCTGTGCTATATTAAATATGCAGTATACTGCATATTGAACTGGAGGAGTATTATGAATATATATGATTCGCCTGAATTTACGTCGCTTGTGGAGATCTCGCGGCTGGCAAATACGCTTCAAAGCGTTATGGATATGGGTATGAACGACATCACCTCCCGCCAATGGCTGCCGCTGATGATACTCGGCAGATGCGAGGAAGCACCGAACCTTAATCAGCTTGCGGAAAAGTGCGGAATAACCCGTCAGAGCGCCAAACAGCTTGTAGATAAGCTGACGGAAAAGGGGCTTGTCACGGTAGAAAAGTCCGGCAGCGACAGGCGCAACGTCTCGATATTCATAACCGAAAAGGGGAGCAGCTGGGGCAAAAGCAATCTCGACCGGAACGTGAAATTCGTCTCCGAACTGTTCGGCGGCATCCCCGCGGAGGATATCAGAACGTTCGCAGATGTGCAGAAGCAGCTCCTGAAAAAGCTCACGGATATGAAAGAACAATTCAGAACGGAGGGTTCGGAATGAACAACAAAACATCCGATAGCTTTGACCTCGGTATCATCCCGAGACTTATACTGTTTGTGATACTTCCGAACGCTGTTGTCACGCCGCTGCGCATCTTTGCGGAGGCAGTCATCGAGGGCAAAGAGAGCGCACCCGAGTTCATCACCGTGGGTTTTCTGATCTACGGGATATGCGCAAAGCTGGTGTTCGGCTTCGGGTATGTGCTGTTCGGGTACAGGCTTCCCGTGAAGAACACCGTACTGCGTGGATTTGCCTATATCATGCTGATACTTTGCAGCAGCTATCTGCCGAACATCCTTGCAATGGCGGGAGGCGACGGCGAGATAATATCTGAGTCGCTCACAGCGGGGATCGTAGCCGTGGACGTGATCTCTTATTTGCTTGAGGGTCTTGTCCTCGGGCTGCTGATGAAGAGATACGATGTGAAAGCGCCCGGTGCGGAGCATCGGAAGGGAGCAAATCATAAGCTGATATGCCTTGTAAACGGCGTGCTTTTTGCAGCTCTCAATGTGCTTGCCGATCTTGTGATCGGTGCTGCGGACAGCAGCTGGCGGCTTTGCGCGATCATAAAAGTCACCCCGCAGCGGGAGACAGTTTTTTTCCTCGTATTCACGGCGTTTATGTTTATCGCGGGAGCACTTCTGCCCATATGGTATCGGTACTGCCTGCCCGCAGAAGCATCAAACCGTGAAACGGTACTGTTCGGGATAAAGCTGGCGGCGGTGATATGGCTTCCCAACGTGCTGATAATGGCTTTCTTCGGTACACCCGCGCTGCTGACCGCAGCCTACGGCGGAGTATATATCTTTATGTTCGCAGCAAGCATTTTAGTGTACAAAAAATTGGATACATCCAAAAACGCAGGCTGCCTGTCCGAGGAGCATCCGGTATAACATAAAAGCCCGAAAGCAATTTGATCTCCCTGCTTTCGGGCTTGCTTGTTATTCAGAACTCATATCTCTTCCCGTGTGAAAGCAGCACGCCGTCGGTCAGCTCAACACACAGGATGATCGTGTTTTTGTTATCAAAATCATTACGTCAATAATGAAATAACAACTCATTCTTATTTCAAATACATCACATATATCTGGCAGGGATTAGCCTCATCCCAAAGGAGCGGCAATACTTCCAACTCCTTGAAACCGCAGCTTATGTAAAACAGATTTGTCCTGTCATAATCCTCATACATTCCCATCTTTACGGTCTTGACCTGCATGAATTCGTATCCGGCAGCCTTCGCAGCTTCTTTAGCCTTTTCTACAAGTTCCCGGCCTACTCCGCTTCTGTGGTATTCCTTCATCACTCCCATAACGGCAAGTTCGACCGTGGCATTCCCTGTCTCTTTCAGACATAAGAATCCTTTGGCCCTATCGTCCTCTTCAGCCGCTAAAAAGATCTGGTCTACACAGTCCCGGATAAAACCTTCTCTGCTCTCTTCGACTTCAAACCATTCCGTCAGGTCTTCAAGTACTGTTCTTGCTATTGCTCTTTTTTCATTCGGATCATTTATCGTCACTATCATCGGTTTCTGTTCCTTTCCTTATTTTTGTGTTTCATCGGGATAATCCCAAAACCCGCCCGTGTGGAAATTTTCATTCCCCAGCGGCTTTGCCGTCAGTTTGAAGATCACGCAGCCGTCCGGACACACAACAGTTTTTGTGTATTTCCCGTCGCCGCCGACCTTGGTAAGATCGCCGCCGCTTCTGACAGCTTCCATTAAGGGATACAGCATCATCATTGTTTTTGAGCATATCCCAGATCCGTCTTTATTGACCGGGCACCCATATGTGCATGAGTATGTATCACCGATCTCCTCACCGTTACGGCAATACCTTTCCGTATGATCTCCATGCAAAAAACCTGTTACTTCTACCGTGAATTCATATTCTTCGTTATACCACTTTTTCATGTTATCCTTCACTCCTTACGAATTATTGATAATAACACAGAATCTTCCCGAGAGTGTTTTTTACTGTTTTTCTGTTATCGTATAACATTCATGAACAGCCGCTATTGTCGCAGCTGAACAGACAACTGCCGCACTGTATTTCAGATCAATAAAAGTCAGCGTCAGCGGAAAAACGAACAGCAGTCCTCCGGTCACCTTGTTTATCACGGAATGTACCGCCACAAGCTTTTTCTGTCTGATATATCCTGCTGCGATATTTGCCGACTTAATCAACGCGATGACAGCGATCCATATATAAAGCCATACCGGAACATCAAGTACAGGCAGCAGCTTTATCAGACAGACAGCCGTAAACACAATGTCCGCGATCGTGTCCAGCCTTGAGCCTAGCTCGCTGACGGTGTTTGTTTTCCTCGCCACGGCACCGTCGATCATATCGGATGCTCCGGCAGCGATATACAGCGCATAAAATGTTGTCGATAATGTCGGAAAGAACAGCATAGCAATGCTATACATTATTCTGAACAAAGTTATGATATTTGCCATTTTACATCGGTGTTCCCCACATCGTTCAGATTTCCGTCCGGGTCATAGTGCGCCTAAGCACTGCCTTACTACAGTTGGTTTGACATCATAAAGCAACGACTTCATTTGGCTAAACACCACTTCAATTTGTCCTTTATCAGCCCATCGTGCCTGATTGCAAATCAACATAAAAGCTCTTGTTCTGACATAAGAATTTTTGTCAGCCAACATTTCTGAAAATGCAGTTATCATCTCAACATATTGGTCTGATTCTGCCGATTCGATTTCTATCTTTTTAGCAAATTCATATGATGCTTTTTCATCTTTATTTCTCAATTTTTTAATTATCTCATCCATGTTATAACAAACTCACCCTTGTTAAGAAAATTTGAATTTTGGGAACTACATTATCGGTTTTTGGCTCAGTACACGTTCGAGCGCTACCCAGCCTAAGTATTTCGGATGATCTCCGGTCAATGCCGTCAGCTTTTCGATTGCCAGATAGTCATCGATCCGGACGATATCCCACGCATGAATCACACGGCCGTCCCCAAGACTGATGCCGCAATGTCCCCAGCCTACCGGACCGTTTTCGCTTGGACACAAGCAGTCATAGAATACAAATGCGCCTCGTTCAGGAACCCCTGTTTGAATCGCATCATAATACATTTCGCAGGATTCCTTTGCAGAATCTCCGCCGAATATCTCAATGCCATTACTGATTTCTAATGCATCTTCAATAAAGGATAAGCACCAGCCTGCATACTCTGTGCTTCCAAGCTTGCTTTCAGCCCAATGGATCATATTCTCTGTCATTTTTTCCATCTGAAAACCTCAACTCCCCCAAAAACCGAGTTAGAACGTTAATTACGATCCTATAAGATTATATCAGAGAAGCTCTCTGCATGATCCGCTCATCTATCCTGCGCACAACACTGTTGGTATAGGCATGAAAATGCTTTAGCCAAAAACCGCTGCCTGACGGATTGATGCTTTCAAAATCCACTCCAAATCTTGTATATCCCTCTGTTTTCAAGGTGTTTATAACAAAATTCAACAATTTCTGATATACTCCCTTGCCCCTGTGCTCTGGAATACAATATGCCCCTGTGATATGACGATAAAGATTCCCGGACGCAACGAAGGTTTCGCCCTCTTCTGACACTTCCATATATGCACATAATTCTCCGCCTGTCTTCGCTGCAAAGTAACGTACCTTATTTTTTTCCGAAGAATCCAGAAACCCTTCCTGTGTATCAGGTTTTCGATTCACAAAAAAAGGGCTGGAGCAGTAATGCTCATTAAGTGCCAGATGCAGCGGATAAACAGATGCGTAATCTTCTTTTGCCAATTCCAGAAACTCATATCCGCTGCATAAAGCGCAATCCATTGTTTCCATCGGACGAATGGCATCTACGCATCTCATGCCAAATCCATACCGAAACAGCTGCTGTTTTGCTTCCTCATCATGTTCATATAAACAAATGGCGTGTGATACCGCTCCGGCTTTTACCCACTTTTTTGCAGCTGCCTGATACATTGCTGCATAGATCCTGCCATGATTTTCGATAACCGCACCGTTCGTACTCATTGGCGAAAAAACTCCTCTCACATCAGTGGAACGAAAAGCATTTTCAAACGGTTCCACACTGCAAAGAAATCCGACCATTTTTCCGCCTTCAAATGCTGCAACGCCAAAGTCATTTTCGGATAAATGTTTCAGTATCGGAATGTCTGATATTTCCGGAAGCTCCTGTGTAAATGCTCTCTCAAGATTATATGCGGCAAGGGCAATTTCCGCTGCTTCCTCTGAATATTTCGGTTCAAAGTCTCGAATTATCAAATGTTTTCTTCCTCCAAATTTTGATTTATCTGTAACTTCTCGAATGTCATTTCGGACAGACTTTTTCAAAGACCGTATATCCCGACAAAATGCTCGCTGAACGCTTTTATCTGTGCAAGCGCATCATCGGTTTTCTCCGGCTCACGGTCACAAAGATGTATCAGTGCGGAGATCGGCATGGTGTACGCAAACGCAAGCATTGCCGTGTCATCGCGACGCAGCAGACCCTTATTCATCATACCGTCAAAGATATATGTGAACATCTCTTTCAGACCGGTCAGAAAATGCTTTGTTGCAAGCTCCCGCGCACGGTCATCACGGAACTGCTCGATGGTGAGCAGCTTCCGCGTCATTACTATCTTTTCATCGTGTATCGTGATGTCCGCCATTTTCATCGTCATTTCGACCAGCCCGTCCAATGTGTCGGGCACGGGCGGCATATTTTCCCGCGAGCCGAAACGCTCCGCGTAATACACGATCATCTTGTCAAGCAGAGCGTTCCATATCGCTTCCTTGCTTTCAAAATGCTTATAGATACCCGATTTCACAAGCCCCAGCGAAGCACTGAGATCACGGATATTCGTGCCGTCATATCCGTATTTGGAGAACATCTCCAGCGCCGCCATAAGGATCGTTTCTTTCGTGTTTCGTCCCATAATTACCTCCGCATAGCATAAAGTGACCCTGCGTTCACCTCTTATATTATAGTGAACGAAGGGTCACTTTGTCAAGTCATTAATTCAGAATTCATAAAAGTTTTACGGAAAGCCTTCCTCGTCAGAAACTGAACCGCCCCGCTTTGTGCGCACATCACAAAGCGGGGCTTTTGAAAATCCGGTATGCCGTTTTCAGCCTATAACCTCAATTCAATTCTGAATGTGCTCCCTTTCCCGACTTCCGACACAGCACTGCACACGCCGCCGTGCTGGCTGATCGTCTGCTTGACGATAGCAAGCCCGAGCCCCGAAACACCTTTGCTGCCGCGCTGTCGATTGGTGTAGTATTTGTCCCAGATGCGTTCAAGCTCGTCTGGGGCGATACCCTCGCCGTGGTCGGATATCTCAATAATTGCCTTGCCGTTTTCGTTTTTCAGCTTAACGCCTATCCACTTGTCGTCACCGATATGCCGCATGGCGTTGTCGATAAGGTTATACACCGCCCTTGTCAGCCTTGATGCATTTCCGCGGACTTGGATATTCTCGGCAATATTGCGCTCAAAGAAATAACCGTCCTTTGAGAAAAGGCTCTCAAAGCTGTCCGTGACAGAGCCGACGATTTCACTCAAGTCAACATCTGTCATAATATCCTCGGTGTCCTTCATCTGCAATTCGGAGTATTCAAGTATCTCGCCCACAAGAGCCGTGAGCCTGTCCGCTTCACGAACGATGACCGCCACGTCCTCGGCACACTGCTGTTCGTCCTCGTGGGAGATGTCGCGTATCATTTCCGCATAGCCCTTTATCATCGTCAGCGGTGTGCGCAGGTCGTGAGAAACGTTCGCCAGCAGCTCGTTCTGAAATTCCTTGCTTTGCTTCAGCTTGACGCCGGTCTTGTCAAGGGTGTCGTTAAGTTCATCAAGCTCGGCGCAGAAGCCCTTGTGATATTCGGTATCAATATTGTTTTCTCCGAGAGTATGCGCTTTTTCATTGAGCTGAGATATCGGACGCGAAAAGCGACGTGAAATAAACAGCGCAAGAATAAAACCGATCACAACGGAAATAATTGAAACAATTATAAGCTGTATGCGGATAATGCGGGCAGTAGAGCCGACTGCGTTAAGATTCGTTCCGAGATAGAGTATTGCCTTATCGTCACCGTATTCGATGTACTTGCCGTAGAAATACATCTGCTCGGTTTTTAGCTCCGCTTCTCCGCTGTCGGAAGAAGAAAGGCTTTCAAGGAAATCGCTGTAATTATCGGGCAGCTCTCTGTAATGCTGATGACCCTCTTTGTGACCCTTGCCGCCTTTGGACTGCCGCTGTCCGCTGTTTTCGTTATAGCCGTTGTGACCCTTTTTGTATTCATCGGCGGAATAGAGGATATTGCCCTCGGTGTCGGTGACATACACCAGCAGAGAATTATCCCAGGACAGCTCGTCGAGCAGCTCACCGCTGTCTCCGTCAAGGCTGAATGAAGTGACCTTTTCGGCGGCGGATCTCGTGTTCCCGATTATCATACTGTTGTAAAAGCTTTGCAGAAATACCGTCTGCAAGAGCCAAAGAACGGTAAAGATAACGGCGGTGAACAGCATAAAATAACCCAGCAGCTTTTTGCGGAAGGACTTTGCTTTACGGTTCAAACTTATATCCCACCCCTCGAACGGTCTTTATACAGTCGCGGCAGGAGCCCAGCTTGCTTCGCAGCAGCTTGATCTGCCAGTCAACGGTGCGGTCAACGCCGAAGCTGTCATAGCCCCACACTTCGTTGAGTATCTTCTCACGCGATAGCACCGCGCCCCGATTGTTCACGAAAAGCATAAGCAGAGAAAATTCCTTTGCGGTAAGCTCGTTTTTTACACCGTCAACGGTCACGGTCAGCCCGAAGGTGTCTATCTCCAAGCCGCCGATATTTACGATACCGCTGTCATTTTGGGGAGCAGAGGCCTTGCGGCGGTTCATTACCGCTTTTATCCGCGCCATTAGCTCCATAGGCGAAAAAGGCTTGGTAACGTAATCGTCCACGCCCACCTCAAAGCCGAACAGCTTGTCGAACTCCGTTCCGCGTGCGGAAAGCATGATGACGGGAACATCGCTGAACTCCCTTATTTTTTTGCAGGCGGTAAAGCCGTCGGTGTCGGGCATCATGATGTCCATGACGATAAGATCAAAATTCTCTTTCAGACAGATCTCTATTGCCTGTCTGCCGTCCCCGGCGGTCATCACATCGCAGCCCTCACGCTTTGCGTATCGGCTTATCAGCGTGATTATATCCGGCTCGTCATCAACGATAAGAATTTTCGGCATCGGCCTCACCTCCTGAATTTATTATACACGAAAAATCTCTGTTTGTAAAGCGCTTTCAGCCGTACAGAGAATAGTATTCGCTTTCGGCGGAGCTTTGCTTTGTTGCGCCGCGCATACATCTCGGATTCAGCAGGGAACAGCCATGTCCGCAGCCCCCGCATTTCAGCTTGCTTAGATATTCGTCAAGGGTAGGTACCGCGGGAGGAGTTTCTGTCTCGGTGATCTGTTCCTCTTCCTCCTGCCGGGGAGCCTCTGTCTGTTCCGTCACCTTTTCCTCGGGGACGCTTTCTTCTTCGGAACTTTCGGGCTGAGCGGTGACGGTCGTGGTCTTGGAGCGCTTTTTCTTTCTGCCATCCGAGGTGCTTTACTGAGTCGTTTCCGCCGCCGATGATCCCTCCGAAACCGATGTTGTTACGGATGAAGTTGTCGGAGCATAATCATTTGTATATTCCACAGCAGTCATATCCTCGGTCGAAGCTGGCAGGTTGATGCCGTTTATCAGTCCGTAGGTAAGGCACAGCGAGATATACACCGCCGCAAAAGCCGCAATTGTTTTCTTCCTCATAACGCGACGACCTCCTTTATCAGCCCCGCCGCAAATATCACGGTCAGCAGGATATAGCATCCGAGCCTGAACCACGTGAGATACTGCGGGATCTCTTTTCGCATTCTTTTCGCAAGCACTCCCGACAAAAGCAGCATTATCAGCGCAGGCGAAATTGTGCTTGCCAGAGCGAATACGGCACCGAGCACTGCCGCGTAACCAACGGGCAGAGTCGCCGCATAGCCTGTTATCAGTATCAGCGGCGCACAGGGAGAAATACCGTAGCCGAAGCCCATGCCTATCAAAGCGCCGTGATGCGTCTTTTCATCGGCAAGGGGCTCTGTTTTGCAGACTTTGCAGCTCTTGCAGCTATGATGACCTTTCCGTTCTTTTATCCAGCCGATAAGCAGCCACAAGCCCATAGCGAGCATTACCGCATCAACGATGACCGCCGCTTTAACTCCGAAGACTCGCCCCGTATCGTCAATGATATTTGCTCCCACCAGCGATGCCGCACAGCATAGCAGTATCACCGCCAGAAACTTCCCGAAGAAGAATTCAAGGAAGGCTCTTACCGAATGTTTTATGTCCTTGGTGTGTGTCGTGAGATAGCCGTAAAGCGCCGCGCTTATCCCCGAGCCGCAGCAGGTCCCGCAGCCCATTCCCACAGAAGCCGCCGCTGTCAGACTTTCCAGTAACATAGTTTCACCCTCTTTCGCTGGCGATAAGTGCCGCACCTATCGCGCCGTTGAACTGCGGATAGGAAGCGACGTACACATCACGCATAAGCTCCTCTTCAAAGGCCTTGTGCAGCCCGATGTTCAGCGAGCCGCCGCCCGTCATAAGGATGTCGCCGTCCTTTTCGGATTTCTTCATCATCTTGACGATACGCCGCGCCATTGAAATGTGCATACCCGCGAGAATATCGCGGCGGTCGTATTTTCTTGCCACAAGTGAGATGACCTCCGACTGGGCGAACACCACGCAGGTGCTGTTGATGTCACAGGGGTTCTTTGCTTCAAGGGACAGCGGACCCACGTTATCAATCGTGGTTTCCAATATCTGCGCGATGACCTCCATAAACTTGCCCGTACCGGCGGCGCACTTGTCGTTCATGCTGAAATTCTTGACTGCGTAATTGCTGTCGAGATAGATTATCTTTGAATCCTGCCCGCCGATGTCGATTATCATTCCGGGTCGGTAATCCCTCGGTGCGGTAAGCCTCACACCGTAGGCGTGAGCAGTTATTTCGGAAATGTCGTCGTCAGCGACTTCAAGCACCTTTCGGCTGTAGCCCGTTGCCATAATATAGCCGATATCCGAAGTCGGTATGCCGTTTCGGTCACAAAGTTCACGGGCAAGTTTACGCGCCGTGCCGTCATTGTCGATGCCCGTGTTCCGAACCATTGTGTCGATGACCCTTCCCCCGCCGATGAGTGCGGCTTTCAGATAGGTCGAACCGCCGTCAAGTCCAATATAGTATTTCATCAGATCTCCCTCCTTGCGGTACTGCGCTTCCCGGGCTCCTGCCGCAGCTTGATAAGCTCGATAAAGGCTTCAATGCGTATACGCAGCTGTTCTACATCTTCCTCGTTGTAGTCGCTTTCAAGGCGTATCACGGGGATCCCCAGCTGACCGAGTTCTTCTTCGATGCGCTTGTATTCAAAGTCATACACAAGGCAGCCCCGCAGAACGTGGTAGATAACACCCTGTATCTGATTGTCCTTGATAAGCTGTTTCAGACGGTATATCCGCTGAGTGTTATCCGCAAATGTGGGACAGGGACAGGGACGGAGCGAACGGTTCGCAAGCGCCATTATCATGCCGTCGAAGCTGTCGTCCGTGATGACAGGCGGGTCGTACAGCCCGCGCTCGCCCATGCAGGTCTCGTCGCCCGCGACGATTCCGCCCATTTCCTCGATAAGCAGCGGTATCTTCATATTCGGGAACACAATAGGCGAGCCTGTCAGCAGTATGCGCGGCAGCTTTTTGTTCGTGACAAGCTGACCGCTTTTCGCCCTGCTTTTCAGCGAAGCATTGACCTTATGCAGGGCCGCCGCCCAATCCTCAGCAGGCATATATGCCGCTGAATTCATTATAGTCATAGCGTGAGTGCCGCGTATCAGATAGGGCTTTTCCTTTTTCAGACGTATGAACTCGGAAAGCTCATACTGCGCTCTGCCCGTGATGCGGAAAGCCTCCGCAAGTGAATCGTAAGTGATCCGAGTGCCCGTGACGTCTTCAAGTCTTGCCGCCATATCGTAAAGCTGTGACACAAACTCGTCGATCTCGTCATCGCCTTTTGATGTGGGGATGTGCATAGTCATGACATTACATTGTTCCGAGAGCATCCCCGCGATCTTCTTTTTGCAGTCGCAGGTCACGGGAACTATCATCAGCGAACAATCCTCATACACGGGCATAAGCCCCGTCTGCTTGAAGCCCGCAACGGCTTTTACCAGCGGGCAGGCATCCCGGGGAGCAATATCATCCCCTACGAAGAACGCGGTATAGTTCCCGCTGCACAGCTTCACCGGAACAGCCCCCGCCGCATAGATAAGCTCCTGCGGTGCCATGACGCAGTAGGTGCCGATGGTCTTTCGGCCGGTATCCACACCCTTCATATCAACATATATCCGACCGAGGGTCTCAAGGAAAGGCTCCATGCCCTCCGGCGCACCCGAAAGCTCCTCAATGCGCCTCAGATATTTGGCAGAGGTCTGCGTTTCCTTGCTGATAAAGCGCCTGTCCTGACGAGCCTTGCGCTCAGTTTCTCTTGTTGTGATCATTATTCTCATCTCACTTTTTCATCGGGTCATATCCCGACATTATATCCTTTCTTGACGAGGTGTAGAGCTTCAAACCCGCGCAGGTCAGCGACAGCGCGTTGTCCTCGGGACAGCATTTCACACACTCGCCGCACATAATGCAGTTGGCGTCGGTGACATTTGCCTTGCCGCGCTCGGTGTAGATCTGCTTGATGCCCATAGGGCAGGCTTCATAGCAGGCACCGCATTCGGTGCAGGCGGTGCAGTCCTTCTTGATGCGGAACAGCGATACCTTGTGGAACAGCCCGATAAAATATCCCAGCGGACAGATATTGCAGAAAAGTCTCCGCTTGAAGAATCCGCCGATCAGCACGAATATCATAATAAATCCGCTGACGTAAAGGCTGGTGCTCATGCCCGCAAGTATCGGCGAGGTCGCCACGGCGGGACAGAAATTGCAGAAGTTCCCGCCGATGAAGCACAGCCCGATGAATATCAGCAGCAATGCCCATTTTATCGGCGTCAGTGCTGAGTACAGCTTTTCGTTTGCCGGGATGCCTTCGGTCTTTGTTCTGCGGCGCAGCTTATCCATAATGTCCTGTATCAGTCCCATCGGACAGAGAAAACCGCATATCGCCCGCCCGAGAAGTATGATGAAAAGCAGTGTGCTCCCGAAAAAGAGAAGTATGTTTTTTATCGGCAGATCGAACAGCTCGCTCAGATGCGAAAGATAGTAACAGCTCGATTCGGTCATCTGTTCGGTGTTCCACGGGCAGGAGAGTATCGGTATGCTGACGGAGGACATCCTCAATCCGAATATCAGCCCGCCCCATATCATCATAAAACCGAATCCGATCATCACTATCCAGCGGATTATCATATAGGGTATCGGCTTTTGTTTCGGCGTCTTGCCCGATCTTGCCCTGCCCGCAAAGCGCGAGTAGGTCTTATCTTTTTTCAGCATCCGCTTTCTGAGCAGGATTATCAAGATAATACCCACAACAGACAGCCCGACTATGATAAACAGTGGAGCAAGCATTTTCAGATAGTCAAGTGAGAGAATCTTATCAAGGCTTGTATCGTAGTCGTTCTGCTCAAACTCATAAAACGGAAAGACGTAAGCAAAGTAGGCAAGCGCTCCGAGAACAGCACAGGATAATGCGGTAATGATTATCTTTTTCTTCATCTTCATTTTGCCTGCTTCACCCCTTTGTAACGGTTTTGCGTCAGCATTTCCGAGAAGGCTTCAAGACGAATGCGGAGCTGCTCAATGTCCTGATACTGATAATCCGTTTCCAGTCGGAAGACGGGTATGCCGTAATTTGAAAACAGCGTTTCAAAGCGTTCAAGCTCAAAATCCTGCTCAATCTGACCTTTGAGAACGTGATAGACTACCCCCTCAATATCGCCCATCTGCACCCGACAGCACATATATCCGTACAGCGCATCGTTGGAAACAAAAGCCGGAGATGCATCCCGCTCGTAGGCCCTTGAAGCGATGCTCCGTATTATACTGTCTCTGCCCCCGCGGAGGTCTTTTCTTCCGTGAAGGAGATAGCGTTTCAGCGAGGAACCGTCAACCGCTTCGGTCAGCTCCAGCCCTACATCGTCTATCAGAAACGGGATCTTGTAATTCGGAAAAACTATCGGTGAACCCATGACCATGACCTTAGGTCGGCTCTGCCCGAAATATGCAAAACGCTTTGCAAACTCCGCAGTCTTTGCGGTGAGCATCTGCAAACGGAAGGTCCATTCGTCGATGCTGAATGTGCGGTAGCAGCTGTCGCAGATCATCATCCTCAAACTGTCGGATATCAGATCGGGGCGGCCACGGGAAACGTTCAGAAAAGCGTTCAGCGCATAACGCGCTTTCGATACTCTTTGCGCCGCCGAAATGACAGCGCTTCTTGTGATGCGTATGCCTGTATGTTCGGATACTGCTTTCATCATATCAAGCATTTGCCTGCACCACTTTTCCGTTGCCTTGCTGTCGCCTCGGTCAGGAGGTATATCCACCAAGCACAGCTTCCGCCCTTCCGATTTGAGCTGATAGGCGATCTTCCGCATACTGTCGCTGACCATCGGGATAATAAACATTGATTCCGAAAAGTCCGCACCCTTCGGCTGATGTATATATCCCAGTATCGAACGGCTCACGGGGTCGGTATCACGCGGAACAAGCTCGTCGGACCAAAGGGTCGAAGCTAGGCTCCCTCCGATTAGGTGATAGGGTACTGCTCCGCAGGCATAAACAAGCTCCTCGGGTATCGCCGTACCGAGGATAACGACCGGAGGGGCGCTCCTGTTTTTCGCCCACACATATTCGGTATCAAGATAATACCCGATCTCGGGTAGCTCCCTCTGCCGTGAACATATCCTGTTAAGAGTATCCGTATATTCGTTTTCGTATGAAATATTTACAGTCATATCTGTCACGCCCCTTTATACAAGTTGTTTCTTTATCTGTATTATAAGCCTCTACTTTGAGAGCTTGATAGAGCGAAAGTGGAATGTCGGGCCTGTAATGTGGAATTTTGGTCTGGCTTTGTGATGAGAATGTGAAAATCAGTTTTTTATGTATTGAACTTTGTGCAAAACTGCCTTTGCATTTCTGCTTAAAAAGTGCTATAATAAAACAAGAGAACGTGTAGCAGTTACTGCGTAAGTCCAGTTTCCTGCTGCACGTTCTGTTTTTTTCGGAGGTGATAATATGTTCGGTGTTAATGATGTTGTGATGTACGGGACAGCGGGTATCTGCATTATAACCGCTGTGGAAAAACGGAGTTTTTCGGGCAAGGTGAAGGAATACTATGTTCTCAAGGATGCGGAACACGGCAAAAACACCTACTACATCCCGACGGATAACGAATCGGCTTTGGACAGGCTTCATCCAATATGCTCAAAAGCTGAGGCCGATGAACTTATTTCCCATATGAACTCCGAGGGGCTGATATGGATAAACAACGATATCCGGCGCAGGGAAGAATACAGCCGTATCATTAAAGAAGCCGACAAGCGCGAACTGATAATGCTTATCAAAACTCTTTATCTGCGCAGAAGGGAACTGACCGAAAACGGCAGGAAACTTCGCTCCGCCGACGAGAATTATCTCCGTCTCGCAGAGGATATGCTTTTCGGAGAATTTGCATACGCCCTCGGTATTGACCGCAGCGAAGTTGTGGAATATATCGAAAAGCATATCGCATGAATTTTGTGCAGAATTGCCTTTGAAATCATCTGAAAAATCTGATATAATTAGTACATAACGAGCAGCAATTCTGCGTAAGTCCGGTTATTGCTGCTCGTTTTATTATTTTACGGAGGTCGATCATAATGAAAAGAATCAAAGAAGCGTGTATCTGCCAGACACTGCATTTTATGCTGAAAGAAGATTTCGGTCACGACTACGCCGTCAAGGTCGTAAAGGAAGAGATCACAAAGTACAAGGCATCGCTTGAAAGGAGCAGAACAAAGTACAAGATACTCGAGGAAACGGAACAGCCCGACGGCTCTGTTATCATCAAGATCAAGAAGCAGTATAACAATGCTCCTGTCGGCTCTTATCTCGATTGATACAACTTAATATCGTTAAAAACAGCGTGTGGCGTAAGCATAAATCCGGCTTTCGTCACACGCTATGTTTTCTTATCCGACCGTAGTATTTGACAAAATCCGCATAATGTGTTATACTGTATTACGTTTGAAATTTGAGATTACGGAAGGTTGATAAAATGTTCGGATCATTTAAAAAAGTGTGCGCAGTCCTATTGACTGCGGCGGCGGGATGTTTGGTAATGTCCGTAAATGCTGCCGCTGCAAGCATTGAGGACGCTGATATCTCCATAAAATATAAGAGCTATACCTATACCGGGAAGAATATCCGGCCGGACAGCCGTAACGGCATCGATGATGTTACGGTAAAACTTGACGGCGATACTCTGAAAAAAGGCTCCGATTATTTCATTACTTGTTTTAACAGCCGCAATGTCGGAGTTGCTAAACTGATGGTCATTGGTTCCGGGAAAACTGTTTCCGGCTACACCACCAAGGAGTTTATTATCAAGCCGGAAAAGAACGAGATCACAAGCATCACCGCTGACCGTAAAAGCGGAGGCAGATTTTCTATCACATGGAATAAAGGCACTATTGGAACGGTAGGTTATCAAGTGCTGTATTCCATGAACGAGAAGGCATTGAAGAGCGCTTCCAATGCTGTTGACAGCGATGACCCCTCAAAGCGTGTTTACTCCTGGATCCAGAAGGATGTAGAGGATACCTCCGAAAATTTCAGCAAGGTGCCTGTCAAGGGTCAGACATGGTTCGTCAAGATACGTTCCTTCTATACCCTGGACGGAAAAGTCACATCAACTAAGTACGGAAATTACAGCGACATCAAGAGCGTCCATATCCCCGCAAATTCCACGGAGGACAGCCTCCTGCTTTACTGCCCCTATATCACGCAGTACAAAACAGAAAAGAATGCCGAGGGAAAATATCCCTATAACAGCGAGGGCTTTGATGCTCCCAAGGGATGCGGTCCCACCTCGCTGGCTATGATCTTGCAGGGAGAGAAAGGCCGTACCGATCTTACCAAGACCCAACTTGTTACGGATATGTATACTCACGGCTGGTTCTATAACGGCTGGGTGAATGCCCCCGTGAGCATGGTCAAGGAAGACGGGTGCGAGATCGACGATCTGTTAAGACTTGCCGCTTATTACGGCTATGGCGCAAACATTGATTATTTCGTCAGCACTGGAGTAAAGAACGGTGTTACAACAGTCCCGGATATTGATAAGTGCTTGTCAAACGGTCATCTTGTGCTTGTCGGACAGGCGGGAAGCAGTGACGGAACGGAAGGCAGTCAGCATTTCATGGTGATCTACGGAAGATACTATGACTGGAAGAAAAACGAAAACGTCTACCTGATCGCCAATCCGGCACATATAGACCATGATACCGGAGAAATACAGACCAATCTCGCCTGGGGCGCCAAGCTGCTGGTCAACAATATGGGTTACGCATATAAATACAGTGTCAGAGGCATACTTTGGCTGGATTAAGAATAATAAACGCCCCGGCATACCGAAAAAGGCAAGCCGGGGTATTGTTATCTGTTGAGCACAAGAAACCCGATCGTCAGATAAAGCGCGTATGCGGACCATAAAAGATAGGGCAGAAAAAGTGCTCCCGCCGTGTCGCTGATTTTGAAAAAGAAGAAATTTGCGGCAGATACCGTTATCAGCAGTATGACGGCAATTACAGCTGCGGCCGTGAAGTTCTTCGTACCGAAGAAAACAGGGCTCCATAGGAAGTTTACAAACAGCTGAAGCAGATATAACTTTAACGCAAGGTGTTTCTTTTCACGGTCGGATATGTAAACAAGATAACAGGCTGTGCCCATAAGCGCGTAAAGTATTGCCCATGCTATCGGGAAGACTCCTCCCGGAGGAGCAATGGGAGGCTTGACAAGTGTATTGTAGTATTCGGCAAATCCGCCTCCGGAGAACAAAGCGGAAAGCGCTCCTACGAGTTCTGTTGCGATAATGAATATCAGCAGATCAATGATCTTGAATTTTTTCATAATAAAACCTCCCGTCGATACAATGTATTCCGACGGGAGGTATATTATTACAGATAAACAAAAGCAAAGAATAACAGGCAGGCCCATAAAAGAGCCGAAACGAACTGAACGAAATAAAAGCTCTTGTGTTTTGTCTTGTGACGGAAGAAATACATCCCGAGCCAGCCGCCGAGAAAGCCTCCGAGGAAGTTAAGCATAAAAAGCCTCTTCTCGGGGACCCGTCTTCGGTTCTTCTTTGCAGCCCGTTTGTCATGACCGTATAAAGCAAATGTCACGATGCTTAACAATCCGACATAAGCGATAAGTACGGCCTTGAATGGGAAGTATTTCATAATGTTGTCAATACAGTATTCAGGCATTTTATCACCGATAACAGCGGGCATCCTTGAAGGGATACCCGCTAAGAATGGTTATTTGAAATAGAGCACGCCGTTTTCAAAGATCTGCTGATCCTTTTCACCGGGAACATTTATGCATACGCCGCTTCCTTTACGCTCCGAGTGGCCCATCTTGCCGAGGACTCTTCCGTCGGGAGATGTGATGCCTTCGATAGCGTCGATGGAGGTGTTGGGGTTGCAGTGGATGTCAAGAGTCGGTTCGCCGCTGAAATCAACGTACTGTGTTGCGATCTGACCGTTCTTTGCCAGCGTTTCAAGCTCGGAGGCCGAAGCCACGAAACGTCCTTCGCCGTGAGAGATAGCAATGGAATGGATGTCGCCCACCTTGCAGCTTGCCAGCCACGGAGACTTGTTTGAAGCGATCCGTGTATTTACCATCTTCGACTGATGACGGTGAATGGTGTTGAAGGTCAGCGTCGGAGAATCGCTTCTCATATCGACGATCTCGCCGTAGGGAACAAGTCCCAGCTTAACGAGAGCCTGGAAACCGTTGCAGATACCGAGCATCAGACCGTCGCGGTTTTTGAGCAGGTCGTGGATAGCATCCGTGAGCCTCGGATTGCGCAGGAAAGAAACAATGAACTTTCCGGAGCCGTCGGGCTCGTCACCGCCGGAGAAGCCGCCGGGGAGCATTACGATCTGCGACTGCTTGATCTTCCTTTCCATGATGTTTACGGAATCGGAGATCATATTCTCGTTGAGGTTGCGGATAACGAAAATGTCAGCTTCGGCACCTGCCTTTTCAAATGCGCGGGCAGTGTCGTATTCGCAGTTGGTTCCCGGGAATACAGGGATAAGCACCTTCGGCTTTGCGACCTTGATCGCGGGAGCCTTTCTTGTCTCAGCGGTGTAGCTGTACTTGACGGGCTTAACATCGGAAACCTTGACCTTCGCCGGGAAGACGGGCTCCAGCTTTTCGGCCCAGAGCTTTTCAAGCCTGTTCAGGTCAAGAGTATAGCTGCTCGTGGTGATGGTATAGTCCTTGGTGGTTACGCCGAGCATTTTGTAGCTGCCCTCGGGAAGACCGATATTCTCGGTGTTGAAGCCCTTTTTGAGCTCTATCACGAAGGCCCCGTAGCGGGCACGGAAAAGCTCCTTGGGAGTGCAGTCTTCGGTGAATCTGAAACCGATCTTGTTGCCGAAGGCCATTTTTACAACAGCCTCGGAAATACCGCCGTAAGCAACGGACCAACAGGCCGATACCTTATCCTCAGCGATAAGGCTCTCAACGATGCCGAATACCTTTTTGAGGGAATCAAAGTCAACAAGGTTATTGCTGTCATACTCGGGAGTGATATAGATAACGGTGGCGTTCTCGTTCTTGAATTCCTGCGAGATGATCTTATCGGTCTTTGCAGTCGAAACCGCAAAGGATACCAGCGTCGGAGGAACGTCGATCTCTTCAAATGTACCGCTCATGGAATCCTTGCCGCCGATAGATCCGCAGCCCAATTCAAGCTGAGCCTTGTATGCTCCGAGAAGTGCGGCAAAGGGCTTGCCCCAACGCACGGGATTGTTCTGGGTCCTCTCAAAGTATTCCTGGAAGGTGAGCCAGCAGTTTTCATATCTGCCGCCGGTGGCAACGAGCTTGGAGATCGACTCTACAACTGCGCTCATAGCACCGTGATAAGGGCTGATAGACGAAAGGAAAGGATCAAAGCCCCAGGCCATGATCGAGGCGGTGGTGGTGTCACCGTTCAGAACTGGGATCTTTGCCGCCATAGCCTGCGTGGGAGTGTTCTGATATTTGCCGCCGTAGGGCATCAGAACGGTCCCGGCGCCTATCGTTGAGTCGAAACGCTCCACAAGGCCCTTCTGCGAGCAGATATTCAGATTTGAGATCATAGCCTCCCAGCGGTCGGGAGTATCTTCGTTATTGTCCTTTACCGCAAAGACGGGAGTGTCAATTCTGACGGCTGTATGCTTTTCAGCACCGTTGGAATTGAGAAACTCGCGGGAAAGGTCAACGATAGTTTTGCCGTTCCAGTTCATTTTCAGCCTCGGTTCGTCAACTACCTTGGCAACAAGGGTAGCTTCAAGGTTTTCCCTTGCGGATTCCTTCATGAACTTCTCGGCGTCCTCTGCGGCAACGACTACAGCCATTCTCTCCTGAGATTCGGAGATCGCAAGCTCTGTTCCGTCGAGGCCGTCATATTTCTTGGGTACAGCGTTGAGGTCGATGATAAGACCGTCGGTCAGCTCGCCGATAGCAACCGAAACGCCGCCCGCACCGAAGTCGTTGCAGCGCTTTATCATAGCCGTTACTTCGGGATCACGGAACAGTCTCTGGAGCTTTCTTTCCTCGGGAGCATTACCTTTCTGTACCTCTGCGCCGCAGCTTTCCAGCGAATGCAGGGTGTGAGACTTTGAAGAACCTGTTGCGCCGCCGCAGCCGTCACGGCCTGTTCTGCCGCCCAGCAGGATAACAACATCTCCGGCCTTGGGTCTTTCGCGTCTTACATTGGCAGCGGGAGCAGCGCCTATAACAGCGCCGATCTCCATTCTCTTTGCAACATAGCCGGGATGATAGATCTCGTTAACATGGCCGGTAGCCAGACCGATCTGGTTGCCGTAGCTCGAATAGCCGTTGGCAGCACCGACTACGATCTTTCTCTGGGGCAGCTTTCCCGCGATAGTGTCCTCCACCGGAACAAGGGGATTGCCCGCACCGGTTACACGCATCGCCTGGTATACATAGGAACGTCCCGAAAGGGGATCTCTGATAGCTCCGCCGAGACAGGTGGCAGCACCGCCGAAGGGTTCGATCTCGGTGGGGTGGTTGTGAGTTTCGTTTTTGAACATCAGCAGCCAGTCTTCGTCCTGACCGTCAACATCCACCTTGATCTTTACCGAGCAGGCATTGATCTCCTCGGATTCGTCAAGGTCCTTCAGCAGACCGTCCTTTTTCAGCTTCTTTGCGCCGATAACGGCAAGGTCCATAAGTGTGAGGGGCTTGTCCTTCCTGCCGGCGTAAAGCTCTGCACGGGTGCTGACATAGTCTTGATATGTATCTTTGATATAATCGGGATCAATATCAACATCGTCGATTATCGTGGAGAATGTGGTGTGACGGCAGTGGTCGGACCAATAGGTGTCTATCATTCTGATCTCGGTGACAGTGGGGTTGCGGTTTTCTTTTTCCTTGAAATAAGCCTGGCAGAATTTGATGTCGTCAAGATCCATAGCAAGGCCCATTTCTTCGATCATTGCTTTGAGATCGTCCTCGGTGGAGTAGATGAACCCGTCAACCGAAGCTACTTCCGTGGGGATATCATACTTGATGTCAAGCGTATCAAAAAGATCCAGTTTGGCTTCGCGGGATTCGACGGGGTTTATCATGTACTTTTTGAGCTCGTCAAGATCGTCGCCGTCAAGCTCGCCGCCGACAATGTAAATGCGCGCCGATCTTACGGTGGGACGCTTGCCTCCGGTAAGAAGTGAGATACACTGGGCACAGCTGTCCGCTCTCTGATCGAACTGTCCGGGAAGATACTCAACGGCAAAAATGTACTCGTTGTCCTTGAGCTCGGGCAGGCATTCGTAGGTAACGTCAACAGCCGGTTCGGAGAATACAACAGGGGTGGCAAGGCTGAAATCCTCTGCGGAAAGGCCTTCGGCATCGTAGCGGTTGATGACTCTCAGACTTTTCAGCCCTTCAAGACCGAGGGCTGACTTGATGTCGGAAAGCAGAGATGCAGCTTCGACAGCGAATTCAGGTTTCTTTTCAACATAGATTCTGAAAACTGACATGAACACAACTCCTTTATTTTTCGGGTTAGGGATGATGCATTTTATACATTATTAATTATACTACATTTAGTACCCCGATGTCAACAAAAACAATATGAATATACAAAATATTCGGAAAGATTTATTTTTATTTCATATCTTTGTCCTCCGGCAGAAGCTCACCGAAACAGTATTCGCCGTTGCTGCCGGTTATCCGGACGTTTCGGAAGCATCTCCGGAGAGAGCCGCTGCCGTTTCGCGTCACTCTCACCGGGATATAGTTGTCGGCGTGACCTTGATGATATTCGGCGCAGCTCTCTTTTTCAAACAAGACCCGCCGGACCGTGCCTATCATAGAGTCGAGAAACATTTTCCGCGTGCGGGAGCAGATCTCGTTCATTTCGGCAAACCGGCATCGCTTCGTTACGCCGTCAAGCTGACCCGGGAGTTTGTCCGCTTCAGTATCGGGCCGACGGGAATAGGGGAATATATGCGCCTCCGCGAAACCGATCCTTTCGGAAAAAGCAAGGCTCTCGCGGTGATCCTCTTCGGTCTCGCCCGGAAAACCCACCATTATGTCGGTGGTTATAGCACATCCGTCAAACGCATCGCGCAGCTTATCACAAAGGACAGCATATTCCTCCGGCGTATAACGGCGGTGCATTGCTTTCAGAGTCTTTGCACAGCCGCTTTGCAGCGAAAGATGAAACTGCGGGCAGAGCTTTTTGACATTCTTCCAGCGGAGGATATCACTGTCGGTTATAAGTTCGGGCTCGAGAGAACTAAGCCTTATCCTGAAATCCTCATCAAGAGCGTCCAGCGCCTCGATAACATCAGTGAGCCGAAGCTCTCCGCCTTTTTCGCGGCCGTAGCAATTCAGATTGATGCCGGTGAGGATTATCTCCTTATGTCCCGAACGGATAAGCCCTTTGGCTTCGGATACTATTTCTTCGAGAGGCTTTGAGCGGATGTGTCCCCGTGCGTGGGGAATGATGCAGTAAGAGCAGTGCATATCGCAGCCGTCCTGTATTTTTATGTATGCCCGTGTCTTGTCGTCTGAAGAAGCATTGGTCATTGGCTCAAAAGAGGCTCCCGGATCGTGTTCCTTCACGGCATTGATGCGGACGCCGGTGTTCATGAAATCGGCGATAAGTTCCGGGATGCGGGCCTTGCTGTATGTCCCGGCGATAATATCACACTCCGGCAGCTTCTTTTCAATGTCTTTATGCGCCTGCGTCATGCATCCGGCACAGACAAGGATGCATCGGGGATTTTCTTTTCTGATCTTATGTATCATCTGACGGCATTTTTTGTCCGCCTCCGAGGTGACGGTGCAGCTGTTGACGATGCATACGTCCGCATCCCTGTGATCGTTCACGGGAACAAACCCGGAGGCCTCCATTTTCTCCTTTATATTCTCCGTTTCGTATTGATTCACCTTGCATCCGAAGGTGCAGAAAAATGCTTTCATAAAGACACCTCAAAATAGTAATATATTAGTTATGCACAAAATATGAACGAAATATTTGTGCAACATTTACAGAAGTCAACACTGTTTTTAGTTGCTATTGACTATTATACTATATTTTATTTTTTTTTGCAATTATCTCTTGACATTTTTGGGAGATTGATTATAATGATACTCAAGAGAGCGGAAAAAAGCAGATCACAGAGGCGGACAAAAGCCCGTATCCGCGTATGCATCCGCTTTCGGGAGAGAAAGAAAAAGAGAAAAAGTTTCTAAGGAGGAAACAGCTATGAAAAAGACAAAGATCATGTTAGGCGCTATCGCAGACGTCAAGGAATTTGTAAACATCGTTTCAAGATGCGATTATGATGTTGATCTCAATTCCGGCAGATATGCAGTTGATGCAAAGTCGATCATGGGTATCTTCAGCCTGGATCTTTCCAATCCTATTGAGCTGACCGCCCACACCGAGAATGCAGATAAGTTCTTCGCCGAGATCGAGAAGTTCATTGTAAAATAATTCACAGGCAGAGCGGCGGTCCGTATCGGATCGCCGCTTTTTGTATGAAAAGACTCTATGAATAACCCGCGGACTTGCCGAATAAGCTTTACTGAAGTTTGTTCGGGAGGGCGGTCTATGTATCAGTTCAAAAAAATAATGATCCTGCTGATGATCTTCTCCGTGGCTCTGTTTTCAGAGGCCTCGGCGATATCGGGCGATGCGGACGGGATCCCTGCGGCTGCGGCAGCAAGCGAGGAGCCCAAGAATAAGATCGTATTCGGCGAATGCAAAGCGGCGGCCGTATATGAATGCACTGCCGGGACTCTGCTGGCAGGTCTCAACGAGAACGAACCTTTGCCTGCGGGGCATCTGGCCAAGCTGATGACGTTTCTCATCGCCGTGGAGAAGATAACCGCAGGGGAACTCTCCGAGAATGAAACCGCTGTATGTTCGCATTATGCAAATTCTCAGCAAGGTTCCCAGATCTGGCTTGACGAAGGCGAGAAGATCAGCATAGGCGAGCTTATGAAAGCGATCTCCATCGGGAACGCCAACGATGCCTGCGTATGCCTGGCTGAGAAGATCGCTGCTGACGAAAGCAGCTTTACAGGATTTGAAAACCGTAAAGCTGAAATACTTGATATGCAGGATTCGTTCTTTGAGGACAGCACGGGCAATTCTCCGAACACCGTGTTATCCGCCGCAGATGCGTGTCGTCTCTGTTCTGAGCTTGTCAAGCTTGACAGCTTTTCACCTTATTTTACCACCTGGATGGATACTGTCCGGGGCGGCAAGGCCGAGCTTGTCAGCCGCAACAGACTGATGAGATCATATAAAGGTATAAAGGGCTTCAAGGTTTGCAGAACGGACAAAGTCGGAGAGTGCGCGGCTGTATGCGCTAAACGCGGAGATATGACGGTCTGCGCCGTTGTTCTCGGAGCAGCAGACGAAGACGCTCTTTTTGAACAGGTGCGGAAACTGCTGGATTCAGCTTTTGCGTCCTACGAGGTCTATTATCCCGAGATCCCCGAGGAGGCTGCCGCAGATATAAAGGTCGAACACGGTGTCAAGCCCGAATGCATGACAAACATTCCCGGTCTGTCGGCTGTTATTATCCCCAAGGGCTCGTACCGCAGCGTGACAAGCAATTTTGAACGTACCGACAAATTGACCGCGCCCGTCAAAACCGGGACCCCGGTGGGAAACATAGTTTTCTCCTTGGGTGACGATACTCTCGCAGCGGCTGAGATATGTTCCGCAGAGGATGTTGACGAGGTTGACTTCGGGTTTGCATTAAAAAGAGTTTTGTTCAATCTGCTCAATTTTTGATGTGATATTTGTAGGCTCTGCACAAATATGAATTGAGATATTCAAATCGCTTGAAAAATTCTCGGAAATACTGTATAATTTAATATAGCTAATTATGGAAAGGAATTGAATCATTGTGGCTGTAAAACTTAATACCAATTATATCGGCTCTTTTGTTGCTGAGCATGAACTCGCGGGTATCGCTCCCGCTGTAAGCGCTGCACATAAGATGCTCGCCGAAAAGAACGGTCTCGGCAAGGACTTCCTCGGCTGGATCGATCTCCCCGTTGATTACGATAAGGAGGAGTTTGCCCGCATAAAGGCTGCCGCCGAGCGCATCAAGAAGAAGGCTGACGTGCTTATTGTTATAGGTATAGGCGGTTCCTATCTCGGTGCAAGAGCAGCTATCGAAATGCTGAAAAGCCCCTTCTATAACAATCTTAAAAAGAATACTCCCGATATCTACTTCGTGGGCAACAATATCAGCCCCACATATCTTTCCGAGGTCCTTTCGATCTGCGAGGGCAAGGATATCTGCGTAAATATCATTTCCAAGTCGGGAACGACAACGGAACCCGCCCTTGCTTTCAGGATCTTCAAGAAGCTGCTTGAGGATAAGTACGGCAAGGAAGAGGCCAAGACCCGTATCTTTGCCACCACCGATAAGGCCAAGGGAACTCTCAAGGAACTTTCCGATACCGAAGGCTACGAGACCTTTGTGGTCCCGGATGATGTAGGCGGCCGTTTCTCCGTGCTGACCGCGGTAGGCCTGCTGCCTATCGCCTGCGCCGGCTGCGACATCGACAAGCTGATGAAGGGCGCTCAGACCGGCAGAGAGAAATACTCCGCCGATGACGGCAACGACTGCTACAAGTATGCGGCTCTCCGGAATATCTTCTACAGAAAAGGCAAGAGCGTTGAGATGCTCGTTACCTACGATCCCAGCTTCACTATGATGAGCGAGTGGTGGAAGCAGCTCTTCGGCGAGAGCGAGGGCAAGGACAAGAAGGGCATTTTCCCGTCGTCCGTTACCTTCTCCACCGACCTGCATTCTCTCGGTCAGTTCATTCAGGACGGCTCCCGCATCATGTTTGAGACCGTTGTGGATTTCAAGACTCCCAAGAAGGATATCTTCCTTGAGAACGATGCCGAGAACCTTGACGGTCTGAACTTTTTGACAAATCAGAATATGTCTGTCGTAAACAGGAGAGCTTTTGAGGGCACCGTGCTTGCACATACCGAGGGCGGCGTTCCCAATATGATCCTTGAAGTGGACGCTCTTGACGAAGAGAATCTCGGCGAACTGATCTATTTCTTTGAGAAGGCTTGTGCCGTTTCGGGATATATGCTGGGCGTTAATCCCTTCGATCAGCCCGGTGTAGAGAGCTATAAGAAGAATATGTTCGCTCTTCTCGGAAAGCCCGGCTACGAATCGAGAAAGGCTGAGCTCGAGGCTAAGCTCGGAAGATAAAAATCAAGGAATCATGGGCAGCTGACAGCTGCTCTGAAATAAATGTCCCGCGGGACGGAACAGGAGAATTTGTTATGATCAATCTTATACCCGGAAAAAAGGGAACAGGCAAGACCAAGATCCTGGTTGACGCTATCAAGGATGCAGTTGCTACCGCTACCGGAAACGTAGTCTGCATCGAAAGAGGAATGAAGCTGACCTACGATATCCCCCATAAGGTAAGACTCGTTGACGCAGAAGAATACGGCATCAACAGCTTTGACGCTTTCTACGGCTTCGTTGCCGGAATGCTCGCAGGAAACTATGACATCCAGCAGGTATATGTTGACGGTATCCTCAAGATCGGCGGCAGAGATTACGAGGCTCTGGGCGATATGATCGAGAAGCTGGCAATGCTCGCAAAGGACATCAAGATCGTGCTTACCGTATCTGCCGATGTTGAAGAGCTGCCCGCTAAGGTCAGAGCATTTATTAAATAATTTTCGCAAAGCCGAAAAAACTATTGACAAATCCGGAAAAACGAGTTATAATGAAGTTTGTGATGTTTGAGGTGTTGCTATGATACTTGATATGAAACGGCTTTTTGACGTCACCGACGAGCAGGAGGAATTTTCCTTCGATATCGGAACGGACGAGCTTAAAGAGCGCGTTTTCAGCGTAGTATTTGCATCGCCGCTTGCAGTCAGCGGAAGGGCGTACAACCGCGCAGGGATCGTTAATGTTGATCTCAAATGCGTCTTTACCCTTGCCCATGTCTGCGACAGATGTCTTGCCGAATTCGAGAGAGAGTACAGCTTTGAGTTTTCTCATGTCTGCATGAGAGATCACAGCAGCAATGACGAGCATATCATCGTCAAAGATAATGCTCTCGATCTGAATGACTTAGCTATTTCAGATTCGTTGTTACAGCTGCCTACGAAGATTCTTTGCAGGGAAGACTGCAGGGGCTTGTGTTATGTTTGCGGACAGAATTTGAATGAGGGCGAATGTAACTGCTCCTAATACCGTTAAAGCGTGTATTAAGCAGCGATCTATCTTAACAGCGAGGAGGTGCCAAAATGGCAGTACCAAAGAGAAAGGTTTCCAAAGCAAGAAGAGATAAAAGACGCTCGGCTGTTTGGAAGCTGCAAGCGCCTGCACTCAGCAAATGCTCTAATTGTGGTGAGCTGACCGCTCCTCACAAGGTTTGCAAGAACTGTGGCTATTATAAGGGTGTAGAGGTTATCAAGATGGGCGAGTGATCCGCTTCATCCATTGCAGATAGCAGGTGAACAGCCTGCGCTTCTGTTGCGTTTTCAGGCAGGGAAAAAGAGTTTTCTGAAAGCTCTTCCTCTCTGCCTTTTTTGCGGTTAACGGAAAAGAGGTGAGCTTATGGCCGCGGCAGTGACCGGCGTCGTTCCCAGAAGCCCTGCTTTCAGAGCAGGAATAAAATGCGGAGATGTACTTGTCAGCGTCAACGGTCATGAGATCAATGACGTCCTTGACTATATGTTCTACTGCGCCGAGGACAGACTTGTGCTGCTGCTTGAACGCGGGGGAGAGTCCTTTTCCAAAACCGTTATAAAATCGGAATATGACGAGCTGGGGCTTGAATTCAAGTCCTTTCTTATGGATGAAAAGCGCTCCTGCTGTAACAATTGCATCTTCTGTTTTATAGATCAGATGCCGAAGGGTATGCGGGAAACGCTGTATTTCAAGGACGACGACGCAAGGCTTTCTTTTTTGCAGGGGAATTATGTAACGCTTACCAACCTCCAGGATAAGGATATCGACCGGATCTGCGAGATGAGGCTCAACATCAACGTTTCGGTGCATACCACCAATCCCGAGCTCAGATGCATGATGATGCATAACCGTTTTGCCGGCGAGAAGCTGAAATATCTGAAAAAGATCGCCGACAGCGGACTGATGATGAACTGTCAGATCGTGTGCTGCCCCGGGATAAACGACGGCAAAGAGCTGGAACGGACCCTTAACGATCTTTCGGCGCTGATGCCGAATATCCAGTCAGTGGCGGTGGTCCCCGTGGGAGTGACAAAGTTCAGAGAAGGGCTTTATCCTCTCCGTCCGTTTACCAAGGATGAAGCCGGAGCGGTCATTGATATTATCGAAGCCAAAGCGGCGGAATGTCTTGAAAAGTGGGAGACCCGGATGTGCTTTCCGGCGGACGAGTTCTATCTGCTGGCCGGAAGAGAATTACCGCCCACCGAGTTCTATGAGGATTATCCCCAGTATGAAAACGGCGTCGGACTGCTGCGTTCGCTTTACGATGAAGTCATGCAGGCCCTTGAGGTCTGCGATACCGACATCCCCCCAAGGCGTGTGACTCTCGTTACGGGGACGGCAGCCGAGAGCTTTCACAAGGAGCTTGCCCGTATAATCACGGAGAAGCTGCCGCAGCTCGATATTCAAGTGGTCGGGATAGTCAATCACTTTTTCGGAGAAACAATAACCGTTGCCGGCCTTGTCACCGCAGGAGATCTGATAGATCAGCTCAAAGGCAGGGAACTCGGCGATCAGCTGCTTATCCCGAAGGTGATGCTGAAAGCCGACGAGCCCATTTTCCTTGACGATCTTTCCGTCAGTGATGTGGAAAGAGAACTCGGGATCAGCGTGAGAGCCTCCCGCAACGACGGCTTTGAGTATCTTGATGCAGTAATGGGAACAGAGATATAAGGAGATGATAAAATGTCATTACCGATAGTTGCGGTGGTGGGAAGGCCAAATGTGGGGAAAAGCACGCTTTTCAACAAGCTGATCGGTCAGAAACTTTCCATCGTCGAGGACACTCCCGGTGTTACAAGAGACCGTATCTACGCCAAATGTGAATGGCTGAACCGCGAGTTTATGCTGGTCGATACCGGCGGCATCGAACCGGATTCCGACGATGTTATCCTTGCGCAGATGCGCCGCCAGGCAGAGCTTGCTATCACCAAAGCGGATGTTACGATCTTTGTCGTTGATATAAGATCGGGCGTCACCGCCAGCGATATGGATGTCGCCGCGATGCTCCAGAAGTCCGGAAAACCGGTGGTATTATGCGTCAATAAATGCGACTCCGTCGGCGAGCCGCCTATGGAGTTTTATGAGTTTTATAATCTCGGCCTCGGTGAGCCTATTGCCGTTTCTTCGGTACACGGTCACGGCACCGGCGATCTCCTGGACGAGGTGCTGAAATATCTCCCCGAGGAAGGCGGCGAGGATTACGGCGAGGATGTTATCAAGGTCGCCATAATCGGAAAGCCAAACGTCGGCAAATCGTCGATCGTAAACAGGATATGCGGCGAAGAGAGAGTTATCGTCTCCGATATCGCAGGTACCACTAGGGATGCCACCGATACCTATTTTGAAAATGAACAGGGAAAATTCGTCCTGATAGATACCGCGGGCATCAGAAGGAAGTCAAAGGTCCTTGATTCCGTGGAAAGGTACAGCGTGCTTCGGTCTTATATGGCGGTAGACAGAGCCGATGTGGCGGTGATCGTCATAGATGCCCAGGTCGGCTTCACGGAGCAGGATTCCAAGGTAGCAGGTTATGCTCATGAAAAAGGCAAGGCTTGTGTCGTCGCTGTCAATAAGTGGGACGCTATCGAAAAAGATACTCACACCATGGACGAATTCCGCAAGGGCCTTGAAGACGATTTCAGCTTTATGAGCTATGTGCCGTTTGTGTTCATTTCCGCAAAGACGGGCCTCAGGATCGATAAGCTGTTTGAAAAGATCAAATACGTTGCCGAACAGAATGCTGTCCGCATCCCGACGGGAAGGCTCAACGACGTGCTTGCCTACGCCACGGCACGGGTACAGCCGCCCTCTGATAAGGGCAGAAGGCTCAAGATCTATTATATGACGCAGGCGTCCACCAAGCCGCCGACGTTCATAGCCTTTGTCAACAGAGCGGAGCTGTTCCATTTTTCTTATCAGCGCTATATCGAAAATCAGATCAGAGAAACGTTCTCGCTTGACGGCACACCCATAGTTATAAAAGTGCGCGAGCGGGACCGCGACGATGTAAAATAGTTTAAGGAGAAGATCGTTTTGAAAGAGTTTCTCAGTATATTGTTTACTGTGGTGTTTTCTTATCTTATCGGCAGTATCAACTCTGCGATTACCGTCTGCCGTATTCTCAAAAAGAAGGATATCCGTGACTACGGCTCCGGAAATGCGGGACTGACTAATGTGCTTCGCGTTTTCGGAAAGGGTCCTGCGCTGGCGACTCTTCTCGCCGATCTTGCGAAGGGCGTAATTGCCGTGGTAATATGCAGAGTCGTTGTAACATACGGCTTTGACATAGTCTTTTTTGAAAACAAGCTGTATATAGGCTATATTGCCGGTCTTGCAGTAATGCTCGGACACATCTTCCCGGTATTTTACGGATTCCACGGGGGCAAGGGCGTGCTTATAACGGCAACGACTCTTCTTGCGATAGATCCGCTGACCTGCCTGCTCTCGGTGACAGTATTTGCGATAGTGCTGGCTCTTTCAAAGTATGTTTCGCTGGGCTCGATCTGCGCGGCGGTAGCCTATCCGATATTCACGGTGCTGACGCAGAACTGGAGAGGCATCGAGGCCCATTGGGTCAATGCCGGAATGGCTTGCATTTTCTCGGCATTTATCATATTTATGCATAGGAGCAATATACATAGACTGTTGAACGGTACGGAGAACAAATTCGGCTCCAAGAAAAAAGACAAATCTGAGGAGGAATGATCTATGGCTGATATAGCGATCCTCGGCTCCGGCGGCTTCGGACTGTCGCTGGCGGTAATGTGTCTGAGGGCGGGTCATAAAGTGACTGTCTGGTCCAAGTTTCAGGATGAGATAGATACCATAAACAGGACGGGAAGTCTGAAAGCTAAGCTCCCCGGGGTAAAGATCCCAAAGGAGATAAGACTTACCACGGATATTTCCTGCGTCAAAGATAAAGACCTTGTTATCGTCGGTATTCCCACCTCTTTCATCAGAGGCGTATGCATCGAAGCGGCACCATATGTTTCCAAAAACAGTATCATTCTGAATACCGCCAAGGGACTTGAAAACAATACCCTTAAAACTATGAGCGTCGTTATGCGGGAATGCTTTCCCGATAATACTATAGCGATCCTTACAGGTCCGAGTCACGCAGAGGAGCTGGCAAGGGGAATTCCGACGACGGTAGTTGTGGCTTCCGAGAACAGGGAAGCGTCCAACTATGTCCAGGAGATCCTTTCCAATCAGACTTTCAGAGTATACGTTAATGACGATGTTATCGGCTGCGAGATCGGCGGTGCGCTGAAAAACGTTATAGCTCTTGCAGCGGGCGTGATAGACGGTCTCGGCATGGGGGACAATACCAAAGCTGCCCTGATGACAAGAGGCATCAAGGAAATAAGGACTCTCGGCATAGCTATGGGTGCAAAGTCTGAGACCTTTGCAGGACTCAGCGGCATCGGTGACTTGATAGTTACATGCTGTTCCATGCACAGCCGCAACCGCAGGGCGGGCATACTGATAGGAAAGGGAGTCGCTCCCGATGAAGCGGTGGAGCAGGTCGGGACGGTCGAAGGCTATGTCTGCACTCAGAACGCCTATGATCTTGCTAAGAAGCTGGGTGTGGAGCTTCCCATTACGGAACAGCTTTACAAGCTGCTTTTCGAGGGCGAAAAGCCTTACGAAGCCCTTAAAAACCTTATGGGCAGACCCGTCAAGAACGAGACCGAGGACCAGTTCCTTGTCAGACACGAATTCTGAGGAGGCCGGGATATGCTGTTTGAGTATCATCTGAATACGGAGAAAGAGGGCTTTTACAATATCACCAGCTATGTACGGCGGGCGCTTATCGAGTCGCGTATCGACAGCGGTATCGCTCTGGTCTACTGTCCCCATACGACGGCAGGCATCACTATCAACGAGAATGCCGATCCCGACGTGGTGACGGATCTGCTCTACGCCCTTGATAAGACTTTCCCCGACAGGCCCCAGTTCAGACACGCCGAGGGCAACAGTGCCGCACACTTGAAATCAAGCTGTATCGGCGCTTCTGTCAGCGTGATAATAGATGACGGCCGGCTTGTGCTCGGCACCTGGCAGGGGATATATTTCACGGAATTTGACGGCCCCAGGGCAAGAACCTTTTATGTGAAAATCCTCAAAGGGTGATATATTGCAAAAATTCGGGATCTCGTTTATGAAATTCCGAATTTTTTTGTGTTTTCCTCTTTACTTTTTGGCAAAAATATTGTATAATTTTTATGTAAGTATATTTAGCCCGAAGGCAGTCATTTTGTTTAGAAGGAGTGGTATCGTATGGAACCAAAATACAAAAGGATTCTTCTCAAACTGAGCGGTGAGGCTCTTGCCGGTGAAAAAAAATTCGGCCTTGATTACGATGTTATCAATAAATTCGGCAACAGCATCAAGAAATGCGTCGATGCCGGAGTTGAAGTGGGAATAGTAGTCGGCGGAGGAAATTTCTGGAGAGGCAGATCCAGCGGAGGCATGGACAGGACCAGAGCAGACCACATCGGTATGCTCGCTACCGCCATGAACGCTCTTGCCGTTGCCGACGGACTTGAAAACTGCGGTATGGAGGTCAGAGTCCAGACCGCTATATCAATGCCGCAGGTCGCTGAGCCTTATATCAGAAACAGAGCTATGAGACATTTTGAGAAGGGCAGAGTAGTCGTATTCGGCTGCGGTACCGGTAATCCCTTCTTCTCGACTGATACGGCTGCGGCTCTTCGTGCCGCCGAGATCGAAGCCGATATCTTCTTCAAGGCTACAATGGTGGATGGCGTTTACAATAAGGACCCCCATAAGTATCCCGATGCTGTTAAGTTTGAGACCTTGAGCTTTAACGACATCCTGTCAAAGGACCTTGCGGTAATGGATTCTACTGCCGCCGCAATGTGCAAGGATAACAATATCCCGATACTGGTCTTTGACCTGGCTGATCCCGATAATATCTACCGTGCCTGCATGGGCGAAAAGATCGGCACGATAGTAAAATAAGACCCATATAAAATCCGTTGCAGAAAGGAACGAGAGAAATGAAAGAAGTTAGAGAAAAGGCTAAATCCAAAATGGAAAAATCCATTAATGTGATGCTTTCCGATTTTGCTTCGATAAGAGTCGGCAGAGCCAATCCCGCTGTACTTGATAAGGTCAGAGTCGATTATTACGGCTCGCCCACACCTATCAATCAGCTGGCTACGATCTCTGTTTCCGAGGCAAGAGTGCTGGTCATTACCCCTTGGGACAAATCTATGCTCACCAAGCTGGAAAAAGCGATCCAGGCTTCCGATGTCGGCATCAATCCTCAGAATGACGGCAGTGTGCTGAGAATGACCTTCCCCCAGTTGACCGAGGAGGACAGAAAGAAGATCGTCAAGGACGTCAAGAAACAGGGCGAAGATACAAAGGTCGCTATCCGTTCCATCAGACGCGACGCTATGGAAAAATACAAGGCTATGAAAAAGAACAACGAGATCACCGAGGACGATATGAAGGACTGCGAGGAACAGATCCAGAAGCTGACCGACAAGTACGTCAAGCAGGTGGATGTTCACGTTGCCGAAAAAGAAAAAGAGATCATGTCGATCTGATCGGAGCTGAAAATGGCTAAAAACGAATTAGGGCCGATGCCCGTTCATGTCGGCGTTATTATGGACGGAAACGGCAGATGGGCAAAGAAACGCGGTCTGCCCCGTAAATTCGGTCACAGAGAAGGCGCAAAGACTTTCCGGAAGATAGTAAGGCACGCTAAGGCGATAGGCATCAAGTATATCACCTTTTATGCCTTTTCCACCGAAAACTGGAAGCGTCCCGACGATGAAGTCCAGTCGATAATGAAGCTGTTTGAAAAGTATCTTGACGAGTTGGACGACTTCCTCAAAGAACATGTCCGCATACGCTTTATCGGAGACAGGTCAATGCTCACCGAAACGCTCCAGGCTAAAATGAAACGCAGTGAGGAACTTTCCAAGGACTACGATCTGATGACGCTGATACTTGCGATAAACTACGGCGGCAGGGACGAGATCACCAACGCCGTCAAGCTTATTGCCGAAGACGTCAAAGCGGGGAATATCGAGCCTTCCGAGATCGACGAGAACTTGATCCAAAGCAGGCTCTATACCGCAGAGATCCCGGATGTGGATCTTATCATCAGACCCAGCGGCGAACAGCGGCTGTCGAATTTTCTGATCTGGCAGTCTGCTTATGCGGAGTATTATTTCACCGATATTCTCTGGCCGGATTTCTCCAAAAAGGATCTTGAAAAGGCCGTTGAGGTCTACCGCGACAGACATCGCAGGTTCGGCGGGGTCTGATCGGCTTTGAAAGGACAGAACTGAAATGAAAACGCGGATAATATCGGCAGTAGTCGCTATCGTGCTTATGATCGTCGTTCTGCTGCTGCATAATACTTTTGTTTTTGAATTAGCCTTCGGACTGCTTTCCGCTATGGCTATCGCAGAGATCTTTAAAGCGACAAAGCGTCTGAAGTTTACCGAGCCTGCCGTTGCCTGCTGCGCATATGCGTTTATTGATGCTTTCGTGGGCGTTTTCCACAGGAACGGATGGCTGACATTCTTTACAAACCGGCTGTATTTCGGCATTCTCGTGCTGTTTATGTGCGTGTATTATCTCAGACATCACGAGAAATTCACTTACAAGGATTTCTTCCTGATGCTCGGTACAGCGGTACTGATACCCTACTCCTTCGGTACGGTCATCAGCATGAACTACGATAAGAACGCGGGTATGTTCGTCATCGTTATGACGATGTGTGCAGCCTGGCTGGCGGATTCGGGCGCGTATTTCGCCGGGACCTTCTTCGGAAAAACAAAGCTTTGCCCCGATATAAGTCCCAAGAAGACAGTCGAGGGCGTTGTGGGCGGAGTCATTTCCAACGGCTTGCTGATGATGCTTATCGCACTTATTTTCGATTTCGCCACCGACGGCTTTGATCCGAGATATTTCTTTATCCTGCTCAGCGGTATGCTTTCCGCTGTTATCGGACTTATCGGCGATCTTACAGCTTCGATAATCAAAAGGCAGTGCGGCATCAAGGATTACGGCAACATCATGCCCGGCCACGGCGGAGTAATGGATAGGTTCGACAGCTTTCTGCTTGTCGCTCCGTTTATGTATTACCTGTATATACAGGGGCTTCTTGTAAAATAAAAACCGTCTCGTAGGGAGCAGTCCGATCTGTTTTTCGGCTGCCCCTTATGGCGTTATTATGGAGTATTATATGAAAACGATCACTATTCTCGGTTCCACCGGATCCATAGGTACACAGTCATTAGAAGTTGCCCGCAAGCATAATTTTAAGATAAAGGCGCTTGCGGCCTACTCAAATGTCAAGCTGCTGGCTGAGCAGGTAAAGGAATTTGAACCGGAGTATGTCTGCATCTTCAAGGAAGAACTTGCTTCTCAATTGAATCAATTGCTTGCGGAAGGCAATGCTAAGAGTGTAACAGTTCTGACGGGAATGGAAGGACTCAAAAGGATAGCCCGCCTTGACGGCGTTGACATTATGCTAAATTCCGTCGTTGGAATGGTCGGGCTGGAACCTACGCTGACAGCTATTGAACACGGCACCGATATTGCCCTTGCCAACAAGGAAACCCTGGTCGCCGGAGGAAAGCTTGTTATGAAAGCTGCCGCCGACAAGGGCGTAAAGATCTATCCCGTGGACAGTGAGCATTCCGCAATATTCCAGTGCTTGCAGGGGAATAAGCGTTCCCAGGTCAAGAAGATCCTGTTGACCGCTTCCGGAGGGCCCTTTTTCGGAAAAACAAGAGCCGAGCTTGAAGGCGTGACCGTTCAGCAGGCACTTGCACATCCGAATTGGTCTATGGGAAGAAAAATTACCATTGACTCTGCTACACTAATGAATAAGGGACTTGAATTCATTGAGGCGATGTGGCTGTTCTCACTTCGACCCGACCAGATCGAGATCGTCGTCCACAGAGAAAGCGTTATACATTCTGCGGTGGAGTATCAAGACAATTCGGTGATCGCGCAGCTGGGCGTCCCGGATATGAAAATACCGATCCAGTATGCACTTCTTTATCCCGACAGGCTTGACTGTCCCACAAGGCCGCTGTCTCTTGCGGATTACGGCTCTCTCACCTTTGCAAAGCCGGATATTGATACCTTTGAGTGTCTGAAAGCCTGCATCAGAGCGATCACCCTCGGCGGAACGATGCCTGCAATGGTCAACGGAGCCAACGAAGCGGCGGTTGCGGCGTTCCTTGACGGAAAGATCCGTTTCCTTGACATCGGCAGGATCGTTTCAAGCGTCATTGACGAATTCAAGCCGGAGCCCGTCACCTGCCTTGAGGATGTGCTTGAGGCCGACAGAAGGGCGAGAAACTTTGCGGAAAAACAGATAAATAACTAACAGCAAAACAGAAAGGCGGCACAATGAAGATCCTTATAGCACTGCTCGTTTTCGAGCTGATAATCGTTATCCACGAATTCGGCCACTTTATCGTCGCAAAGCTCTGCGGCGTTAAGGTCAATGAATTCTCCATAGGCCTCGGCCCTGCGATATTAAAAAAACAGAAGGGCGAGACGCTCTATGCCCTCAGAATAGTACCTTTTGGAGGGTACTGCGCTATGGAGGGCGAGGACCAGGAGTCCGACAAGGATGACGATCGTTCCTTTAACAACAAATCCATTCCGAAAAGAGGAGCTATTCTGATCGCCGGTATCGTTATGAACCTGCTTCTCGGATTCATCCTGCTTGTGATCTATACAGTCATCACCGCTCCGATAACTTCCACAACTGTTTCAAAGTTTGAGAGCGAGACTGCAAGGTCCCATGTCACCGGCCTTGAAGTCGGAGACGAGATCGTAAGCATCAACGGGATGCATATTTTCACCGATATGGATCTGAGTTATCAGTTCCAGAATGACGATGACGGCAAATTCGATATGGTGGTCATCAGAAACGGTGAAAAGGTGGAACTGAACGATGTGCAGTTCGACTATAACGACAAAAAGATGCATATAGACTTTTTCGTTCAGCCGGTGGATGCCAATTTCTTTACCGTCACATCCTATGCTTTCCGTCATACGGTTACAGACGGCAGACTTATTTATATCACCCTTGTGGATATGATCCGCGGAAGGTATAAGCTCAGCGACCTTTCGGGGCCTGTGGGCATCGTAAATGTCATCGGTGATGTTATCGAGAGCGAGACCAGCGAGGAATCCGGCATCAACTGGAAAGGGTTGTGGGAACAGCTTTTGTCCCTTGCGTCGTTTATTACGATCAACGTCGGACTGTTCAACCTCCTGCCGCTGCCCGCGCTTGACGGAGGCAGACTGCTGTTCCTGATAATCGAAGCTATCAGACGAAAGCCTGTCCCCAGGGAAAAGGAAGGACTGATCCACCTGATCGGTATGGCCTGCCTGCTGCTTCTGATGGTGGTCATTACCGTAAGTGACGTTATGAAGCTGTTCTGAGTGAGGTGCTGAAATGAATAGAAATGTTCGTCCCGTCAAAGTCGGCAATTGCGTGCTTGACGGAAAGAAAATATATATCCAGTCAATGCTGAACATTCCCGCGGAGGATATTGAGGGCTCTGTAAAGCAGGCTGTCGAGCTTGAAAAAGCCGGATGCGAGATCGTCAGGGCTGCTATTCCCAACAAGGAAGCAGTCCGGCTTATCCCTGCGATAAAGGAAAAGATTAACATCCCGCTGGTGGCGGATATCCATTTTGATTACAGGCTCGCCGTCGCTGCTGCGGAGGCAGGTATTGATAAAATACGCATCAATCCCGGAAATATCGGCTCAATGGATAAGGTAAAGGCTGTGGTAAAGGCTTGTCAGAGCAGGGGAATCCCTATCCGCATCGGTGTTAACGGCGGTTCGCTGGAAAAGGACCTGCTTGAAAAATACGGCAGGCCCACTCCCGAGGCTCTTGTTGAAAGTGCTTTGAGACACGTCCGCATACTTGAAGACTGCGATTTTGAGGATATCGTTATTTCTCTGAAATCTTCGGATGTTCCCACGATGATAGGCGCTTACCGTCTGCTTGCGGAAAAGTGTGATTATCCTCTGCACTTGGGCGTGACCGAAGCCGGCACCCAGCGCATGGGAATTATTAAATCCGCCGTTGGTATAGGCTCGCTGCTCTGCGACGGTATAGGAGAGACTATAAGAGTCTCTTTGACGGACGACCCGGTAAACGAGATATATGCAGCCAAGGATATCCTCAAAGCTATCGGGAAGGGGAGAGGCGTGAAGATCGTTTCCTGCCCGACCTGCGGCCGCACAAAGATCGACCTTATCTCTCTTGCCAAGAAGGTAGAGGATGCGGTGAAGGATATCGACAAGGATATAACGGTGGCTGTTATGGGCTGCGTCGTCAACGGGATCGGAGAATCCGGCAACGCAGATATAGGCATAGCCGGCGGCGACGGCTGCGCCGTGCTTTTTGCAAAAGGACAGATGATAAGAAAAGTTGATGAAGCCGAAGCGCTTTCGGCATTGTTGGATGAGATAGAAAAGATTTAAGGTGGATTATGAATACATACAGGTTTGCAGACCTTTTTGCGGGATATGAACAGTATATCCCGCGAGATATTGAAAACGGTCAGGTGCTGAAGCTCTGTTACGATGAAACAACTCTGTCACTTGACGTAACCGTGAAATTTGATGAACCGATAAACTGGGATGTTATAAGCGATTGCGAACGTAAGCTTGAAAAGCTTCTTAAAGTTCAGAGCTTTAAGATACATTGCAGATATACCCCCGATAAGCTGACGGCAGATTATTTTCCTCAGCTTATCCAGTATATGAAACAGCGCTGCTCCGTCGTTAACGGATATTTTAATGACGCAGAGGCTGATTTTGAATTCAGCTGCTTTAAGATAAGACTTATGCACGGCGGTCTTTCGATCCTTGAAAAAGCAGATTTTAAGGGTATCTTCCGGAATCTTGTCAGAGAGCTTTTCTCTGCCGAGGTAACAGTGGAGCTTTCCGGCGTTACCGAAATCCCCGAAAACGAACTTGAAAAACAGTATGAAGAAAGGATCAGTTTGCTTCGTACTTCTGCGCCGGTTGTTGCTCAGCAGCCGAATGCAAAGCAGGAGAGTAAAAACCCTGCTCCCGAATTCAGAAAAGCGGATATCGACTTTACAAGGCTCGGTCTGATAGGCGAAGGCGCTCTTGTCCTTAAAGGTGCACCTATTTCATCGTCGGCCGAAGTGACAGAGATGAAGCGTCTGCCCGAGGAGGAAAGCGATACCGTTTATACGGTCTGGGGCGAGGTTTTCAAGATCGACACCAGAGATTCCAAAAACGGTGAGATGCTGATAGCAGGCATTTATCTTACCGACTTTACATATTCCGTACAGCTGAAGATGCTCGGCGGCTCAAAGGTCTCCCGCTTTACAAAGCAGACCGGCAAGGCAGAGGTCGAAAACATCCTCAGCAATATCAAAGTCGGATCGACGTTGATCTGCTCCGGCAAATTGAAATTCGATAACTACACTCACGTCCTGAACTTTGAACCTACCAATATCATGCTCGTAAAGCAGGAAAAGCAAAAGGACCTTTCAGAGCAAAAGCGTGTTGAACTGCATTGCCATACAAATATGTCCGCTATGGATGCGCTCCCTGCCGCAAGCAAGCTGGTAAACAGGGCGTTTGAATGGGGCCATAAGGCGATAGCTATTACCGATCACGGTGTCGTTCAAGGCTTCCCCGATGCTATGTCGGCAGTATCAAAGCTCCGCAAGGATAAAAAGGAGTTCAAAGCGATCTACGGTATTGAGGCATATGAAGTCAATAATGATATTAACATCGTTAAGGGCTTGAGCCACAGTCTGCTTACCGATGAGCTTATCGTCTTTGATCTTGAAACTACGGGAACTCAGCCCGATAAGAACAAGATCATTGAGATAGGTGCGGTAAAGCTCCGCGGGCTGGAGATCGTTGACAGCTTTGATATGCTTATCGATCCCCACGAACCGCTGGAGACCGAGATAGTCGAGCTTACGCATATTACCGACGATATGCTTAAAGGCGCCGCCGAAGAATCGGATGCTATAAAAAGCTTTATAGAATTCTGCGGCGATGACCCGGTGCTTATTGCACATAACGCAAGATTTGACACCGGCTTTCTGAACGAAGCTCTCAGAAAAAACAATATCAAGTTTAAATATACTTCGCTTGATACAGTGCTGATGTCGCAGATACTGCTGCCCGAGACCAAGAATCATAAGCTCAATACCCTTGCGGACCATTACGGGCTCAGTTTCAATCATCACAGAGGGGACGAGGATTCCCGCGTTCTCGGAGAAATTTTTATCAGAATGGCCAAAATGGTCATCGAGAAATATCCTCTGCTTATGGTAAGCGTTGATATGCTCAATTCTCTTCTGGCCAATACGGATAATCTAAGCGAGCTCCCGCACTATCATCAGATCATCCTTGTGAGGAACAACACGGGTCTGAAAAATCTGTATAAGCTGATCTCAATGTCCAATCTCAGCTATTTCAAAAAGCGTCCCAGGATCCCGAAGTCGGAACTGATGAAATACAGGGAAGGTCTTATTATCGGAAGTGCCTGCGAGAGCGGTGAGCTGATACAGGCATATCTGCGCGGCGAACCGATGGATAAGATAAAGCAGATCGCAAGCTTTTACGATTATCTTGAGATCCAGCCCCAGGGCAACAATATGTTTATGATCCTGTCCGAGAGGCCTCCGTATACGGAGATACATACCGAAGAACAGGTCAAGGACATCAACCGTTTTGTGGTTGGGCTGGGTGAAGAACTTGGTATCCCGGTATGTGCTACCGGTGACGTTCATTTCATGGACAAGAAAGATGCTCAGTTCAGAGCTATCATAATGGCTTCCATGAAATTTGCCGATGCCGACCGTCAGCCTCCGCTGTATTTCAAGACCACGGACGAAATGCTCAAAGACCTTGATTATCTCGGCGAAGAAAAGGCTTTTGAAGTCGTTGTAACAAACACCAATATGTTTGCCGATATGATCGACAGAGATCTCAAAGCATTCCCGGAGGGTACATATACCCCGTTTATTGATGGAGCCGTGCGTGAACTCCAGACTATCTGCTGGAAGAAAGCCTGCTCGATCTACGGTGACTGCGATCCCGAAGAAGTGGAGATCCCCGAAGGAGATACCGGCATCAACGAGCCCTTTAAATCGCATATTCCCGCGATAGTGTACGACAGGCTCGATCGTGAGCTTACTTCCATTATCAAACACGGTTTTGCAGTGCTGTATATGATCTCTCAGAAGCTGGTAAAGGATTCCGTAGACCACGGTTATCAAGTAGGTTCCCGTGGTTCGGTAGGATCATCCTTCGTGGCTTCAATGTCAGGTATTTCCGAGGTCAATCCGCTGATGCCGCATTATCTCTGCAAGAAATGCCGTTACAGCGAATTCGTGACCGACGGTTCTGTCGGCTCGGGTTACGATCTTCCCGAAAAGAACTGCCCGAAATGCGGAGCACCTCTTTACCGTGACGGACACGATATCCCCTTTGAGACCTTCCTCGGATTCAACGGAGATAAGGCACCGGATATCGACCTTAATTTCTCCGGCGATTATCAAGGAAGTGCTCACAAATATACGGAATTTCTTTTCGGTGCGGATCACGTTTTCAAGGCCGGTACCATCGGCGGCGTTGCCGAAAAGACCGCTTACGGCTATGTGCTGAAATATCTTGAAGAGAGAGGCAGGGCCGTTAACGATGCTGAAAAGGCAAGGCTTGCGGCAGGCTGTCTCAATGTTAAGAGAACGACGGGGCAGCATCCCGGCGGAATGGTAGTCATCCCCTCTGATTACGAGGTGTATGATTTCACGCCTGTTCAGCACCCTGCCGAAAAAACAGATTCCGATATTGTGACTACTCACTTCGACTTCCATTCGCTTCACGATACTATTCTGAAGCTGGACGAGCTGGGACACGATGTTCCCACGCTTTATAAATACCTTGAAGACATGACCGGTCTTGACATCCTTGAGATCCCCATGTCTGATAAACAGGTTTACTCGCTGTTTACTTCTCCCGAAGCTCTCGGAGTTTCCAAGGAAGAACTGGGTTGGGAAACCGGCACTCTCGGCATCCCCGAAATGGGCACAAAGTTTGTCTGCGGGATGCTTCTTGAAGCGAAGCCGCAGAATTTCAGCGATCTGCTTCAGATATCCGGCCTGTCCCACGGTACGGATGTATGGCTCGGCAACGCAAGAGACCTTATCCATAACGGCACCTGCACAATTTCCGAAGTTATCGGTACCCGTGACAGTATCATGACATATCTGATCTATCACGGAATGGACAAGTCCCTCTCCTTCAAGATCATGGAGATCACCAGAAAGGGTAACGCGCCCAAACTGCTGACCGATGAAATGAAGAAGGATATGCTTGCCCATAATGTTCCTCAGTGGTATATCGACTCCTGTATGAAGATCAAGTATATGTTCCCGAAGGCTCACGCCGCGGCTTATGTTACGTCTGCTATCAAGCTCTGCTGGTTCAAGATCTACAAGCCGCTGGAATTCTATGCATCTCTGTTTACGGTCAGAGGCGAGGATTTTGAGGCCGAAACGGCAATCAAGGGCAAGCATTTTGTGAAAATGCGTATCGACGAGCTAAACGGCAGAGGCAAGGACGATATCACCGACAAGGAAGGCGGCATCCTTGAAACTCTGATGCTGATCTATGAGATGTACTGCCGCGGATTTGAGTTCCTGCCGGTCAATATATTCAAGTCTCACGCTACTATCTACCGCATCGAGGACGGCAAGCTTCGTATGCCTTTCTGCTCGCTTTCCGGCGTAGGCGCCAATGCCGCTAGACAACTGTTTGATATGGCTCAGAAGAACGATTTCATTTCCATTGAGGAATTTCAGCAGAAGAGCGGCCTTGGAAAGAGCGTTATAGAAGCTCTTGAAATGAACGGCGCCTTCGGTGATCTGCCTAAATCGAATCAAATATCTTTGTTCAATTTGTAATATGCTGAGAACTTGTCAGCATCGGATTGACATAAGACGTTTCATATGTTATTATAATACTATGCTAATATGATAATATAGTAACACTTTAATACGCTAAACCAGGAGAAACTTATGAAAAAGAATGATCTGATCACTCCCGAGGGCACCCGCGATCTGCTGTTCAACGATTGCCTTGCCCGCCGGGAGGTCGAAATGAAACTTGCCGCTCTGTTTAAGAGTTTCGGCTACAGCGAGGTAGTGACCCCGGGTATAGAATTCTATGATCTGTTCAGCGGAAGTTCACGTCATTTCCGGCAGGAGAGAATGTATAAGCTGACAGATTCCAAGGGCAGGCTTATCACGATCCGCCCGGATTCGACGATCCCGATAGCCCGTCTTGCTTCCACAAGGCTGGCTTCTGCAGTGCTTCCTTTGAGGCTGTTTTACAATCAGGCTGTGTACGAGAACAACGCGCTGCTTAAAGGCCGTTCGGACGAGATCTTCCAGTCCGGAATAGAGCTTATCGGCGGCGAGGATAAGGAGCGGGCAGACTACGAAGCGATGTGTCTCGCTCTTGAAGCTCTCCGCAGTTTCGATGCCGATAATTTCCGCTTTGAGATCGGTGACATCGGTTATTTCAAGGAGCTTGTCTCCAAGCTCGAAGCCGATGAAAGCACCCGTGAGGAGATCAGACTGCTGATCTCGGCCAAGAATTATCCTGCGCTCAATGATATACTTGATGAAGTCGGTCCGAAGCCGGTCGCCGCTGCTTTGAAGGCGCTCCCGAGGCTTTTCGGCGGTGCCGAGGTCTTTGACAAAGCAGCAGCTCTGTTCACCGATGGCAGGATCGACGCTATCCTTATGCATCTGAAGGATGTCTACGGAAAACTCTCCGAGCTTGGATACGGCGGAAAGATCTCCGTCGATCTCGGTATCGTAAGCCATGTGGACTACTACACGGGTATCGTTTTCAAAGGCTATCTTTCCGGCGTGGGACAGTCGGTGCTGAAAGGCGGACGCTACGACGGACTGCTGGGAGAATTCGGAAGACCATGTCCCGCTGTCGGCTTCGGAGTCAACTGCGATGATGCCGCAAATTATCTCAGAAAGAACGAACTCGCGCCTTCAATTTCCGCTCCCGACTGCATAATATTTGCGGAGGCAGGGCATTCCGCCGAGGCTGTTGCGTTTGCAAGAGAGATCGTCAACAGCGGTAAAGTCGCTGAGATCGGTCTGCATTCCACGCTGGAGGCCACTAAGGAATATGCTGTAAAGCGCGGTATACATACCATTTATGTTATCGGCGGAAAGACCGAAAAAATTGAGTTGTGAGGGCTTGAACAATGAATAGACCGCTTAGAATAGCCCTTACAAAGGGCAGACTTGAAAAGGACACGGTGGGCCTGCTTGAAAAGATCGGCTATGACTGTACCGCTGTCAGAGAAAAGGGAAGGAAGCTGATCCTTCCGGTGCCCGACGGAAATATGGAAGTCGTGCTTGCCAAGGCCAACGATGTTATCACCTATGTTGAACACGGTGTCTGCGATATGGGCGTTGTGGGCAAGGACACTATCATGGAGATGCAGGGCACTTTCTTTGAGCTTGTTGATCTCGGCTTCGGCAGATGCAGATTTGCTCTTGCTGTCAAGAAGGGCTCTTCCTTCTACGGGGGATATAAGGTCAAGACCGTGGCTACAAAGTATCCTACCATAACAAGGAACTATTTTGAGAGCAAGGGTATGGATGTGGATATCGTCAAGATCGAGGGCTCGGTGGAGCTTGCTCCTCTGCTTGAACTTGCGGACGGTATCGTCGATATCGTTGAGACCGGCACCACACTCAAGGAAAACGGGCTTGAAGTTATAGAGGATATCGTTCCTGTTTCGGCAAGGCTGATCGTTAACACTGTCAGCATGAAGCTCAGACAGCAGGAGATAGAAAGCTTTGTTGAGCTGGTAGAAAAGAATATAGGAGGATGAATATGCCTGAAATAAAAAAGATATACGCCAACGGCGTTGACGAGGAAGAGTTTTTCAAACTCGTGGAAAAGCGCAGCGGCGAGACCGATAAAAAAGTTACCGCAGTGGTCAGCGAGATAATCGAGACCGTTAAAAACGGCGGTGACAGCGCGGTCAAGGCTTATACCGAAAAATTTGACGGAAAACTCCCGCAGTATTACGAGGTACCGAGAGATGTTATCAATGACGCTCTCACCGAAGCGGATCCCGCCTTTACCGAAGCACTGCTCAACTGCATTGAGAACATCTCGGATTTCCACAACAGACAGAAATCTCAGTCCTTTATAAATCCCAAGGAAAATGGAGTTATCCTCGGACAGAGAGTAAGAGGACTTGAAAGAGTCGGACTGTATGTTCCCGGCGGTACGGCGGCTTATCCTTCGTCGGTGCTTATGAATGCTATCCCCGCGAAGATCGCAGGTGTCAAGGAGATCATAATGGTCACTCCTCCGCTGAAGGACGGCACACCCAACAAGGATATCCTTGTGGCGGCGGCTCTCTGCGGAGTTGACCGCATCTTCCTTGCAGGCGGAGCTCAGGCTATCGCTGCACTTGCCTACGGCACCGAGGAGATCCCAAAGGTGGATAAGATAGTCGGCCCGGGAAACATTTATGTTGCCACAGCCAAGAAGCTGCTTTACGGCACCGTTGATATTGATATGATCGCCGGCCCCAGCGAGATACTTGTTATTGCCGACGATTCCGCAAAGCCGGAGTTCGTTGCCGCCGATCTTATGTCACAGGCCGAGCATGACAAACTTGCTTCGGCGATCCTTGTAACTACAAGCGAAAAGCTGGCTGACGAGACCGTAAAGGAGATAAACCGACAGGTGCAAGAGCTGGCCCGCAAGGAGATCATTGACATCTCACTTTCGGATTTCGGAGCGATCATAATCTGCTCCACCCGCGATCAGGCCTGCGAGATAGCCAACCGTCTTGCTCCGGAACACCTTGAAGTGCTGTTCGAGAATCCTATGGAGTATATCGGGAAGCTGAATAACGCCGGCTCGGTATTCCTCGGCGACTATGCTCCGGAGCCTCTCGGAGATTATTATGCGGGACCCAATCATGTGCTTCCCACCAGCGGGACCGCCCGCTTCTTCTCGCCTCTCGGCGTCAACAGCTTTGAGAAGCGCATGAGCTTTATCTACTATACGGAAGACGCTTTGCGCGAGGCTAAGGACGATATCGTCCTCGTGGCTGAAAAGGAAGGCCTTACCGCTCACGCGAATGCTATTAAGGTCAGATTCAAGAATTGATGGGGTGATTAGATGAGAACTGCTGAAATATCAAGAAAGACCAAGGAAACAGATATTCAGATCAGACTTGATCTTGACGGTTCGGGAAAGGTGTCCATTGATACGGGCATCGGTTTTCTGAACCATATGATGACTGCTTTTGCCGTTCACAGCGGGATAGACCTTTCCGTTGTCTGCCGCGGTGACCTTGAAGTGGATGGACATCATTCCGTTGAGGATATCGGTATCGTGCTGGGCAAAGCCGTTTCTCAAGCCCTCGGGGACAAGGCCGGTATCATGCGTTACGGGTCGGCTTTCATTCCTATGGATGAAGCCCTGGCTTTCTGCTCGCTGGATATCAGCGGCAGACCGTTCCTCGTGTTCAATGCCCAGTTCAGCGATCAGCGCATAGGCGAATTCGATACCTGTCTCTGCGAGGAATTCTTCCGGGCATTTGCCTTTAATTCCGGCATTACAATGCATATCCGTGAGGAGTACGGAAAGAACGATCACCATATCTGCGAGGCGATATTCAAGGCTGCGGCTCATGCCTTCAAGGCCGCGATAAAGACTAACGACGACGGAAGCGTGCTTTCCACAAAGGGTGTGCTCTGATGATCGCTATAATTGACTACGGCGCGGGAAATATCTTTTCGGTCAAAAATGCTCTTGACTATCTCGGAGCCGAATGCAGGCTCACCAGCGATATAAAGGAGCTTGAAGAAGCGGATAAGCTGATCCTGCCGGGAGTGGGCGCTTTTCCCGCCGCTATGGATATGCTCAAAAAGAGCGGACTCGTCCGAGCTATAAAAGAGCAGGCTGAAAAAAAGCCCTTGCTCGGTATCTGCCTCGGGATGCAGCTGCTTTTTGAGAAAAGCTATGAATTTGAAGAATGTGAAGGCCTCGGGCTTATAAAAGGCTATGTTGACAGGATCGATGAGCCGGGGCTTGTGATCCCGCATATGGGCTGGAACAAGCTCGTTTACAATCATGACTGTCCGCTGTTTGAGGGGCTTGAAGAGAGCTACGTTTATTTTGTCCACAGCTACAAAGCTTTCTGCGATGACAAGGACCTCTATGCTTACTGCGAATACGGCAGCAGGGTTTCAGCCGTTGTCGGAGACGGGAAGTTTGTCTTCGGCACACAGTTCCATCCCGAAAAATCGGGAGCCGCCGGTTTGAAAATGCTTGAAAACTTCGCCAAGATGTGAGCTATGGAAATAAAGGACAAACGTATAGACCGCGGAAATGCCTTTGACTGGGGCCGTGCCTCGGAGGATTATGCCCGTTACCGTGATATTTACCCCGAGGCATTTTATAAATGTCTCACAGACAGAGGACTCTGCGTAAACGGTCAGCGTGTGCTTGACATCGGAACGGGTACGGGCGTTCTGCCGAGAAATATGTATAAGTACGGCGCCCTTTGGACGGGGACCGATATTTCGGAGAATCAGATCATCCAGGCGAGACTGATGTCTGAAAATTCGGGGATGGATATTTCCTATCACGTTTCTTCGGCTGAGGACCTTGTCTTTGGGGACGGGAGCTTTGATGTTATCACGGCTTGCCAATGCTACTGGTATTTCGACCATAAGCGGACGGCTCCGCTGTTTGCAAGGCTGCTTAACGAGAGCGGCAAATTGGTCTTTATGATGATGAATTGGCTGCCCTTTGAGGATGAAATTGCCGCAGAAAGCGAGAGCCTTGTGCTGAAATACAATCTTGACTGGAGCGGCTGCGGCGATACCTTCCGCGAGATCGTGCTGCCGCAGGAGTATTTTAAACACTTTGATCTCAAAGAGTCTTTCAGCTTCAGACTTCCTGTCCGATTCACCCGTGAAAGCTGGAACGGCAGGATCAAAGCCTGCCGCGGAATAGGCGCCTCCGGGCTTTCCGATGATGAAAAAGCCGCATGGGAAAAAGAGCATCTTGAAATGCTCAAAACGTATCCCGAGGAATTTAACATAGCGCACTATGCTGCGTTTGCGATACTTGAAAAGAAATAGGTGAAACAATGCTTGCTAAAAGAATAATTCCCTGTCTTGATGTCCGTGACGGAAAGGTCGTTAAGGGCGTGAATTTTGAAGGGATAAAGGAAGTCGGGGATCCCGTGGAGTGTGCTTATGAATACAACCTCCAGGGTGCCGACGAGATAGTTTTCTACGATATAACTGCCTCCCACGAAGGCAGGGGAGTTATGCTCGACGTTGTCAGGAACACCGCCAAAAAGGTCTTCGTTCCGCTGACCGTCGGCGGAGGAATAGGCTCCGTCGATGACATAAGAGAAACGCTGAGAGCCGGAGCTGACAAGGTCTCCGTCAATTCTCAGGCTGTCAAGAATCCTCAGCTGATAAAGGACGGTGCCGATATTTTCGGAAGCCAGTGTATTTGTGTCGGTATTGATGCCAAAGCCATTGCACCCGGTAAATGGACCGTTTACATCAACGGCGGGCGTATTGATATGGGCATTGATCTTATCGACTGGGTAAAACAGATTGAACAGCTCGGTGCAGGAGAGATATGTCTCAATTCCATTGACACCGACGGCGTCAGAGGCGGCTTTGATCTGCCAATGCTGAAAGCGGTCGTGGATGCCGTGAGCATTCCCGTTATCGCTTCGGGTGGTGCAGGGAAGCTGGGTGATTTTGCCGAAGCATTTCTGAAGACTGATTGCTCTGCTGCACTTGCTGCGAGTCTGTTTCATTTTAAGGAGCTTACGGTGCAGCAGGTCAAGGAGGATTGCAGAAGTAAGGGGATAAATGTGAGGTGAACGGTATGATTGAATACAAAACCGTTCTCGAATTCACTTGTTTATAACAACGCTTTGGACATAATGGTTTATAATTATGAAAAAATATATGAGAATACAAGGACGTGAGCTTGCTTACAGAACGGGAAAGCCTGTTGGGGTGTTCATTCTTAATTGGCGAAGGGTCAGAGACGGAGTTTACTCAGATGAGGACTGTATACTTTATGAGCAGACGGAGAACTGGTTCAAACAGCATCTTCCAGAGCCGCCGTTTTACGATGATAATAACGATAACCCGCAGGGCGCAGTAACATATTTCAAGACCGAAAAGTACGGTGTTATGCGTGAGAAATCAGAGATATTGATGTCGCTGCTTGATAAATACAAAATACCTTATGATATTGTGTTTACCGATTATGTCGGAAAGATCATATATGAGGACGATTATCAGGTGGCAGTTATTGATGAATGAAGGGATAATTATGAGCAAGATAAAGGTTGATCTGAATGATCTTGACAAATACTTTGAAAAAGGCGAGCTTATACCTGCTATCTGCTACGAGGCCGATACCAAGACAGTACTTATGCTTGCGTATATGAACAAGGAGAGTCTGAAGCGCACCCTTGAAACAGGCTATACCTGGTTCTGGAGCAGGTCAAGAAAGGAATACTGGAACAAGGGCGCTACCAGCGGACATTTACAGAAGGTAGTCAGCATCTATTCCGACTGCGATAACGACACTCTTCTTGTAAATGTGAAACAGACGGGCGTTGCCTGTCATACCGGGGCATATAGCTGCTTTTTCAATGAAATGTATAACGAGGAGGAAGAATAAATGACAGTCTATCAGGAGATCTTTGAGGTTCTGAAAGCCCGCAAGGAGCAGTTTGACAAGGGCGAAGCTCCCGAGAAAAGCTACACCTGCTATCTTTACTCGCAGGGAGTTGACAAGATATGCAAAAAAGTCGGAGAAGAAGCCGCCGAGACTATTATCGCGGCCAAGAACGGCGACAATAACGAGCTTATGAACGAGATAAACGACCTGCTTTATCATGTTATGGTGCTGGCGGTAAACCAGGGCCTTGACTGGTCTGATGTTGAAAAGGTCCTCGACGAGCGCAACGAGAAGATCGGCAATCTCAAGCAGTTCAAAACCGTTGATAAAAATACCTGACTCTGACCCGTCTGCATAATGCAGGCGGTTTTTTTATGTTTTTGGCACAAAAGCCCGCCTCTCTGAATAAGATGTATTAACGGCTGAATGCTGTAATTCAACTTGTCAGGAGGATTATTATGAGCGACTTGAATTCAAACCGCGCTTTTAAAGAAGCTGTCTGCATCGATGCCATGAGAGTCTTTGATTCCTGCAGTTCTCAGGACTGCCTTGAGGATCTGACCCTTACCTTTGACGAAGAATCGCAGACTGTTATCAACGAGGCGCAGTATATCAAGGCAAAATGCATTGAGATCACGGGCTGCAGCTTTGTTATCGATCCCGTACCCTTTAACAGAGGATTCTACACGGTGGATGTTACTTACAGCTTCCGTGCGGAGATCGAGGCTTATGAAACTGTAGGTGAACCGCCCGAGGTAGTCTATGGCACCGCGACTGCCGACAAGAGGGTCATCCTTTTCGGAAGTGACGGGAGTACTCAGCGCTTCATGTCAAACAGCACCGCTGTTGCTGCTCTGCCGGCTCCCACCAGCGGATGCGCTGCCTGCTGCGATAACGGGACTCTTCCGGTGGCCGGCGTCAGCGTAGCACCGCCTATGTGCCTTGATGCAGATCTTGTCATCGGAACGGGCGAGGAGCCCGCAGATAATACCGTAACGGTCACGATCGGTATATTTGCGATAATCCAGCTTATGCGTCCGGTGCCGATCCTTATCCCGGCCTATGACTACGGCGTGCCCGAGAGCGATTGCCCGACGGAATCGGATACTCCCTGCGAGCTGTTTGCTAAGATCCAGTTCCCCACCTCGGAATTCTTCCCCCAGGGGCTTGACAGCGAGCAGAACTGCGGCTGCGAAAAGAAAACAGAGTGACAAATAAAGCGCACCCTGCCTCGGGTGCGCTTTTTACATATTATCTCTATCTGCTTGACATACATCTTTTTCTGTAATATAATCTTAACAGGAGGGATGCGTATGTTCCTGATGTTCGGATGCGTCAATGATTTCGATCAGCTGTCATTGGTGTCTGAGAAGTTCTTTTCTGATCTGAGCGGTCTAACAAAGAAGGATCATCTCATTGTATATACGGGCATTGATCTTATGAAGGACGAAAGAACAGTCAAGTGGCTGGAAGAGCGTCCTTTCAGTACTCTTTTGCTTGATGCCGACGGATATGCATTCAAATATTATTCGGATGCCGAAAAGATCAGAAAATTCGGCGGGGTCATCCACAGGCTGTCAAACAGCGTTTTCCATTTTGCCAACAGCGGAGTATACACAATAGGCAAAAGAAAGGTCCTTATTGCAAATATCGGCAGCAGCAAGCTTGACAAAGAACCGGCTTTTCATAAACAAAATCAAAGGCACTTCACGCATCTTCTTGCTTCTTTGGAAAAACATGATAACAAGGTCGATTATGTGATCTCTGTTTTGCCGCCCTATAACATAGCCAAGCACTTTTCGGCTGTGATCCATAACGAGATCTACAGCCTATATATGGATGAGATACTTAGAAGATGCGAGTTTGAGGATTGGTATTTTTCCGGGACGAATACAGATCTGGATTTTGAGAATTTTCACAGCGTCCATCGGAGCATTATGGAGATCGACGGAAAAATCTTTACAGAAAGTTCAGACAGTGAACTGGATTTTACAGACTATCTTTAATATAATTCAATTGAGGTAAATCTAATCGGGCAAATTATAAAAAGAAAGGATCGTTTGTTATGAAATTCAGATACAGGACTCGCGGAGTATGTCCCAGCGAGATCGAATTTGATCTTACCGGCAATGTTGTTACAGGTGTAAGGTTCACCGGCGGCTGCAACGGAAACCTCAAGGCTGTTTCCAAGCTGGTTGACGGTATGACAGTCGAGCAGATCGAAAGCAAACTCAAAGGCAACACCTGCGGTATGAAAAATACTTCCTGCGCGGATCAGCTTGCTATCGCAGTCAGAAAGGCTTTGGATTCGGAGAAGTGATATGAAAGAAAAGAAATATGACTGTCTGATGCTGGAAAATCAGCTTTGTTTTCCGCTTTATGCTGCGTCGAGAGAGATAATCAAACGCTACCGTCCGTTTCTCGATGAGCTTGAACTGACCTACACTCAGTATATTGCAATGATGGTGTTCTGGCAGGAGAAAAGTATCAACGTCAAGGAACTTGGAAAAAAGCTGTTCCTTGACAGCGGCACTCTTACGCCGGTCTTGAAGCATCTTGAATCAAAGCACTATATAACCCGGACCCGTTCATCCGAAGACGAACGGGTATTGATAGCTGCGATCACCCCGGAAGGGGAGGCATTGAAAGAAAAAGCCGCCTCTATCCCCGGGAAGATGGCCTGCTGTATGAAGCTTTCCGCTGATGAAGCCGCTGAACTCTATAAGCTGCTTTACAAGCTGCTCGGTTAATTATATCTGATAAAAAAAGACCCGCTCGGTTCAGATGACCGAACGGGTCTTGCTGTTATTACTTGATAGCGGCAGCGATAGCGTCGCCCATTCCGGAGCAGGAGACAAGTGTCATGCCTTCGGACATGATATCGCCTGTTCTGATACCGTTGTCGAGGACCTGCTTTACGGCAGCTTCTACGGCATCTGCTTCGGCGTTCATATCGAAGGAGAAACGGAGCATCATAGCAGCTGAAAGAATGGTTGCTATGGGGTTTGCTTTGTTCTGACCGGCAATGTCGGGAGCGGATCCGCCCGAGGGCTCGTACAGACCGAACTTTGTCTCGTTCATGGAGGCAGAGGCAAGCATTCCGATAGAGCCGGTTATCATTGAAGCCTCGTCGGAAAGAATGTCACCGAACATATTCTCCGTAACCATAACATCGAACTGCGCAGGATCCTTGACAAGCTGCATCGCGGAATTGTCCACCAGCATATGTTCAAGAGTAACTTCGGGATAATCCTTAGCAACTTCATTTACGACTTTTCTCCACAGACGGGAGGAATCAAGTACGTTTGCCTTGTCCACGCTTGTGACCTTCCTGCGGCGCTTCATAGCAACATCAAAAGCCTTTACGGCGATGCGTCTGATCTCGTTCTCGTTATAGGTCAGCGTGTCGATTGCGGTCATGACGCCGTCGATCTCTTCGGTTTTTCTCGCGCCAAAATAGAGGCCGCCTGTAAGCTCACGCATGATAAGCATATCAAAGCCCTTTGAGCTGATCTCCTCTTTAAGAGGGCAGGCACCCGAAAGCTGGGGATAAAGCACCGACGGACGAAGATTTGCAAACAGTCCAAGAGCTTTTCTGATACCGAGCAGGCCAGCCTCGGGACGCTTCTCGGGCGGCAGCTTGTACCAGGGCGAGGTGTTGGTGTCGCCGCCGATAGAGCCCATAAGCACGGCGTCGGAAGCCTTGCAGCGTTCAATAGTTTCATCGGTTAGAGGCACGCCGTTTACGTCAATGGAAGCACCACCCATAAGCAGCTGCTCATATTCAAAGCTGTGCCCGTATACTTCGGCAACACGATCTAGGACTTTCATAGCTTCCGTGACTATTTCGGGCCCGATGCCGTCGCCTTTGATAACAGCGATCTTTTTGTTCATAAGATCTCTCCTTTACATAAAAATATTACTTTTACATTATATCACTTTACTGTGTTTATGTCAATATCGGGTTGAAAATTCGGGTCAGCACGTTAACAGAAAGTTAAATAATTTTCCCGAAAAGCACTTGACATTTACACCTGCTTATGCTATAATATTATCTGTTGATGCTGAAAGGCAAAATATGCGGGTGTAGTTCAGTGGTAGAACTCCAGCCTTCCAAGCTGGCCATGTGGGTTCGATTCCCATCACCCGCTCCATGTACCTTCGGTACACTTTATGCTGCGCCCTTAGCTCAGCTGGATAGAGCAACTGCCTTCTAAGCAGTAGGCCACTGGTTCGAGTCCAGTAGGGCGCGCCACATATGGTGGGTATAGCGTAGCTGGTTAACGCGTCAGTTTGTGGCACTGAAGACCATCGGTTCGAATCCGATTACCCACCCCATTCCCCGTCACTGCGGTGCCGGGGATTTTTTATAAAAACAATTTTTGTTGCGCTTTAGAAAAAACAAAAGCTCTTCCGCTTTCACAGAAGAGCCTCTGGAGCTGCTAACCAGATTCGAACTGGTGACCTCATCCTTACCAAGGATGTGCTCTACCACCTGAGCCATAGCAGCATATTGACTTGTCATCGACTTATATATTATACTACATTCAAGCTGCATTGTCAAGCGTTTTCAAAAAAAGTTCATAAATAGGTTTGTTGAGATAAAATCCCAATTAAAAACGAAAAAATTGACAAGCTTTGCGGTTTGTGGTATAATATAATCGTGTTCAGGATGCGTCCTGTATTAGTTGAATTCAAGCCGCATTAGCGGTCAGAAAAGGAGAATGATTATGAGCTCAAATGTCAGACCCGAAAACATGGAAAGGATCACCACCGAAGCGCTTGCCAATGCATTTATTGAGGAACAGGTCAAAGCTCTGAAAGAGCAGATTGGAGACAAGAAAGTCCTGCTGGCACTTTCGGGCGGAGTTGACAGTTCTGTTGTTGCTGCGCTGCTTATCAAGGCTGTCGGTCAGCAGCTCGTTTGCGTCCACGTTAATCACGGACTTCTCCGTAAGGGCGAGCCGGAGCAGGTAATTGAAGTTTTCCGCAATCAGATGAACGCCAATCTTGTTTATGTTGATGCGGTGGACCGTTTCCTTGACAAGCTGGCCGGAGTAGCCGAGCCCGAAAAGAAGAGAAAGATAATCGGTGCCGAATTCATCCGTGTGTTTGAAGAAGAAGCCCGCAAGCAGGACGGCATTGAGTTTCTTGCACAAGGAACGATCTATCCCGATATTCTCGAAAGCGACGGTGTAAAGGCTCATCATAATGTGGGCGGACTTCCCGAGGATCTGAAATTTGAACTTGTGGAGCCCGTCAAGCTGCTGTTCAAGGACGAGGTCAGAGTTGTCGGCAAGGCGTTGGGTCTGCCGGACAGCATGGTATACCGTCAGCCTTTCCCGGGCCCCGGCCTCGGTGTGCGCTGCCTCGGTGCTATCACCCGTGACCGTCTTGAGGCAGTCCGCGAGAGCGATGCTATCCTCCGCGAGGAATTTGCAAAGAACGGACTCGAAGGCAAGGTTTGGCAGTATTTCACGGCCGTTCCCGATTTCAAATCTGTCGGCGTCAAGGACGGCAAACGCACATTTGCATATCCCGTCATCATCCGTGCTGTCAACACTAAGGACGCAATGACCGCAACAGTCGAAAACGTTCCCTTTGAGCTTCTCGAACACATCACAGCCCGCATCACAACAGAGGTCGAAAACGTGAACCGCGTCCTCTTCGACTTGACTCCCAAGCCGAGCGCAACGATCGAGTGGGAGTGATCTCACCGTCAGCATTTTCAAAACAAACTCTATTTCATGTACCGAACGAAAGTGAAGTACACGGCTATGAGTTTAAAGGCCTTGTCCGTCGGAACGGACAAGGCCTTTATTATTGCTGTATCTTTTTCATTGCTTTGGTCGTTTTCTTGATGAATTTTTCAGCTGCGGTGTTCCAGCTTTGATAATTCTCTTCGTTGCGGCGGTCGGTGAAGATGCCGAGCTTGCTGATGTACTGGCCGAGATATTCAGTGGTTTTTATCGCACCGAAATGATTGAGATGATCTCCTCTGTCGCGGGTATCCTTGCTCCAGTCGATCATCAAGTCTTTGGGCATCATATTAAGATCAATATAGTCGAGGCCGAGTTCCTCCGAGAGCTTGGCCACCGCATCGTGACGTGCTTTGTTCCAGTTTTTCGTGCTCGGACAGGTGAACAATATCAGTTTAGCGCCTCTGTCTTCGCAATAGGATCTGATCTGTTTGAAATAGGACTTGTTTCTTGAAGGGATAGATTCTATTGCAAGCTTTTGCTCCATATATTTCAGATTCTCCGAAGGGTTGATCAGATAGGAGAGCTTGTATCCCTTGTATTCGTTTGTGGATATTACCTCTTCGCGTCCGTCGAAGGTGTTTTCCGCAAAGACTTTCCAGCGGTCATGATACTGTAAAACGGGAAGTACCGTTTCGGCTTTGTGCAGGATGGAATCATCAAAATTGAATTTTGTGAACAGAGAGTTCGTTTCCATCATAACGACCTTGGGAGATTGCTTTTTGAACGCTTTTTTGAGCATATCCTCCGAATACCATAGCTTTTGTGCAGAGGTGCTGCAGCAGTAAGTGGGGATCCCGTACTTGTCCCATATCTGCAAAGGGGAAATAGAAGAGTACACAACGCTGTCGCCTAAAAACACCAGGTCGATAGAGTTGTCGGCTTCACCGTAGATGCCGTTTGAGTGCAGAGTGTGGACACCGTCATCAATAGTTCCTTCTGCGGGGATGAATACTTTGGACAGCAGGAACAGCAGGAGCACCAGTCCGCCGACAAATATCAAGGCGCGGGCAGCGTGTTTGATTGTAACCGGCATAAGGCACCTCCTTAAAATTGTGCATACATCGGGTCAACGGGCTTGTATCCGAGACCGTATGCACCGAAGATAATGATATACAGCAGCAGGGCATACAGCAGGCACCAGCGAAGAACGATGTTCCGCTTTGCGAGAGATCCCCTGATGCAGATGCCTTTTTCATTGAGTATGCTGACGGTGAGAATTATCAGCAGCGTAACTCCCACGATGATAAAATCATATTTGTCTGCGCTGAGAGTTTTCAGCAGATCGTCGTTCAAGGTGGTAAAGGAAAAATCGCTGACCATTTTGGTAAAGAGATTCATTCCTGCTTTGAGACCTCTTGCTCTGAAAAACAGCTCACCGATAACGACAAGCACACAGGTGCGGAGTATCTGAAGCAGGCGGTAAACGAACCACTTGGGGTTGATATGCAGTTTCTTGTTCATCGTCTGAACGGGAGGCTCAAGCATATTTCCAATAAGTATAAGCACAAAATGATACATACCAAAGAAAATAAAGCTCCAGGCCGAACCGTGCCACAGGCCGTTGCAGAACCATACGCAGAACAGCGCTATGCTTCCGGCTATAAGCGGACCGTAGTGATTGCCCAGCTTCTTGCGCGCGCCGGATGTCAGCTTCTTCATTTTCTTTGCGGAAGTCACCGGATAGAAGATGTAATCCTTGAACCATGCGCCCAGCGTGATATGCCATCTTTTCCAGAATTCGGATATGGTCTTTGAGAAGAAGGGCCGCTGGAAGTTCTCCGGCATTACGACCCCGAATATCTCGGCTGTACCGACCACGGCATCCATTGAACCGGAAAAGTCCATATAAAGCTGTACGGTGTAGCATATCGCGCCGATAGCAATGATACCGCCTTCGTAATCCACGTTCTTGTCAAAAATGTTTGAAACGAACAGATTGAGCCTGTCGGCAATAACGATCTTTTTGAGCATTCCGTAAAGGATGCGCTGAATGCCGAAGGTGAGGTTCTTGTATTCTATCGGCTTGACATTCCAAAGCTGTTCGGCTGTCTGATTGTAACGGCAGATCGGGCCTTCGATGATCTGAGGGAAAAAGCTCATAAAAAGCGCCAGTCTGAAAAGATTGTCATCTGCTTTGGTGACGCCTCTGTAAACGTCCACGATGTACGAAACCGCCTGGAGAGTAAAGAAGGAAATTCCGATAGGCATCAGATATTTCGGTATCTCGATATTGATCGAAAGGCCCATTTTGTTCAGCAGCAGGTTGACGTTCGTCGTGAAGAAAGGCGAGTATTTCAGCACCAGCAGAAGGCCGATATGCAATACCACCGCCAAAGCTACAACAAGACGCTGTTTTTTGACAAATCCTGCTTTTGCTCCCTTGCGTTCTTCTTTCGGGAGTGCGGCAAGGGCTTCTTTCATCTGACCGTTTATCCTGTCCAGCCATATTCCGAAATAATGGACCGAGAAAGTGGTGAGTATCAGATATATCAAAAGCTCACCGCTTATCAGCCAGAAGAAGCCGTAGCTTGCCAGCAGCAGGAAATACTTCTTCCAATTTTTCGGGATGACCGTATATCCGATGATACAGGCGGGAAGAAACAGTATCAGATAAAGCAGAGAAAACAGCGAGGTCAGCGACTTGCCTTGTCCGGCAAGCAGCAGGGAAGAAAGCTGCATCTCAATACTCCTCTTGCAGACGTTCGATCATTTTCATAATACGCTCTGCGGAGTTGAAATTGTCCGGGACGATCTCAACCGCAGGGATAGTGATGTCGTATTCCTCTTCAAGCTCCGCTATCAGCGAAATGATAGCCAGCGAGCTGAGATAATGCCCGTCGATAAGATCGGTGCAGTTTGCGTAGTCAACATCCGGCTGAATGTCCTCAAGAATTTCGATAAGTCTTTCCATTTTCAATCCATCCTTTCATATTTCGGCATATTCAATGCCAGAGTCTCAAATGTACGGCGGACGCGGTAAAGCTCGCCGTTTTCTTTTATTATATAGACAGCGGGAAGGTCTCGGCTGAGCAGCAGCGAGATTCCCTCGGTCATGCAGTAGGCGCCGGCGTTTTCAAAGCAGAGCACATCTCCGACTTCGATCTCCGGCAGCGGAAGCTGTTTTACAACAATATCGTTCATTGAACACAGCGAACCGCAGACGGTCCACAGCTTGTCCGGAATGATGCTGTCCTTGCCTATCACAGAGAGAAAAGGCTGTTTCATAGCCATCTGCTGACCGTAGTATACAAGATGATGCATACCTCCGTCGATAAGCGCGTAGTTTATGCCCTTATTGCTTTTGATGTCAACGATATGTGTGTAGTATTTTCCGCAGGAGGCTGCAATGCTCCTGCCGATCTCAAGAATGATGCGTCCTTTGAATCCGAGACCGTTTATCAGTTCCGAGAAGCCTTCAAGCAGTGCATCCTCGTCGAGAGATTCGTTTCTGAAATACGAAACCGGGAAACCGGTGCCGTATTCAAGTTCGCCTGCTTCAAAGGAAAACTCACTTTTAAGCTTTTCCAGAAAGCTGTCCAGCATTTCAAGTTCGCGTCTGAATTTCTTCAGCGAGGTCTTTTGAGTGCCGGAGAAAAACTGCACGCCTATGATCTCTATCATAGGATGCGAGTCTCTTTCACGGATGATGTTCTCCAACTCTTCGGGATCGATTCCGAACTGGCTGTCATTTGTGAGCCTCGGCAGCACTTTGAGCTTACGCCCGTATTTCTCCGAAAGCTCACAAAGCAATCTGTACTGTCTCACCGATTCAGCCGTGAATATCCCGCAGAAGTCTTTGTCGGATACAAGCCCTTCTATGACCTCGGGAGTTTTGTATATGCCGGAGATCACCATTTTTCTGCTGTCGATGCCCAAAGCCTTGCATATTTCATATTCACCGGGAGAGCATATCTCAAAGCGTTCGGTTTCGTTTTCGATCTCTTTGGTGATAAAAGGATTTGCCTTGACGGCGTAGCATAATTCAAGTCTCTCGGGTAGGCGGGTTCTGAGGTGCATGATACGTTTTTTCAGAACAGCCGAATCAAAAATATAGAAGGCAGTTTTCTGCTCTTTCAGCATCAGCTCTAAGTTACGATCCACCGCCGGCACCCCCGATCTGTTCTATGGTTTTTTTGCGGTCGATCTTGCCGTTTTTGTTCAGCACCAGCCGGTCGATCTTTCTGATATATCCCGGGACCATGAAAACAGGCAGGGAAGACTTCATCGCTGCGTGAAGCTCGTTCTTGTCTATGGTGCCGATGTAGTAGCCTTTTAGCCTCTGCTTCTTTTCGTCGAAGTCGCAGAAACAACGCTCTACGCCTTCGATAGCGGCCATAGCCCGTTCGATCTCTTCAAGCTCGATCCTGTGGCCCATATACTTGATCTGATAATCTGCTCTGCCGCAGAATATCATTTCACAGTTTTCGTTATAGTATCCCAAGTCGCCAGTCAGATACACCGTTTCGGGATAGTTCTTGTTCAGCGGATTCTGTATGAAGCATTCGCTGTTCTTTTCGGGCAGTCGGTAATATCCGAGGGCGAGAGCAGTACCCCTCACCGTGATAATGCCGATCTTTCCCTGCTCCGTGACAAGCTCCTTGCCGTCTGCCAGCAGGAAAACATCCTCGTTGGGGAAGGGAATGCCTATCGGGATGCCCTGGGAGTAATCCCTGTCTTTTTCAAGGATGTGATAAGTGCAGTTGCAGGTTATCTCCGTGGGACCGTACAGGTTAACATACATAGCATCGGGCAGATGCTTCTGCCACTGAAGCAGATGCTTGTGGGGCATGACCTCTCCGCTGAACAGTATCTTGTTTACAGTTTCGGGAGTCTTGTAATCGAGCCCGTGGAAGGTGCTTATCAGACAAAGCGCCGAAACCGCCCAGATCATTGTCGTTACCTTGTTTTCGCAGATGTAGTCTATCAGCTTTGCCGGCATGGAGAAGAGCTGTCTCGGCACGATCACAAGCTCTGCCCCGACGGCTATTGCCGAATAAATGTCCTTGACCGAAACGTCAAAATCAAAGGGCGCTTGATTGGCGATAACGTCTTTTTCGGAGATGCCGAAAAGTTCGGTGAAGCAGCTTATAAAATCTATCACGCTGCGGTGACAAACTGCAATTCCTTTAGGTACGCCCGTAGAACCCGAAGTGAAATTAACATACAGGGGATCGGTGTCGATCATCCTGCTTTGTATCTTTTCAAGCGCCGCTTCATTGGCTTCGTGAGCAGAAAGCGAAGAAACAGTCAGTATCCTTGCACCCGGGAAAAGCTCTGCGGCTTTTGAACACAGATCATCGGAGGTGATAACAGTCTCCGCTTTAAGGACCTCGCATATCTGCGAGAGCCTGCTGTCGGGCAGTTCAGTGTTGAGCATCGTATAAAACCCGCCCGCATAGACCGTGCCGAAGAAGGAACAAAGCGCATCAATGCCTTTTTCCATATATATCCCGACGGGAGATCCGACTGTAACATACTTTGTCAGCGCCGAGCCTATCCGGCGGCTGGTTTCAGTCAGTTCTTTGTATGTCAGATGACGGTCGTTTTCTGTTACGGCGGTCTTGTCGGGGAATTTTGCCGTGCTTCGTTCAAGAAGCCTGAGAACATTGGTTGTCATTTATGTTTCACATCCCGGTCTGTTATTTCTGATGTTTGCATACAGAGAAATTATAACTCTTTATAGTATTAAAGTCAAGAGAAATTATATGATAATCTGTAAAATATATGTCCAGATAAGTGAACGATGCAGTTTGGATGTTATTAATATGTATTTTGCACAAATCTTGGTACAGAAATCGTTTAAGAAAAAACCTCTGTATTGACTTGCATATACCGATATGTTATACTTTTTTCATAAGAGCATCACCAAAAACAAGGAGGAACATCAAATGACCGAAAACGCCGTTTTTAGGACCAACAAGCTCCGTGCCGAGGCCCGGTATGAAGAACTGCTCACAAGAAAGAATCACGTTACGGATTTTTATAACGGGGTGTATGAAAGATACGCCTATCCGGTTCTGACTGCCAAGCATACACCTCTGATCTGGAGATATGATTTTGACCCGGAAACAAATCCCTACTTTATGGAGCGTCTCAGCATCAATGCGGTGCTGAACAGCGGTGCGCTTTATATGGACGGGAAGTATTATCTTGTGGCCCGTGTCGAGGGCAACGACAGAAAATCCTTCTTCGCCGTGGCGGAGAGCGACAGCCCGGTGGACGGTTTCCGTTTCCGGGATTATCCCGTCCGCCTGCCCGACACCTGCCCCGAGGAGACCAATGTTTACGATATGCGTCTTACCAAGCACGAGGACGGCTGGATATACGGCGTTTTCTGCTCCGAGAGCAAGGATGCATCGAACCCGGATCTTTCCGCGGCTAATGCCGCCGCAGGCATTGTCCGCACGAAGGACCTTGAAACTTGGGAGAGACTTCCGAATCTTATCTCGAAGTCCCCGCAGCAGAGGAATGTTGTGCTTCATCCCGAGTTTGTTGACGGCAAATATGCCTTCTATACCCGTCCCCAGGATGATTTCATCAGCACAGGTTCCGGCGGAGGCATCTGCTTTGCACTCTGCGAGGACATAAAGGACCCCGTTCTCTGCACAGAAGAGAAGGTGATCTCTCCGAGAAGGTATCATACGATCACCGAGGTCAAGAACGGCGCGGGTGCAGTTCCCATAAAGACTCCCAAGGGCTGGATACATATTGCTCACGGAGTCAGAAACACCGCCGCCGGTCTGAGGTATGTCATCTACGTCTTTGCTACGGCTCTTGACGACCCTTCGCGGCTTATTGCCGAGCCCTCCGGACTGCTTATCGCGCCTCACAGCTATGAAAGAGTCGGTGACGTTTCAAACGTGGTATTCACCAACGGAGCAGTCGTGAACGAGAAAAACGAAGTTTATATCTACTATGCTTCTTCCGATACAAGAGTTCATGTGGCTTCCACAACTCTTGACAGGCTTATGGACTATACCTTCAACACTCCTTCCGATCCGCTCAGAAGTGTTGACTGCGTTAAGCAGAGATGCGAGCTTATCGAGAGAAATCTTGAATTTCTTAAAAACAGCAAATAACTTGTGCAGTACTGCCGCCGCCGGTTTTATGACGGCGGCATATAGTGTTTTTCAGAGGTGATATCATTGAGATACAGAGCTGTCGTGTTTGACTTCGACCTTACTCTTGCCGATTCGTCTTCGGCGATAATCGAATGCTATAAGCATACCCTTTCCGTGTTCGGTTATCCTGTCCCGTCGGATAAGGCGATCTTTGACACTATCGGAAAGACCCTGCTTGACTCCTTTGACATTCTTACGGGGGTTCTGAACAATCCCCGGCGAGAGGAAATGCGAGTCGAGTACGTCCGCAAAGCCGATAAGGTCATGGCCGCCGGGACTGTCTTCTATCCCGATTCCATAGCTCTGCTACAGGTACTGAATAATGCGGGAATAAAGACGGCTATCGTCTCCTCAAAGATGAAATACCGTATCGAAGAGACTTTTATGCTGCATACCGGGTGCGTCCCCGTGGATGAGATCATAGGGCTTAACGATATGCCGGCTCCGAAGCCTGCTCCCGACGGCCTTCTGCAAGCGTCAATGCTTCTGAACGTGCCTTTGAAGGACATCCTTTATGTGGGCGACAGCATGATAGATGCCGAGACCGCCCGAAACGCCGGAGTGGATTTTGCTGCGGTTCTGACCGGCCCGACGAGCCGCGAGGAGTTTGAAAAACTCCCGCATATTTTCATAGGCAGCAGCTTAATGGAGATTTTTACTTCCATTAATAACAATGAGTAAAAACTTGTTAAATATTATATGAACAAGCCTTGCCATTTGAGCGTAAAAATGGTATAATATAATGATGAAAAATGCATTCAATATGCTTGAAAGGACAGTTCTCATATGATAAAAAGCATGACCGGCTTCGGCCGTGAAAGAAGAGTTATCGGTTCCCGGGAGATACTTGTTGAGATCCGTTCGGTCAACCACAGATATTATGAGTTCACAGCCAAGACTCCCAGGGCTTACGGGTATCTTGACGAGAAGCTAAAGGCTTTTATGCACGGCGCTATTTCCAGAGGCAAAGTCGAAGTATCCGTGGCGATCTACAATCAAGAAGGCGTCAATGCCAATATCGAGATAAACAAGGAGATCGCTGAGGGCTATATCAATGCGCTTAGAGATTCGGCAGAGGACCTTGGACTTGAGGATGATCTGAAACTGTCAAATGTTATAAGGCTCCCCGATGTGTTTACGGTAGTGAAAGTCATCGACGACGAAGAGGAGATCTGGCAGCAGGTCAGTGAGGTGGCAGGTGAGGCACTTAAACACTTCGTCGAAATGCGCGAGACCGAAGGCGTTAAGATGTACGATGATATAACATCCCGCCTTGATATGATCGAAGAGACCGTTGGGAAGATCGAAAAACTCAGCCCCGCTTCGGTACAGGCTTACAGACAGCGGCTTTACGACAAGATCGCCGAAGTCGTGGGCGACAGGAACATCGACGAGGGCAGGATCCTTACGGAGGCTGCGATCTTCGCGGACAAGATCGCCGTGGATGAAGAGACCGTCAGACTGCGCAGCCACATCGCTCAGTTTAGGGAGCTCCTTGACAGCGGCGAGCCTGTGGGCAGAAAGATAGATTTTCTGATCCAGGAAATGAACCGCGAAGTCAACACCACCGGTTCAAAGGCTCAAGAGCTTGAGATAACACGAATGGTCGTGGATATGAAGGCTGAGATCGAAAAGATCAGAGAGCAGATACAGAATATTGAATGATAAAACGGGAGGTGCAGCCGGTGAGGTTTATTAATATAGGCTTCGGGAATATGGTATCAGCCGGGAGGCTGATCGCACTTGTCACCCCCGATTCCGCTCCCGTGAAACGGATCATACAGGAAGCGAGAGACAGAGGTTCGCTGATCGATGCGACCTGCGGCCGCCGCACAAGGACCGTACTTGTTATGGACAGCGACCACGTTGTGCTTTCCGCCGTTGCCCCGGATACGGTAAGTGCGAGATTTGAGAATAACAGCGAGGTGAAGGACGATGAACAGTAAACCGATCATTCTTATAGTTTCTGCTCCTTCCGGATGCGGAAAAGGGACTATTCTTCACGAAGCCTTCCGGGACAAAGATGTTTTCGTTTCGGTCTCCTGCACCACAAGAGGTCCCCGCGAAAACGAGACCGACGGAGTGCATTACCATTTCTGGACCGAAGAAAAATTCAACAGGCTCGTTAAGAAAAACGGGTTCCTTGAACACGCAGGATTTACCGATAACCAGTACGGCACTCCGGAACAGCCGGTGCTTGACAATCTTGCTGAAGGTCGGGATGTGATCCTGGAGATCGAGACCAACGGAGCCTTTCAAGTTAAGGAAAAAAGACCGGATGCCGTTTCGGTTTTCATCCTGCCGCCTTCGATAGGCGAACTTCGCAGAAGGCTTTACAAGAGAGGAACTGAGCCTCCGGAGAAGATCGAAAAGAGAGTTTCCCGCGCCGCCGGGGAGATCGCTCTGTCACCGAAATATGACTTTGTCATGATGAATGATGACCTTGACGACGCAGTGAGAGATTTCTTGACGATCTATAACGCTGCAAAGACCGATGACGGTTCCGCAGACTGTTTCAGACCGTGTAATGAAGAAATAACCAATATGATAAATGAGGTGCTTGAAAATGCTTAGACCCGCAGTAGTACAAATACTGAAAAACAATGAGAGCTATTATTCTCTCGTGCTTGCTGTTGCCAAAAGAGCAAGACAGATCACTGATGAAGCTCTCGAAAGCAAGGAAAAAACCATTCTCAACGAGAAGCCGGTCAAGACCGCTGTCGATGAGCTGGCTTCGGGCGAATATAAGATCATAGAGGATCCCTCACTCAGATGATCTGCTAATGGAGGAATGACCGTGCACGAAAATATGCTCGTTGCCAAGGTCGCTGTTTCGGGAGCCCATTACAGCTACGACAATGAATACAGCTATATGGTCCCTTCGCGGTTTATTGATAAGATAGTTCCGGGGATCAGAGTCGTTGTTCCTTTCGGAAACGGCAACAGGCATACCGTGGGACTGGTCACGAGACTCCATCCGCTTGAGATACCGGATCCGAAGATCAAGCCGCTTATAAGCCCCGCCGACGAGGAACCGCTGATAAATGCAGAAATGCTCGATATCATAATGTGGCTCAAAGAGACTACCTTCTGCACCTATTTTGATGCATTCAGAAGCGTTGTCCCCGCCGGCTTCGGATATAAGTTTTCCGTTCATTACAGCGTGGCTAATACTGTAATTGATGAAAGGGCATTGACTTCCAAAGAACTGAACGTGCTGCATTTTATGATGCAGGCCAAAAATCAGCGGGAGATCGACGAGTTTCTTGATTTTGCTGGTCAGCCGGTGCTTAAAGGTATTATTGCTTCTCTTGTGGATAAAGGCTGCGTTGAGATAAACGACGAACTGAAAAGACGTGTCGGTGACGAATCGGTAAGGATGCTGAGACTCAATTCGGGTTATCTTGAAAGCATCGGCACCGAAACCGAACCGGAACTAACACCTAAGCAGAGAAACGTTGTCTCGCTGCTGAAGGACTGCGGCTGCGCGGCTGTTAAGGAAGTCATGTATATGACGAACTGCACCGCTGCGCTTATCACAAGGATGAAAAAGCTGGGCATCGTTGACGACTTTGAAAACGAAGTCCTGCGCGACGCGATAGGCGAGCTTGAAGAGTTGAAGGATCCCGAAAGCATCATACTGAATGATGAACAGCAGAAAGCCTATGACGGCATATCGGAACTTATCTCTCAGGGAAAGCCCGCCGGAGCTTTGCTTTACGGAGTGACCGGCAGCGGGAAAACAGCGGTGTTTTTCAGACTTATCAGCAATGTGCTGAAAAGCGGAATGACCGCGATGATGCTTGTCCCCGAAATATCTCTCACGCCGCAGATGCTCAGAAAGTTCAAGACTTATTTCGGTTCTTCGGTGGCTGTGCTTCACTCTTCGCTTTCCCTCGGACAGCGTAACGATGAATTCAAACGCATCCGCTCCGGTGACGCAAAGATCGTTATAGGTACAAGAAGCGCGGTTTTTGCTCCGCTGGATAATATCGGCATAATCATTATCGACGAGGAAGGCGAACACACCTACAAGTCGGAAAGCTCTCCGCGGTATCATGCAAGAGATGTTGCTATCAAGCGGTGCGGAAATCATAATGCCGTTCTGGTAATGGCCTCCGCAACTCCTTCGCTGGAAACATTCTATGATGCAAAGGTCAGAAAGAGATTTCACCTTTTTGAAATGCGCAAAAGATATGCCGACGCTGTTCTTCCTACGGTCGAGATCATTGATATGGCCTTTGAAGGAGGAAAGCTTTTCAGCGATAAGCTGAAAAACAAGCTCCGTGAGACACTTGACAACAAAGAGCAGGCAATTCTGTTCCTCAACAGGCGGGGATTCAACACTTATGTGTCATGCCTCGACTGCCGTAAACCCGTCAGCTGTCCCAACTGTGAGCTGCCGCTTACTTACCATAAGAAAAACGACAAGCTAATGTGCCACTACTGCGGCTTTTCAATGGAAAATGTGGTTCAGTGCCCTTCCTGCGGCTCAGACCATCTGTTTACCAGCGGAGTCGGCACTCAGCGGGTTGAGGACGAGCTTGCAAAAGATTTTCCGGATGCGCGTATTCTCCGAATGGATGCCGATACAACTTTTTCCCGCTATTCCTACGAGGAGAATTTCAAGGCGTTTGAAAACGGAAAGTATGACATTATGCTCGGTACTCAGATGATCGCCAAGGGGCTGAATTTCCCCAACGTGACGCTGGTGGGAGTCGTTTCTCTCGATAAAGCGCTCTTCACCGGAGATTTCCGAAGCTACGAGCGCACATTTTCCCTGCTGACTCAGGTCGCCGGGAGAAGCGGAAGAGGCGATAAGCCCGGCGTTGCATATTTGCAGACATTCGTGCCGGAACATTTTGTGCTGAATCTTGCGGCAAAGCAGGATTACGATGAATTTTTCGAGGAAGAGATCGCGCTTCGCAAAGAACTGATCTACCCGCCTTTCTGCGACATCTGCGTAATAGGATTCTCCAGCCCGCTGGAGAGCAAAGCGATAAATGCGTCGGATTGGTTCGCAAAAGAATTCCTGCATAAAGCGGATATTCTGATAAGAAACGGTGTAAAGCTTCCGTTCCGCATTCTCGGTCCCGCCCCCTGCACTCTCGGCAGGATAAACAAAAAATACAGATACAGACTTATCATAAAGTGCAGGAGCACCCGCGATTTCAGACAATGCATAAGGGAACTGCTGCTTGAATTCTATAAAAAGCCCGATTTCAGGGCAGTAAGCTTATATGCCGATATCAACGGAGATATCGGTCTGTAGATTGGAGTAATTATGGCTATCAGAAACATTTTGAACAAGAAAGACGAAACACTTCACAAGGTCTGCAAGCCCGTTATCAAATTCGATGACAGACTTCATACTTTGCTTGACGATATGGCAGAGACTCTCGCCAAAGCCGAAGGCGTCGGCCTTGCCGCTCCGCAGGTAGGCGTGCTGAGGAGACTCGTTATAATTGATCCCTACGACGGGACAGGTGTTCACGAGCTTATCAATCCCGAGATCCTTGAGCACTCGGAGGAGACTCAGCGAGTACAGGAGGGCTGCCTTTCCTGCCCGGGAGAGTGGGGTTATACCATCCGTCCGAAGAGAGTGAAATTCAAGGCTCAGGACAGAAACGGCAAATGGTACGAAATGGAGGTCGAAGACCTGTTTGCTCAGGCGGTCTGCCACGAGCTTGACCACCTCGACGGAATACTGTTTTTGGAAAAGGTAGTTGAGTTTATAGATCCCGAGGAAATTCAGCAATAGAGGTGATCCTGCTTGAATATTATTTTTATGGGGACCCCGGATTTCGCAGTCGAAGCCCTCAAAAGGCTCTATGAAAAGCATAATATAATCGCGGTGTTCACTCAGCCGGATAAGCCTAAGGGCAGAGGATATGCTATGACTCCGCCGCCTGTAAAGGTGCTGGCCCTTGAACACGGCACCGAAGTGTTCCAGCCCGAGACACTAAGAAAAGAGCAGGGCGCCGAGTATATCGAAAAGATAAGACAGCTTGCGCCGGACTGCATCGTGGTCGCGGCCTACGGTCAGATACTTCCCAAGTCACTGCTGGAGATACCTCGGCTCGGATGTGTGAACATCCACGGGTCGCTGCTCCCGAAGCTCCGCGGGGCGGCTCCCATACAGTGGTCCGTTCTCGGTTGTGATAAGTATACGGGCATTACCACCATGCTTATGGATGCCGGCCTTGATACCGGTGACATTCTGGAGCAGGAAAAGCTGGAGATAGGTCAGAACGAGACCGCTGCCGAGCTTTTTGACAGAATGGCTGCGCTCGGCGGCGAGCTTGTGCTCCACACTCTTGACGGGCTTGAAAAAGGTATCATCACGCCGGTCACACAGGAAAGCACAGGCGAAGAGCCTACCTACGCTCCAAAGATTACCAAGGATATGTGTCCCATAGATTTCAGCCGCAAAGTTTTTGAAGTGCATAGGCACATTCTCGGTCTTAGTGACTGGCCTTGTGCATATACTGTATACAAAGGCAAGCGTTTGAAGATATACCGCTCGGAGATCGTTTCCGAAAAGCCTTCCGGAAAACCCGCAGGTACGCTTTTGGCTAAGGACAGTTTTGATATTGCCTGCGCCGACGGAGTCATCAGATTCGCAGAGGTCCAGGCAGAGGGCGGAAAGCGCATGAATGCTCAGGCCTATCTGCGCGGAAATCCCCTTTCCGGCGACGAGGTGTTCGGCTGATATGGCAGGCGCTCGGAGTTTTGCAGTAAAACTGCTGGGCAGAATGGAGAGCAGTTCGGCTTATTCAAATCTGCTGCTTGACGATGCGTTGTCCGGATCCCGGATGTCAGAACAGGATAAGAGATTTGCCTCAGCTTTGTTTTACGGGACCCTTGAAAGGCGCTATACCATTGACGCCGTCATTGCGGTTCACTTGAAAAACCCGAAGGACAAGCTCTCGGAGGACGTGAGGAATATCCTGCGGACCGGACTTTACCAGCTGCTTTATATGGATTCCGTTCCCGATAACGCGGCAGTGGATGAAAGCGTAAAGCTGGCCAAACGTCTGAGAAATCCTGCACTTGCCGGATTTGTCAACGGCCTGCTCAGAAGCTTTATCCGGGAGGGCAAGCAGCTCCCGAAAGGCAGAAACAGGATCGAGGAACTTTCGATCGGTTATTCTTGTCCCCCTTGGCTTACCGAAAAGTGGATAAAGGAATACGGCGAAGAAACCGCCGTTACCATGCTTTCATCATCGCTGGGGCAGGCTCCTACGACTGTAAAGGCAAACACCTTGAAGATGCCGCTTGAAGAGATCGAAAGCATTCTGAAGGCCGACGGCTTCAAGGTCACGAAGGCCGATGCGGCAAAGGAGGCACTTTCTGTCAGCGGAGGGAGCATCGAGAAAAGCAGAGCCTATCAAGCAGGACTTGTCCATGTTCAGGATATAAGCTGTATGCTTTGCTGTGAAGCGCTGGCGCCCGTTGAGGGCGAAACGGTCCTTGATATCTGCTCTGCTCCCGGAGGGAAGGCCTTCACGGCAGCGGAGCTTATGAACAACAAGGGCAGGCTGCTGGCTTTTGACCTTCACGAGAACAGAGTAAAGCTGATAAGAAAAGGCGCCGAACGGCTGGGGCTTTCGATCATCGAGGCAAAGGTCAATGACGGCAAGGTCTTCAGCAGTGATATCCCGGCTGCGGACAAAGTTCTTTGTGATGTGCCTTGCTCCGGCCTCGGAGTCATCAGGCGCAAGCCGGAGATAAAATACAAATCTCCCGAAGAATTTGCAAGGCTTCCGGAAATACAGTATGAAATACTCTCTGTTTCCTCAAACTATGTCAAGCCGGGCGGCAGGCTGGTCTATTCTACCTGCACGCTTTCAAGAGCCGAAAATGACTGTGTCGCGGAACGCTTTTTGAAAGAGCATCCCGAGTTTTCCGAAGGTGAACTTCCCGAAAAGCTGGGAGAAGGCCATACGGTCACTATTACTCCCGACAGATTCGGCTCGGACGGTTTTTTTATAGCCGTTTTCACAAGAAAGAGGTGAGCTTATGTACACCGATCCCGACGGCAGGATAGATATCCTGTCCCTTACGCTTGAAGAGCTCACCGAAGTACTGATCGAAATGAACGAAATGAAATTCCGTGCGAAGCAGATCTTTTCCTGGCTCCATGTGAAGCGGGTCACAGATTTTGGTTCTATGTCAGATCTTTCTGCACAATTGCGTCAAAAGCTCGATGAAAAGTTTTGTATAAAATCACTATTTATAGTCAAAAGACTTGAATCTAAGAGGGATAATACTGTAAAATATCTATATAGGCTTCCCGACGGGAACCATATCGAAACCGTGCTTATGGAATACGAGCATGGGAACACGATATGCGTATCCACACAGGTGGGCTGTAAAATGGGATGCCGCTTCTGCGCCTCGACGATAGCAGGCTATAAGCGCGATCTGCTTCCCAGCGAGATACTTGCTCAGATCTATACGGCAGAGCGGGACAGCGGAAGAAAAATAGGCGGTGCCGTCCTTATGGGGATAGGCGAACCGCTGGATAATTATGACAACGTCATCCGATTTCTTGAGCTTTTGAGTTCAAAGGACGGAATGAATATGTCGCTGAGGCACGTTTCGCTTTCCACCTGCGGGCTCGTTCCGAAAATATACGAGCTGGCAAAGCTCGGCCTGGGATTGACGCTTTCTATATCGCTTCACGCTTCGGATAACAAGTCAAGGAGCGAGATAATGCCTGTCAATGACAGATATAATATTGACGAGTTGCTGAAAGCCTGCCGGGAGTATTTTAAGATCACCGGGCGGAGGATATCCTTTGAATATGCTCTTATCGACGGACATAACGATTCAAGAGAGGATGCAGTCCGACTTGCAAAGCTGCTTGACGGATTTGTGTGTCATGTGAATATTATCCCGGTCAATAAGATCAAAGAACGAAATTTCACCTCGGACAGAAAAAGTGCGCAGCGCTTCCGGGGTTATCTGGAGGAGCTTGGGGTCAATGCCACCGTAAGGCGGACCCTCGGCGCCGATATAGATGCTGCGTGCGGTCAGCTAAGAAGAGAATACGAAATTTGATGAAGGGTGGTGAGCTGCTTGTTTTTAGCTTCTAAAACCGATATCGGAAGAAAACGAGACGAGAATCAAGACAGAGTAAGATGCGGTTTCCTCGGCGATAATATTTCACTTTCTATTGTCTGCGACGGTATGGGCGGAGCTCTTTCGGGCGGCGTCGCCAGTGAAGAAGCGATAAATACCATCTATAACCGTATTTCGCAGAACTTCCGTCCCGATATGTCTCCGAACAGTGTGAGAAATCTTATGCTGACAGCAGTTCACGCTGCCAATACTCTTGTTTACGAAAAGAGCAAGGAAGATATAGACAAAAACGGCATGGGCACCACCTGCGTTGCGGCGCTGGTCTGCGGAAGACACTGCTATGTCGTAAATGTGGGCGACAGTCGGTGCTATCTTATGACCGAAGGAAAGATCGGTCAGATAACAACGGATCACACCTATGTCAGAATGCTGTATGAGCAAGGACAGATAAGCGAGGAAGAGCTCAAAACTCACCAGATGAAGAATGTAATTACCCGGGCGGTAGGCGTTGAAGCCGACGTCGATGTTGATTACTTTGAACTGGAGCCCGAGTGCAATTTCACGCTTCTGCTTTGTTCCGACGGCTTGTCTAACTATTGCTCCAATGATATCATATACGGCTTTGTTTTCGGGAAAAACCTGGATCACGCCGTAACAGACCTTATCAATTACGCCAACGAGCAGGGCGGCAAGGATAATATATCCGTCGCACTTGTTGCAAATTAAAGATGTAGAACAAAAAGTATACTTAATGTTTAGGAGTTGAAATTATGGATTCTAATATCGGCAGAAAGCTTGACGGTCGCTATGAGATAACTGAGCTTATCGGTGTCGGCGGAATGGCTGATGTTTATAAAGCAACGGATCTTATGGAAAACCGTGTTGTTGCTGTTAAGATTCTGAAACCCGAGTATTCCGAGAACGAGGAATTTCTGAGACGTTTCCGTAACGAGAGCAAGGCTATCGCCGTGCTGTCGCATCCGAACATCGTCAAGATATACGATGTGGGCTTTACGGATGAAATACAGTTTATCGTAATGGAGTATATCGACGGCATCACTCTCAAGGAGCTTCTTGAACAGCAGGGAGTGCTCCGCTGGAAGGACGCGCTCAAGTTCGTGGTACAGATACTCAAAGCCCTTCAGCACGCCCACGATAAGGGTATCGTCCACCGCGATATAAAGCCTCAGAACATTATGCTGTTCCCCGACGGCAATATCAAGGTCATGGACTTCGGCATTGCCAGGTTTTCCCGCATCGACGGCAAGACTCTCTCCGATAAGACCATAGGTTCGGTACACTATATCTCTCCCGAGCAGGCAAAGGGCGAAATGACCGACGAAAGATCGGATATATATTCCGTGGGCGTTATGCTCTATGAAATGCTTACGGGAAGGAAACCTTTTGACGGCGATACACCGATAGCTATCGCAGTTAAGCATATGCAGGAAACTGCTATCCCGCCCCGCGAGATAATGCCTTCTATCCCGGAATCGCTGGAAGAGATCGTGCTTCATGCTATGGAGCGTTCTCCTGCCAGAAGATACCAGTCCGCATCCGAGATGATAAACGACATCAGCGCGTTTATGGTCAATCCGTCTATTGTTTTCGGATATAAGAGCTCCGCGGATGCTGAGAGCGGCTCTCCTTCAAAAATGTTCAAGCCTGTTATCGAAGATGACGACGATGAATATTATGATGACGACGACGAATATTATGACGACGAGGATGAGGAAGAGGAAGAAGAGCCAAAGAAGCGTTCTTATATCATCCCCATTCTGCTGGCGGTTACCGTTGCCGTCGTTATGATAGCGGCAGGCGTTATTGCTTATTCGGTTATCAACAGCTTCGTTGTTCCCAAAGGCACTCAAAACTCAAATGTTCTGATCCAGAATTTCGTAGGACAGAGCTTTGCAAGAGTTAAACAGGAATACGGCGACAAGCTCAAATTCAACCCCAAGGAAGAGTGGAGCACCGAATATCCCGAAGGCGTTATTATCGAGCAGTCGGTTACAAACAAGACGGTCCGTACCGGCTTTGCTCTTGACCTTACGGTCAGCAAGGGCCCGAGAATGATAGAAGTTCCGGATATGACAAAGAAAACAATGAGCGTTGCGGTCAGCGAGCTGAAGAGTGCGGGCTTCATCCCCGTAACTAAGGAGCTGTTTGATGACACGGGCGAGATCCCCGCCGGAATGGTCATCAAGACAGAGCCGGCAGCAGGAAAACTCCACGCAGCCGGTTCGCAGATAAGCGTTTTCGTAAGCCAGGGACAGGTCGAGACACAGGTTAGAGTTCCTAATGTTGTCGGGATGACCCGTGAAAAGGCTATCAAGGCTATCAAGGAAAATAAACTGACAGCAACAGTCGTTGAAGTTAAGCAGGAAGGCAACAAGGGCAAGGTAGTTGAGCAGAACACTCCCGAAGGCTCCTTCGTAAATAAGGGAACAGAGATCACGATCTTTGTTTCGACAGGCGAGGTAGATCCGTCAGAAGTAAGGATCCCGATCCCGATGCCCGAGGGCGTCCGCGGTTCTTATACGATACTCGTTTACCGCGACGGTACCGTTATTGAAACTCAGAAGGTCGATGAAGCTCTGACCGTAGCAGGCTCTTTCGTAAATGTGACCGTAAAGGGCAAGAAGAAGGAGAACATTTCGATCAGTGTAAGAAACGATTCCAGCAACAAGACCGTAAATAATTACGCGACATTCGAGATCAATTATGATACCGGTGAGGTCAAGCTGGTGGGCAACGCAAGAACTCAGGATCTGATAAATATCACTCCTACAACACCCACTACCACCACTACCACGACCACGACCGCAGCGACAACGCCGGCAAGCGTTACCACTCCCGCTCCGGTCCAGTCGCAGACCACCACCGTTCCGCAACACCAGGAGAATCCGGAGCAGCCTGCTGAAAACGGCGAAGTCGAATAACGTATAATATGGACGGTATTATTATTAAAACAATCGGAGGCCTCTACACCGTGGAAGCCTCCGACGGTGTTTATGAATGCAAGGCACGGGGTATATTCCGCAAGAGAGGCGTTTCTCCTGTATGCGGAGACAGAGTTGAGATCTCTTTTGAAGCTGACGGTACAGGTGTTATCGACAAGATCGAGGAGCGTCGTTCGCTGCTTATAAGGCCGCCTCTCGCCAATCTTGACAGACTGTTTTTTGTGTCTTCCTCCTGTGAGCCGCAGCCGAATCTGCTGCTGCTTGATAAGTTTATCGCAATAGCCGAATATAAGCACATTGAGCCGGTTGTGGTATTCACAAAAGCTGACAAGCGTGATCCGTCGGAGTATATGGGAATATATGATAAAGTCGGTATCGTAACGGTTGCGGTCAACAATGTGACCGGCGAAGGCAGTGAAAAAGTACGGGAGCTGCTTGACGGCAAGCTCTCAGCCTTTACAGGCAATACCGGCGTAGGAAAATCCTCGTTGATGAATAATATCTTCCCGGATCTTGTTCTGGCTACCGGCGAGATCAGCCGCAAGCTCGGCAGAGGCCGACATACCACCAGGCACGTTGAGCTTTACAAGCTCGAGGGCGGGGGATATGTGGCTGATACTCCGGGATTTTCCAGCTTCGATACCAATAAATACGATATTATTTTCAAGGACGAACTGGCGGATTGCTTTGTTGAGTTCAGAGAGTATTTCGGGAAATGCCGTTTTGCCGATTGCAGTCATACCTCTGAGAAGGGCTGCGCTGTTATCGAGGCGGTGAATAAAGGGCTGATCCCTAAGTCACGTCATGAAAGCTACACGGCAATGTATGAAGAAGCCTCCAAGCTGAAGGAATGGGAGTACAGGAAATGAACAGGAGATGTGTCATATTCGGCGGCGGAGATGCAGCGAGTCCCGAGACCGTCCGAAGTGAGCTTGAAGGCGGAGAGCTGTTTATCGCTGCCGACAGCGGCTATCTGCATATGGAAAAGCTCGGTATCGCACCCGACCTGCTGATCGGTGATTTTGATTCCGCTCCGGAGCCGGATGCAGGTGAGAAGCTTGTTTTTCCCGTTGAGAAGGACGATACAGATCTCATGCTTGCTGTCAAGGAAGGCCTTGCCCGCGGATATGACAGATTTATCATCTTCGGAGCCACGGGCGGAAGGCTCGATCACACCTTTGCGGCAGTTCAGACGCTTGCTTATCTGCTTGACAACGGAGCATCCGGCGTTATTGTATCCGACACCGAGAGGATCGAGATGGTAGATGCAGGACATTACCGTTTCTCTCAGAGGAGCGGATACACCTTTTCGCTGTTTTCCTATTCGGAAAAAACCGAAAGCCTTGAGCTCAGCGGAGTAAAGTATTGCTGTAAAGATGCAATGATTAACAGCGGATTTCCGCTCGGAGTATCAAATAAGATCACGGACAGTTTTGCCGAACTCTCCTTTAAAAAAGGCCGGCTTCTGACGGTTTATTCAAGACTGTGAGCAAAAAACGCCGAAACTGCATAGTATGTATTATCACGGTTTAGGAGGTAATACTATGAAGGTAGTTATCGTCAAGAGCAACAAGCTTCTCTCCGGTGTTCTGCGTCTTATTTTCGGAATCAAGAAGGATCCCTCAGCAGAATGACAGGCAGGCCGTAACGAAAACAGCGGGCAGAAAGATAGCTTTTCTTTCTGTCCGCTGTTTTTGAAAGTTTTTTTTCATTAAAAAACTAATGCCTACTACTATCGGCAGTAATAAGCATTAGTTTTTTATAGAATTATGAAAGGGATTTGGAATAGTCTTATTAAGTTATCGTCGGCTTTGTTCCTTCCGACAACTATATAATAACAGACTAATGTGAACCGAATATGAAATTTGGGAAGTATTTTCAAAAAAATCTGAAAAAATCTGTCCGTAAAACCGTACTCCAAAAAAGGGCAAAAAATTAATGCCTACTACTTATCGGCTGTAATAAGCATTAATTTTCTATAGAATTATGAAAGGGATTTGGAATAGTCTTAGTTAGTTATCGTCGGCTTTGTTCCTTCCGACATCTATATAATAACAGACCAATGTGAACCGAATATGAAATTTGGGAGGTATTTTCAAAAAAAACAGAAAAAAATCTGTCCGTTAATCCGTACTCCCAAAAAAGGCAAAAAATTAATGCCTACTACCTATCGGCTGTAATAAGCATTAATTTTTTATAGAATTATGAAAGGGATTTGTTTCGACGAATCATAAAACTTAAAGCGGTGAGCAGATTACAACTTTGTTGTAAGAGGGAAGTGAGGTGAGCTCGGGCTTTAAGTTTTATCATCCGTCAAAGCCTTGTCAATAGGTTCTCTCTCCCTTTGACAACTATATAATATCATAGCTGTATGAACCGAATATGAATTTTAGGGTAAAAAAACGGATAGATAAGATTTTCAATAATGAATTTTTTATTAACAAAATGTATAAAAATGTTAATGACGTGTTCACATTTTATTGCTATAATAATTTTGATTATACTATAAACGTTTATTATTTAATGAAACCTGCTAAGAAAAATCAATAGGCAGAACAGCCAAATTTGAAAGGAATGCATTATTGAAAACGCTAATGAATTCATACTGCTGAAAGGGCATAGCAAAGCTGACGTATGAAAGCAGGGTTTCAAACGCCTGATGTGTAAGTAGTTGCGGAAAGGTTATTCAGAGTAAAGCTCCATGACCTTGCCGTAGTAAACACGAAGGAACTTGTTCAGTCCTGCGATCATTGCTTCCTTGCCGCATTTGCCTTCGCTGCGTTTCTTCTGTATAAATTCATAGACGGGATCGTTAATAGGCTTGTGCTTGATCAGCGACTGCATGATCTCATAACCGGTCTTACGGA
>FMXS01000024.1 GCA_900104495.1 Ruminococcaceae bacterium FB2012 | reverse complement strand
AAGATAGAACGGAAACTGCACGAAAGTGCAAGAGAGATACAGCGGCAGAATTTGACAACAGAGGAATATAAAAAAGCAATACAATTACGAAAAATTTGGTGCGAAGGCAATTTCTCTCATCAGAAAGAAAATCACAACCTTAGACGCACCCGCAAGCGTGGCATTGAACGGGTGACCGAGCAATGCCTCCTATCAGCGTGCGCCCTGAATTTAAAACGAATGGTAAAGCTCCTCAAGGGGGAGCTTTTGCAGACGATATATTCGATGTTTTCAGCCCGGAGGACTTCCGGGCTGTATTTTTTTGAGAAATTTAGTGGGTTTGTCAACAGCACCGTATATTATCAACACCAATTCTCTTAGGTTTCATCGCCCTGATTGCCAAAGCGTTCAGGATATGAAAGAAAAGAATCGGAAGGAATCATATGAAACGAGAGAAGAATTGATAGAGAAAGGATATATTCCTTGTGGGGCTTGTAAGCCGTAGATCAGCCTTTCTTATGTCAGTCCGCTTGACATAAGAAGTGGGATGATGTATAATTTTATTAAGATCATTTCCGGGAAGGAGCAAAATGAATGTCGCGATTTGTTTGGTGTGAGGACAGCAGATCAGGTTTTGTTTTTTGGAAAACTCTATTTAATACTCTGTATCCGGATATTACTCTTGATTCCAAGGGGAATAATTCAGAGCTTCGTAAATCCGTGGAAAACCTTGGAAATAATTCTGATCAATACTACATTATCATGGATCTTGCCTTGGATAATCCGGATGTGTTAAGGGAGTACAAAAGATTAACTAAGGTTATATCTGCCAAGAATAATATAAATCTTATCAAGCTTCACTCGTTTGAATACTGCCTTTTATCTTTTAAAGACTTAGATGATTGGATTTTCGCAGAAGAGGACGAGTTACGCGATAAACGAAAGAATCTTATGGAAGCAAGGAAGCTGATCGTTAGAATAATAACGGAAGGCGCCAGCAATGACGAGCTTATAAAACTACAGACTCTGCTTGATGTCAATGATTTGAAGAACAGCGAGCAGACTGCTTCAAAGATTCTTTTTGAATTAACGAGAAATACCGGTTTTGAAACTGACAAATCACAGATTGGACCGTGCTTTATCGTAGATTGCTGCAACTGGAAAGACAAGCAGAATGATGACATTTGCGGTTTGAATCTATCAAGGCTTACATTAAAAGAAAAGATGGAGCAGATATTAAAACGTTCGGTTTTATATTCGGCATTTATGGAGGCTGATTTATATGATAACTGTATATAGTTTAAAGTCTGTTCCCGAAGACATGGAAATAGTGACCCTCAATGATGTTTTCTTCAACAGATTTACATCGGAAAAACTTGATAATAAAGCTGATGAAATGATCAGTAAAATAGATAATGCCGAAATGGTCAGCAAGTTTATGATCAAATCTCGCTTTGATGGCTCGGTTCTTAATATTGATAAGCTTTCCACAGGCTGCAAGACTGTATTGAATATTATGTATAATCCCGAAAAGATCTTTGATATACGGGAGTGCGGCGAAAATGCACTTGATGCTGTTTATTCACTTGATTCGGGGAATATCTGCTGCCCTTATCCTTTAGTCTCGTTTGATGTACGAAAAGTAAAGGTGAATGACAAAAACGGTGTGAAGGAAATGGGGTCCTACGATGAACTGAAGGAGTGGTGGATGAATGAAAATTAAACCGATCATATCTGACAGCCTTTCAACTAAGCACACATCGTTTGAAGTGGATTTCCATTTTGATTATAACATCACCTTCATCTGCGGAGACTCTGGAACGGGGAAATCGGCTGTGTTTTCTTTCCTTAAAGAGCTTTCAGCAGTAGATAAACGCATTGTTTGTCTCAATTATACGGATTATAATAGAAACTACAAAAATTCAATAAGAAGATATAAGGGTAAAATAATAATCATTGACAATGCCGATATTCTTCTTGACGATAAAATCAGAAGCTATATAGCTTTTGACGGGAATAATCAGTATCTTATCATTGGTAGAAATCCGACAGGACTAATGTTAAGTGCTGATGAGACCTATGAACTGAGCAGCGAACATTATGACGGTGTGATCAGATTTACTTTGAAGAAGTATATTTAAAATGCAGAGAAACTTCGATGCGTCAAAGCAAACAGAAAGGCACAGCCCTGTAAAAGCTGTGCCGAAAAGGTTTGGAAAGGCCATCTGTCGTATCATTTCAAATTGATCCTTTTGTTCCTCATTTGTTCCTTAATGCCACAAAAACATAGGAAAAGCCAGAGGAACTCATTTGTTGTGCTTTCTTCTGAAATGCCGTAAAATCGGTATTTCCTCTAATCGGCAGGAACTCTGAAAAACCGTGTTAAGGCATTCAAGTCCAGTTTGCCGCACCACTTTCAAGGGCCCTTAAATCGCGTAAATGCGCGGCTTGAGCCTCTTGCTTTACCAAATTTTTTTATATCTTAACCGAGGATGATATTTTCAAAATAACGCAATGCAACGGGACTTGAACCCATACATCACTAAACATTATCAAGTAAATATCCATTTTCAGAGAGTAAAAAGCTCCCAAAAACAAGATTTTTTCAAAAAATCTTTCACAAACTTTCGAGCCTGAATTTGTTGGTATCTCACAAAGATGAGGTACCAAGAAATTCGGGCTTTTTTTATTGCCTGGAAAACCATATACCATATTAAAGGAGGACGAAAACATTGGACAACTACAAACTGTACGCAAACCTCATCCGCAAGCCGGATTCAAGCGACTTCAACGCCCGTCCCTGCGTGGTGGAAAAATGGATCCCGATCAGCCATTGGAGCTTTGAGCAGATCAAGCAGGATCCCCTGCACGACCTTGAAGCGGTCATGGCTTACAACAAAAGTACAACAGATCTCTTGATTTTTTTAAAAAAGGAAAAATATCGCTGCCAAAGCTTTTAAGAGCCGGACAGCTCAGGGCAGTCTTTTTTCACAGCACAAAAAACCGCAGGATCGTTTTGACCTTGCGGTTTTAGCTTTTTTTATTCTTGTTTTAGTCCCACCAACCGAGTGGTCCTGTTTCAACAAGCGGTCCTGTGCCGAACGGTACTGTTGTAAACATAGTTTTTTCTCCTCGTATTATAGTTTTATTGTAAGTTGATTGTATTACCGTTATCCGTAACTGTCCTATTAGTAAGGATAACCGACTACGGTAGCCAGATACGGATAAGCGAAGTAAGGATAATCAAAGCCCTGCATTTTTTATTCTCCTTTCCTTTTTATTTTTGTTTTTATCACTGGTAAATCTTTATGAGAGGTCTTGTTGTAATGATCATGGTTTTTCTCCTTTCGTTTTTGTATTTGGTTTTGTTCCTTTTCTTTGACTACAGTATATCATACCGACTACAACAAAAGTACAACAGATCTAAAATTTTTTACCCAACAAAAAAACGGCACCTGCATTTTCAGCAGGCACCGCTTCATCACACAAATATTCTATATTATTATAGCATACCACGCCGGCACAACACCGTATTCAGAAACCGTTGTAAAGGAAATCAGCCCAGTAGTACTGATTCATATACTCGCATTCGTAAGCGTTGACAGCACCTGCGTCAAGCTCTTTGAAACGGTAGTAGTCACAGTCGAGCAGATCAACATTTACCGAAAGGCTGTTGTAGCTTTTATTTATGACATTTTCAGCTCCCGCTTTTTTCAGGCTCTTGTTCATCGCAGCTATCAGCGTTTGCAGATAGCTCTGCTGGCTCTTGTCATACGGCTCGTCCTCGAAAAGTGCGGCAGCTATCTCTTTTGTTGAGCATCTGCTTCCGCAGCGGTGGACAAGATATGCAAATATCTCTTTTGCACGGCTCCGCTCAAATTTGAGCGGAGTGCCGTCGGGCAGGAATACATCAAAGTTTCCAAAGCAGCGTACCTTTAAAAGAGTATTGCTCTTGGGCACGATAGGGAAACGCAGGTCGGCAAGCTCGGCTTCGATCTTTTCTTTTGTCACGGGCTTCATTATGTAGCCGCTTGCGTGCATTCCCATAGCTTCGCCCGCATACTCGGAAAATCCCGTTACAAAGATGATGTTCATTTTCGGATTGACCTCTTTGAGTGCCTTGGCAAGCTCAACGCCGTTCATTCCTCTCATATGTATATCCAGAAATGCTATATCACAGCCGTTTTGCTTTGCGTCCTCAAGCAGCAGGCTCTGCTTTTCAAATGCGTGTATGTCGGCATCGGGCTTTGCCTCTCTTATCGCCATTTCAAGCATCTGCAGCATCAGCTCTTCATCATCGACACATAGTATTCTCATTCTGTTTCCTCCTTGACTTTTGGAATGATTATTCTTGCAGTGGTTCCTTCACCGATAGCGCTTGTTATCTCAATATCTGCACCGCACATTTCTTTCAGTCTGCGCTTGGTGTTCTCCATACCGATATGTGAGCGTCCGTCGTCCTTGACCTCGTTAACATCAAATCCCACTCCGTCATCTGAGATGACGATCTCAAACGAATCATCTGTTTCTTTGGTCGCAATAGTCACCGTTCCACCGTCCTCTTTCATTCCGACACCGTGCTTGACTGCATTCTCGACAAGCGGCTGTACCGACAGGAGCGGTATCTCAAAGCTGTCCGCCTGTATGTCATACTCGATATTGAGCTTTTTGCCGAAGCGGAGCTTTTCGATATACAGGTATTTTTCAAGATGTTCAAGTTCCTTTTTAAAAGGTACGGGTGCGGTCTGCTTGAGCGAGTCCATATTGCCCCGCAGATAATCGGAGAACTTTATCGTCGCTTCATAGGCAGTATCCGGCTTTATCTTGCACAGCATCGCTATCGAGGACAAGGCATTGTACATAAAGTGAGGTCTTATCTGGCTGACCATAATGCTGACCTTTGCTTCGTAAAGCTCCTTTTGTATCTGCTGATACCTGATAGCTTCAAGCCGCTGCTTTCTCAGGTCGAAAATAATCTGCACTATCTGTGCAAGCATCGTGACAGCAAGACCGTATGTGAAAAAGTGCAGACTTGAAAAGCTGATAAACTGATTGAGTATATCAAGGATAAGTCCGATTATCATTGGTGTCCACATTATCATCGAAAGCAGTGCGGTGCGGGAGCTTTTCATCTCCGATGACAGTAGTATTATGAACACTGCTGCGGTCAGTCCCATGATGATATTGACATATGCTCCTGTCACTACCATATCGCTGACTGCAAAGATGTGCAGCACAGCAGAGACCATGACTGCAATCGTTACACACACCGTCATAATTCCGCTGACTGTTCTGGATATGTGTTTAGTCAGATATGACCTGAAGTATACAACAAGAGAGACCGAAAACAGGTACGCTGTCATTCTGTCGATAAACAGGCAAACAGAGCCGTCTGTTATCCAGCAGCCGAGGAAGCTGCCCGATATCTGCATTATCATATACAGTCCCCAGGAAAAGCACATTATGCCGAAGGAAAGATAGTTGAAGTTTATCTTTCCGAGGATAAAGCTTGCAACAGGGAAGAAAAAGAGTCCGAACATACAGACGATCGCCAGCAGCAGGACCAGCGGCATAACGTTTCTCAGGATCCGCAGATGTATCCCGTTGCCCTCACTCAGCGTTACGGTGAAAAGATCGCTGAAATTCGCAGGGGTGTGATCGTATGGATTTGTGAAAACTATTTCAAACTCGCTGTCGGGATCGGGAAACGCCTCGATCATGTCTTCAACGAAGATATATTCGGTGGAGTAGCCGGGTGTATCGGGCATATTGAACTTGAAGGGCTGCGCTTTCCGGAGGTATTTGATATGATCCTCTCTCTTTTCTGCTATTTCTTCTTCAGAGGATCCCTCAAAGTATTGCTGTACCCTTTCGTCAAGAGTCATATAACTGTTAGTGCAGATCACTTCATGGTCTTCCGTATACATCGTATACCACATATTCTTGGTGGTAAAAGCGATCTCTTTGAAGTGAGCACGTTTTTCTTTATTGAACCTTCCGCGAAAGACGATCTTTTTGAACGGTTCGTTTATAGGTTCATTGGGATCGAATGCTTTGAACTCTGCATCGTCTATTGAGTATTCGCCCTCGAGGAACATATACGGAGTCCTGATGTCTACGGTCTGTTGAGATGTCCTGACAGTCAGCACCAAAACGAATATATACATTATTACGGTAAGCAAAAGCATCACTGTGGTCAGTATTTTGCTTTTAATGAATTTCAACAGTCATCACCGCCGCTTGTTGTTTTATGTTTATTTATAGTATAGCATATTCCGAGCAGAAAGAAAAGAGTTTTTGACTGTTTTTTTCGGAAGCTGTGCTGTGAACTCAAAAAAGGCGCAGAACAGGCGTAAAAACGGGCTGAAAAAATGTTTTGAAAAAAGACAGTATGTGTTGTACTTCTGTTGTAATGTGTGTGATATACTGAGGTCAGAGAAAAGGTAAAAACAAATAATTCCCGATCAAACAAAAAAAGAAAAGATCTGTTGTACTTTTGTTGTAGTCGATATGCTTAACTAAAGACAACAAAAAGAGAAACCAAAAAACCAAAAACAGAATTCAAGGAGGAACTCAAAATGAGAAAGTTCAACAAAACAAACAAGGAAACCAAGACCACCAAGCTTTCAAAGGTAAGCTCGATCAAAAGATCTGTCGCAGCAGTCATCGCAGCAGTTATGATGACTACGACAGCCAGCAGCATAGCAGCACCGATGGTATTTGCCGAGCAGTCAACAAGTGCAGCTGTAGTTTCAACAATGAACACCACTGCTGCCGAGACCAGGATCAAGGCGGACCAGTACAACGGACACGATATTATCGACGGCTCTTACAAGTTCGACGGCTACACGATCGACTTCAAGTATTCCGATGGCTTCTTCGAGACATCTGCTAAGGAGTACGATCCTCATATGGCAACAATGTCCTGCACAATGGCATACGCATCAACGACCGTTATCAAAAAAGACTACGACTTCTCGGAAGGTCCCAAGAACATCAAGGACGCCCTCACACAGATGGGCTTTGAAGACCTCTACGCAAGCGAAGCTTACACACAGGTGCCTACACCCGATACAGTAGCATGCGCTATCGGCAGCAAGGATGTTAAAACTCAGAACGGCACAAAGAAAGTCGTTTCCATAACCGTTAGAAGCGCAAACTACGAAAAGGAATGGACATCTAACGTAACACTCGGCAAAAACGGCGAGGCAGAGGGCTTTGCCAAGGCAGCAGATCAGGTAACAAAGGAAGTTAACGAGTACCTCGAGAAGCACGATCTGACCAAGGGCGCTGAGGACGGCGATGTGGTATTCTGGCTCTCAGGTTTCTCAAGAGGCGGCGCAACAGCAAACCTCACCGCAAAGAGACTTATCGACCAGTTCGGCAACGGCAAGGTTTACGCATACACTATCGAAGCACCTCAGGGCGGCGTTGCATCGGCAGAACTGGCAGACCGTGACTACACCTGCATCCACAACATCACCTGCAAGGACGATCCCGTTCCTTATGTTGCACCTACCAAATGGGGCTTCAAGAGATACGGCGTTGACCACTCGATCTACGACGAGACCTGGGACAGCGAGAATCTCCGTCAGAGCTTCTTTGGCAACAACTTAGCTGACAACGACTGCTTCAAGAACGTTTCAGACGACAGACTGGCTATGGTCAAGGCAGAGATCGACAAGGTAACAGGCGACAAGGCATCGAGCTACTATCCTATAAAAGACCTGGATACGAAAAGTATCGGTTTTCACTGGTCGTATAACTTCCCGTTCGATATTGACTGGTGGCTGACCATAGACAACGCCGGCAAGCGCGCTCCGAGCGATATTATCAACAAGTTCATGAATAATCTCAGCGGCAATGTTTCAAGATCCGATTATGTTGACACCGGAATCCAGGACGCAGCAAGACATGTGATGTCATTCCTCAATACCAACGGCGTACACCTTGACGATATCGTTAAAGCATTCGACATTAATGATACTCTGATCGGCATAGCTGAAAACCTGCTGCCTGCATACGTTAAACAGTACATTCAACAGATCTGGGATAATATCTCTTCTCCGTGGAATATCCCCGGCTTCCTCCCTCCTGTTCCCGGAATCGAAACCCTTATCGGAGCTCTCAAGGACGCCCTCAACAGCAACCAGAAGATCCACGATATCTTCCAGAATTACGAAGGCGGCGTGAGCCAGGCAATAGACGATGTCCTCAAAGTCGCTTTCCACGGACTCGACGGATTCAGCAGCGTTCAGGATCTGCTCACATTCGCATACGGCATAGGCAGCATCTACCAGAACCACTGCACACTGCAGTCTATCTGCTGGCTCAGAACATACGACAGCTTCTACCCGGCAGCTCAGTCTGCAAAGTGATATGAGCTTGCAAAGCTGATACTGTATGCTGCGACCTGCCGCTTCAGTAAGATGTCCGGGAGTATCACTGAATAAAGCTTTTGAGACCTTTGCTTGACAAGGGCACTCTTAAAATGACTTTATCCGGTAAACCAAAACAGCAGAAATCAGAGGTATTATTCATGACACTATGATTTGCAGATCCGTACCTGCGGACCTTATTTGGACCTTACCGCTGACAAAGGCTGCTTGAGATCAGCACAGGCCGGCAGTGAACGGTGCAGCACTCTGCCATCGTTCAAGTCCCGTTTGCCGCACCAAAACACATCAAAAAGAACACCCATACAAACGGCGATACTGCCGAAAGTGTTCTTGCTGATTTACCGATTTGAGAGAGGTTAAGCCTCTCTCTTTTTCTTTTTTACAACGAATAAATGCCCCCGACTTTAATCGAGGGCGTTAGCGTTTACAAGGAGAATACTTTATCTTTATTCTTTTGTTGTTTTGTAATTAAATCAACATACTCGTCAAGTTCGGCTGTAAGTTTGGCTCTTTTGCGAATACTTTCATTAATCTTCTTTTCAATAGTTAGTCTTTCAGCTGCTGTTTTGATAGTAGAAAGAATACTGCGAATATCCTCTAATGTTTTGGAGTATTCGGATTGTATTCTCTTGATCTCTTTAATATGACGATTGATTTCTTCGGAGCGTAACCGCAACAGTTTTTCTTGCTTTTCCTTGTCACGATCAAAAATGCGCTGCTTTCTCAATATAGTTTCTTCAATTTTAGCTGCGGTTTCTTTAACTTTGTCGAGTTTTTCGTTTTGCTTTTTCAGTTCGTCAAATAATACCGTATTGCGCTTGTTCAGTTCTGCATTCTGAACAACAAGTTCGTGTCTGTGTTCTCTTGCTCTGTTTTCTTCTTCCAAAGCAGCTTTCAGAGTATCTGCTTTAAGCTGCTCAACAGTTTTCGTACCTTTTGTTTTTGCGCCCGTCTGAAACTGTATGCCGTAATCTCTCTGTGTCATATCCTCGATAAGTCCGTTGAGTTTCACACAGTTAGCACGGGTGTAAATCTCCTTGCAGCACAAACGTCCGTCTGCTGTGCGAGGAATTATATTCGTATGAGAATGTACCCGAGAGAGCACAAGCTCGTCCTGTTCAGAATCATAGTATTCGTGTACCTCGTCAAAATGTACGTCTGTATCTATTACATTTTCAGCACCGAACATTTCAACCATAATACTATGAACATTTGTAAACCATTCCGCACATTTTTCCTCGGGCAGTTCCGCAGGGGCATATGTGCAAAGCCCTAAACAAGTGACCGCATCAGCTCTCAGCTTTCTTTTGCTGTGCGCCGCTGCTTCTTCAATCGCTGTATCATACATCTTGCAGCGTTCTGCATAACTACGACCAATGACGGAGAAATTCATAACTGTACGGCTTCTGTCTATATCGTTATTACTATGCTTTCCCGTCAGCTTGCGCTGCTCTGTTTCGTTGTGTCTAAAATGTGCTTTGGCTTCTGTTGCTCCTTTGTACTTGCCACCGTCCCACTTCACGCTTGCCATGTGAACCACTCCTTTCGTGTTTCTGCTGCTTGCGTAACTTATTTGTAAGTCTTGCATTTAAGACTTTTTTCAAAAGTCATAAATGGCAAAGGGGCTTTCGCCCCTCTGCACACCCTTAATCGAAATCAAAGTTCAGGTTCAGATTTATGCTTTAATTCTGTTCCACAGTTGCCATCATCGGAATCATTGACTTTGGGATTTGTGGTTAATTCCATTTCCCTCATCGCAGCACGAAAATCCTTATCTTTGTTAGTGGCTATGCGAAAAATCGCAATTTTCGTAGTGGGCACAATATACACTTTTTCTGCACCCTTAACAAAAGACTTAATCTCGATAGATTTAGGTGCAACAAAAAGAATATTCGTGTTTTTCATATTTATTGTATCCACTACAATCTTTTTTTTGAACGCTTTTGTCAACGTTTTGTGTGTTGTGGCATTCGGTACTACGATATCTGTTTTTGTTCCTTCTACGATAGCGCTATACTTCATTGTGTTAGGCATAACAACGATCACATTCTCGTTGTGTACAGACAAGGCGGTTGATGCTGTGACAGGAGGTTTCCTGCTGTTATTATTTGAGTTTATCATAATTTAAACTCTCCTTTCAAAAAAATAGTGGTTAAAATGCTTATTATAAAAATACGTATTTTTAAGTGAGGTATTCCTCTGAGGTGTTCCTCGCCTTCAATATATCATATTGTCGAAATTGCATCAACAGGTTTGCAGCGAAAAAAATATGCAAAAAAAGTTGAAGCCCTGATAGTCAAGGATAAAGCTAGCCTTGTAAAATATATATGAATTTATTATATATTTAAACCCGTGCCAAGCCAAACGGCACCATTTGTCACTCTCGTAGATTATTTTGTAGTTTTCTATTGAAAAATTGGAAAATATGTGATATAATCATATTAAGAATTCAGCGAAAGCAGAGTTTTATTCCACAATCATATCTTTTGGGAGAGTGTTTTGATGGGAATCAGTTATAAAAAGCTATGGAAAGTTCTGATAGATAAGGATATGAGAAAAAAAGACCTGTGTGCAGCCGCAGGAATAAGTCATACTTCTATGGCAAAGTTAGGAAAAAATGAAAATGTAACAACTGATGTATTGCTTAAAATATGTCAAGCTCTGAATTGTGATATTGGTGACATTATGGAAGTAATACCAGATAATGAAATTGAGTAAAGGTAAGGATAGATTATGACTACAAAAGAAACAGCTGCATTATGGAATGTTTCAGAAACATGGGTTACCATACTCTGCAAAGACAACAGAATCCCTGGGGCAATAAAAGAGGGTGGAAGGTGGAATATTCCTTCTGGTGCTCAAAAACCCGATGATGCCAGAGTAACTCGTGAAAAAGGTGAAGCACGCTTCAAGTTTATTGATTTATTTGCTGGTGTTGGTGGCTTTCATCAAGCAATGCGTTTTTTAGGCGGAGAGTGTGTCATGGCTGCCGAAACAAATCAAGAATGCGTCAAAACATATAAACTCAATTATAAAATTGATGAAAAAGAAGTTCGTGGCGATGTAAATAAGATTGATCCTGCGACAATATCTCCATTCGATGTGCTTTGCGCAGGTTTTCCCTGCCAACCTTTTAGTAAAGCGGGAGCACAAAAAGGGTTTCAAGATGAAACAAGAGGCAATCTGTTCTATAAAATAATGGACATTCTCGATGGACACCCAGAAGTGAAATTCATTATACTTGAAAACGTGCGGAATCTTGCGGATAAGACGGAAAACTGGGATATTATCACAACTGAATTGACAAAAAGAAATTTTTATATCACAGAAACGCCGATTATTCTCTCGCCATCTGATTTCGGAATACCACAGATACGAGAGAGAGTATACATTCTCGGCATACGAAAAGATATAAGAAATCAGCAGATCTTAACTAATGGCTTTATCCATATTGAAGATTTGCAGCTTGATAAGCATTTCAAAAAATGCAGAATGGGAGATGCTTGGTCTATTCTTGAAGACGAAGTGGACGATAGCTATATTATATCAGAAGAAAAAGAGCAAATGATAATAGCTTGGGACGAATTTAGACAAGGCACAAATATAGAAGTTATTGGTTTCCCCATTTGGATAGATAGCTTTGGCGTGAATAATGATGATACTGAAGCCGTTTATGCTTCTCAGGGATATGAAAGCATGCCAAAGTGGAAACAAAATTTTCTTAGACACAATCGAGAGTTCTATCTAGAGCATAGAGAATTCATTGATCAATGGATTGATAGGTATGATATGTTGGACAGAATTAAACTATATAAAAAATTTGAATGGAATTGCGGAACTGATGTTGATGATATCCATGACGCATTGATTCAAGTAAGACAATCAGGAATTCGAGTTAAGAGACCAACATTCTATCCGTCTTTGGTTGCTATTGTAAACACTCCAATCATCTGGGATGAAGCGAAAGGTCATTTCAGATATATAACTCCTAGAGAAGCTGCTAATCTCCAGAGTTTTCATGCCAGTTTTAAATTTCAGGGTACAGATGCTATTCAATACCGCCAACTTGGCAATTCAGTAAATGTTAGAATATTAAAAATCCTCGGTAAGAGTCTATTTAATCTTGCAAAAGATGGTTGGGATGGTGACAAAGATGAGTAGAAGGATTAATATTAGACCTACAAGCAGCGTTTATGCTACATATAAGCGACTAAGTTATCAGCCATGGACAGCTATTGCAGAATTTGTTGATAACTCAACTCAAAGTTTTTATGACCATAAAGATGAACTTATGGCTCAGAAATATGCAAAAGGACTTGATATCACTATCAAGTATATCGAAGATGCAGTAGACGGCGACCGCCTAGAAATAACAGATAATGCATATGGGATGGAATGGACAGATTTTCAAAGAGCAGTTGTACTTGACCGCCCGCCTAAGAATACTTCTGGGCGAAATGAATTTGGTATGGGATTAAAAACCGCTGCCTGTTGGTTTGGCTCACTTTGGTCTGTTGAGTCAACTCAATTGAATTCAACTATAAAGTATTATACAGAAATTAATATTGATGAATTAGGCAAGTACAGAACCGAAGAAATAGACGTTCAAGAAGAACCTGTAAATAAAAAAGAGCACTTCACAAAAATAGTGATTAAAAAGTTAAATAAGCGTATTGTTGGACCGAGAACCATCGGAAAAGTCAAAGAATTACTTAGCAGCATTTATCGTGAGGACTTGCGTACAGGATTAGTGAGAATCACCTATAACGGAAGTGCTTTGCAGTTTAAAGAACCTCCTGTCTATACTGATGATGATGCGAAAACATGGAAAAAAGATATCTCTTTTACTGTACAACATGAAGGAAAAGAGTTAGCAGTTAGTGGCTTTATCGCTATTAGAATACCTGGTAGTGTTAAAGATGCTGGATTCACCCTTATTAGGAGAGGGCGTGTAATTGTCGGCGGTTCTGAAAAGAATTATAGACCTTCGGAATTATTCGGAGATGCTAATTCCTATGCTTGGCAGCGTATGTATGGTGAATTACATATGGACAATTGGTCAGTAACACAAGCTAAAGACGGTTTTGACTGGCATAATAGTGGCTTAGAAGAAGCATTTATAGATGAACTATCTAAGCACACGCAAGATTATAGGAAGAAAGCTGAGAATATTAGAGTTAGGGAAAAACTCAACACACACGACCTCGTAGAAACTGCGACTAAGGGCTTGACAGAATCGGGTGCAGTAGAGAATGTACAAATTGAGATAGTGGACCGAGAACCAATAAGTACAGAACCTCCAGTTGAAATTCAAGTTCCTAATGCTGAAACTGCTGCACCAGAACCAGCGAATACTGAAGAACCACAGAATAATTTGCATGAAAACACCGAGACGAGCAGTCAACCGCAAGGAACAGCAGCGCAGAGCCAGAATAGCGGTAATGTACAACTTGAAGGTGGCAAACAGATTAACTATGCTTTCACATATAAGCATATAGACTATAAGTTCCATATCATTCTTGAAATGAATGATCCAGCTATGGATTGGTTATTAGTTGAGTCATTAACCGACACTGAATATAACCTATCTATCAATATGCGACATTCTTTTTTCAAACCGCTGATAGATAAAAGTGAATTTTTGCCCATTATGATGAGAATGTCAATCGCTTTGGTTTTAGCAGAGATCGAATCAATGGTAACATCTCATGATGGACGAATTGAGCCTAGTGCAATCAGACTGAAAATGAATGAAATACTAGAAACTGTGCGTAAAGGAGATGAAGTTCTTTGAGTGGCGAATGGTTATCTGTCACAGATAGTGACGCTGTAATGCCATGGAGCATCAGCGTTGATGGCTTTTTTAGGAAAAGTGTTGAAAATCGTATGCTTGCAGATGATATGACCGAGGAAGCAATTGATTCCATTTTCAATAATGCAGCTCGCATCCTTGGACGCTGTCCTAACCCCAATATTCAGGAACAGGTTGCGGAAACAGGAATTGTTATTGGCAAAGTACAAAGCGGTAAAACCTCTAATTTTATTTCAGTTCTTGCGCTTGCATTTGATAATGGTTATGATATAGCTATTGTATTGGGCGGAAACACACTCAATCTGCTAAAACAGAATGCATCTCGTATATCAAGTGCATTTAGTGTAGATACAGAAAAACTAACCGTTCTGAAAACCAACGATAATAAAACGCTCATCAATCCTGCAAGAATAAAGGATTTCATTGAGAACGGTCGTAAAGTCATTATTGTTGGCTTAAAGCATAACAAGCATATAAATCAGATTGCTGAAATATTTGATAATGAATTCTTAGCAGATAAGTCTGTTTTAATAATTGATGATGAGGGTGACCAAGCAACTCTTAATACTAGAGCATATCAACAATCCATTAGTACTACATATGCCTCCGTTCTGAACCTAAAGAACAAACTGAAAAGTCATTGCTTTTTATCTGTCACCGCAACACCACAGGCTAATATTCTTATTGAGGCTTTTGATAAATTATCTCCAGATTTTGGTGAGCTAGTCTATCCTGGTGAAGGGTACTGTGGGCTGCAAGAGTTTCATGGTGAGAATGCTGACAGGTATATCAAAGAGATTCCTGAATCGGAACCCAATCTACTGGACGGTATGGGAGTACCAGAATCTGTTTACCAGGCTATGGCGCTTTTCTTTGTAGGAAACGCAATAAGAAGAAGCCGTGGTGATATGGGGACTCATGCTATGCTGATACATCCAAGTCAGAAAAAGTTCGATCACCGAGTTGTAGAGCAAAAGATACAGAGCATTCTGGATGAATGGAAATCAAAGGCAAAAACACGGCTAGCTGGCAAGAAGGATATTTCTTACAACTCTTTGAAAAACCTTCTGCAAGAAGCATATGATTCTTTTGTCTCAGATGGAGTAATCTGTCATCCTTTTGATGATCTTGAAAACCAAATACTAGATAGAATCAAGCAGTGTTCCCCTGTTCTTATATGTAATAGTGAAGAAAACGCTAGTGAGAACGCTGAACTCTATAAAACTAATATATTTGTAGGTGGAAATCTTGTTGAGCGAGGTATTACCTTCAAAGGTCTTGCTGTAACTTATATCACCAGGCGTGCAAGGGGTAAGAGTAATGTAGATAATACAGAACAGCGTGCTCGGTGGTTTGGATATAAGGCTAAATATCTCGATGTATGCCGAGTGTTTACAACAAGAGATATTAAGGATGATTTTGCAAGTATACTGGAACATGATGAGGATATGTGGGCTTCCATCGAAAGAGCTCAGGAGCGAGGAATACCGTTCAAAGATATGCCGAGGATATTTGTGCTACAACGTAATGCATATCTTAATCTAACAAGAAGAAATGTTGCAAGAACTGAAAACTTTGCTCTTTCGGAATGGAAATCTCAAAAGTATTATATTGCTGATAGAGAAATTGTTAATCAGAACGCAGATGTTATAGCAAAGTATAGGCAGCATTATGCAGAGCTTTTACAAGAGCAGAAACATAACAGCGTACAAGTCCATATGGTTCTGGAAGGTCAACAATATGGTCAAGTGTACAGCGAATTACTTGATAAGATACAATTTGCAAACAACGAGATATTAGATAAACAATTCTTTGCTCAACTTAATGATGCCCTTATAAAACTAGAACTTGATATTCCCGTAGATGTATATTGGATTAGAGATATAAATCATTCAACCCGTAAAATAAGAGAAGATTACACTATACAACAGTTATTCCAAGGTCGTAATCCTAATCCTTCCAGCCCGCTATATTATGATGGTGATCGTAGTTTGGCGGATAATGAACCAGAGCATATTCAACTTCAAATTCATTTTGTAAAACCTACAAATATGCCTGAGATTGATTATTATTCTCCTGTATTTGCTTTGTATGTGCCTGAAAGCTGTACAGCCAGATTATCAGAATTGGTGGTGAAATCAAATGGATAGTAAAACAATCTTAGAAAAACTTAAAGATAAATCTGCTGTTTCACAGTCTTATGAGGTTTTTTCTGTAGAAAACAGTTCTTGTTATTTTGGCAAAGACAATGATAATAATATTGTCTTTATGATTCCATCAAATATGCCTCGCTTTGCGCCTATTTATCAGGAGACAAAGTCACTAAGATTTGCATTTAATAAAAAATGTACTTTCAAAAGTGATGATGAAGAAAAAACACAAATTGTTCATCTTCTCACCTGTAAAGAGGAAAATGAAGATAAGGTACTTGCTTTTATTCGTCTTACTAAGGCTTTTGCTCAGGGTGAAAGAGACAATGATCAGCTATATTTGTCAAAGCTATTTTCGTCTATCTCTTCTCTATTTGATAGAAAGAGACAAGTATCTGAAATTGAAATTCAAGGGCTGTATGCTGAACTATATGTAATACTCCATTTCTATAAAGTAGGTTGTGATATTTCAAAGTGTTGGCAGTCAAAAAACATGATGAAATTTGACTTCTCTATCAACGACAAAAAACGCTTAGAAATAAAATCCACAATAAAGACCAGCCGAACTCATCATTTTAAGCATGATCAACTTCTGAGTGAACTTTATGATATAAGAATTGTATCCATAATGCTCCAGAAAAATGATTATGGCGAATCCCTTGGAGAATTGATTGAACAGATAAGAGATAAGTTTGCTGATAATTACGCTTTACTGGTTCACATAGAATCAACAATTTCTCAGATTGACAGCGAAGAACTATATCGCATAAAATATGATAGCACATACACTAAGGCAAATTTACGATATTATAATGCAAAGGATATTCCACACTTCAATGAGAAAACTCCTGATGGTGTCTTTAATGCAGAATATGATTGTGCTCTTGACACTTCATCAGCATTAAGTGAGCAGGATATGATCTCTTGGCTTACGGAGGTATGATATGTTTAAAACTTATGATCTATTCAGTCATCGCAGTATAAACGATCTTGTCCCTGAAATAATGTACTATTACTTATTTCAAGGATTAAGTCTAACAGCTATTGAAGAAAAAATGTTCAGAACAGAGGACTATCACGGATGGCTGAGCAAAACATTTTTGAACTATTATGGTATAGATACAGATAAAACAAATAAAGGAATTTACGCTAACAAAACAATTCCTGAGGTTGTAGAAGAGTTATATAAAAGCTCAAATATAGCTCATTTGCGAGTTGCAAAGCTGCTGAAAGAGAAATATCTATAATGTTTAAGGTGTTCACAAAAAAGGGGAGCGTTTATGGATAAACCAGTAATATTCTTTAGTCATTCATCAAAGGATAGAGATATTATCCTTCCATTAAAAGATAAACTAGGAAAAATAACATCAGGAACAGTAGACATATTTATGTCTAGTGATGGTCAAAGCATACCGTTCGGCAGTAACTGGATCCACAAAGTTGAAGAAGGTCTGAAAGAAGCAAGAATAATGTTTGTATTTGCAACTGAGACCTCGCTTTCTTCTGGATGGATTTATTTTGAAGCTGGATTTGCGTATTCCAAAGGCATTCAAGTTGTTCCAGTAGGAATTGGCGTAAATATAGGTTCATTGAAACCGCCATTAAACTTATTACAGGGATTTAATATCACATCAGGGGATAGTTTAAATAATTTTGTTAGCATAATTAACAGGGAGTTTTCCTGTAGTTTTCCTGAGAGCTTTGTTGAAGACGATTTTTATGCTATTAAAAAAACAATTGAAGGAGATACTGGTGGTATAAGTACGATTAGAGATTTTATGAGTGGCGCGTTATTTGATATGGTTCCTAAGTATACAGAATCTGATGGAAGCAAAGTTGAGCACGATATAGATTCAATTTATGAGAAAATAGTAGCGTATCTGGATAGTAACAGTATTCCTTATTCAAAGTGTACATCACAAAATGGAGATACTTTCATTACTGTTGAGGGAATCAAACTGAAATACCATAAAAAATTCGATGAATCAAAAAATGATTTTTTTATACAAAATCAAAACAACAGTTTTATTAGATATAGTATTTCTTTATATAATTTTGAAAAATCATTTGAACTATTGAAAAAGTTGGTGAGTATTTCTGGATATAAGAGCAGATACATAAAATTCCTTTTTGGAGCAAATAACGATTGCATCGTAACAGAAGAAGATATTTCCTCTATTATTTCTGGAAACACGGATTTACAAATTGATAGAGACAAGCCTCTCAGTTTTACATTTGCTCCTTCTGACTTGAAGGCTGTTATTGGAACCAAGCAGAAAGACAACACTGTTGTACCAGATAAAAGAAATTATATTTCAATTGTTTATAAGGAAGAAACCCAAGTTGAAAATATAGTTGTTCTATTAAATAGATTGCATGATATTGGAATCATATATGATGTCAACTAATTTTTCGCAACAATTTCATCAAACCTAACTATAATCAAAATAACTATGACAACACAAATAATGTGTTATATGATTAAATATGGAGGTTAATTTCATGGGCAATAGAAAGTCTCAATTCGTTCAGAATGAGAACAATCTTGCGATTGCGTACTACCGCTATTCCTCTCAATCACAAAACGATGCGTCCATAGAACAACAGCAGGAACAGGCTCGGCTTTATGCCGAAAAGAACGGATATACTCTTGTTAAGGAATACGCTGACAGGGCTATTTCTGGTACTACTGCTAATCGTCCTCAATATCAACTTATGCTCTCAGAAATAGAAGTTTTAAAGCCTGCTGTTCTCATTCTTTGGAAAACAGATCGCCTCGGGCGTGATCGAGCAGAACTTGTTTTCGCAAAAAGTGTGATTAATAAAGCAGGCTGCCGAATATGTTATATCGCCGAAGCTCTCCCCGATGATAATCTCACAAGTCCCTTAATAGAGGCTGTATTTGAAGCCTATGCTGAATTTTATTCAAAGCAGCTATCTCAGAACGTTATTCGAGGATTGTCTTATAATGCTAAACTTGGGCTTTATAACGGCGTAGCTCTTTTAGGGTATACTCACGATTCAAATAAGCACTATGTCATAGACGAAGATACAGCTCCCATTGTTCGGCAGATTTTCACTGATTATGCTGAGGGAAAGCCGATTACCGTTATTATCCGTGAACTTAATGCTCAGGGCATAAGAACGTCAAGAGGAAACGAATTTACCATAAATAGCCTTAGAGGCATTTTGAAAAATCGTTCTTATTTTGGTGAATACCGCTTCGGTGATGTGGTTATCCCTGATGGAATGCCTGCAATAATCTCAAAAGAATTGTATGACAAGGTGCAGAAACGTTTTGAACTTAACAAGCATAGAGCTAAAACTACCGCTGATGAACCTGCTCCTCGCTATTGGCTGACAGGTAAGCTGTTCTGTGGTCATTGTGGTTCTTCTATGCACGGTACGGCAGGAACTTCAAAAAGAGGCAAGAGATACTACTATTATAGTTGCATCAATCATTATAAGAAAAAGTCCTGCAATCTCAAAGATGTTGGCAAAGACAAACTCGAAAACCTTGTGATATCCGTTCTTGACGGCTTTCTGAGCGACAGTGAGAACCTTGCAAGCCTTGCGGCTGATATAGTTAAATACTATGAGAATCACTACGGTGATGACAGCTATATCAACGCCCTTGAAAGCAGTCTTAACGAGACAGAACAGGCGTTAAAAAACATAGTCAAAGCTATTGAAAAGGGTATCTTCTCCGACACTACACAGGCACGTCTACAAGAACTTGAAGAGCGTAAAAAAAGCCTAATAGCTGCAATTGATACCGAGCGTGTCAAAAAGCTCGCTATGAATGATACACGTCGTATGAAGGAATACTATGAGATGTATAAGCACGCAGATTTTAAAGACCCTGCGACTAGGGATTTTGTATTAGATTACTTTATTGAAAAGATTTTCGTTTATTCAGACAAGCTCATTATCTGCTGTCACTATGACGATATGCAGGATATTACCATTGATTTTAAGGAAGTTACAGCGGCTTCCGAGGGTGTTCTTACAAGTTACGGTTTGCCGCACCAAAAGAAAAACTCGTAAACACGTGGTTTACGAGTTTTTTGATGTCCGGAGATATCGCTTGCCGCTTCCGTCAGCGTGTACCGTCCGACAGCTTCAGAAAAAGCTCCAGCGGCTGAGCAGGAAGCCGGGTATCACCACGATAGCAAAGAAGGCCCAGCTCACCAGCGTGAACACCTTGACGAACTTTCCGCCCTGACCGGGATACTCCCTGACGTATATGCGGTAATTGATAACACTTGCCAGCGAACCTATCAGCGAGACGAGGCCCGCCGTATCTGCACCGTAGATAAGTCCTGCAAAATTCGTCGTGAACGGATACAGCACGATAGATGCAGGCACGTTCGAGATGAGCTGGCTCAGTCCTATGGACCACCAGTATTCGTTGCCGGCAACGGCTTTGCCGAGAAACTTTGAGATGCCTTCGTTTGCAGCGACAGACGACGAGAAAATGAAAAAGCACAGGAACGTGAACAGCAGCACATAATCGACCTTGCGGAAAAGCCCTCTGTCCACCACCGCTATCACGCCGAGCACGACGGCAAGCGCAATGTACCAGTACTGTGTTCTCGTCACGATAACGCCTATCACGAACAAAAACAGCAGCGCATATGAGATCCTTTTCACCCTGCCCTGCGGCAGCCATTCCGATGCTGTTTTTGAAGTGTCTATCTCGATAGTCTCACCAAGATCCTTGCGGTAGAGCACCAGCACGAATATCACCAACAGCACCGCCGACATCACATTGAGGGGCAGCATATGCAGTATGAAATTCTTGGCGCTCGTTCCCGACTGCCCGTAAAGGAACAGGTTCTGCGGACTGCCGAAGGGCGTCAGCAGCGAGCCTCTTACCGCGGCGATGTTCTCCATCGAGATGACCGGCAGTATGTACTTTTCCTTGCCTGCGCTGCGAAATATCATTATCGTCAGCGGCACAAAGATTATCAGCGAAACGTCGTTGGTCACGAACATCGACGTGAAAAACACGCCGAATATCAGAAACAGCGACACGCTCGTCATCTTTTTCAGTCTCGATGCCAGCGACACCACAGGCCGCAGCACGTTTTCCTGCTTGAATCCCTCAAGCACGCACAGCATCATCAGCAGCGTTCCCAGTGTGCGCCAGTCTATGTCGGTAAGCAGCCGTTTACTCGGCGGCGTGATGAACATTGCAGCGACAGCCGCTGCCGCCGACACGGTGAGCATCAGTTCTTTTTTCAGAAATGCTTTGACTTTATCCATTGTTGCTTTGTAACTTCCCTTTTTATACGAAATCCCACGGCGCTGACACGCCATTGAAAAGTATACCACAGCCTCACATTAAAAGCAATCGCCGTTTTTCCCAAACATCCCGCAGCAAGCAAGATTTTTTTGTATTTACAGCCGAACAGGATGCAGCCTTGATGTAATTTTTTCTTCCTGTTGACAGCTTTTCGGGCGGATGATGTATAAAGGCAAGGACAGCTACGAGAACCTTATTATCCCCGACGAGGTCGGCTGCAAAAAAGTGACCGCGCTGGCTCCGGGGCTTTTCAAGAATTCCAAGCTTGTGAACGTGACCCTCCCCGCCTCTGTGACCGTGATACCCGATGAATGCTTCTCCGGCAGCCCCTCCTTAGTGCGGACGCTTTTTTTGTGTGCCTGTAAAAGAAAGCCAAGCTGCTCGTTGGTAAAGATCTCATCAGTGACAGCAGCCCAGTCGAACCAGCAGCCGGTTTTTCGGGAGCATTTGCGGGATCATCCACCGTGCAGGAATAATTCGATGCACCAAATGTCTGCTCTTATGCACGAGCGGAACACACTGCCTCATGCTCTCGGTGAAAAACAGCTTTGCAGCAGCATATACCCTTGACATTATTACCAAAATGTGGTATAGTATAAATAGCAAAAATGTTACATACTGTACACATTTAATTCACTTGAAGGGGGCTGACGGGCGTATGTCTATGCGGTATGATCCAAGCACGCAAGCAAGGCGAAGCTGCGCCCGTTTCTCTTCAGATCATCAGATAAATGCGTACTCTGCGAGATAGGAATATCCTGCGGGGTGCGCTTTTGTTGTTTTGAAAACGACCGTTTGTGATCTGTGCTGCACTCAGGCGGAGAAACGGTTCGATTCAGTTGTAAGCCTTAGCCGAAAAAAATTATTATCAACGGAGATATAAAAAAATGAGAGATTCTTTAAAGCGCATCTGTGACGAGTACATCAAAAACTATGAGGCCGTCAGAAAAGAGGTCAAGCATGAAGCCATTTCCTATGTCTATCCTTTGGGTGCATATATTTTCACCGCAAACGGTAAGACTGCGGATCCCGAAGTCATCAAAAAGTGCAAGCAGATCGTCAAGGAAAATGCCGGGACATTATCAGCTTTCCGCGGCAATGCTCACGCCCCTACGGTGTGTATGCTCGCCGTGAGCAGCGACCCCGAAAGCGAGATGAAAAGCGCGTTGGAATACAATAAGATGCTTTCCGCGGCCTTCGGGTCCTCAGATCATTTTGCGGGGTTATCGCTTATGATGAAAAGGCTGGAGGCCTCCTGCAAAGCAGAGGATCTCATCACACGCAGCAAGGAGATATTTGATGCTGTCAAGAAAAAGCATAGGTTCGTTACCGGTGCTGAAGATGCGGTGATGTCTGTATTGCTGGCGCTGAAAAACAGAACTCCCGAGCAGGTGGTGGAGGAGACCGAAAAGATCATGGCAGAGCTCAAGCCCTACGGTGATACCAATGCTGTTCAGACTGCGGCTCAGGTATTGGCTGTTTCGGATATGCCCACGGAGGAAAAGTGCAGCCGCTTCAAGGCGCTGTTTGACGGGCTTCGTGAGAGAGGGCGCAAGTACAGCAAGAATCTGTCAATAGCTATGCTGGCAGGTGCTGCAGTGCTGGATGCGGATGTAAATACACTGCTTGACGACATCTGTGCCGTTGACGATGAACTGGCGCAGCAAACACCGTATAAAGGCACTTTCACGGGCTTCAACAAATCCGAGAGACTTATGCACTCGGCAATGCTGCTTTCCCTAGACTATTGCAGTGAAGGCTCCGACTATATGACCGCGATCTCCAATATCACGACTATGTTCGTAACAAATGAGATCGTGACTCTCTCGATCCTTATGGCTGATTCCGCCTTAGTGGCTACGATTTTATCTGTTACCTGATACGTTCTGCTGTCCGAGCTTTTTTACTCGCGTAAGGCTGCCGCCGATGCGATAAACAACACTTTGTCATTGACCGCAGAATGATCGGTGCATTGAATAATTGAAAGGAGAAAACAAAATGGCTGATGAAAAGATTTTTTCCAATGAGAGCGAGTATAAGGATATGCTCGAATCGATATACAGTATCGGTGAAACGCTGTATGCGCAAATGGGCAATGACAGTGACGACCACTTGATAGTATTCAAAAGCCTGACCGAGCTGGGCAGAAACCTTGTGGGAGCAGACAGGGCAAGCTTCTGGAAGTGGGACAAGAAAGATCACAAGCTCTGGACTGCGTCGGCGACGGGAGTAGACAAGATCGTTATTCCCGACGATAAGGGACTTGTAGGAAAGGCCCTGAAGGAAAAGCGTGTCATTATTACCAACGACCCTTACAGCGAGCCGGAATTCAACTCCGAGGTCGATAAGCAGACGGGCTATCTTACTATGTCTGTGCTGGTAATGCCGGTAGCGGATATAAGCGGCGATTATATAGGAGCCTTTCAGATAATCAACAAGCTCGGCGCCAGCGGATTTGACCCGAAGGAGGATATAAGAAAGCTCTCTCTCGCCGCCTTTGTCTGCGGTATGGCGCTTGAATCCGAGACCTTCTATATTGACTCCCATTTTGACAAGCTCACGGGCATACGCAACAGAATGGGCTTTTACAGCGATCTTGCTCACAAGTATGCCGGCTATATCAAGGCAGGCAGCGAAAAGCCCCTGTCCATGTTTATATGCGATATAGACAAGTATAAATCCGTCAACGATACCTACGGTCATAATGTAGGAGATATTGCCCTCAGTTTTGTGGCGGGTATCATGAAAAAGCACGCAGACAGCAGCGGAACAGTCTACCGCTGGGGCGGCGATGAGTTTATTGCCGTTCTCGCAGACACAGACCTTGAGGGCTGTATAAAAACCGCCGATGCAGTAAGACAGGAGGTCAAGGATACCCCCTTCGACGGTGAGGGAGTTCTTGTCAATCTCAGTATGAGCTTCGGCTGCACCCTGTACGATACGGAAAAGACTATCGAGGAAAACATAGCCGCTGCCGACGGCAAGCTGTTTATTGCCAAGGAGGGCGGAAGGAACAGAGTCTGCGGCTGACAGCAGGTTTACAGTGAAAGGATGCTTCTAATATGAAGGAAGAAAGCTCCGTATCGGAAAGCAGAAAAAGAACACTTCCCGGGCGGGTGCTGTCCGGGATAAAAAGGACAGTAACAAGGCTTTGCGGCAAGGCAAGGTGGATAGTGCTTGCACTGGCCGTTTACTTTGCGCTGACATTTTTCTTTGCGCTGAACCTGACCATGAATATCTATTGCTACGGAGTAAAGGATGACAACTATGTTCCGATCATCGACACCCCGATGAAAGAAGCCGTGGAATTTGCGGTAAACAGCAGCGGCTTTGCGGCGATAGGCTTTGATATCGGCCGGGACGGGATGACTGCACTTCTGAATATCGACTCCGGCGAAAAGACCTATGCGAATATCGGCGTGATAAAAGTGCCCTCGATCAGCGGCGAATATGCCCGCCCCTATTCCTTCGCAATGACCGATGACAATGTGCTTTATGCAGTGGCGGCAAACACGGAAAATGGCAGCCTTATCACTCAGGAGAATGTGATCCGTATCTCTCGGGACCATAAGTATTTGGGCGATGTTTGCGAGATCAAATATGCGGATAACGAGCATTCGGTCACTTCAAAGCTCAGCCGGCTGCATTATTACAACGGCAAGGTCACCTTTGCACTGGTCGAAGAAGAGGGAGTAAAGCTGTATTCCGTCGATACCAAAACGAATGCCTTATCCGTAAGCGACATATACACCAATGACCCCGACGGAACATATACGTCTGTCGTGATACCTATCGACGGTGCGTTCCTCTTTCTGAGAAGCGACGGAAATGTATATAAAGCCGGCTTCGGGGAACCTCTCGGTGAAAGCATTTTCAAAATGAGCTCAAAGGGAGAGCTGGGAAGCTCTTACTTCTCCGAGGCGGTCATGTGCGGCGGAAAGCTTTACGTTGCCGACAGCAGAAAGCCCGACGAGGTATTCTGCCTTGAGGACGGCGCTCTTAAAAAGGTGTTTGATATACACGAAGCCAAGGGCACGGAGAATTCGTCAATAAAACGGCTTGCCGCATACCGCCCTGCCGGTTCCGACAAAGATGTTCTTGTGATATGCTTAGACAACGGCCTGCTGACCTATTCGGACGGACAGCTTATCAACAAAGACATCATCATCCATACCGACAGATATGTCTGGATGATCCTTGATACGCTGACGGATATAGTCTTTTTCCTGCTGATCCTTGCGCTGATCATCAATCTTATCATAAGAAAGAAAACGCTGCTCTTCAAGCAGCTCATAACAACTATTCCCGTGCTTATGGCAGTAACTCTTGTTATTACCGTTAAGCTGTATAACACCTATTCGGAGCAGAATACAGATAATATCGAAAAAGAAGTGAGCATTATCTGCAATCTCGGTGCCGCGGAGTTCAGAGACTATGATTTTTCACCGCTGCTTGAAATGAACAGCAATACCGGAGCAGCCTATGAACAGCTGAGGAAAAAGCTTGAAGGCCTCGGCAATAATTCTCTGCACGGACGGAGCGGTGAATATCTGCTTTCGATAGTATGCCGCACCGATGACGGCAGAAGCATATTTCTTGCAAGAAACGATCTTATCAGCGTCCCGATGTTTGCCGTCAGGGCAGGGGCAGAAGACGATATGCCGGACAATTCAAAAAGCATAAGCGTTGTCAAAGACATCGGCGGGCTGATGTCCGACACAGACCATACCGACAGCATTTCCGCTTACGGAAAGATCAGCGCCAAAGGCGGCGACGGGAGCTTTTTCCTGAAAGTCAGAACAGAGCCGGAAAGCTTCTGGCATCAAAGGCGGGATTTTCTCATTCAGGTGGGACTGTACTTTCTGATGATCTTTGCTGTCATGACGGCTCTGATCACCCTGCTTTCCCTTTACATTACCCGCAACATCAAAAAGGCCGGAAAAGCCGTTGAAAGGATCTCCGAGGGCGATCTGACAGCGCGTATCAAATACAAGTCCAGGGACGAGCTGGGCGAGATCTGCTCCAAGGTCAACGCAATGGGTCAGAGCCTTGAAACGCTCTTTGAGGAAAAGGACAAGACCGAGAGCTTCTATTACAAATTCGTTCCCGAAAAATTCCGCGAGTTTCTCGGCAAGGAACGCTTCACCGACCTTTCGTTGGGAGATGCCAGCAGCCGCGAGCTTACCGTGCTTTTCTGCGATATACGTTCATTCTCTATCAATTCCGAGATGATGACGGCAAAGGAAAACTTCTCCTTCGTGAACGTCATCTACGGAAAGGCGGGACCGATAATCCGCGAAAACAACGGCTTTGTCGATAAGTACATAGGCGATGCGGTAATGGCTCTGTTTGAAAAAGCGGAGGACGCAGTCAAGGCGGGTACGGAGCTTTATCGGGCTATCGTGCTCGATCCTCACACCGCGGAGGAGCTTAATGTACGGGATATAAATATCGGCATCGGCATACATACGGGTATGGCGATGATAGGTATCGTGGGTGAGAGCGAACGCCTTTCCGGAACGGTAATATCCGATACGGTAAACCTCAGTTCGCGCCTTGAATCCCTCACCAAGCAGTATAAAACAGGTATGCTGATCTCAAAGGACACCGTTGACAGGATACCCGAACCCGAATCTCTCGGGCTGCGCTATCTCGGTATGGTACAGGTGGCGGGAGTAAACGAGGTCAAGGCGGTGTATGAAGCTTTGGACTGTCTGCCCGATGAAGAGCGGGAAAAACGTTCTGCAAATACCCCGGAGCTTCGGGAAGCCATAAGGCTTTTCCACCTCGGACGCAGGGCCGAAGCGGTTTCGGAGCTTAAAGCCTTATCCGACAAGGGCATGAACGATCATGTAACGGATATGTACCTTGGATACATCAGCGGGCTTTCCGACGACGACAGCGGGAACGTGTTCAGATTTGTCAGAAAATAGGTACAACGCATCGGGTAATTATTATACCACAGGCGCAAGCTCAGCACCGAGTTCGGTCGCTGCCGAAGCCAGCTTTTTCTCATCGTCGAGGTGCATAAGATACACACTTACCCCGCGGGCTTTCAGCTGCGGAATGATCTTTCTCAGCCGTTCAATATACAGATGCACCGGGCTGTCAGATGCGGAAGCTTCGGTATAAAGTTCGGCGCCCTCGGTAAGGTACTGCATAAACGGCTCTAAGGTGTTGGTATCTCCGGTAAAGACTGTTCTTCGGCCGTCAGCTTCAAAGCACCAGCCGAAGCAGCGCCCCGCAAGCTCGGGAGAATGCTCTGTCGGCACGGGGATAAAACCGCTGCCGGCTTCATCGGCAGTCACAACAGAGAAAGCCGTTTCACGGCAGCCGTCAAGCCTCAGCAGCATAAAACGGAGATCCTCAGCGATCTCCCGGCAGGGAGCAATGATCTTCACGGGGATATGCCATACATAACAGCAGTAATGCACCAGCATACCTATTCCGCCGATGTGGTCGGAGTGAGTGTGCGTAACAAGCACGGTTATCCCGCTGATGTTCTTGTCTGCCGGAGCTTCGCCTACCAACAGCCGAAGCCGATGAAACCCGGACATAGGGCAGTCAAGCAGCACAAGCCTGTCATTGTCGTAATAAAACGCGCAGTTGTTCTCGGCACAGAATGCGGAACCTCTGCCTAAAAATCTCAGCATTTCTGACATCTCCTTTAATGATAAGCTCTGATAACAATTATATCATGTTTTATGCGATAATTCAACCGTTTCCGAGGATTTCCCGGGCATAAAGTTTTTTAGAAGAAGATCTGACTTTGAACCATAGCGTCCTGCACAAAGCAGGGGCGCTGTTTTTTGTGCGTTTCATAGGACGAAAAAATTTTTTCAAGTTTTTTGAAAACTACCCTTTTTATCCAGTTGTTGTCCTGTTCGGTGTGGTATACTGTAGTCAAAGAAAAGGAAAACAACAAATCCAAACCGAAAGGAGTGAAACAAAATGCATCTTGCAATACGTTCACTTCTTCGGCAATCCGCTGAAGTAAGAAAGGGTTTCAGAATGATATTATATAACGAATAAAGGAGCTGTTACATCCGCAACAGCTCCTTTTCTGATGTTCCGTTTGCCGCCGTATCTGTAAAGAATGATCTTATACAGTTCGGGGGCGTGTCTGCCGTTGACAAGACATCGGCGGAGTAGTATAATAATAATTGAGATCTTTCGGATTTGTTGTATTAAACGATGCGGACGGTGACAGATGTGAAAAAGGCTAAGAAGATCGGGATAATAACAGCGGCTGTACTGACAGCGGCTGCGGCGGCTGCGGGCATCATCATGCTGGTGCGCGGGAACACCTCCTCCGGGAAGGGATATGACGGCGTTACAAAGATAACAGATATGAACGATCCCTCGCCGGCCGGGGACTTCGGCGCGATATATTACACTCCCGCCGAGGAAAAGCATATAAAGCGGATAAACGATTCGTTAGGCGGCTACACGGATAACGAGATACTTCTGACCGTCAAGGAGGGCGTTTCGAGAGAGGATGCGGAAAAGCTGGCAGAAAGCATCTCCGCGAAGATAGTGGGCGAGATCGCTCTCACCGGGGACTATCAGCTCAGACTGGACAAGGCTCTCACCGAAAGCGAGCTTGACGCTGTTGCCGAAAAGCTCCGCAGCGATCCGAAGACGGAAAACGCCTCCCTCAACTACACCGCAGAGATCTCCGGCACGGCGGAGAAATACTCGGATTTCTACGTCGGCAAAGAGTGGCAGGAGGATTTTGACAGCACTAAGGATTCCAAAGTCAAAAACTGGGGCTTTGAAATGATCCATGCCAAGGAAGCCTGGAGCTATATGCAGAAGAACTCCCTCTCCTTATGGCCGGTCAATGTGGGACTTATCGACGGGGGCATGGACATTGATCACGAGGATCTGAAATTCGTCGAGGTGTTCTACGACAACGGCATGAACGGCGTTAATGTCGATGCGGAAAACAAACGCCACGGCACACACGTCGCGGGCACAATGGCCGCCGACTGCAGCGATACCACGGGCATATGCGGGGTCTACCCATACGGCAGCGGCAGGCTCTACGGCGTATGCAGCTGCGGGTCTATCGGGGCGGCTGCTTACAATACGTCGGTAATGGCGGAAAAGATCTCCTATGCCGAACTGATAGTCCGAAACGTGAAGGTCATAAACGTGAGCTTAGGCTACGATTTCCAGGATGAGGAAGGCTGGGAAAAATGGTATAATGATGAGAACTATTATAAAAAGGAAAAGAAATGGCTTTTCGAGGGCGCGGAGCTGCTGGCAGACTTCTTCGAGAGAATGCTGGCAAAGGGCTACGATTTTGTGATAGTCAACGCAGCAGGGAATGAATCCACAGGGCTTTCGCCGAAGTTTGACTGTAGGTTCCATCTTTGGGAAGCCGCCATTACCCGTGATAAGCATCCCGATGTCTACGACCGGATAATCGAGGTCGGAGCCGTGAATCTCCATTTTCAGGATACGGATTACTCCAACGGCGGGGAAAGGATCGATATCAAAGCTCCGGGCGGGGACGGCTACGGAGGGATATTCTCCACCGTACCCGGCAGCAGATACAGCAATATGGCCAGCGATGACCCGGGAGAACATCTTATCATGGGAGGCACTTCAATGTCAGCGCCTCATGTCTCGGGAGTTGCCGCAATGGTCTGGACGGTCAACAAAGAACTGACCGGCGCTCAGGTCAAGGAGATAATGAAAAGCAGCTGTTCGTCTGATACGGGTGTTATCAGCGCGCTTCTCGCGGTGATGAGGGCCAGGGATTCCATAAAAGGCAACGGATTCGGCAAACCGTCCGCACCGGATAACGGCGGAGTGCTCTGCTATGTGGTGGACAAGGAGGACGAAGCCCCGATTTCCGGCGCTTCGGTAACGCTGACCGATACCTCCTCTTCGGAGATCTACACCGGCACCACCGACGAATTCGGCCACTTTGAGATCATGGTGCCGGACGGGAAATACACTTTGAAAGTCACTGCCGAGGGCTACCTCGACTACGACTGGCCGAACGGGAACAACTTTGAAGATCCCATAACCGTGAAAAGCAAAAACATCAGGTATCTTGACGACTGGATAAAAATGACAAGGGTCGATGCCGTCGGCCAGCCGGACAGCCGGGAAGCGGATTCTCAGCCGGAAGAGGATTCTCAGCCGGAATATGATTACTCTGAGCCGGAAGGATCCGAAAACGAGCACCCGAGAAGCGGCGGCGGGGACATCCACAGCGGCAGCGGCGGCTTCGGGGATATTCTCGGAGGCGGTTACAGCAGCTATAACTACGGCGTGGATCTGTTCGGCGACATTGCCGCCTGGCGGGTATATAACGGCCACCTTTACGCGATCTACGATTATGCTGTCTCGCCTCACCTGCTGAATCTGGTGACCCAGATCGACAAGAGTTCTCACCTTGTGACCGTGACCGACAGCGCCGAGCAGAAGGCGGTGGAGGAGCTGATCGAAGCCGGAAACTGCGCCTGCTACTACACCGGAGAAATGGTCGATAAAAACGGCAGGCTCTTCTGCGTCAGCGGCGAAAAGGCCGGATATTCCAACTGGATGGACGGCTTGCCCGAGTATAAGGCCGATGATGAATACAACGTGTTTGCGCTGATCTACCGTGGGAGCGAATCTCCGGCGAGCCTTGACCCCGACTTCGGCAAATGGTTTGACGCCACCGAGAGCGTTTACAGTTATCTTGACGTTTTCTACGATCTCGAGGGGCTCAGCTGCGGGCTTATCCTTGAATGGGACAACCCCGCCGGCATTGCTCTGGATCAATAGGGCATAATTCAAAAAAACAGGGCAGCCGGTTCGGATATTTCGCAAATCATAATAAGGAGTTATCCGGTATCAGATAACTCCTTTTCTTATCACAAAGAGCGGAAGCCCGAATAAAAACTCTTTAAAGCCCGGATTTCGGTATCATTTTTGTCTTGACTTGATACGGATAATATGTTAATATTAGGTCATATGAAAGACTACATATAACGGAGGCGCTGTTATGAATAATGTAATAGAGATAAGCGATCTTACAAAGCGCTTCGGATCGGGCGAAAACGAGGCTCTGATCTTCGACGGTGCCGATCTTACGATAGAAGAAGGCAGCTTTGTCTCACTGACGGGTGCTTCGGGCAGCGGAAAATCAACACTGCTTTACCTGATAGGCGGTCTTGACCGCGACTTCACCGGAGATATCCGTATCGGGGGCAAAAGCATCACCGGCATGACCGACAGGGAACTTTCGGATATCCGTTCCTTCAAGCTGAGCTATGTTTTCCAGTTTTATAATCTTGTGGCAAATCTTACGGTGGAGGAAAACATCCTCCTGCCCATAGAGCTTTCGGGCAGGAAGACCAAGGATCATATGGGAAAGGTCAACGAACTGCTGGAGCTCACGGGGCTGACGGCAAAGAGAAATCACTATCCCTCGCAGCTTTCCGGCGGACAGCAGCAGCGATGCTCGA
>FMXS01000020.1 GCA_900104495.1 Ruminococcaceae bacterium FB2012 | reverse complement strand
CGAATACAGCACCGAACCCTCCGCATCAATAGCGGTAACGTCCCCCACAAGGACGTTTCCGTTTTCGTCCTTTTCGTGGAGTACGCTCATGGTGTCCCACGCCCCGACATCGTTCCAGCCGCAGTCGCAGGGCAGCACCAGCACATCGCCCCTCGAAGCCGAGGGCTCCATAACGGCGTAGTCAATGGACATTTTCCTGATGTTCGGATAAACGTCGTGAAGCACTTCCTGCTCTTCCGGGGTATTCATTGCATTGCCGATCTTTTCAAGGTCTGAATATATATCCGGGGCGTATTCCTTTATCTTTTCAAGTATCAGCGAAGCCTTCCAGATGAACATACCGCTGTTCCAGAGATATTCGCCCGAAGCAATATACTCCGAAGCAATCTGCAAATCGGGTTTCTCCTTGAAGCCGAGGACGGGCTTCACTCTGCCCTCCGCGTTTTTGTCGTATCTGATATATCCGAAGGCAGTGGAGGGTGAATCGGGGGTTATGCCGATGGTGACGAGCCTGTCGTTTTCCTCGGCGGTGAGTATGGCCTTGCCGATGACCTCAGTGAGAGCTTCCACGTTTTCTATGTAGTGATCGGCGGGAGTGATGACCATTACTCCGTCGCCGTATTTTTTCAGTATCTCCATTGCCGAATAGCCGATGCAGGTGGCGGTATTGCGGGCGGCGGGCTCGGAGAGGATATTTCTCGGGAAGACTTTTCCCGCGGTGGCCACGATCATATCGGGAGCCTGAAGCTCGCTGGTGACGATGAAGATATTGCTCTTCCCGATGACCTCGGCCATTCTCTCGACGGCTTCGTTTATCATCAGTCCGTTTCCCGAAAGATCAAGCATCTGCTTGGGCTTCCTCTGCCTTGACAGCGGCCAGAAACGGGTGCCTCCGCCGCCTGCCATTATTACTCCGTAGTGGTTCATAGTTTACTGCTCCTTGGTTTTAAGGCTTTTTCTGTACCCGAAGGGCCTCTGAGCGTCCTTGCAGAGGACGAGACCTATGGTTATCCAGTAATAAGGCGCGATATTGACTATCGAACTGTTGAACATACTCTGAGCGAAATATGCAAGCACCATTCCCACAAGCAGGAAGGATGTGAGACGTGTCTCTTTATCCTCGGCTTTGAGAGCCGTTCTGATGCCGACGATAAAGGTATATCCCAAAAGTGTAAGTATCGTCAGAAGCTGGAACACGCCCTGTGTTACGAGGTAGTGTATCAGCTCGTTGTGTCCCTTGCCCTGACTCCAGGTATCGTGGGGAAGGTTCGGGGCGTGGGTGAAGCACCAGCGGTAGTTGTCAAGGCCTACGCCGAAGGCCCAGTGGCTCGGAACGCAGGCGAGTCCGAACTTCCAGATATGTCCTCTGCCGGTGGCGAAGTTGTCGAAGGCAGTGTATTTCTCCTCCTCGGGCCAGCCGTTCATGGGATCGTCGTCCTTTTGGAGCATACCAACCCCTGCGTCCGCGAGGCCGTCATCCTCACTCTGAGAGGAATCGTCGGAAACAGTTTCGTTTCCTGCGGAGCGGGCCTTTTCTGCATCCTGAGAGAAGGTGGCGGTGCCGTTTATCTCCGAAAGGGTAAGCTCCATTTTCTGCTTGAACTTTCCGAAGCCGAGTATCATCACCAACAGCATAGCCGTGAGTATCAGAACTATTCCGCACCAGTGCATAAAGGCGCGTTTTACCGTCTCGCCGTCGGCGGTCTTGACCTTGTATATCAGCAGAGCAACGGGATAGAACACCGCCAGCGCCGCAAGGCTCACCAGTGCAAGTCTTGTTTCGGTGGCGAGCATAGCATACATTCCGAGGGCTGTTCCCGCCAGCGTGAGCAGGAAGGGCTTTTTATCCTTTGCAAAGACGCAGAGGCCCATAACACAGCCCGTAGCAAGTGTCATAAGTGCGACATACCAGTTGTAATGCGCGGTAAGGCCGTAGGCAAAATGATACTTCGTCGCGGCATCGCCGTCGTAGAAGCAGTTGGTGAACTCGTAGCCGAAGCTTTGAAGAAGTCCCACGCCGCCTTGAATGATAAGCACAAAGATAAAGGCCTTGATGATGTTCCTGCGGTATTTCCTTTCCCGGATCATCGTGCCCGCGTACATCAGCGAGAAATACGCCATAAAGTGGGTGAGCCACTCGTCATAGTCGTAGCCCCGCGTGGATGCCAGCATATTTTCGGAGTTGGCGAGAGAAAGTCCTGCGAAAATTATCAGAAGTGCAAAGAGCGCATCCGTCAGATAATACTTGATGCCCTTATGTATCAGCAGGTGAGTCACCACCATAACGGCGCCCAATATGCCTGCCGCCTCAACGATTATCGGCTGACCCTCAAAGTTGCGTTCGTGCTGTTCCACCAGCAGTTCACAGATCGGAAGCGAGATCATCGTTATCATTATCAGCAGATAGAAGGCGCGCTCCGTAGTTATCAGTTCGGCGATTTCCCTTAGTTTCTTTTTTACAGTTGTCATATTCATTCTCCGTTGCGGTTTGATTATTTCGGATAGCTCTTACCATACCGTACCGGCAGAGTGAGCTATACAAGCCTTGCCTGTTTCGGCAAGCGATCCGTAAGCCCGCCTTACCGGTCCGGTTCATAAATCTATACTCTTTAATTATACCATTATAAGAGAGTAAAATCAATACCTATTTTTGATAAATCTGCACAAAAAACGATCCGTCGTTTATACAGGTATTAATTGTATTTACATTGAAATCGACCCAAAACGGTTATGAATTATTAAAAAGAAAAAGATATTAACAAAAATCGCAGCACAGACCGAAAAACTTGTTTTTGTTTGTAATACACAAAACAGTTCCGATCTTCTTGTGCAGGAACACAAAAGTGCTGAAAAACAGAAAGGAGCTGTTGCGGGCGCAACAGCTCCTTCTAAATGGTGCCGGTGGTCGGGCTCGAACCGACACGGTATCGCTACCAACGGATTTTGAGTCCGTCACGTCTGCCAATTCCATCACACCGGCTTATTTTTAACAGCATTAAAATTATAACATATCAGATTGGCAAAGTCAAGGGCAAACCGCAAAAAAAAGCCTTGTGAAATTTATGCACAATTACCACAAAAAATATCTCAATACCTCTTGATTTTTTATTCGTTTTGTGGTAGTATAATATTGTATAATAATGTGCGCGCTGCACAGCCAATCTTTTACCGGAGGGATATATAATGGATTTCAAAGATATTAAAATACTTTTATGCGACGATTCTATGTTTGCCCGCAAGAAGCTCGGTATGTTTCTGACTTCGCTCGGCGTTGTTAATATTTCCGAAGCGGCGGACGGCGAAGAGGCCGTTGCGAAGTATAAGGAAGTGCAGCCCGATCTGGTCTTTATGGACATAGTAATGCCTAAGCTCACGGGTATCGAGGCTCTCAAAGCTATCAAGGAGTTTGACGCTTCCGCTAAGGTGGTCATGGCATCTTCGGTGGGTACTCAGAGCCACTTGAAGCAGGCTATCGTCCTCGGTGCTTACGACTTCGTTCAGAAGCCTATCGACGATGCACAGGTCGAGAAAATTATCCGCAATGCGATGAAGTGACCGAAAGGGGAGATATAGATGTTTGCACAGTTCTTCGGAGCATTCCTGCTCAACAACAAGCTCGTATCGCCCGAGACTCTCGCACAGGCGATCGACGATAAGAAAAATACCCGTATGAGGCTGGGCGTGCTGGCTATCAATGCGGGACTTATGACCGCCGACCAGGTGGAGCACGTCAATGTGGCTCAGCAGAGCGTGGATAAGCGCTTCGGCGACCTCTGCGTGGACCTCGGCTATCTCACTGAGGCGGACGTTGACAGACTGCTCTCCGAGCAGCCCTCGGATTATCTGCTGCTGGGGCAGACCCTTGTCAACAACGGCTCTCTCTCCAACGCGGAGTTCGAGCAGGCTATCGTGGCCTATAAGACTCAGTATCAGCTTTCGGACGACGATATTTCCAACAATCAGAACGACAAGCTCTCGGCGCTGGTAAAGGACTTCTTCCATTTCAATACCGCCGAGAACGCCCGCATCTATACCGATTATGTGACCCTGCTGTTCAAGAGCTTCATCCGTTTCATCGGGGACGATTTCACGCCGCTGGAGGCTGCTGTGACCGACGAGGCCGAGGCGGAGTATCTCGTGTATCAGAAGATCCACGGCAAATATACCGCCGAGCTGGCTATCGGATGCTCCAAGGCGGAGTATATCGCTTTTGCGGAGCGTTTTGCCAAGGAAGAGTTTACCGAAGTGGACGAGTATGTCAACGAGGTAGTGGGCGAGTTCCTTAACGTTAATAACGGACTGTTCGTTGTTAACGAGTCCAATCAGTCCGGCATCGAGCTGAACCTTGATCCCCAGGATTACGAGCATAACAACAAGGTCGCCTTCGCCAATAAGGCATTCTGCATCCCCGTTGCCTTTGCTTTCGGCGAAGTGGAGTTCTTTATTTCCGTGACCGGCTGATACGAATAATCACGCATATTCCGCGCATAATAATCCCGGAAGGGGAGATGTACGGTGATCGGATTCATCATCGGGACGCTTCTGGGCGGGACCGTCGGGGTCACGGCGATGTGCCTGTGCCGGGCCGCATCCGAAGCAGACCGCGAACACAATGACAGTTGATGATGAGCCGCCGGACAAAGGCGGCTCGTTACATAGAAAACGGTATCTTCCGCAAAAGAAGATACCGTTTTTCTTTTGTATTTACATTCAGCAGTTCGTCAGCTATTCTTTGTCTTCGCCGTCAACAACAAGTGTGGCGGAGCCGTAGGCTTTCAATGGACGTCCGGTCTCGTCGCGTTCGAGAGTGTAGCGGACGTGGAAGGGGATGCGTCCCACCGTCAGCGGGATGATGCCTTCCAGCTGGTCGACTTCACCGCTTTCTATCTGACGCATCCACTCGCGGTACATATCCGCGTAGTCCGGCGGGAAAACGCCGGCGTGGATCAGCGGTTCGGGGTAGTTCTGGACCAGCGGCGGAACGTTCAGATCGCGCATACATCTGAAGCAGGGACGCATCTCTCTGGTGGCAATGTCCACCTCCCAGGCGTAGACGTTGGCCTGATCGAAGGCGTGCTTGAAGCGCTGTTCGTTTTCAAACATGGAATCGAAGCGCTTGCGCTCGGCGGTGATGTTCTGCACCATAGCGTAGAACAGATACTGATTTTCCGTCCGGCCTATCATACGGATAAAACTGCGGAGGCAGATCTTGTCCTCGCCGCAGGTCTTGGAGCAGACGGTGCGCCAGGTTTCGCAGCTCTCCTCGTCATTGGACTGGATCGCTCTGTAAAGGGCGTCCTGATAGACCATGCGGTTGTGCTCGTCCATACCTGCGAAGGGGTCGGAGTCCAGGATCTCCTGCTCCAGCATATTCATGCCGATCTCCTTGACGTACTTCTTGTTGACCCGAAGGATCTCGGCCTTGCCGTCCTGATAGGTGAAGATAACGGCTCCACCCACGAAGTTGTTGAAGATCAGCGTTTCCATCGAAGAAGGATCCCAGAACTTTCCGGCGTCCATGGTCTTGATAAGGTCGAGGGCCGGAGTCATGGGTTCGTGTTCCAGCTGTCCCAGCTTTTGACGGAACTCCTCCTCGCGCACAGGCTTGGAGTAGAGATACCCCTGCACATACTTGCAGCCCACGCTCTTCATATAGTCGGCCTGCTCCATTGTTTCAACGCCCTCGGCGATGACAGGCGTTCCCAGCCACTTTGCCATCTGGACGATAGCGCTGATTATGGTACCGCCTCGTCCGCCGATGCTTCCGCTGAGAAAACGCATATCCAGCTTGATGACGTCCACCGCTAAGTCTTTGAGGACGTTCAGCGAGGAATAGCCGCTGCCGAAGTCATCCATTTCCACGATATAGCCGTAGTCGTGGAGCCTTTTCAGCACTCCCGACACCAGCTCCATTCCGCCGATAGCGGAAGTCTCCGTGACCTCAACGTGGATATACTTCACGGGGATCTCATACTTCGCCCGGAGACCTTCTATCTCGTCCACATATTCATTGCGGTTGAGAATGTCGTATCTTGACATATTAACGGAGATCGGCACGGGTGTTACGCCGTCACTGATACAGCCCTTCAGAAATCTGCACACCGACTCGAACACCGCCAGATCGGCGCGGTAGATCAAGTCGTGCTTTTCCAGCACGGGGATGAAATCGGAGGGGTACTGCATCCCGAACTCGGGATGTGACCATCTCATCAGCGCCTCGGCGCCGATCATCCTTCCGGTGGAGTGATTTATCTTGGGCTGATATGTCACGAATATATGTCCGCCCGTGAGAGCTTCGTCAAAGGTTTCGAGCAGTTCCTGCTCGGTCATTTTCCGTTCCATACATATCCCTCCTTAAAGACGGAAGTCTGATTCAGTCTTTGAACTGTTTCTTGTCCTCGTACATTCTTGCATCCGCACGCTCAAAAACGTCCTGGAGACGCATATCTTTGCCGGGACGGTAGTCAGATATGCCGATAGCAACAGTCACAAGCCCCTTTTCAAGATTCTTCTCCCGAACGTAGAGGAACTCCTTTATCAGACTGTCCCGGCGCTCAAAGTCTCTGTCCCGGATTATGACGGCGAACTCGTCTCCGCCGATGCGGTAAACGGGGCTGTGGTCAAATACGTCGCAGATAACGGCGCAGGCGCTCTTGATAAAGTCGTCGCCGGCCTTGTGGCCCTGAGTGTCGTTGACCTCTTTGAGGCCGTTTATATCGCAGATGACCAGTGCAAAGGGTGCCATCATATCCTGAGCTATCTGTTCGTCAAGCTCCATTTCCGACTGAGCGTAGGCCCGTTTGTTCTTGATGCCTGTAAGAGCGTCGCGGTTGGCGAGGTCCACGGCGTTATGGTAGTTGAGCTCCATGCGCTTAGCCTCGTCCACATTTGCCACGGCGATGATGATATGGTCGGAATCCTTCTCCGCCCGAACGGCATACAGCGAAACATACTGAGGCCTGCCGTCCAGGATAAGCCGGTAGTTCAGGAAGGTCTTGCCGGTGTCTCCCAGGCGTTTGAGCAGGTTCTCCTTCTTCATTGCCTCGCGCATCATCGGGTAGTCCTCGGGGTAGATGTCACGCTTCATATTTTCGGCGGTCTCGGCGAAGAAATCCTTGCCGGTGGTACCTACTTTCAGCTTGGAGTACTTCTCGCTGGCGCTGTATTCCGAATACTCGTTGGTCTTCAGATTGACGTGATAGATGACCTCGTACTGCAAAGCCAGAGCCAGTGAAATATCGCTGAATGTCTGAGTCTGCTGTTCCATGGTCTGTATGCGTCTGGTCTGGGAATCCACGTTGAACACGCCCATAACGATATGGTGCAGATCGTTTTTCGGCTGAACGACGATCATGTTCATGAACTGATAATCCCCGTCCAGAAGCTGGCGGTAGGTGAAGGACAGTGCCTTATCCACTTTGAGCTTTGCGAGGATGTTCTTTTTGGTCATTTCCGAAAGCATCCTCTGCACGTCGTGGGCGTGGATGTACTTGCGGATGTCAGCCGACGAATCGGCGAAGAAATCCCGTCCCTGCTTGGTGGTGCCCAAAGCGGCATAATTGTCGCTGGAGCTGTAAATAGTATATTCGTTGGTGTCGATGTCTATGTAATAGATGACCTCGTATCGGCTGGCGAGAGCTCCCGCGATATGACTGTATGTGATGCTCTCGTTCTGCTGTCTTATCTGCTGGTCGATATTTCTTACGCCCATTACGATATGCTCGGCGTCGTTCTTCTGGAGAAAGGCGATAAGGTTCACATACTGTGCCCTGCCGTCAAGCACCTGCCGGTAGGTCATGGAGAAGGTGCCGCGGCTGCGGAGGTCGCTGACCAGCGTTTCCTTGGAAAGGCTCTGCTTGACCATTATCCTGTCGTCGGGATGTATCAGTATGTCAACATCCCCCTCCATCAGCTTGAAGAAATCCGCGCCCTCGTGTCTGAGACCCAGCTTTTCGTATCTTTCGCTGGAACTGTACTGAGCGTAGTTCCCCGTTTCGATATCAATGTAGTATATGACCTCAAAGAGGCTGGCAAGAGAGCCTGCTATCTCGGAATAGGTGGTCTTTTCGGAGTCGTCCGCAAGCTCACGGCGCTTTTCCACGTCAATATCCCGCACGCCGATGACAATGCTGTTGTCGCTTCCGCGTATGGTCTTCAGAAAATGATAGCGGGGCACGCCGCCGATGTTCAGACGGTAGTTGAGGGTAAAGGAAAATCCTCCGTCCAGAGAGGCGAGAACGTTCTCCTTTTTGAAGGCGGCGAGAAACATAGCCTGGTCCTCGGGCCAAAGCTGTTCAAGGCATTTCAGCTTTACGTCGGCGAAGAAGTCCTCACCCTTTGAAACAAAGGTGAGTTCATGGCTTTCGCTGTCGGGAGCATATTCGGTGTAGCTGTCGTTTTCGGCGTTGATAACGTAGAGGTTCCTGTAGTCGCCTGCAAGGGCAACTGCCAGGCTGGAAAAGGTAAGCGGTTGATTCTTACGGTCGTTCATCTTTTCATCTCCCTGTTAAGGAATGGTACATCCAAATCAAGTATACCATAAACCGCCCTGTTTTTCAAGTCATTTACGGTATTTTTTTGCGGAAACGCAAACATTTTTCCTGCGCTTGTATCAGCTGTCGGCGGGCTTTTCCTTTCTGCGCTTGGAGATAAGTTCAAGCCCCGTCAGCCCTGCAAATATCAGCACTCCCGCCAGGGACATCAGCTTGCCTGCCGTGAGCAGCGGAGCCTTGTAAACAAACTCGATGACGTGCTTCCCCTTTTCAAGCGGGAAGCCGATAAAGGCCTTGCTGACGCATTCGTACTTCCGTTCGCTGCCGTCCACGGTGACGGTAAAGCCCTCGTCGTAGGGGACAGCCAGCTCAAAGAAGGTGTCCTCACGGCACTCTATTGTGCCTTTTATCCTGCCGCCCTTGGTAGCCTCCTTGTCGATGACAAGCGCTTCGGCGTCGGCAGAGGGCGCGTCGGCGAGATAGGCGTGAAGCTCGCTCAGAGCGTAGTCGCCCTTGGTGAAAATGAAGTCCAGCTGTGAGCAGGGCGGGAGGACGTATGTGAACAGCGTGTTGTTGTTGTAGTATTTCCAGTCGGGAGCGGTAAGGGTGTTGCGGACGCCGTTGATAGTCACACGGGCGTCCTCACGTTCGCCCACGGTGTTGTCGCAGGTCATTTCCAGTATCAGCAGTTTCCCTTCGGGGACCTCTATCCCGAGAGGGCAGGAAAGCGTCAGCTTTTTGTCGCTGGTGATGCGCCAGCCCTCGTCGGTCTTTTTGATATGTTCGTCCTCCGGTAGACCGATAAGCCCCATATCGGTGACGCTGCCCCTGTATTCTCCGCCCGTCCCCGTGACGGTGTATTTGCAGAGAGCCTCCATCTGTTCGGCGGAGTTCAGCTGTTCAAACACATCCTCGCCGAGAGTCGGTGCGGTGCGTCCTATGGGCAGGACGTTTTTGTTTTCATAAAGATAGTATCCCCCGTCCTGAGCCGCAAGGCTGTAGCCGTAAGGCGGCTCCGCCTCTGTGGAGATAAGCCAGCGCTCGCCCATAAAGGCCGTGAAGAAGTAATTGCGGGAGCGTGTAGTCAGAGCCGAGTTGCGGAACTCGTTCTCGTTGTGCATCACCTTGAAATAGAAATCGTTGTAGCCCTTGTGGTGCAGGCTGGAGTAGATGTAGGAACCGTAGAAATCCGTGTTCGGGATGACGTTCACCGTGTCCACGCGCTGTTCGCCGACAGCACTTCGCCAAAGGTTTTCGTCCCTTTCGTAAGCGGCGGTGCTGAGGACTTCCAAAGAAGGCGAGGTGCGGTATTCCAGCTTGTCAAGGGGGACAAACTCCTCTGCTGCATTCAGCGGTATAAAGACCGCCAGCGGCATAGCCACAAGTGAAGCTCTCAGGGGAGCCTTCCAGCCCTTGAAGCGGTGGAGGGAAATGCAAATAAACAGCACTCCCGTGTCGATAAGCATTCCCAGCTTGGCAATGGAAGTATAGCTCTCACTTATATGCATCACTCCGAAGAGGGTGCTTGCCGCGATAAAGGCCGTGTAGATGCAAAGGCTCAGCACCGGGAGCTGTCTGCTGTCAATGTCCCGGAGCAGGTCTCCGCAGAGTATCAGCGCCAGCGGGATAAATGGGATGAACACCTTGTATTCGATATACATTGTGCCGTTGAGGATATAGGCAATGACCGGCAGGCAGGATACCGCCGCAAAGACGATGCCGAGGAATCGCCTTGCCTTGTCCTTCCGGGAGATGACCGCGCAGATCACCGCCATTATCGCAAAGGCTCCCAGCCCCATTGAATAGGGGGAGTAGCCCATTGCTTCGGTGCTGACGGTGGGCAGCAGGTCCTTTATGCCGATGCCGGAGTTGCTTTTGTCCCGCCCGGAAAGGATAACGTGTACCGTGGGCAAAAGCAGCACTCCCGCCGACATTACTCCGGTCACGATGCGTCCCGCGAAGCAGGCCGCCGCCTTGCCGAAGTCCTTGATGTCAAACTTTTCCCTCAGAGAAAGATAGCGGTAAACTCCGTAGACCGTCACCGCCGTCACCGCCGCCACGCTGTAGAACCAGCTTGTGAGGATTATCATTGCGGTCCAGAAGGGAAGAGTCCATTTACGCTTTCCCTCAAAGTAATCGTCCACGGCTTCAAGGGCAAGTATCAGAAAAGGCAGATAGCTCACGAACATTATATGCCTGTGGGAATGGAAGAACACCGGCGAGGCCGTAAGGTAGGCCACAGCCAGCAGAACCGAGCGAAGCATCCCGTGATAACGGCGCATAAAGCGGTAGAACAGCGCCGCTCCCAGCCAGCAGAGCACCGCAGAGCTTATCTGTATGTAAGTCACCATGCTGACAAAGGGCAGCAGATAGGAAAGCAGTATCACCGGCGAGAACAGTCCGTAAAAGGAGAGATAATAGATATTCTCTCCTCCGCCTATGTTGGGGGCGAAGCTTGGGAAAAGCTCTCCTGTTTCGTAAAACAGCTTTCTGAAATAGTCGGGGATGGCGTAGTGCTGGTCCGCCCAGTCCAGTTCGGCGCCGAAGGCGTACTTGAAATGCGTAAAGCCCACGGCTGCCGCAGCAACGGCGACCGCGAGCGAAAGCATCACGATATAGTCTTTGCGGCACAGCCGCCTTTTTGAGTTATTTGTTCCCATAGTATTCATCAAAGGTCTGCCACTCCTCGAAGGGGTTCATGTGTCCCAGCTTGTTGACGGTGGTCTTCTGCGACTTGTAGAAGGTCAGCAGATACTCCTTGAATTTCAGCTCCTCGTCGGAAATGCGGGTGAGGCTGTCCTGGACGCCGGGCAGTTTTGCGGCGCTGTAATACTTCCCGAAGTATTCCAGCCTGTCGGTCATCCCGCGGTCGATGCAGCCCTGGGTCACTATTGCCGAGGTCATTTTGTGATGCTGGTGACCGTACTCACCGTCGGGATTGTGGGTGACAACCGTGTGCCAGTTCTTGTAGGAGAGCAGCATCCCGATGTCCTTGCTTATGCCCTCTCTCACCTCGGACCAGTCATCCCGGGAGCCGTTGACCTTGTCGGGATATTCCAGTATGATATGCGCGTTGCCCGAGGCATTCATTGTGCGGTTGAATTCATCCCGGCGGGTGTCGTTTCGTCCGTTGGTGATGCACACCACAAGCCAGTTGCCGCTGGCAAGATGCCCGCCGCCCCAGAGAGTGTCGTCATCCGGGTGGGCTACGATCATCAGCTTGTCGGCGTTTATCATATTCGCCTGAAACACCTGCTCGCTGGTAAGAGGCTCCACGGTATGGGCCGCTTTGATGTTATGGGCCCAGATCCCGTATACCGTTACCGCGATCAGCAGGAACACGAGCGCTCCCGCCATTGAGCCGTACAGCTTGGCGCGTTTCAGCCTGTTGATATGAAGGACTTTTTTTCTTTTTCTGCTTCCGGACATTTATGTCAGACTCCGTTTCTATCCTTATCTTTCGTTCACATACTCTACAAAGCGGAGGAAACCCGCTCTGCCTGTTTCGTCGCGCTTGAAGACGCCTGCGTGTTCAAGCACCTTCGAGAACACATTGCCTATCTCACTGCGGATAATACTGCCGATATTGTCCTTTGTCACCGTATTCCGGGATAGGAACTCTTCGGCCCAGTCGGCGTGCTTGGAAAGAGTTTCGTCGCTGCGAAGGTCTCTGCCTTCAAGTATCGCCATCTCCAGCAGGGACATTTCGTCCTTCAGCCTTGCGGGAAGCACCGCCAGCCCCATGACTTCTATCAGCCCGATGTTCTCCTTCTTGATGTGGTGAAGCTCCGCATGGGGATGATAAACTCCCAAAGGATGCTCCTCAGTGGTGATGTTGTTTCTAAGCACCAGGTCAAGCTCATATTTCCCGCCGCGCATACGCGCAATGGGGGTTATGGTGTTGTGAGGCTCGCCGTCCGTCTTCGCAAGGATGAACAGGCTCTCGTCGGAATAGCCTCTCCAGAGGGTGAGTATCTTATCCGCTAAATCGGTGAGCTTTTCTCTGTCCCCGGACCGAAGCCTTATCACCGACATGGGCCACTTTACGATGCCGGCCTCCACGTCCTCAAAGCCCTTGAAGTTCAGCTCCTGCTCTACGGGAGCCTTAGCCATAGCGAACTCGTAGTTTCCCCCCTGGAAATGCTCGTGGGCCAGTATCGAGCCTCCCACTATGGGCAGGTCGGCATTGGAGCCGATGAAATAGTGGGGGAACTGCCCGATGAAGTCGAAGAGCTTGCCGAAGGCCGAGCGGTCGATGACCATAGGGGTGTGCTTCTTGTTGAACAGTATGCAGTGCTCGTTGTAGTAAACGTAGGGGGAATACTGAAAGCCCCAGGCCTCGCCGTTTATCGTAACGGGGATGACCCGGTGATTCTGTCTCGCCGGGGAGTTGACCCTTCCTGCATAGCCCACGTTCTCATAGCAGAGCAGGCATTTGGGATAGCCCGCCTGGGGAGCCGACTTGGCGGCGGCGATAGCCTTGGGGTCCTTCTCCGGCTTGGAGAGATTTATGGTGATGTCCAGCTCGCCGTACTCCGTGGCGGACAGCCAGCGCATATCCTTTTTGATGCGGTACCGCCGGATGTAATCGGAATCCCGGGACAGCTTGTAGAACCAGTCCGTGGCGGCCTTGGGGCCTTCCCCGGAATACAGCTCTGCGAACCTTTTGCTCACCTCCGAGGGACGGGGAGTCAGCAGGCCCATAAGCTTGGTGTCGAACAGGTCGCGGTAGGCGATGCTGTTCTCGCAGAGGCCCTTTTCGCAGGCGTAGTCCAGCAGTTCCGAGAGGGTCTGCTCAAGGTCGATGTCAATGAACTCCTCCGCCGGCTCTTCGTAGGAATCGAGGCCCAGGGCTTCGATAATGCGGTTGACGGCCCATACCCTGTCCTCGGCTTTGATAAGCCCGGTCTCCAGCCCGTAGGTCACAAGCTTCTTGATGCTTTCATATATCATAGCGGTTCCTCCGATGCATATAATAATCTATTATAATTATACATCCTGACGGGTCGTTTGTCAACTTAAACCTAACGCAAAAAGTCCCTCGCATTCAGCGGGGGGCTTTTTCAATCGTCATTTACTTCTTGATGAACTTGTGCTTGTTTATGTCGTAGGCTTCTCCGGCCTTCTTGTTGAGGATTATTATTACCACGACTACCGCTAAGATAACTCCGGCGGCTATGCCGATGATAATGAAGATCAGAGACTTGCTGAAGCTGTCGCCGTCGGAGGAAGATGTGACTGTCTCGGCGGCTGCCTTGGACTCGGCTGCGGCTTCCGTAGTGGTCACTTCGGCCTTGGACTCGGGAGCGGCAGTGGTGGTGGTGACTTCCTCAGCCTTGGACTCGGCAGCGGAACTGTCTTCTGTCTTGCCGGCATCGGCGGGAGGAAGAGTCTTGCAGCTGAGCACATAAAGGTCGGTACAGGTGATTTTGCTCTCGCCCGTATCTCCGATATAAACCGTGGATACGCAGCTGAAATCATCGGTGCCGTAGGCTTCGGTCATAGTGTCGTAGGGGAAAAAGGCAAAGACGTTGTTGAATCTGACGGGGCGTATCTTCGCCCAAACGGTGCCGTTCTTGGCTTTTGGGGACACCTTGTCGTCTGTGCTTTGGAATATCATTTCCACCGGCGGGTTCACCGTGTCCTCGGGGACTTCGGACTCGAACATAGCTATTGCGTAGGACTTCTGCGTAAGTGTGCTGGTGTCGAAGAGGTCAACTCCCACGGTAAGGCTCTGCTTCCAGTTCTCGGAGGTGATAGGGTTCTTGGCATGGACATGGACCGTGTGCAGCAGACCGTTCTCGGCGGCCTCAGCAGCCGAATAAACGTCTTTGGCTTCAATGCCGGTGCAGGTTATCTCTGTGCCTGCTGCGGCAACGTCAAAGGTGAAGACCTTGGAAAGGTCGGCTCCGTCCAGAGCGGTCACTATATCTTCATACTTGTAGGAGGCGGTGCCGTCCTTGTACTCGGCAGCGGGCACTTCCACGGAGACGGGCTCGCCCACTCCCTGGTTGGCCTCGGACTTGGAGTTCCAGTAGCCGACCAGCAGCTTGAAGGGGCATTCCTCGCCCTCGCCGCCTGTGCAGCTCACGTTCAGTACGCTGCCCTCTTTGAGCTGAGAGGCCGCAAATTTATTAGAGTTGATACTGAAGGAAACACCGTCGGCAGTTTCAGCTGCGAATTTGGGCTCGATAGAAATATCCTCGGCTGCCGAGGAAAACGTACCCAGCACCAGAGCCGCCGCCGCACCGATAAGCACGGAAAATGCTTTTTTCATGATCCCTCTCCCTTTCGTGATTTATTAATGTGATATTCTACCTTATTAATAAATTATAGCATAACTCTGTTTTTTCGTCAATTAAACTATGTGTAGAATATACACAATTATTCCGGTGCTTAATAGTAATAATAAACAAAGGGCGTATACATTTGCAACAAAAAAAGCACAAATATGATATAAGGAAGCCGTCCCCGAAAGAGGACGGCAAAACACATCGCCGAAGGCGATACCTTAATATTATTTGTTCCTTAATTCTATCCGATCAAGTATCCCCTGTACGCTGACTCCCGGGTGAGTGACGTACATACGGATGACATCGGCGACGAAGGCTTCGCCGGAGCCGGTCTTTCCGGCGATCTCCGGGACGGTGAAGCCCCGGTCAGTGAGCCGTGTGATACGCTTCACAAGGGCGTAGATGTCGCTGCCGGCGGGCTTGGGCCGCCCCAAGAGCCCCCGGCTCACGGTGACGGGAGCGGCGTGGCCGTAGTATACCCGCTGAGGCTTGAGGGCGAGCAGGCGTTCCCAGGTGTCGTAAATAATCGTGCCCTTGTGGAGCTCCAGTTCGTAAAGGGGGTTCAGATCCCCCACCAGCAGGGCTTTTTCCTCGTCCAGCCAGAGGGAGATGCTGTCGTCGGTGTGGCCGGGAGTGTGGATGATCTCTCCGGAGATGCCCAGCTCCCCGAGAAATTCCCGGCTCTCCGCGACGGGGACCGTCCTGACTGCGGAGTCGTCAATGGGGACGAAGCCCTTGTTCTTTTCTTTGAGCAGGACGCGGTCCGCGTCGTGGAGATGCCCGGCCTGCACGTCAGCGGCAGCAATGACTGCTCCTGCTTCGGCAACCTGCGAGGCTATCCCCATATGGTCGGGGTGAAAGTGGGAGATAAGCAGGTATTTCACATCCTGTAATTTCAGACCCTTCTCTCCCAGCGCCTTGCAGAGCAAAGGAAAGGTCCCGGCCCAGCCTGTATCGAACAGCAGACTGCCCTTTGAGCCGGTAACGAGATAAGTGTTGGTATTGCTGTATTTCAGTTCGTAGATCATATCATACACCCGTATACAATGGATAGTTGGTAATAAAGGCAGCCGCCGCGATCCTTCACGAACTGCGGCGGCCGAACGGCCATCCATCGCCCGCAGGGCGATACCTTGATTATACGCTATTCACTGTTCATTTTTCATTTCTAAAGTTTTTCCGCATATGCCTTGAAGGCTTCCACCAGTTTGGGATGCTCTATGGTGAAGGTCATCTGCGGCTCGGTGAGCTTGCATACGCTGACGATCTTGTCGGCGATGCAGAGCCTGATGCCGTTCTGTTCGTAGTCCTTGTGCTCCTCCTCGGGAGTGATAAGCCCACGGCTGTGTTTCAGCATAGGACGGCATTTGGAGAACAGTGCGCACATCTCGTGCTCCACGGCGGCAAGTTCTTCGGGGTCGGTGGCGAAGCGGAAAACTGCGTCGTTCTCGCAGCCCTTGACGCACTGTCCCGCAAGGCAGGCGTAGCCCGGGTCGGAGAACAGGGCGGTACTGAAACGCTCGCCGGAGGGCAGAGTGCAGTAATAGGGGACTATCAGCCCGGACATATAAAGGGGCATCCAGCGCTGGATAGCGTCCACGATCTCGTCGGTGACACGGTCGATGTGGTGTATCATCCAGATCTTCATGCCGGCTTTAAGGCAGTCGTGCATCAGAGTGAACCAAATGGGTGAAAACTCCTGCCTCATCCATTTCTGACTGAGGTCGGAGTAGAACATCAAGACCTCGCCGCCCCTTGCCGAAGCATTTCCCAGCAGCCTTACTATCCCGCGTCGGAGGCCGTTTATTCCCACATAGTACTCCCGCTTTTCACTGAGGATCTTGGGGTCGGCGGCCTTGTCCCGCTCCAGAAGCATACATTCGGGGATATGCTCGGCCATGCTTATGGAGCTTATCAGCCGCTTTACGGCTGAAAGATCGCCGGAGCCGCTGCGGTCCGTGAGCCAGGCCGCCAGCATCCTTGACAGTCCTTCGGAGTCCTCGCTGCCGTGGCAGACGCCTATGAGATCTATGAGCCGTCCGGTCTTTTCAAGCTCCTTTGCCCTTACCGTCAGCACGGTACACAGTCTGCCGATAAGCTCGGGATTGTTTTTAGGCATACGCTGTCCGCTGCGCATACGGCTGATGTAGCTGGCATCCACGTTTGCCTGCCGGGCAAGCCGGCTGTTGGACATTTCCGTAATGGTCATGACCTGGTCCAGTTTGGAGCCGAAGGCAGTGGGGTCGCTGCGGATATTCTTCGGCAGCTGTGAAACATCGTCGTCCAAAAACAGCCACTCCATGAGCCTTCCGACGATATCATCCTTTTCGCCGCTGACGCAGCCGATAAGGCTGCAAAGGGGAGCCGTGAGGTCCTTGTCCTCTGCGCAGGCATAGACAGCCCCGGCAAAGCGCCTTACTGTGCTGCTGTGGGGCGCTAACTTTCTTGAGCCGCTTCTTATACGGCTGAAATTGGATTCCGAGCAGCCCGCATAGGCGGCAAGACGTGTATTGTCCGTCCCGAGGAATCCAAGCAGATAATCAACTCTCAGTGCCAACATAACTCTCAGCTCCTTTCAGTGCAATATTCCTCTTTATACATTATACCACACCCGGAACTGTTATTCAATGCCTGGCATTCTATTGACAATGACAGAAAGTTAACGAACAATGAATGGTGAATAATGAAGAATGAATAATGAAGGTATCGCACTGCAGGCGATGTTTTTTGCGTCCTTCGGACGCGGGTGGGATGATAACTCCTGTAAAGAAAAAGCCGTCCTCGTTCAGAGGACGGCGTTGATTCATTTCTTCATTATTTGATCACGGATTTTCCGCCCATATACATTCTGAGGGGTTCGGGGATGCGGACGGAGCCGTCTTCGTTAAGGTTGTTCTCCAGGAAGGCGATAAGCATTCTCGGGGGAGCCACCACCGTGTTGTTGAGGGTGTGGGCAAAGTAGTTGCCGTTTTCGCCCTTGATGCGGATGCCGAGGCGTCTTGCCTGGGCGTCGCCCAGGTTGGAGCAGGAGCCTACCTCGAAGTATTTCTTCTGTCTGGGGCTCCAGGCTTCTACGTCACAGCTCTTGACCTTCAGATCGGCCAGGTCTCCGGAGCAGCATTCAAGTGTCCTTACGGGGATGTCCAGGGTGCGGAAGAAGTCAACGCTGTTCTGCCAGAGCTTGTCATACCAGGCTTTGCTGTCCTCGGGCTTGCAGACCACGATCATCTCCTGCTTTTCAAACTGGTGGATGCGGTAAACGCCACGCTCCTCGATGCCGTGGGCGCCGACTTCCTTGCGGAAGCAGGGGCTGTAGCTGGTGAGGGTCTGCGGAAGCTCGCTCTCGGGAGTGATGGTGTCGATGAACTTACCGATCATGGAATGCTCTGAGGTGCCGATAAGGTAAAGGTCCTCGCCCTCGATCTTATACATCATATTCTCCATTTCGGAGAAGCTCATAACGCCGTTCACCACCGCCGAACGGATCATAAAGGGCGGGATGAAGTAGGTGAAGCCTCTGTCGATCATGAAATCTCTTGCATAGGACAGGATAGCGGAGTGCAGTCTTGCGATGTCGCCTTTCAGATAGTAGAAGCCGTTGCCGCTGGTCTGTCTTGCGGAATCCAGATCGATGCCGTTAAGGCTCTCCATAATGTCAACGTGGTAGGGGATCTCAAAATCGGGAACGAAGGGATCGCCGAATCTTTCGATCTCCACGTTCTCGCTGTCGTCCTTGCCTATGGGAACGGTGGGGTCGATGATATTCGGAATGACCATCATGCGCTTTTTGATCTCTTCCTCCAGCTCGGCCTCACGGGCTTCCAGCTTGGGCATCTCCTCGCCGATCATCTTCACTTCGGCCTTGACCTTCTCGGCCTCCTCCTTTTCGCCCTTGGCCATAAGCCCGCCTATCTGCTTGGAGAGCTTGTTTCTCTTGGCGCGGTACTCGTCGGCCTTGGTCTTGGTGGCGCGGTACTCCTTGTCCATTTCCACGACTTCGTCCACCAGGGGCAGTTTTTCGTCCTGGAACTTCTTTCTGATATTCTCCTTGATAAGTTCGGGCTCGGTCCTGAACAGTTTGATATCCAGCATAGTGATCGCTCCTTAAAGAAATAGTATTACTCTATGATTATATAACTTTTTTCCTTTAAAGTCAAGTAGCAGAATTAAAGAATAATGAAGAATGAATAATGAATAATGAAGAATGAAGGTATCGCCCTGCGGGTGATGTTTTTTTGCGTCCTTCGGACGCAGATACGTCCGCCAAAGGCGGACTCCTTTATTATTCATTATTCAATATTCATCATTCATTATTCATTACTTCCGGCCTTGCATTTCAGAGCGCTCTGTGGTATAATAGAACCGTCGGGCAGAACGCCTCGAAATGTGAACAAATTGTAAAAACTGATATGTCCCCTTGCGTAGGGTATTGCTCGTGACGCTGCGTAATAGTGTATTATGGGGGCATAGGAGGTGAAAAGCTGTGTCACAATATTCAACGGGAGAGCTTGCAAAGCTCTGCGGAGTGTCGGTGAGGACCGTCCAGTATTACGACAGCCGGGGGATACTTCCTCCCAGTGAGCTGTCCGAAGGGGGACGGAGAGTCTATACCGACGGAGACCTTTCCAAAATGAAAATGATCTGCTTCCTCCGGGAACTGGGGCTGTCAATAAATGACATCGGACGCCTGCTTTCGGAGCCGGAGCCGGAAAAGATCATCGATCTTATCCTGGACGAGCAGGAGAAGGCTCTCCGGGAGGAGATAGACGAGGCCTCCGCCAAGCTGGACAAGACCGTCTTCTTTCGCTCGGAGCTGGAGAAGAACAGCGAGGTCTCTCCCCAAAACGTGGGTGACATAGCGTACAGAATGAAAGCAAGAAAAGCAATGTTCACGATCAGAAGGAACCTTATCATCGCAGCCGTTATCATGGGGCTCATAGAGTACAGCACCCTGCTGCTGTGGATCTTCAAGGGCATCTGGCTGCCCTTTGTCATCGGCTACGGTCTCTGCATGATAGCCAGTGTTCCGCTGCTCAAATACTATCACGGTCATGTGGCATATATCTGCCCCGAGTGCCGGAAGATATTCGTGCCCTCAACTGCGGAATTCATGTTCGCGGGGCACACTCCCAAGACGAGAAAGCTCCGCTGCCCCGGCTGCGGTGTAAAGAAATACTGCGTTGAGACCGTTAGGGAGGATATGTAAAATGGGCATACTGGAAATAAAGGGGCTGAAAAAGTCCTTCGGGGCGAAGACTGTCCTGGACGGTGTTGACCTGGATATTCCGGAGCACAGCATCTTCGGGTTCATAGGTCCCAACGGTGCCGGCAAGACCACGGCTATGAAGCTGATACTGGGGCTGATAAAGGCCGACGGCGGAGAGATCACCGTGGCAGGAGAGAAGGTCCGCTTCGGACAGACCGACACCAACAGGCATATCGGCTATCTGCCGGATGTGCCGGAGTTTTACAGCTTTATGACCTCCCGGGAGTACCTGCGGTTCTGCGGGGAGATAACCGGGCTGGAAGATAATGACATCACCGACCGGACCGAGGAACTGCTTGAAGCCGTGGGCCTCTCGGAGGAGAAACGGCGCATCAAGGGCTGGTCCAGGGGAATGAAACAGCGACTGGGCATCGCGCAGGCTTTGCTGGGACGTCCCCGGCTGCTGATCTGCGACGAGCCTACCTCGGCTCTCGACCCGGCGGGACGCCACGACATACTGGAGATCCTGCGGAAAGCAAGGAGTCAGACCACGGTGCTGTTTTCCACCCACATACTCTCTGACATTGAAGAGATCAGCACCGATGCCGCTTTCTTGAACGGCGGGAAGATCGTCCTCGCGGGGAGCATGGATCAGCTTCGGGGCGGCTTCGGCGAGGAAAAATACAGGCTGGTGCTGTCTCTGCCGGAGCAGGTCCGTCTTACGGAGGAGCATTTCGGCCTGACTTCCTCACCCGAAGGCATCACCTTCTCGGAGGAGCAGGTCACCGTAACGGAGCTTATGCGGTTCCTGGCGGATAAGGGCTTCTCACCTTTGAAGCTGGAGCGCTGTGAGCGGTCCCTTGAAGACATCTTCGAGGAGGTGATCGGCGCATGAAACAGTACAGCTGCTTTTTCCGCAAGGAGTTTTTAGCTCAGAAGCGGACTTCCAAGCTGGCGGTTATGCTTATCGTCTTTGTCCTGCTGGGAGTTATCGCGCCGGCCACGGCGAAGCTGATGCCGAAGCTGTTTGAATCCTTCGGCGGCGAGGTCAGCGGGCTGAAGATCACCGTTGAAGAGCCTACGGCTTTCGCATCCTTCCAGCAGTTCTTCAAGAATGCCGCTATCGGGCTTATCGCCTTTGCTGCCGCGCAGTCGGGCATTTTCACCAAAGAATATGCTTCGGGGACGCTTATCCTCGCTCTTACAAAGGGAATGCGCCGGAGGGCGGTGCTGGTGTCCAAGGCGCTGATACTGGCGCTGATGTGGACGGTGCTTTGGTGGCTGAGCTTCGGCATCACCCTGGCCGGCACGGTCTTCTTTTGGGACATCTCCGTTGTGAACGATCTGCTTTTCGCGGTCTTCGGCTACTGGCTTTTCGGGCTGATGTTCGTGTCGCTGACGGTGCTGTTCTCGGCGGTCTCCAAGGGCACCGCCGGAGTCGTCGGCGGGCTGGGAGGCGTTTACTTCGGCAATATGATAGCGGGGACGCTCCCGAAAGTCGGGGACTGGCTCCCGATAAAGCTGACGGCTGCTGACGCTATCCTTAACGGCAGCGTTTCCGTGAGTGACTGCATCCCGGCTGCGATCATCACGGGAACCGTGACGATCGCGGCATTCATAGCCGGAGCGATAATGTTTGATAAAAGAGCGATGCAGTAGTTAATGAATAATGAATAGTGAATAATGAATGATGAATAATTAAGGTATCGCCCGTTGGGCGATGGTTTGGCGTCCTGCGGATGTTTACACCAGCCCGTTTGGGCGGGTGTAAATGACCGGCTTTCAGTTATCAGCTAAGGAAGATGTTTTATGCTTGACGCTCTCAAAAAAGAAATAACCTATATCAAGGGCGTGGGTCCGAAGCGGGCGGAGCTGTATGCGAAGCTGGGCATCCGGGACGCCTTTGATCTGCTTTGTCATTTTCCCAGGGACTATATCGACTATTCCTCATGGGTGCCCATCAAGGATGCCCCCGCGGACGCCCCCTGCTGCGTTAAGGCAAAGCTGGTGAAGAAGCTGGCTCCTGCTTTCATCCGCAAGGGGCTTACGGTCTATAAGGCGCTCCTCACCGACGGGGAGGATGACCTCACCCTTATCATCTACAACGCCGAGTACCAGTTCCGCTCCCTTTCCGACGGCAAAGAGTATATCCTCTCCGGGAGGGTCACGGGGAATCTTGTAAGACGGGAGATAAGCTCTCCGCTGATACTTCCCGCCGACAGCCCCGATCTTATACAGCCTGTCTACCGCCTTACGGAAGGGCTTTCGCAGAATATGATACGGCAGAACATCCACACCGTCCTTGACAGCATCGGCGGGGACATCTTCGAGCCTCTGCCCCCGGAGATAATGCACCGTTACTCCCTCTGCTCCCTGGACTATGCTCTGGAGAACATCCACTTTCCCCGGGACAGCCACGCACTTTCCCTGGCTAAGCGGAGATTGGTCTTTGACGAGCTGCTGACCCTCCGGCTGGGGATGACTCTGCTGCGGCTGAAAGGTCTGAAAGCCACCGGCTGCCGAATGGACCCCCGGGATATTTCCGACTACTATTCATCGCTGCCCTTTGAGCTTACATCCTGCCAGCGCAGAGCCATTGAGGACTGCTGCGGAGATATGTGCCGTACCTTCCCCATGAACCGACTTGTCCAGGGGGACGTGGGCTCCGGCAAGACTGCCGTAGCTGCGGGAGCAGCCTGCTTTGCGGTCAGAAACGGCTATCAGACCGCTCTTATGGCTCCCACCGAGATACTTGCCGCACAGCATTACGAAACGCTGTCGGGCTTTTTGGAGCCTTTGGGGATAAAAGTCGCTCTGCTGACAGGGTCTCTTACTCCGAAGAAGAAATCCGCTCTGAAAGAGCAGGTGAAGAACGGGGAGTATCAGGTAGTCGTGGGTACTCACGCCCTTGTTCAGCAGACCACGGAATTTCACCGCCTTGGACTGGTCATCACCGACGAACAGCACCGCTTCGGCGTGGGCCAGCGGGACGGCCTTGCCGCCAAAGGTGAAAACCCTCACAAGCTGGTAATGTCCGCGACTCCCATTCCCCGGACGCTGGCAATGATGATCTACGGCGACCTGGACCTCTCCGTACTGGACGAACTTCCCAAGGGCAGAAAGCCGGTCAAGACCTATGCCGTCACCGGGAAACTCCGGGAGCGGGCCTTCGGTTTTGTACGTGACAGACTGGACGAGGGCAGGCAGGCGTATATCGTCTGTCCGATGATAGAGGAGAACGACCAGGAGCTTCAAAGCGTCAAGGAGTACGCCCAACGACTGGAGACCAACGATTTCCGGGGCTATCGGGTAGGGCTGCTCCACGGGCGGATGTCCGCCGCCGACAAGGAAAAGGTCATGCGCCGTTTCAAGGACCACGAGCTTGACCTGCTGGTGTCCACCACCGTTGTTGAGGTGGGGGTGGACGTCCCCAATGCCGCAGTTATGCTTATCGAGAACGCCGACCGCTTCGGGCTGTCGCAGCTTCACCAGCTTCGGGGCCGTGTGGGACGCGGGAGCTTTGAGAGCAGCTGCATCCTTGTCACCGACAATCCCACAGAGGAAAGCGTCAAGCGTCTGAAAATACTATCCTCCACGCCGGACGGCTTCAAGGTCTCCGAAGAGGACCTGAAGCTCCGGGGCCCGGGAGACTTTTTCGGAAGCCGTCAGCACGGCCTTCCGGCTCTGAAGATCGCGGATATGTCCTCCGACACCGAGCTGCTCCGGCTGGCACAGTCCGCCGCAGACAGCATAACTTCTTCCGACCCGGAACTCACCCGCCCGGAACACGCCGGCTTGCGGGAACTGGCGGAGAGACTCTTTGAGGATAATAAAGAATAACAAAGGTATCGCCTTCGGCGATGTTTTTGTCCTGCTGATGCGGGCGGAAAGGAAAAATATGGCAGATAATCAGGAAAAGCCCAAGGCTAAGATCTTAAACAAGAAGCTCTATCTCTACCTCACGGAGTTTTTCGCGGGGATGTCCGTTATGGCGGTGGAGCTGGGGGCAAGCAGACTGCTGGCTCCCTATTTCAGCTCCTCGCAGATAGTGTGGACCATAATCATCGGCACAATTATGATCGCTATGGCTCTCGGAAATTACTTTGGCGGGCGCTGGGCGGATAAAGACCCGGACCCCGATAAGCTGTATAAGCGCATCCTGTTTTCCGCCGTGTGGATAGCTGCCATTCCCTTTGTAGGCAAGCTGATAATCGTAGGCGTGACGGGAGTGCTGATCGTCACCGTGAACACCAACTTCCTCGTATGGGCGGCCTTCCTCGCCTGTATGCTGATCTTTGTGTTCCCGCTTTTTCTGCTGGGGACGGTCACGCCCTCGCTGGTGAAATATACCACCGACAGCCTTGAGGACAACGGACGCACCGTAGGCACTCTCGGGGCTTTCAATACCATAGGCAGTATCATCGGCACCTTTGCTCCCACCTTCATCACCATTCCCGCAGTGGGCACAGCCGTGACCTTTATGATCTTCTCCGGCATTCTTCTGCTTTTGGGCATCGTCTATTTCATCTCCTGCGGGAGATGCAAGATAAGAACGGCAGTCTGCACTGTGCTGTTCATCGGCTTCTGCATCGCGGGGACGACCATCGGCTTTGCCTTCTGGGAGAAAGCTCTTGCCTTTGAAGGGGAGAGCGTTTACAATTATTTACAGGTCAAGGAGGACAAGGACAAAGCCGTACTTTCCACCAACGTGCTTTTCGGCGTGCAGTCGGTGTATATGAAAAACGGCGGGCTCTCGGGGCTTTACTACGATACTGCAATGGCCGCTCCGCTGATGTCCCGGGCAGGAGAGAGTTCTTCTCTGCTGGTCCTCGGAATGGGCACCGGGACCTATGCGACCCAATGCTCCCGGTATTTCCCGGAAATGACCTCCGAGGGCGTGGAGATCGACGAGAGCATCACCGACCTTGCCCGCGAATACTTCGCTTTGGACAGCAAAATAAACGTGGTCACCTACGACGGACGCGCTTATCTCAACGCTCTGCGTTCGGGTGACGAGGGACGCAAATTCGACGTCATCATGGTGGACGCCTACCAGGATATAACGATACCCTTTCAGATGTCCTCCAAGGAGTTCTTTTCTCTCGTCCGGGACAGTCTGAACGAGGGCGGGGTAATGGTAGTGAATATGAATATGCGCTCCGACAGCCCCGACGGGATAAACGCTTATCTCTCCGATACCATAGCTTCGGTCTTTTCCGAAGTCTGGACTGCGGACGTCCCCGGCTCCACCAACCGGGAGCTTTTCGCCTCCGACGATCCGCAGATGATGACCAATCTTGCCAAGGGCATAAACGCCCTCCGGGACGAAGAACTGCGCTCCGCGCTGACGGATGTTTCCGCTGAGCTTGTCAGATACGAACCGGGAGAGCTTATCCTCACCGATGACAACGCCCCGGTAGAACTGCTGGGAATGCGGGCCATAGATGGCCTTATCGGAAAAGAGATCTCCTACTACCGTGAGATCTTCGAGCGTGACGGACTCACGGGACTGATAGAGTCGCTCCGCTGAGCGCGTTACGCTTCGCTTAATGAATAAAGAATAATGAATAATTAAGGAGCGCACTTCGCGCGGGAATTTGCCGTCCTCTGAACGAGGACGGCTTTCTTTCTCCGCGGATGTCTCCGCGTCCGCAGGACGAAAAAAACATCGCCGAAGGCGATACCATAATTATTCATTATTCATTAAAGCGCCGGCGTATAAAAAGGCACTCCTGCTGTTATCCGGCAGAAGTGCCCAAAAAACGCTATGTTTAGTTATTTATGAGCTTGTCCTCGTCGCTCCAGCTGTAGAGCTTTCTGATCTCTGCGCCCACCTTCTCGGAGGGATGCTCGGATGCCAGCTTTCTCATAGCCTTGAAGTGAACCTGTCCGCCGGCGCTGCTCATGTCAAGCAGGAACTCCTTGGCGAAGGCACCGCTCTGAATGTCCGCAAGAACCTTCTTCATAGCCTTCTTGGTCTCCTCGGTGATGATCTTCGGGCCGGTGACATAGTCGCCGTACTCGGCAGTGTTGGAGATAGAATATCTCATGCCTGCGAAGCCCGACTGATAGATCAGGTCAACGATCAGCTTCATCTCGTGGATGCACTCGAAGTAAGCGTTCCTCTCGTCATAGCCCGCCTCGCAGAGGGTCTCGAAGCCTGCCTGCATCAGAGCGCATACGCCGCCGCAGAGAACAGCCTGCTCACCGAAGAGGTCGGTCTCGGTCTCGGTGCGGAAAGTGGTCTCCAGCACGCCGGCTCTTGCGCCGCCGATACCCAGAGCGTAAGCCAGGCCCAGCTCCTGAGCGTTGCCGGTAGCATCCTGCTCAACAGCGATAAGGCAGGGAACGCCCTTGCCGGCCTGATACTCGGAACGAACGGTGTGACCGGGTCCCTTGGGAGCGATCATTACAACGTTAACGTCCTTGGGCGGAACGATGCATCCGAAGTGGATGTTGAAGCCGTGAGCGAACATCAGTGTCTTGCCTGCGGTGAGGTTGGGCTCAATGTCGCTCTTGTAGAGAGCAGCCTGCTTCTCGTCGGGGATCAGGATCATGATAAGATCGGCAGCCTTGGTAGCCTCTGCAACGGAGAGGACCTCCAGGCCCTGCTCCTTGGCCTTGGCAGCGCTCTTGGAGCCTGCGTACAGACCGACAACAACGTCAACACCGCTGTCCTTCAGGTTCAGCGCGTGAGCGTGACCCTGGGAACCGTAGCCGATGATAGCGACCTTTTTGCCCTTAAGAGCGTTGAGGTCACAGTCCTGCTGATAAAAGATCTTTGCCATTTTAACATTCCTCCAATAAGAATTAATATTTCAATGCATAATGCATTTGACAGCATATTGTCAGGGCTTTTTTCTGTCCATTGTTTCCGCGCCCTTCTGGATAGCGATTGTTCCGGTGCGGACCAGCTCGATGATGCCGTAGGGAGCCACGATCTCGATGAAGCGCTCCAGCTTCTTGTAGCGTGCGCAGATCTCCAGGGTGACGGTGGTAAGGGTAACGTCAACGATCTTGGCCTCGGTCATTTCGGCAATGGTCATGATCTCGCTGCGCTTCTCGGCAGAGCAGTTTAGCTTGACCATCATCAGCTCCCGGGCGAAGCATTCGTCCTTGCCCAAAGTCCTTACCTTGATGACCTCGATGAGCTTGTTGAGCTGTTTTTCGATCTGCTCGACGGTATGCTCGTCGCCGTCGGCGATAATGGTTATGCGGGAGACCTCCGGGTCCTGGGTAGGACCTACGGCCAGGCTCTCGATGTTGAAGCCCCGGCGGGAGAACAGTCCCGTGATGCGGGAAAGCACACCGCTGTGGTTTTCAACGAGTACGGAAATCGTATGCTTCATTGTTTATCCCTCCGTGAACTTGAACGTTTTCATGACCTTCTCGGTCTCGTCAAGCATAGTATCGTACATATCTCCGGGTATCGAGAAGGAGATGACATATTCCTTGTCACCGTAGAAGGCGAAGAACTGTCTTGCCTTGGCAGTTGTTCCCTGGAGCTCGTATTCGGAGTAAAGCTCAAGGAACTCCACGCCGTTGTACTTCTTTATTCCCTTGCTCTCCATCTTGAAGCCCTTGGTGCCCGCAAGCTGAGTTTCCAGCGATTTTACCAGCACGCTCTCCATCTGGCTCACGGTGACGCTCTTGAAAAGGGCGTTGGTGACAGGGGCTATGACGTTGAACACCGGGACCGTTTCGCCGCCGTTGGGCTTATACATACAAACGCTGTCCATGCCCGTGAAGCTGCCGGCATCCAAACCGAAATTATCCTTTGCGGCGTCGGCGGTCATCTGCCCGATCTGATCCTTATACTGGGCCATATCCACCCAGCCTTCGCCGAAGCTGACGGTATAGCCCGTACCCTTTATGGTGATGCCTCCTGCCGAAGGAGTGATCTCTTCGGCCTCGGACTCGGTTTTTTCTTCCTTGCTTTCCTCCGGCTCGTTGATGAGGGGGGGAACTTCTTCCTGGCTGTCCACGGGCTCTTCGGCCTTGCTCTCGACTACCTCTTCGGCCTTGGACTCGGGCGCTTCGGTATCGGCGGGAGTGAGCTTTTCTTCCTTGGACTCAGCCTTGGACTCAGCCTTGGATTCTTCCTCTTTCTCCGTTCCCTTGCTTTCGGACTCCTCGTCATCGCCGCCGGCCTGTCCCCACGGGGAAACGCCTCCGCTTTTGCTGTCCTTGCCGGATGAATCGGTATCTCCGCAGGATACCATAGAGAAGCACATTACCAGTGCGGCTGCTGCCGCCAGGATCTTTCTTGTCATATCATTTCTCTCCTTACTGTGAGTTTGTTACAGAGTTTTTTCGTTCTCGTCCACCATGACTTCCACCAGCGCTGTGCCGTCGTATCCTGCCAGCAGCTCTATGGCTTCTTCGGCGGACTTGTCGTCGGTGACGCGGCAGCTCTTTATGCCGTAGGCCTCGGCTATCTTGATGAAATCCGGGGAGCCGTCCAGGAACACGCCTATCTCACGGCCGTTATAGCCGTTGGTCTGAAGCTCGCGCACCATACCCAGGCGGTTGTTGGTCATAACGACGATCTTGACCTTGACGTCATTCTGCACTGCCGTTGCCAGCTCCATCATGCACATCTGAAGGGAGCCGTCTCCGCACACCGCGATGACCGGCCGCTCGGGAGCGGCTATCTTGGCGCCTATCGCCGCGGGAAGGGAATAACCCATAGTCCCCATACCGCCGGAGGTCATGAACCTGCCCCCATGTCCGATGCGGAAGCTGGTGGCGGTCCAGATCTGATTCTGTCCCACGTCGGCAACTACCACCGTGTTGTCCGGGAGCCTGCGGGAGAGCTTCTCGATGAACTGTCTCGGTACCACCGTGCCTTCCCTTGCGGGAGCGTATTCCCGCTTGATGCGCCAGCCTTCAAGCTGAGCCAGCCACTCGCTGTGGTCTGCGGGCTTTGCACGTTCAAGAAGCTGACCGAGGACGATTTTCGCGTCGCCCACCAGCGGGAAGTCCACCCGGATGTTTTTCCCCAGCTCGGCGGGGTCGATGTCTATGTGAAGTATCTTTGTGGTCTGTTCCAGCTCCAGGGGAGTTCTCACTGCCCGGTCTCCGACTCTCGCACCCACGAGGAACAGCACGTCGCATTCATTGACGGCCTTGTTGGCTGCGGGAACGCCGTGGCTCCCCAGCATACCGAAGAACAGGGGATCGTCGTCGGAGAACACGGAAATGCCCATCATCGTGGTGATTACCGGGATATTCATGGTGTGGGCCAGCTTTACGACCTCTTCCTGAGCGCCGGCGGCGAACACGCCTCCGCCGATGCAGATAAGGGGCTTTTTGGCCTTTTCCAGCTCCGCCATTACCCGCTTCACCTGGAAGGCGTTGCCGGTAAGGGTGGGCCTGTAGCTTCTTATGTCAACGCTCTTGGGGTACTTGAAATCTATCTCCGCCCTCTGAACGTCCATAGGCATATCTATAAGTACGGGGCCTGGTCTGCCGGAACCCGCGATGTAGAAGGCCTCTTTAAACACCCTCGGGATGTCACGCGGGTCCTTGACAAGGTAGCTGTGCTTGACGAAGGGCTCTGCCGCGCCGGTGATATCGGCCTCCTGGAAAACGTCCGAGCCGATCTGATCGGTATTTACCTGCCCGGTGATACAGACTATTGGTATCGAATCCGCGTAGGCGGTGGCGATAGCGGTTATCAGATTCACCGCTCCCGGCCCCGAAGTAACGACGCAGACCGCCGGTCTTCCGGTGATCCTTGCCATACCGCTGGCCTCGTGGCCTGCATTGGCCTCGTGCCGCACCAGAACGTGCTTTATCCCCGAATCCATAAGGGCGTCATAAAAGGGGCAGATAGCCGCTCCGGGGTACCCGAAGACGACCTTGATATTCTCCGCTTTAAGACATTCCACCATGGCTTCGCAAGCCTTCATTTTCATATCTATCGCCTCCGGCCGTTAGTTTTTTGCTGCTAAGAATTTATTATAGCACATTAATGCGTTAAAATCAAGAGGAAATTATTAAATTATCGTTTTTCTGCTTGAAACGTCATTCCGCGTGCAGATTCAGATAAACGTGGGTGAAGTGGACGCAGAGGAACACAGCCGCCGTCCCGGCGAGGATGTAATTCTGACGCCACAGCCCGATGAACAGGTAGTAGAGGGGCGGCATAGCCACGATGAATATCAGCATAACCGCCGGGGTCCTCGTTCCGGCGAAGTATATCCCCCAGCCGATGAAATTGGCCGTCAGCACCGCGCAGGCCAGTATGAAGAAAACCTTTTGGGCGCCGTCTCCGATGCCGAAAACGGAAGTGTTCTTGTTTACGACAAGGAACATCAGCGCGATGCAGGCCGACCCGAGGATGCCCTCAGCCACGGCAAGGGGCTTGTAATGCTCCGGCAGGTTCATTATGGGGTTGGGGTCCGGCTTGAAAAGAGGCATCAGCATATATGGTATCTCCTGCACTGCAAACAGGATCAAAGCGGGGAACCACAGTCCGAACCAATGGTCTCCGAAAAGTCTGAAAAATGTTTTCATAGCATAGTCTGACCGTCCTTCAGTATACCCAGGTGCTTATAGGCAAGCATTGTGGCGCAGCGTCCTCTCGGGGTCCGGGAGATAAATCCCAGCTGCATCAGGTAGGGCTCGCAGACGTCCTCCAGGGTGACGGCCTCCTCGCCGATTGCCGAGGCGATAGTTTCCAGACCCACCGGGCCGCCGCCGTAGCCTTTGATTATCATTTCCAGCATACGCCTGTCCATTTTGTCCAGACCCAGCTCGTCTATATCCAGCTTATCCAAAGACAGCTTGGCTATTTCCTTGGTGATGCGTCCGTCACCCATAACGTCGGCGAAGTCACGGACGCGCTTCAGAAACCTGTTGGCGATACGGGGAGTGCCTCTTGACCGTGAGGCCAGTTCCATTGCGCCTTCCTTATCGCAGGGAACGCCGAGTATCATCGCTGAGCGCATGATTATCTCGCAGAGCTGTTCGGGGGTATAGAGCTCCAGCCTTTCGATGACGCCGAAGCGGTCTCTCAGCGGAGCGGAAAGCTGTCCCGAGCGGGTGGTGGCGCCTATCAGGGTGAACTTGTTCAGTTCGATGCGGATGCTTCTTGCGGCGGGACCCTTGCCCATGATTATGTCAAGGGCGTAGTCCTCCAGCGCGGGATAGAGCACCTCCTCCACCTGTCTTGAAAGCCTGTGTATCTCGTCGATGAACAGCACGTCACCCTTCTCGAGATTGGTGAGTATAGCGGCCAGGTCTCCGGGCTTTTCGATGGCGGGGCCCGAGGTGGTGCGGATATTTACGCCCATTTCGTGGGCTATGATCGTGGAGAGGGTAGTCTTGCCCAGGCCCGGGGGGCCGTAGAGCAGGATATGGTCGAGGCTGTCGCCTCTTTTCTTTGCGGCTTGTATATACACCGACATATTCTCCTTGACCTTGTCCTGTCCGATATACTCCGACAGGGTCTTGGGCCGCAGAGTGACCTCGAAGTCGTCCCCCTCGTCCGAGCGTATGGGCTCCGGCGAGACGTATCTGTTGTCAAAATCAAAATCGCTGTTTTCAATCATTTCTGTTCTCCGTTATTCTTTCAGTATGGTCATCCATTCGTACTCCCGGTCCTCGGGTATCTTCGGACAGAGGCTGTCCTTTGTCCAGTAACGGGAATTGTTTCTTATGTACTGCGCCAGTTCATCGGCCTCTTTCTCGCTTCGGACGATGCGGTCGATATAGGTCCTTGCCCAGATCGCGGTGCCGAGATGCTTGGTCACGGCCTGCTTCATTTGCTGGATCACGGTTGGAAGGTTTGTTTGGGCGGCTATCAGCCGCCCGGAAGGGGAGTATACGCCGAAGCGGATCAGCATATGCACATGATTCGGCATGACTGTCAGTTCCTCCACTTTTATCCCGGCGTAGTGGAATTCGATCTGTTCAATGAAATGCTTCACCGTCTGCCCGCATTCGGAGAGGATCGGTCCTTCAAATGGTTCGTTGTATTGGCGGCTGATAGCCGCCAATACGCTCCGCCAATCCCAAAGAATGCAGGCTCCTTTCCGCGTTATCATTGTCACATAATACAGCGCCGAAGTGCCGTAGTCAAACCCGCGGAGCCTCCCGGGCCTGCCGAAGCCCTCCCGCTGTCCGGGGATGTCCCCTTTGAACTTTTTATCCATATCTCACCAAAACGGCTTCCGGCCGAAGTCAGTATTTCGCCAGCCCCTTTAGGGCGCCCTTGATAAGCTCCTCCACCGAAAGGGAGGGGTCCAGCTTGGAAACGGCTCCCGCCGCCTCGGCGGCAGAGTAGCCAAGGACTTCCAAAGCGGTTATAGCTTCGCCTATGCTTCCGCCGCCGATGGGAGCGGCAATGGCCTTCTGTCCCCGGACGGAGACCGTCTGCCCCGCCACCTTGTCCCGAAGCTCCAGACAGATGCGCTCGGCAGTCTTTTTGCCGATGCCCTTGACCTGCGTGAAGCTCTTGTCGTCCCCCGTGGCGACAGCCAGAGCAAACTGCTGCGGCGTCATGGATGAGAGGATGGAGATAGCCGCCTTCGGCCCCACTCCGGAGACCGAGATCAGCAGCTTGAAGCTGCGCAGCTCCTCCGCGTCCGCGAAGCCGAAAAGCTCTATGCCGTCCTCGCGCACCGAAAGATGCGTGAGCAAAGTCACTTCTTCCTTCCCGGAGATGCGCTGGAGCGTGGAAAGACTTGTCCGGCAGGCGTAGCCTACCCCGCCGCATTCCACTACTGCCAGCTCCGAGTCCGTGTGTATAAGCTTTCCCGATACCGAATATATCATTTTATCACCCTCTGTATGTTATCCTATCCTGTTGTTCTTTTCCAGCTCCCGCCTGCCGAGAGAGAGCCCGTGGGTTATTGCCAGCGCTACCGCGTCCGCCGTGTCGTCCGGCTTGATGATGTCCGTCAGATGAAGCATATTCTTCACCATTTCCTGCACCTGATGCTTTTCCGCACGGCCGTATCCCACTATGGAACTTTTGACCTGCAAGGGAGTGTATTCAAAGATCGGCACTCCCGCCGAGATCGCCGGCAGCAGCGTCACGCCACGGGCCTGGGCTACGTCGATAGCCGTCTTTTGGTTGTTGTTGAAGAACAGCTTTTCGATGCTCACCTGATCCGGCTTGAAGAGCCTTACGATGTCGCACATATCGTCGTAGATGATCTTCAGCCGCCTGTCAAAGGGAGTGCCCGCGTCGGTGGTTATCCTGCCGCATTTCAGCAGCGTGAAATGTCCGCTGACGCACTCCACGGCTCCGTAGCCGATTATCGCATAGCCCGGGTCGATGCCGAGAATTATCATAGCCTTGATGCTCCTGTTCCTACATTATAACATATATTATACCATATCCCTCCTGGCTTTGCAAGTGGGAACGCAGAAATAGTGAAGGTCCCGCTCTTGATTTGTTTCCGCTTTTATGTTATAATAGTATCAGTTTGTATTTCGGAGGGACAGTATGATCTATACAAAGAACGAATATGTCAGAGGCAGCCAGTGCGACCCGGAGGTAAAGCTTTCGGTGATCTCGGTGCTGGAGCTTATCGAGGACGGCCTCACCGAGCTGCTGGGAAGTATGCACATCGACGGTGTTACCGCTATGAGGGAGTACGGCGCTATGTGGGTGATCTCCAAGAACACGGTCCGCATCCGGCGATGCCCCGAGTGGCTGGAGGAGTTCTCCTTCCGCTGTTTTATTTCCAAGCATTCCCAGCTGCGGCTGTTTATCGACTTTGAAGCCATAGACAAAAACGGCGAGCCCCTTTTCTCCGCAAGGGTGGAGATCTGCGCCCTCGACCTGGAAACAGGCCGCATCCGCAGACCGGACAGCCTCGGCTTCCGTATTGAAATGGAACATCCCCAGCCTTTGGAGGGACTGGATTTCTTCCGCTTTTCCAAGACGGCTCCGCAGAAGCAGGAGAGCATCACCGTCCGCACCATGAACCTTGATTACTGCGGACACTGCAATAACGTGGAGTATGTGAAGTTCATCCTCAACCGCTATCCCGCCAAGCATTTCACCGAGCAGAGGATATCCCGCCTTGAAATGCACTACCTCGGACAGTCCTACGAAGGGGAGGTCCTGGACATCGAAAAGCTGGGCGGCGAAGGCCCGGAGCAGTTCTTCATCACCCGTGAAGGGAAAAACGTCGCTTCATGCAGCATAGAATGGGAAAAAAGATGACTTCCGCCACTTGACGGATGAGCGCCGTTCTGTTATAATGGAAATATCATATTTTTGAACGTTTAACGGATCAAACAGTAAGGAGGTCTATAATTGAAGTTAAAGTCAAGAAGCCTGATCGCTTTTATCTCGGCGGTGATGCTTGTCTGCGGGACAGCGTCTTTCAGCGCTTTTGCTGCCGCTCAGGAAGAGCCCGGCGGGCAGCAGGCCGTTGCTGTCGAAGAGGGCGGAGAAAACGAAGAGCCCGAACTGACCGACATCGGTGAAGCGTCATTCAGCTATGCGGAGAAGACGGAGTATACCGGGCAGGCAATAAAGCCCGCCGTTACTGCGACCTATAAGGACCGGGAACTCGTCATCGGTGAGGATCTCACCCTTGATTACAGCAGCAACGTCAATGTCGGCAAAGGAAAGATAACCGTCACCGGCATCGGAGAGTTCACCGGCACCGCCGAACTGACCTTTGAGATCACCGCTCCCGAGGTCATGCAGCCCACCGGCCTGCGCTGCTCTGATGCCAACATCCATATCATCTGTATGCGCTGGAACAGCGTGAAGGATGCCGGAGGCTATCAGCTCCAGTATTACGACGAAAGCAAAAAGGCCTGGACCGGCACAAAGAACATCGCTGCGGGGAAGACCTACTATAAGTATGAAAACAACGCCTTCACCGCCGGTACTCAGTACAGGATGCGCCTGCGCGCCTGGAGGACCGTGGGCGGGAGAAAGTTCTACGGCTCCTGGACCACGGCTTACGCCACTACCGACCCTGCCGCCGTTACCGGCATAAAGCAGACTTCGGCCAATGAAAAGGGCTATACCCTCACTTGGAACAAGGTCAAGGGCGCTATGAAGTACGAGGTGCTGAGGTGGTCCCCCGATACCAAGAAGTACGAGATCATCGCGACGGTGAATACAACTAAGTATACCGTCACCGACCGCACTCCCGGACAGAAGAACACCTATAAGATCAGAGCAATAAGGACCGTTCCGGGTTCAGACACGGTGTTCCACGGGGCGCTCACGTCCTATAAAGCTACAGCCGCCTGCTCGGTGGTGAAAGGCATCAAGGCAAATGCCCGCCTCGGAAAGGTCACCGTTGAATGGAAGGCGGTCAGCAAGGCCACAGGCTACGAGGTCTATTATACCGACCTCAACGGGAACAACCCCGTGACCCTTGCCACCGTAGACTCCAAGACCCGCACATATACCACTTCAAAGCTCCCGGTGGGGACACGGTGCAAGATCAAGGTCAAGGCTATCTCGAAATACGGTACGGCAGTAGCTAAGAGCAAATATCCTGCCGGCGCAAAGGTAAGAGTCTTCGAGAACAAGTCCTATAACAGCATCCTCGACGCTTATCAGTCGGTTTCCGATATCACCGTGGATAACGGCCACGGCTATGTGATCCCCCAGTATCTTAAAAATAATCTGAACTACCAGCTCACCAAGCTGGGAGGCGTTGTTTCCTTCGCTATGCTGGATATGGACAGCGGTACGCTGATCGCCAGCAACGGCAAGTATTACATGGGAACAGCCAGCACCGTAAAGATGCCTTTCATGCTCTACTCCCTCTATGAAATGGAGGACGGCTGGCCCACTCTGGATACTACCATGACCTATTCCCCGGAGGACTATCACAGCGGCTCCGGCATCATCCAGACCTACAATTACGGCAGGGTGCTGACTCTCCGTGAGATCTTCCAGACGATATTCGATTACAGCGACAACATCGGCCTGTATATGCTCCAGCGCCAGTTCGGCATCGACGGCTATAACAGGTTCATAAGCTCCCTGGGATGCCGGGTATCCATGAATTACTATGACCGCTGGGGCTACATCTGCGCCACCGATTCCGCAAAGGAATGGCTCAAAATGTACGAATATTTCAGCACCGGCAAGTACGGCGACTGGATGCGATACAGCATGGCTCACACCTGCGCTTCCAACTTCCGCAGGGGCATCGGCAACAAGTACACCGTATATTCCAAGTGCGGCTGGACCGAGACCTATCACCACGATACGGCAGTAGTCGAAGCGGAGCATCCCTATGTGCTTATCAGCTTCACCAACCGCGTCAACGCGGGACGTCTTATGGATATTGCCCGCGCCGCGGACGCTATCCACGAGGATATGTGGAATTACTTCCTCTCGTAACAGACAAAGCAAATACCCGTTCGGAGCCGAACTGTTCGGCACCCGAACGGGTATTTTTCTTATGCAGGAACGTCCTCTGCTTTTTAGGCGAAACCGAAAACGCCTATCAGAAGGAACCCGCTCAGACCGTAGTAGGTAACTACCGCCACAAGGTCGTTGACGGTGGTTATCAGCGGGCCGGAGGCCACGGCGGGGTCCACCTTGATCTTCTTGAAGAACAGAGGTATCAGCGTGCCTACGGCGCTGGAGATCAGCATTGCCAGTATCAGCGAGATGCCTATGCATCCCGAGACCGCAAAGGAAAAGCCCAAAGCCTTTTGCTTGAAGAAGTGGATATACAGCCCCACAAACAGGAAGGAGACCGAACCCAGCAGTATGCCGTTGAAGAGTCCCACCCGCATTTCCTTGGTGACAAGGTGCGCCTTCTGTCGGAAGGTGAGGTTTTCGTCCATAAGCACCCGGATAGTCACCGCCAGGGACTGAGTTCCCACGTTTCCGGCCATGTCCAGTATCAGCGACTGGAATGCCATGATTATGGTCAGCTGTGCGATGACCTGCTCGAACACGCCCACCACGCTGGACACCAGCATACCCAAGCCGAGGAGTATCAGCAGCCAGGGCAGGCGCTTTTTCATGCTCTCACGGAGGGGTTCGTTCAGATCCTCTTCTGCGGTCAGACCGGCGAGACGGGCATAGTCCTCGCCCATTTCGTCGTCAACGACTTCGATGACGCTCCGGGCGGTGATGACGCCCAGCAGACGGCTGTTGTTATCCAGGACCGGGATAGAATCCTCGGAATAGTCCTTCAGCTTTTCGATACAGTCGTCGATGCTCTCCTGAGCGTAGACGTAAGGGAAGCTGGTGGCGATAAGGTCCGTGAGTTTGGCGGAGCTTCGGGCGGTTATCAAGTCCTTTAAATCGATGGCGCCGAAGAATTCCTCGTTTTCGTCGGTGACGAAAATGGTGGAGATGTTGTCGTTGTCCTCGGCTTGGCGGACCAGCTCGTTCATAGCCTCCTTAACGGAAAGGTTCTCCCGGATGACGATACAGTTTGTGGTCATCCTGCTGCCGATCTCGTCCTCGTCGAAGGAGGCAATGAGCCTTATCTCGTTTTTAACGTCCTCGGGAAGCTCGTCGATCATCAGCAGACGTTTTTCCTTGGGGACGGTATGCAATACGGCGGAGGCGGTGTCGGTCTCCAGCCCGGAGATGACCGCGGCGGCCCGCTTGATGTCCATTTCGTCAAGGCAGGCGCCTGCCGCTTCTTCGTCGAGGTACTCAAAGGCCTCGGCCACCAGCGCGGCGGGACATATCCTAAAGAGCTTTCTCCTCTCGGCAGAGGAGAGCTGCTCCAGCGCGTCGGCAAGGTCGCTGCCGTGGTAGTCCTTCAGTTTTTCGGAAAGGGTCTTGGGGGAATCGTTGCCTTTTATCAGCTTTATTATCTCTTCAACGTATTCCGGCCTTTCGTTGATCGTAGTCTCGTTCATTGCTTATCACTCCGTTTCATATAGTTTGAAACGGACGAAAAAGCCCCCGGGCAAGGCGGCTCCGAGGGCTTTGGCTTATTTCATGGATTTTATACTATCGGCAAACAAGAGGACGCAGCATTCGCCGCTCCCCGGGATAGTATACATATGAAATGCTTCGCCATCGCCCGCATGAGTCGCAGCTGTCACTGCCTGTCATTATTTTCACCTCACATTGTTTGTCGGTATATTATTTTCAGCAGACGACATCGGATCTCCGACACAGACCGCTCGCGAGCGGGAACCGTCAGAACATCTTTGCCGTCTACTATATTATACTACGTTTCTTATAAAATGTCAATCACCGATCCGTGATCTGAGAAATATTTTTCAGAGCATTTTTCCTCTCCCGCAGCTGTCTGAAAAACTCCGTCAGCACTGATGCGCATTCTTCGGCGAGGATGCCCCGCTCAATGGGCGGGATGTGGTTGTAGGGATAGGAGAACAGGTCCGTCACCGAGCCGCAGCTTCCGGCTTTGGGATCGGAGGCTCCGTAGACCAGCCGTTCCACCCGGGAGTTTATGACTGCTCCCGCGCACATGGGGCAGGGCTCCAGCGTGACGTAGAGAGCGCAGTCAACCAGTCTCCAGCCTCCGAGGCGGCGGCTGGCTTCGTTTATCGCGATGATCTCCGCGTGAGCAAGAGGGGTTTTGTCCGTTTCACGGCGGTTGTAGCCCTCGCCCACTATCTCCCCGGTGGACTGCTTCACCACCACTGCCCCCACGGGGACTTCTCCCTGAGCGGCAGCGAGAGCGGCAAGCTCTAAGGCTCTTTTCATATAAAACTCGTCGTTCATCAGATTATCCTCAGCAGCAGCACGGACATCCCCACCGCAGACAGCAGCCAGCCCCAGAAAATGGGAGAGGTAGTCATCATTCTAAATTTTTCGCCGCGGGAGATCGAGGTCTCGGCGCTGCTGACGTCAAAGCTCCACCTGCGGCGCTTTACCAGCTTGATATAAACGGGTATCGCCAGCATCAGTATCACTCCGCAGGCTGTGAGGTCGATCACGGTGCCCCGGTATACTCCCACAAGGCTTGAGATGAATGTCAGTATATAGTTCAGATACCGTGCGATTATCCGCATTATGCAGGCGTTCTTTATGGAGCCCGAGCGCAAGGTGACGGTGCCGGTGTAGATCCCGACGCAGAACATATATCCTGCCTGAGTAAGGTCGTAGAGCATCATGCTGCCCGCAAGGGCAGTGATGAACACCGCGAATTCGTCGCCGAACTGGCGCATCATCTGTAACAGATACCCCCGCAGGATGATCTCGGTAAGCACCGCGATCAGAACGTGCTGGCCCAGTCCGCAGATAAGTTCGGCGGTGGGCGAGGAGACCTTGATATAGTCGTAGTAGGGAATATCTATGCTGACATAATTGAGAACCTTTGCCAGAATATTGTTGACGACTCTTCCGATCGCCATAATGACAAGCATCATCACCACCGAGCTGACCGTGGAGACCTTCTGGCTCCTGCGGAGAGGAACAGCGATCTTCGTGGGCATACGGGTGGCAGATTTCAGGAAGATTATCGGCAGCAGATACTCCAGCACGTTCAGTATCAGCATAACATAAGCGGCATTCGGCGACAGCGTGAAGCCGTCCGTCGAAAGCTCCGAGTGATAAGTCCTTCCTGCATAGGAGATGCCGAATACCAGCGCCATGACAAGATAGCGTACAAATGCCACGGCGATCATGATAAGCAGGGCCGCCGCCATGACGCGGTAGCAGTTTTTCAGCGCCGTGCGCTCGTTTGTCTCGGCGGTCTCCTCGATGAAGCCCTCGCCGTCAACATAGGTGCGGATGCGGCTGTCGTGGACAAAGGTGTAGCCGAAGGGGTTTTTCGGGTCCGTGCGCCATTTGAGATACTTCTTGTGATACTCCTCCGACTGGTTGCGATACTTGTGCTGTTTCGCAACGTCGATGACGTAATCTTTATCCTTTCTGATAGCCATATCCTCACCGCCTTTCTCTTAACGGGGACAGTCATCCCCGTTTTATTTGGTGTACCACCTTTTCAGCACTTCTTCGGCCTTCTTGCCGTAGACAGTGAAATCACGGTTTTCGTGAGCCTTTTCTATGGGCGGGAGCTTGGCCTTCCAGTCCCACCAGAAGTATCCGCTGAACCAGGGCTTATCCCAGCTGGCTTCCATTGCGGATTCGTAGAAATCCGCCTGCTCCTGCTCGTCGGAGGGCATTTCGGGACGGTCGTGGAAGTCCCAGGGATAGCGGGTGCATCCGTGTTCGTTTCTGACGCCTATCTCGGCGAACATCACCGGGCGGCCGTATTTTTCGTGACACTTTTCCGCCTTGACGATATGCTCCGCCCAGCGGGAGCGCATCATTTCAAGGCTGTTATCATCCTCGGTTGAAACGGGATAGTAAGCCGAGATGCCGATGATGTCCACGGCTCCCAGCCAGTCGAAGCGAAGCTCGTCACCGTGATTGATGTTGTGCATCACGATCCCGCTGTAGACCTTCCGCACCGCAGCGATGACTTCGAGACAGCGGGCGGAGTTCTTGTCCATACCCGCCATTTCGCATCCGGTGCAGAGCATTTCGCAGCCCAGGCGCTCCGCCAGTTTAGCATAGTGGAGCATGAACCGCGTATAGCTTGCGAACCAGCGTTCCAGGTAGAAGGGGTTTTCGTGGGGGAAGTCTATCCTTGCCCGCCAGGAGCGGTCAAGGCAGTCCACCATAGGCTTGAGGCAGACCTTTAGTCCCAGGCTTTTGGCCTTGTTCACCGCGAAGGCCACATCCTCATCGGTCTGAGTCCTGCCGAAGAGGGAGAACACGGTAAGGGAATAAAAGTTCTCTTGAAAGCAGTTCACGGGGATGCAGATCCAGTCCGGTCCCAGGGAAGCCAGCCGCTCCATTGAGCGCTCCGCCTCTTCGGTCTGGAAGGTGCCCGACCCCGAGAAAAATCCCCAGGTATATCCTTTGCAGAAGATTCTGTCCATAACGTTCTCCTTGTGCTGATTTTTTACGGCTCCGATTCAGATGATCCGCCGATATACCTGTATCAGAAACCCCGCCTCGGTGTCGAGGGGGGCGCAGTCTTTCAGACGCTCTTTCGCCTCCGGGGAGGTCTTGTAATAGTAGGGCGTCATTGCGAAAAGGTCGGCGGCCTGCTTGTCGGTGGTGAGAGTGAAGGTGTATTCCAGGCGCTGTTCTTCTTCAAGCCCGAAGCAGCGCAGGCTGTAATGATTTGGCTTGTTTTCGTAGGGCTCGTCGTAGAGCAGGGCTTTCAGCCCGAAAAGGTGCCGTTCGGTGGGGGAGACGATTATAAGCCTCCCGCCCGGCCTCAGCACCCGTGAATATTCGTCGTTGGACACCGGCGCGAACACGGATATGACCGCATCCGCGAAGCCGTCCCGGAAGGGAAGGGCGAAGGCCGATGCCGCCGCAAATTTAACATTCCCGCAGTCCGCGGCTCTCGCACGGGAGGCCGCGTGAGCAGCGCCGTTCTTCGACAGTTCGATGCCGTACACTGCCGCTTTGGGGATCGCCCGGGCCAGCCTTACGGTGTAATAGCCTTCTCCGCAGCCGCTGTCGATGATGAAGGGCTGTTTCATATCCTTTGTCAGCCGTGAGAGCAGCTCGCAGAGCCTGTCCGCCAGGGGAGCGTAGGCTCCCGAGTCGAGAAAATCCGTCCGGGAGCGGAGCATCAGCTTGTCGTCGCCTGCTTTGGAAGGGTCCCGCCCTTTGGTGGTCAGCAGGTTGACATAGCCCTTCGCCGCGATGTCAAAGCAGTGCCGATTTTGGCAAATGTACGATTTTTCGGACAGTTTCAGCCTCTTTTTACATATCGGACAGATATACATTTACTCCTCCGAGGCCTCGGCCTTACGGCAGAATATCACCGCGAACAGCACCCAAAGCAGGGAAAACGCCGTGGAGGCTATGACCTCTGCGGCGACGCTGCCGACGGCTGTTTCAAACAGTACCACAAGCCCCGCGTTGAGGGCCGTCCACAGCAGCAGGGATATGACCAGCTTTTTCAGATCAATTTTCATCCTGTTTTTCCTCGCTGCCGTTCTTCTTGTCGTCGAGAGCGTGGACCAGCTGCTGCTCGGCGGTCTTGTCATCGGGCATGATTATGAAGCTGACGGCCTGCTTGTGATTGCGTATCGAAACCGTCCTGTGGATGCCGCCCGCTTCGCCGTCCAAAGTCCAGGACATATCCTCTTCAAAGGTCATAGTCAGTTTTGAGGTGCGGAAGGTGACGAAATTCTTCTCGGAGAGCTTGTTCAGTGCCGCCTCCCGAAGCAGACTTTGAAGCGCCAGCGGTCCCGAGGGGGTCTTTACCAGCGTGACTTCAAAAAGCCCGTCGTCAAAGGAAACGCCGTCTGCGATGAGCCGCCGCAGTCCGCCCACAGAGGTGGTGTTGGTTATCAGCCCGAGGATGAAGCTGCCTTCCACCGAGCCGCCGTCGTACTCCACCTTCAGCTTATGCCCCGTATAGGTAGGCAGACGCTTGATGGCCTCGCCGACATAGGCCATATAGCCGATGCGGTTTTTCCATTTCTGAGAGGTCTCGTAGGTGAGGTCGGTGAAAACTCCGAAGGCCGCCACATAGACATAATACTCCCCGTTGAACTCGCCCACATCGTAGTCGAAGGTCACGCCCTTGACGATAGCTCTTGCGGCACGGCGCATATCCTTCGGGATATCCATGCTGGAGGCGAAGTCGTTGGTGGAACCCGCGGGGATGTAGCCAAGAGGCACCTTGCTGCCCATTGCCATCATTCCCTTGACGGCCTCGCTGAGAGTGCCGTCACCGCCGGAGACCACGATAACGTCGTATCTGTTGCCGTCGTTTTTGATCTTGTTCATGCCGTCGTTTTTGGCTTGAGTGGGATAAGCCGTGACCTCATAGCCGCCGCGGGTGAAGATGTTGATTATATCGCAGAGATTGTTTTTGATAAGCCCCTTGCCTGAGTGGGGATTGAATACGAACAGCAGTTTCTTCATTGATGTCATCCTTCTTACAGTATACTGAGCGGGCGTGGACGCCCATAATGATCCATTATATCAATTATATCATACTGTTTTTAAATGTCAATAGATGTCAGTCTTTCTTTTTGCCCAGCACGCTGTCGTAGATGCGGCAGGCCGTGATCGTCATTTCCGGGGTGGCGATGTCGCTGGTGCTGTACTGCTCGGTGATGCAATGAACGGCTTCGGCTATCTCAAAGCGCATACCGTTTTCCTCGGGCTGAGAGAAATGCTCGGTCTCTTTCATATCCGGGCCGTAAAGGACGGCTTCGCTTCCCCAATGGAAATGCGGGATCTTGATACAGCCGTTCTCTCCGTAGATCCAGCAGTCCCCGGGAAGGGCGGCGTTGAAGCTTATCATTGCGTGGGCGGGAGTGCCTTCAAGGTCGAGAGTAAGGCTGATGCTCTCGTCCACACCGGTGGCGGCACGGATCACCTTCGCCGAATAAGCGGTGATGTCCAGTCCCGTGAAATATGGGATCAGCTCGATGGGATAAACTCCCAGGTCGTACATAGCTCCGCCGCCGAGCGCCGGAGAGTAGAAGCGGTTGCCGGGGTCCTTGTCGAAACATCCGCCGATTGTCGCCTGAACGCCGGTGACGTTCCCGATGCGTCCGCCCAGGACCCAATCCCGCACCTTCTGAGTTTTCGGCAGGAACCGGGACCACATAGCCTCCATAAGGAACAGCCCCTTGCCCCTGGCTAAGTCAAAGCATTCCTGGGCCTTGGCTTCGGTCTCGACCATTGCTTTTTCGCAGAGGACGTGCTTCCCGGCGGCAAGGCACATCTTGATGCAGTTGTAGTGAAAATTTGTGGTGTTGCCGATGTATACCGCATCCACGGCCCTGTCCGAGAGGATCTGAGCATAGTTGCCGAAGGCGTGAGGGATGCGGTGCTCCGCCGCAAAGCGCTGGGCCCGTTTCATATCCTGAGCCGCAACTGCGGCGATCTGAACGCCCTCGGTGACAGCTGCCGCCTTTGCGAAGGCCGCCGAAATGCCTCCCGCGCCGATGATACCGAATTTTACCATAGTGATTACCTCCGTTCATAAATGACATTTTTCATCCGTATACTATTATATCATATATAACGGCAAAATTCAACAGCTTGCTACGCCGCAATGTGAACAAATTGTAAAGAACGGAAAAACGAGGTTGACATTTATTTTCGGCTGTGCTATAATGCGAAATTGAGAGTTACTGTCAAATTCAAAAGGAGGGCGGATATGGCTAAATACAAAACTGCCGCGCACGAGCGGATCATCAGCTTTCTTGAGCGGAACAGCTCCCGGGCGCTGACTGTTTCCGAGATCGTCAGCGAGATGAAAAACGACCCCGAGTGTCCCAAGGCGCCCTCGGAAAGCACAGCCTACCGTATAATAAAGGAGCTTGTGGCTGAGGGCCGCGTCAAGCGGACGGTCAACGGCATCGGACGGGAGTTCGTCTATCAGCTCACCGACAGCGATGACTGTGCCGAGCATCTGCATCTGAAATGCCGGGTCTGCGGAGAGCTTCTGCATATGGATCACGAAGCTTCGGAGAAGCTCACCGAGAGCCTTCTTGAGGACGAGGGATTCTCCATTGACACGGGAATGGTCATTACCGGCGTCTGCGGGAAATGCAGGTCGTGAAACGGAAAGGCAAAGCATAATGAACGTAAGGATAAAAAGAACAGCCGCCCTGTTGGCGGTGATCTTCGCGCTGACGGTCTTCGGTTCGGCGGTCTTTGAGGCCGTTCATGCCGTCCACGACTGCTGCGGCGAGGAGTGTGCAGTCTGCGCTCAGCTCAGCGCCTGCGAGAATATGCTCCGCTCCGGCGCGGTAGGTACGGGCGCGGTGTTCGCGGTGATCTGCGCCGCCGCTGTCATACTGACGGTAAAGCCCAAGCGCAGCAATATAAAATGTGATACTCTGATCTCTTTGAAGGTCTTGCTTCTTGATTGACGCTGCCGGTCACGGATACGGGTAAACACAGTCAAAGATCAGGAGGTATAATACAATGAACTTTCGAAAAACGATAGCGGCCCTGCTCTGCGGAGCGGTGGCTTTGGGAACGGCATCCTGCGGGAGCGGAGAGAGCGCTTCGCCTATGGCTTCGTCCTTCGCCGGGGATCCCAACAAGATACAGGTGGTCTGCCAGAATTTCCCCGCTTACGACTGGGTGCGTGAGCTGACAAAGGGCAGAGAGGACAAATTTGAGATAACCTATCTGCTGGACAAGGGTACGGATATGCATTCCTTCCAGCCCACCGCCGACGACGTCCTCCGCATCTCGGGATGCGACCTTTTCGTATACGTCGGAGGAGAATCCGACAAGTGGGCCGAGGATGCAATCGCGGGTGCTTCCAACAAGAATATGAAGGCAGTATCGCTGCTGAAAACTATCGGCTCCGCCGCCAAGACCGAAGAAGTCAAGGAAGGTATGCAGGCCGAGGAGGAGCACGGCCACGATCACGAGGAAGAGTCTGGGGAGCATCATGACGAGCATTCGGAGCATTCCGAGGCTCCCGAGTACGACGAGCATATCTGGCTCTCGCTGAAAAATGCGGGAACGGTCTGCGATCTGCTGGCATCCGAGCTTTCCGAGCTGGACAAGGAGGGTAAGGACACTGTTTCGGGGAACCTTTCCGCCTATCGCGAGAAGCTGAATGCCCTTGACAGTCAATTCAAGTCGCTGGCTGACGGAGCAAAGAACAAGACCCTTATCTTCGGGGACCGTTTCCCCTTCCGCTATTTCACCGAGGATTACGGCTTTGATTACTATGCCGCCTTCGTGGGCTGTTCGGCGGAGACCGAGGCAAGCTTTGAGACGATCACCTTCCTGGCAGCCAAGGCGGACGAACTGGGAGCCAAGAACATCTACAAGATCGAGAGCGGCGACGGCAGGATCGCCCAGGCGATAATCGACAGCACCAAGTCCAAGGACGCAAAGATCGTCACCCTCGATTCCATACAGTCGGTGAACGCCGACAGAGTCAAAAACGGCGAGACCTATCTTTCCATAATGCAGAAGAACTACGAGGTGCTGAAAGAAACGGTCGCCTAAACCTACGGAACAGGAGCAGCAAAATGTCTGAGCAGCTGATTTGTAAAAACGTGACCCTCGGCTACGAGGGCATCCCCGTCATCGAGGGACTGCATTTCGCCGTTTCAAAAGGCGACTATCTGTGCATCCTCGGAGAGAACGGCTCGGGAAAGAGCACCCTTGTCAAGGCGCTGCTGGGACTTATCCCCGCAATGTCTGGAGAGATAGTCCGCAGCGAGGAGATAGCCGACGGCGTGGGGTATCTTCCCCAGCAGACGGTGGTGCAGAAGGACTTCCCCGCCTCGGTGAGGGAGATCGTCCGCTCGGGCTGCATCCGCAGGGCGAAGCTGAGGCCCTTCTATAATAAGGAAGAAAAAGCCCTTGCCGACGAAAACATGGCAAGGCTGGGTATCAGCGAGCTTGCGGGACGCTGCTACAGAGAACTTTCCGGCGGTCAGCAGCAGAGAGTTCTTCTTGCGAGAGCCCTTTGCGCCACAAGCAGGATACTCCTGCTGGACGAGCCGGTGACGGGGCTCGATCCCCGGGCGCAGGCCGATCTTTACGAGCTTATCGCGGATCTGAACCGCAGCGGCGTGACTATGATAATGGTCTCTCACGACGTTTCTGCGGTGCGCTACGCCTCGCATATACTCCACATCGGCAGCAAGGAGCAGCTGTTCTTCGGCACGAAGGACGCTTATCTTAACAGCCGTCTGGGCCGAAGCTTCCTGATAACCGAGACAGGACACGACGGTCATCCCGCCGGGGAAACGGCTGCCGATACTGCCGAAGAAACTTCTGCCGAAGAGAAAAGCGGTGTCTCCGCAAAGACTGCCGCCGCTGCCGCCGCGGGAGCGGGCATACTGGCTTTTGGCGCGGGGGCTGCGATATACAAATATGTAAAGCGGGGTGAGCGGAGTGATAGATAAGATACTTTACTACTTCGAGTTCCCGCTGGTGAGATACGCTTTCATCGTGGGACTGCTGATCGCGCTCTGCTCGTCGCTGCTGGGCGTAACGCTGGTGCTGAAACGGTTCTCCTTCATCGGAGACGGACTTTCTCACGTTGCCTTCGGGGCGATGTCGGTAGCCACGGTGACGGATGTTACGATCAAGCAGGTAGCTTCGGGAGACAACGGCTTCGCCCGCTGGCTCTCCGAAACGATAGAAAAGACCAACAGCATGGTCATAGTCCTGCCCATTACGCTGATAGCGGCGATACTGCTGCTCCGGACGGGTCAGAACACCAAGATCAAGGGCGACGCCGCTCTTGCGATGATCTCGGTGGGCTCCCTGGCGGCAGGCTATATGCTGATAAATATGTTCTCGGCCTCGGCAAACGTCACCGGTGACGTTTGCAGTACCCTGTTCGGCTCCACCTCGATACTGACCCTTACTCTCAGCGAGGTATGGCTGTCGGTAGGACTTGCGGCGGCGGTCATTGCGGTGTTCCTGATATTCTACAAGCAGATCTTCGCGGTCACCTTTGACGAGAGCTTTGCACAGGCAACGGGCGTGAAGGCCAACGGCTACAATCTGCTGATCGCGGTCATCACGGCGCTGATCGTGGTGCTGGCAATGAATCTTGTGGGCTCGCTGCTGATCTCGGCGCTTATCATCTTTCCGGCGCTTTCGGCTATGCGGCTGTTCAAGAGCTTCAAAGGCGTTATAATCTGCTCGGCGGTGATCTCTGTGGTCTGCGCGGCCTCGGGACTCCTTGCCTCGATACTCTTTTCCACACCCGTCGGCTCAACGATCGTGACAGCCGACATGGCGGCATTCTTCATTTTCACGATCCTATCCAAGATACTAAGGAGAAGCTGATAAAAATGAAAAAGCTGATGCTTATTTCCGCGGCGGCGCTTATGCTCACCGCCTGCGGCAACACTTCCAAGGTGGACAGTCTGCTTGCCAAAGACACCTCACAGGCGTCGGAGAGCAGGACGGACGACACCTCTTCACAATCGGATGTTTCCCTTAACGCTATCGACAGCGCGGTCATCGCCGAGGCTGAAAAGACGGCCTCGCAGTACATTATCGACAGCGCTCCCACCGCGGCGGAGACCTACGGCCTCGATTCAATGGACATGACCAACGGCGACATCGACATCGACCTTACAAAGCTCCAGCCGAATATCGTCTACGCTCAGGTCTTTGATATGGTCAATCAGCCCGAGAAGTACATCGGCAAGCGGGTGCGGGCAAAAGGGAATTTCGCCTACACCACCGACCCCTCCACCGGCGGGGAGTATTTTGCGGTGTTCATTGCGGACGCGGCAGCCTGCTGTCAGCAGGGAATGGAGTTCGTCCTCACCGGCGAGCGCAAGTACCCCGAGGACTATCCCAAGCTGGACTCCACAATAACCGTAGAGGGCATCTTCGGCACCTACACCGAGAACGGCTGGCGCTACTGCCGGCTCAGCGACGCGACCCTTGAAACCGCGTGAACGCAGACTTTTGCATAGTTTGAGCGCCTGCTTTTGGTATTAAATGTGCAGTTATACAAATCTCCGCCGGGACCCTTGACAATCTCCGGCGGGGAGTGTATAATATAAAAGCTGTCGGAGCTGAAAGAAAATTTTCAAAAAGCTCTTGACATTCTATATATAATGTGTTATAATATTACTGTTGTGACACATACCTAAGCTGGTGTAGCTCAGTTGGTAGAGCAGCTGATTTGTAATCAGCAGGTCGGGGGTTCGAGTCCGTCCACCAGCTCCATCAACTGAGATAAAATAGAATATATGGGAGAGTTCCCGAGTGGCCAAAGGGGGCAGACTGTAAATCTGTTGCTACTAGCTTCGATGGTTCGAATCCATCCTCTCCCACCATGACTGTTGTGCAAAAAAGATGACAACGCCTGAAACCGCGCATTTGCGCGGCTTTTTGCGTCTCTGAGGGTCAATTTTCTGTAAGAATTTCCAGAGATGACATTTAGCCCAAAATAGGGGGAGGATGGATTCGAACCATGGAAAAACGTTTTTTCAGAGACAGCATCTCTGACAATCAGCAAAATATATAGCAGAAAAAGGAAGGGCAGAGTACTAAAACAACAAAAAATATTTCACAAACTTTCGAGCCTGATTTGTTGGTATCTCACAAAGTGTGGGGTGGCGAGGGATCCGGGCTTTTTATTGTTTAAAAACATAAAGTACAGTTTTGATTTGTAATATATCATAAAATTATTGACATTCACGCAAAAATATAGTACAATATACATATACTGTTGCTGAAAAGGAGGCTACTCATGAACAAGAGGATCAAGTCCAAACATTTACAACCGGCAGAAAAGACAAAACAGCCTGCATCAAAACAGCCTGCAATGATAAGAAGTGATTTTTTCCCTAATGCATTCCCTGTTGACATATCCAAGGTTTTTCCTATGATCGTTCTGGCAACAATGTCAAGCGGGAAAAGCACTCTTGTAAATGCAATGCTGGAATCCGAAGTGCTCCCGAGCAAGAATGAGGCTTGCACCGCAAAAGTTTATTCTATACTGGATGATGACAGCCGAAACGATGCTACGCTTTATGTCAGAGACAAGCTCCGAAATGTAAGTACATATACGGAAAACATACCGTCTGTGCTTGAAAAGGCTAACAATTCCGATGACATTACGGATATCTTTATTGCGGGGCAGATAAAAAGTGTGCTTAATACTGACAAGTCTCTTCTCGTTATTGATACACCCGGACCGAACAATGCAAGTGATGAAACTCATGAACAGATCACAATGAAGGTGCTTGGCAAGGTGTATGGGGGCCTTATCCTTTATCTGATAAATGCTACTCAGATAGGTATAAATGATGATAAGCTATTTATTTCAAAGGTCGCCGAACATTTGAAAAAGCACCCGCGTCTGAAAATTGTGTTTGTTATCAACAAGATAGATATGCTTGACCCCGAAAAAGAACCGGCAAAGATGTACGTCGATAATGTCAGGAATTATGTTTCTGAATGCGGCATATCCGATCCGGAGGTCATACCGGTCTCGGCTCTTGGCGCCAACCTTTTCAGAAAGGCTCTGTCCGGTGAAAGACTCACACGTTTACAGGCAAGATCGTTTGATATCCTTTATGAGACCTTCAGATCGAGGGACCTGAGAATGAAATCATTTGCGGTCACCAAAGAGCTTGAAGCTCAAAGCAACACCGTCATTGTTGGCGGAGAGGAATACCTTGTTTCGGATATCCAGGCGGCCATTGATAACACAGGGGTTCCTTATCTTGAACATTATATCCAGAACGCTCAGATACTTAGCAGTAAAAAAAAAGGGAGAGATGTATAATGACTGTATTCAGGATAACTTATGATCCCAGTTCAGCCATAAAGTGTAAATTTGAGAAAAACGGAAAGATGCTCGGAGTTCAAAGCAGATTCCAATCTAAAGCAGATGAAAGGCTGGAAGACCTTTTTAGAAGCTCTGAAAACTGGGACGGTCTTATTGACGAGATAGACAACACCTGCAATTCCGATCATGTTCTCATAAAGTTCGTCGGCTCAAAGGCGGATTATGAGGAGTTGAAAAAAGCTGTCAGCAGCTATAAGGGAAGCACAAGAATTGAGACAAGTCGTGAAGACTCCGAAGCCGAAGCAGATGTCAAGCATGAGACAGAGGTCAGATCAGCCCCTGTAATAAAATCTTCCGGATCGAAAAAGACAGAATTCAGCATTTACTACAATCCTTATCTTGTTCAATGTGAGTTTAGATTAAACGGTGCCCTTCTCGGACCCCAAAGCAAATTCTATGCTAAGAAGGATGATCGTCTGCAAACTCTTCTTGGCACCTCCCTCAACTGGAATGGATTGATAGAAGAGATAGCGGAGGTTTGCGGAGACAAAGAAATTACACTGCACTTCAAGGGCAGAAAGATCGATTTTGAAGATCTAAAATATTCTATAGACCGTTATAAAGGCGATTCCAAATTTGAACTAAGCCTGGAAGAGATCAAAAGTGAACTTGATCTTATTGAAAAACTTGATGGTATAGTTAAGGAGATCAGAAGGAAAAATCTTCCTCAGTTTGCCAAAAAGAATAAAAACGGCAAGGATATTTTTGAGGCGTACAAAGAAGTCAACGACGGCCGCTTTGAGGTCAGCGTTATGGCTACGATGAGCAGCGGAAAATCAACGCTGATCAATTCTTTGCTTCATACTGATATTCTCCCTTCCGAAAACGAAGCCTGCACTGCCACTATTGCCAGGATCTTCGATAATGACAGAATGAGCGGATTCGAAGCTGAATGCTACGGTCAGGATGATGAAACGGTCATTTATCCGAGAGATACTCTGACCGCTGAAAAGATGAGAGAGTATAACAAGGATCCGCGTGTAAAGTATATCAATATAGAAGGCGATATCCCAACTATATCCAGCAGTAGGATCCAGCTTTGCCTTCGCGATACACCGGGCCCGAACAATTCTCAGAACGAGGATCACGGAAGACTGACATATTCTATAATCAAGCGCACTAATTCAGTCGTACTTTATGTTATGAACGCTACGCAAATGGAGATAAAGGATGACAAGAATCTGCTCGAAAGCATAGCCTCCGAGATGCGCCGTGCAGGAAAAGAATCAAGAGACCGGTTTATTTTTGTTATCAACAAGTGCGATCAGCTTGACGAGGAAAAAGGTGAAACTGTAAATTATTATGTGGATAAAGCAAGAAATTATCTCAAGAGTTTCGGAATAATCGATCCTATCATTATACCAACCACAGCACGTCTAGCGCTTTTGATACATAAAAACATGAACGCTCCCGATTCACTTTCGAGAGCTGAAAGAAAGATCCTGAATGATGTAGATGACTTTGTGCTTACTCCTGAGTTGCATTTCGAGGACAGTGCAATACTTACTCCCTCGGTATATGATAAACTGAAAGCTGAAGTTGAAAAGTATCACAAGAATGAAGATCAATGGGATTACGAAGCGCTTATACACAGCGGTGTTCCCTGCGTTGAAGAGACGATAGCCGAGTACATCGACAAGTATGCTTATCCTATGAAGATAAAGGATTCTGTAAGCGATATAATCGGTGTGCTTGATGAGATCAATATGTGCGCTGAGTTTGACAGGAGAAATATGCAGGACAAAGCTCATCTCGAAATGATACGCAAACAGATAAAGCTGGCCGAGGAAAAACATAAGAACAGCAAATCGGTCTATGAAGATTACAACAGAAAGATAAGCAATTTCAGTCTTACCGAACCTAAAGAGAAAGATGAGCAATTCCAGTTAGAAAGGGAATTGAATGCTCTTACCCGTGAATATGACGGAAAGACCCAGATACAAAAAAATGAAGCCAAAAGGATGGTTGACGGTTTTCAGCAAAAACTGATCGAATTCCAGAGAAACTGCGAAACAAGGATCAACCGCGAAATAGACGAAAAGATGTACGGTAAATGTCAAGCGATGCTGGCAGATTATCAAAGACTGATAATGGGTATCATCGAAGGGATACAGATCGAGGGCTTTGATTTCAATAAGATCTCATCGTTCAGGGATATCCGGATATCTAATATTGACAGCATCATCAAAGCAAACGAGGAAGAAAAGAGCCATAAGGAGACCCGGTATAAAGATAATCCCGAACGCAGCGGATTCTTCGGCAAATTCAAGTTCTGGAAGCCCAAACAGGTCTCTTACGAAGTCGATGTCAGCGACGGTATGTTTGTGAATGTAAAAAATGTAATTGTCGATGTAATGGGCGAGTTCAAGCTTGAAATGAAGAGAAATATCTCTGATACATTCCGGAAAGCCGAAAAGCAGATCGAAGATTATAAGAATGCATTCAAGAGAAATATTGAAGCTCTTGACGGCGAAATAATGAGGATACTCAAGCAATTAAAGGACGATACTGCGGAAATGGATAAGATCGAAGAGAGAGTCCGCAGGAATCAGACGATGGCAGATTGGGCAAATGAAATGGATAAACAGATACGTTCTATACTGTCATTTTAAGGAGATGGAGATATGAATAAATTTGAAGCAATCGAATCCGGCATAGCCGAAAAGGATAAGGAAAAGCTAAAAGAAGCTATGGGCAACATCTGCTATACCGACCGCAGCTTTTCAACCAATGAATTTGAGGAGCAGCTGAAGCACATTAAAGAAAGCGGCGTTGATATAATAGATGACGCACTTGATGGAGAGCTAGTATCTTCAGGAAAGGCCGAATTTACAGATGACGATTTTGCAAATGCGGTCTTTGAACTGAAATACAATTTCTGCCGCGAGCGTATAGAGGATGTCAAAAGGATCGGCAGGGCGCTTTACAAGCCTGCGCCGAAACCGGTCGCATCTGTCAGGAAAGAACCAACGCAAACAGTGGGTACAAGCCCAAACTCAGAAAGCCATCGGGGAACAGTAAACAAGGCAGCAGTGACTGCAGCCGCGGTGGCAGTGATAGCAGCAGTTGTTATAATCGTACTCTTGATAAAATAAACAGCTACGGCTGCAGCAATAATCATTGTTACTGCTGCCGTGCCAAATCAAGCTGTAAGGAGAAAAACGCTAAGCTTTACAGAAGGGCATACGAGTCGCTGGTATGCCCAAAATTGAAAAAACTTTGTGAACTTACAGCATGCAAACTCTACTCAAAATGTCAGCATAAAAAAGTTAAGGATAAATACAGTGAATGGGAAACAGCATTCAATACCGGCAAAAATGAACAGTGGACTGATATTGTAATCAAAGGAGAAAAATAATATGGAGACCATGCTTTCTGACGCAAGAAACACCGACGATCTTGCTTCGGCACTTGACGCTGCGAATATAATCATAACCAAGAATTATCTTTACAAACTTGAGCAGTTTACCGTTAAGGAACTCCCAGAAAAGATCATGGAGACCGATATTGTTGACCATACCCGCCTTTTTCGGTTCAGAAGATTTGTTTCTGATAAAAAAGAAAACACGATCGACAAGATGGTTACCATACTCAATGCCGCTTACTCCTGTAACGCCAGCGTGATCACTTTGATAAAAGGCGAAAAAGACCATTGTGATTACTACATGGGAATTGTCAGCAAAGATGCAGATCAGATGATCTACGATGTCGGAACACAAGGGAAGACTATAAAAAGTGCTTTGGAAGGCAACTTTCCGGGGCTTGAGCTTGAAAATCTCAAATCCGGCAAGCTTGAAGAACTTGCGAAAGAACTTGCCGTCGGAAAATATATCACATCGATCTCAGGTATATCTTCTCTCCGAGATGAAGAAAACAAGGATAACGAAGCCTACATACAAGGCATAGAACATCTGGTGGATTCCCTTCAGGGCAGAAAATACACCATCCTTATCATTGCAGACACAGTTTCCGCCGATGACCTTTCGATTGCAAGACTCGGATATGAACAGCTTTACACCCAGCTGTCACCGTTTCTGAGTACATCCCTGAGCTTTAATGAAACCGATACGCTGACGGTATCAAGAGCAGAAACAGAAGGGGTAACTGAAACCATCGGGCTCAGTACCACAGACACTCAGTCTTTCTCTGAAACAAGCGGTTGGAACAGGACCAGCACTCACGGAACTTCTGAAAGCAAGCCAAAGCATCGTTTTATAAAAGCTTTGATAACTGGGGCTACAACTATGATAAGTACTGGTCTGGCGTTAACTGGCGTAGGCATTCCTGCCGCTGCGGCGGTTGCCGGAGCCGGTGCATATGTGAACAGCCAAATCTCATCGACCAAAAGCAAGAGTGATTCGACCTCTGAAGGTAATAGTTACGGCAAAGCCGTGACTAACAGCTCTGCAAATACAACGAGCAATTCAACTTCAAATCAGAACAGTTTTACAAGCACTGAGGGAGAAAGCACATCTCGAGGCCGAATCGTGCAGTTTACAACAGAAAATCTGGCCGTCAAAAATCTTCTGGAGAAGATCAAAAAGAATATTGAGCGTATAGATAAATGTGAAGCCTATGGTGCCTTCAATTTTGCAGCATATGTTATTTCACCCGATCCTGAGACCAACACAGTAGCAGCTGCCGGATATAACGCCCTTACAAGAGGAGAGAATTCTTCAATGCAGTCCTCCTATATCAACAATTGGGGGCCTACAAGCCCGGAGTACAATAAGGTCAAGGAATACCTGTTGCATTTCTCTCACCCGCTGTTTTATACCGATACTTACAGTAACATTGTTGTAAGCTCAGCAGCGTTGTGTAATCCTTATGAATTGGCTGTCAGCATAGCTATGCCTAAACGATCTGTGACCGGACTTCCCGTCACAGAAGCAGCTGCGTTTGGAAGGAATGTATACCGAATAACTTACGGCGATATTAAATTGGACAGGATACGTCTTGGAGCAGTTTATCATATGGGAAAGGCCTTTGACACAAGTGTGGGTCTGGATGTTAACAGCCTTGCTATGCACACATTTATCACCGGCTCAACAGGTGCCGGAAAAAGCAACACGGTATATAATATTCTTGAAGGTCTCGAAGCCAAGGGTATCCCGTTCCTTGTAGTCGAGCCTGCAAAGGGTGAATACAAATACAAGCTGACAAAAGCCGAAGTTTACGGCACCGACCCGAGAAGCGGGACTATGCTGAAGCTTGATCCGTTCTCGTTCCCGAAAGGCATACACATTCAGGAGCATATAGACCGTCTTGCAGAGATATTCAATGTCTGCTGGCCTATGTATGCAGCTATGCCCGCAGTTTTGAAAGACGCGATCATCAGAGCCTATGAGGGTGCAGGCTGGGATCCTATGACCTCGGAGAACCTGTTGGATGACCGTATTTTCCCGACTTTCAGAGATGTTCTGCGGGAGCTTGAAAATGTAGTCAATGAATCCGATTATTCCTCCGACACAGGCAGCGATTACAAAGGTGCCTTGAAAACAAGACTTCGCTCGCTGACCAACGGAATAAACGGAATGATATTCACAGGAGCGGAGATCGGTGCTGCCGAGTTGTTTGACAGATCGGCCATAGTTGATCTCAGCCGTGTGGGTTCAACGGAAACAAAATCACTGATAATGGGTATCATTGTTCTGAAAATGCAGGAATACAGAATGTCCTGCAAGAACGGAACGGACAATCCCTTATCTCACATCACCGTGCTTGAAGAAGCACATAATCTTCTGAAAAAGACTTCGACCGAGCAGGGGCAGGAAACAGCTAATCTTATCGGTAAATCTGTTGAGATGCTTACCAATTCCATTGCAGAGATGCGCACCTACGGCGAGGGATTTATCATCGCAGATCAGGCACCGAATCTCCTTGACACTTCCGTTATACGCAATACGAATACCAAGATCGTCCTCAGACTTCCCGAAAGCGGCGATAGAGAAGCCGTCGGTAAGGCAATGGGCCTTAAAGACGAGCAGATCACGGAACTTTCAAAGCTTCCCACAGGTGTGGCAGCAGTAAGTCAGAACGACTGGCTTGAAGCGGTGCTTTGTCAGGTGGAAAAGTTTGAATCCAAGGGTAAATATGAGCCGTCTAAAGCAAATAGTACATCTACAAAAAACGAGAGTAAAGAACAGCTCCTGAAGCTGCTTCTGAAAAAAAGACTTGAGAAGACCGAGTTGGATGCAGTGAAGGAAATGATAGTCAAGGCTGAGATATCATCAAATACGAAGCTTGGCCTGATAAACGGTCTTGAAAAAAGAGATACGGCCTTCGAGTGGGCGGTTGCCGATTATATTGTAGAGAGCTTCAGGCTGAGAGATCTTTTCAAGGGGACCTCTAACAGCAAAAACGCTGAGGAAGTCGCGTTCAAAATGCGTGACAATATCCGAAACGAGCTTTCTCTGCTCGACGACAATGAACTGTTATCTGCACTGTATTATATCTGCCGCACCGAACATGAAAAGTATCCCGACAACACCGCTATTGAGGCGGTAAGAGTGGATTATTTAAAAGAGAAGGTGATGTGAATGGCAGTTGAAACATTCATAGGGAAAGATGTCATCAAGCCTGAACAAATGAGGCCGACGCTCGAGACTAAAAACATAGGATCCGATCGTCCCCGCGGTACAGAGCTGCCTTCCTGGGGTGAATCTCCCGAAAAGGATGTTTCCATGCGAAGGGATTCCGACAGACCCGATAGAAGAGAGCTGCCTTCGTTTTCTTCGATGAAAGATCAGGACAGCAGAACCGATTTGGAATCCGATAAAAATATGGATAGCGGTCGATCGCAAGCGGATAATAATGAGAGTGTCCAGAATAATACTGAAAAACAAAATACTGATTCGATGGAGCAAAACCGTCCCGAAAAAAGCACTGAAACAGCAAATGAATCCAACGAAAATTCAAATCTTACTGAAGAACAAAAGATGAAAATAAAGGAGGAAACAAATTGGTCAGATGAGATAATCGATTCCATTAGTTCATGGGAAGAATATGAGATCTATAAAAATGCAGGATTGACAGAAGCAGAAATCAATGGTAAAAAATGCTTGATCCGCAATGATATAGATTGGAATCAGAAAGATATATTCGGAAGGACCAATAAGGAAAGAGCGAAGCAAGGTCTCCCGCCTCTCAGCAAAACCGGAAACCCTATTGAACTTCATCATATTGGGCAACATTCCGATAGCCCGCTGGCAGAACTCACGCCGGAAGAACACAGAGGAAAAGGTAATGACGGAATTCTTCATAATAAATCCAACGCCTCTGAAATAGACCGTATTGATTTTGCAGCAGAAAGAAGCAGCCATTGGAAAGAAAGAGTTAACGGAGGGAATAGTAAATGAATATAATTGATATAATCAAAACGATCCCCGACCTTTGCCATCTTTCAGGCTGCAATATGCTCCAGATCAAGACAGCTCAAAAGACTCTTGGATTAGTGTTCCCTGCTGAGTATGTTGATTATGTAAAGCATTACGGTGCAATTAGCTTTCACGGTACAGAATGGACAGGGCTGAATGTTGAGGGGTATCTCAATGTGGTCAATGCAACAACAGCAGAAAGAAAACTATGCAAAGATTTTCCAAAAGATTGTTTTGTTTTGGAAAACCAAGCCATAGATGGCTGGCTAACCATTGTAAAAACTAACGGGAAGGTTTATTCATATCAGGAAGGGAATCCTCCAAAGTTTATTAGCAGAACCATTGGCGAATATCTTGAAAAATGTATTAAAGAAAACAGATAAACTGAATCTCTTTTTAATAGCAACTCAAAGCCTTTTTTTGTTTTTGCAGTAACGTGGAGCGTTAAGTGTTTTCAAGTGTCATCTTTTTTGCACTGGAGTCACATCTGAATGACCCAACAGTTACGAACCATGACTGTGGGGTCATTTTGTTATATATAGCGTATCTGCGCGGTTTTGACGGTTTGTACGATAAGCTTGATATGATAAAACAAGCTATTATTGATGCGATTTTCTGTTTGGACTACGTATCCGAACCATAGTCTGTTTTGCTTTCGTTAGCATAATAGGCTTTTTCTTTTCTGTCAGGAGTTTTATATCCATTTGATTTATGCGGGCGTTCATGGTTATAGAAGTGTATATAGTCAGCGACCTTATTGGGAGTAAGGCATTCATACTTTCAGTTTCCAAGAATCAAAGGGCTGCCAGCGTGCTGGATCAATCAGGCAAATACACTAAGAAAGTAGATATTAAGAGTTGTATGAGGTAGGTGAGGTCAGCCTGCTTATATGCTGCAGAAATAACGACAGTCTGCCTGAGGCCTTATGAAGAAACGATATCTTGCATTAATGGGTAGCTGAAAGAGAAAAAGAGCGGACGGGAATGATTTGATGCAGCACACAATTCATAATTGAAAAAGCAGATAAGTTATTGAATATTTTGATAAATTATGTTATGATATCCTTAACAGCTATTAAAGTCCAAAAGGGGTGGATATGAATATGATTGAGTATAAGCATTATGACAGCTCGTATGAAACTGAGGTGTTAAAGGTTTTCGCAGAGTCTTTTGTTAATTATCCCCTTTTTTGGGGAGCTTTTGAAGGCCGGTTCAAATCAGAGAAAAAGCTGCGCAGCTTTTATGAGCGTCTGATAAAGGGGATATTCAAAGCTACTGTCCGCAAGGATGACTGCTATATTGGTATTGCGGGCGGAAAGGTCAGAGCCATTGTGATCGTTGAGAAGCCGTCAGACAAACCGGTCGGTTTTTGGGATTATGCTGTCAGCGGAATGGCAGGTATCATAGCGAGGATCGGGCTTATGGACACCCTTAAGTATATGGAATTGTCAGATAAAACGGAAATTGTTGTAAAAAGCATTCCCGAACCCCGCTGGCATTTGTATTTTCTGGCCGTTGATCCGAAATATCAAAAGCTCGGCATCGGATCCGGGGCGATACGGGACTTCCTTATCCCTTTGGTAAAAACCAATGGCGGAAAACTGATAACCGTTACTACCAATTCCGAGAAAAACCTGGCCTTTTATACTAAAAACGGGTTCACGCTGATAAAAGAAGAAACGCTGGAATACAAAGAAAAAACCATCGGGAACTGGTCTTTCAGAATGGATCTGTGATAGATCGAAAAAATAAAACGATCCCTCAAAAAATTTTTTTCAAAAAAGTGAAACTTTTTTTCTCCCCGCTGCGACTTATATTATGAAGGCTGATGAAAAGAGGTGAGACCGTGAGCGACAGCAGTGTAAAAGAACGCTTTGAAGCGATCTACGACAAGACCTATGACAGCGTCTACCGATATCTTATCACAAAGGTCAGTCCCCGGGAGGCTGCCGAAGATATCGTTCAGAACTGTTATCTTGAGTTCTATAAGAAAATGCTTGACGGCGAGCAGATACTCATGCCGAAGCACCTGCTCATGACAATGGCGAAAAGACGTGCAGCAGACTATTACAGGAGCTTCAC
>FMXS01000008.1 GCA_900104495.1 Ruminococcaceae bacterium FB2012 | reverse complement strand
TCCGTAAGACCGGTTATGAGATCATGCAGTCGCTGATCAAGCACAAGCCTATTAACGATCCCGTCTATGAATTTATACAGAAGAAACGCAGCGAAGGCAAATGCGGCAAGGAAGCAATGATCGCAGGACTGAACAAGTTCCTTCGTGTTTACTACGGCAAGGTCATGGAGCTTTACTCTGAATAACCTTTCCGCAACTACTTACACATCAGGCGTTTGAAACCCTGCTTTCATACGTCAGCTTTGCTATGCCCTTTCAGCAGTATGAATTCATTAGCGTTTTCAATAATGCATTCCTTTCAAATTTGGCTGTTCTGCCTATTGATTTTTCTTAGCAGGTTTCATTCAAGCTTGGTTATCGTTAGTGTCGTTTATTATCCGAAGATCGTCGAGAGAATACCTCCCACGATATATGCTGTTGTGGTTACGCCGAGCATTACATAACAAAATGTGATCATAATTTTTCCTCCTTTCATTCAAGCTTGGTTATTGTTAGTGTTCTCTTAGCTGTCATTGTTTTTTTCTTGTTGCTGCTTCTTTTCTCTTGCTGTGATTACATTATATCACATCGCCTCTTACAAACTACTTACAGATCATCATGTTTTTTAAATATTTTTTTGACCGTCTGTTTTTGCCTGTTTTATGGGGTTTTCCCTTTGCTGTGTCTTTATTATATCACAGCACCTCTTACAAACTACTTACAGTTTTTTTCGTTTTTCAGATTTTTTCTCCTATCATTTATCTTTGTTTACTCTTAGTTATCATAAACATTGATACTTTCAAGCTTCAGATCTCTGGTGCGTACATATTCTGAGAATTCGTCCCAGTAGTCCTTCAGAAACCTTATCATATCCTCGTTCCATGTGGGCTCGCATCTGAAGTCTGACGCTCTTTTCATTCCGTCACGGATAAAAATCTCTGTCTGCTCAAGGGTGCAATTATACTGCAGATATTTCCGCAGATCATACGCTGCGTCATAGAACTGCCTTAATGTCATATTGTATTCTGTTTTTACCAGCCTTTCTATTTCGATCCCATACATATCAACAAGCCTTTTCTTCTGGGGCTCGTTTTTCTTTTGGCTAATCTGATCTATCCACTTCTGGACCTGCTCAAAGAGCGTAGGCACTTTTTCCTCCGGGACGTCCCAGATGCAGACGAACTCGTCGGACTTGATCTCTGTGCTTTCTGCCGATGCGCTGATAGCTGCGGCTGTTGTCATTGTCATTGCTGCTGCAAAAGCTGCTGCGATTATTCTTGTTTTTTTCATAGTGATCGCTCCTTTTCATCATTAGCTTATTGTTGTATTCGGGCTTTTACCTTTGCTGTGATTTTAGTATATCACAGTGCCTCTTACAAACTACTTACATATTTTTTGTTTTTTCAGATCTTTTTAAAGTTTTTTCAGTCGATCGGATTTCCGAACTCGTCTACCTCAAAGCCGTTCTCATCGACCTCGTGAAATCCGATCATTCCCATCAGTATGCCTAAGAGCATACCCTTGATGCCTCTGTGCTGCTTCTTGAATTTTCTTGTTGTTACTTTCATATTGATTACTCCTTTACAGTTTTGATTTGTTGTTTTGGGGTCTTTCCCCTTGCTGTGATTTAAGTATATCACAGTGCCTCTTACAAACTACTTACAGATCATCATGTTTTTTAAATTTTTTTTGACCGTCTGTTTTTGCCTGTTTTATGGAGTTTTCCCCTTGCTGTGATCTTAGTATATCACACAGTCTCTTACAAACTACTTACAGATCATTTTAGTTTTTTATTATAAAAAGCACGGCTCCATAAAACGCAAAAACACTTCTGCCGTGATACAGCAGAAGTGTCTGAAACATCTTTATTTTAGTGACAGCTCTTTAAGCAGTTGATTTTTCTTTTCCATCCAGCCGCCTTTGTAATAGGTGCAGGTCCACATATCCTTGGCAAGGTAATCGTTCGGGTCATCTCTTACAGCAAATGCACGGCAGCCGCCTGCACAGGCGTTTTTATACTCACACTGCGCACATTCCGGATTGTGAGCCATATAATCGCTTATACTGTAATTGATTATCTGCATATACAGCGTATCCTTGTCAAGTATTTCTTCAAGAGGAGTTTCGAGCATATTCGGGAATTTTTCCTCTATCGGAAGCCCTATCATCGACATACACGGAAGAACGTTACCCACAGGGCTGACATACATACTCTTACGAACATGACCGCACATTTTGACCCGCTTAAAAGCATCGTCGGGGACATTTTTTTCATTTGCGGCAAAGACAGGCTCGCTGCCGTCTTCCTTCTTCTCGTAGTTGAAAAAGCCCTCAAGCCCGATACCCATAGGGCAGCCGTCCTCAAAGTATTTCGGGATATAGTCAAGAAAGGTCTCATAGGTCTCAGCCTGAGAGAGGAAATGGTCTGGCTGGTTTAGCCATTCGCCCTGTGCATAGGCCGTACCGATCTTAAGATATGAGCAGCCCATTTCTGCAAGAAAATTGACCGTATCTCTTATCGTAGGCGCATTATCCTTGCACAGTGACATTGAACAGCTGTATGAAAAGCCCCGCTCCCGACAGCGATTAAAAGCTGCTATAACATCGTCCTGCGCACCCTTAACACCTCTCATCCAATCATGTACTCCAAGACCGTCAAAGCTGAATTGCAGGCTGGGACTCATATAACGCTTTTCAAGGTTATCGAAAAAGTCATCGGTCGCAAGGCGTCCATTTGTGTAGATAGCCTGAATACCTATCCCGCGTATCGATGCTTCATCTATGATCTGCCAGAAATCTCTGCGGATAAGCGGCTCGCCGCCTGTGATATGCAGATTCATGATACCGCAGCGTTCAAAGGCATCGAGCATTTTTATGCAGTCCTCAAAGCTTGGCTCACCTTGAAGCGCATGAGGTGCAGACATAAAACAATGCTTACAGCGATAGTTGCACTTGCCTGTGATCGACCAGTGAACAGCTTCCTTGTATCGTGCCTTATAAAACCTGTATTCCTGTATGGGATCTAAGCGTTCGTCACTGCTGCACTCACGGATATATCCTGCCTCGACCCAGCCTTTAAGCAGCTTCTGCGCTATCGGCGGAAGAGTATCCATATCAAGCCCGACCTTACCATTGCAGTTTAATGCAAGAGCATAGGCAGGCTCCGTCATAAAGAACGTAGAGCCTCTGGCAAAATCAAGGATACCGTAGGGCAAGCCTTTATATCCTCTGAATGCGTATCTGTCATTAAGTATATATCTTGCCATTTTGTTCCTCCCGGTCTGTTTTTGTTTTACGGCAGAAATTATACACCGATGAGCTTCGGGTAGCGAATACGGACAGCACTTTTTTTCTGAAAGCCCCTGCCTGACGGTTGCTGTCGTACATAGCGTATGAAGCTGTACCCTTTCCGATCTCAAAAAAACTGTCCATCGAGCGGCAGAACGGAAGAAGTATCGCTCCGCTGCCTATCTGAGTTTTTGAAGCCGAGATGTGCTCAAATATCACAGCGCTTGCTCCTGCACCTACTGTCAGCACATAAGCCGCCAGCTTGTTTTCACGCAGCGCTGCAAAGCTCATATCCCAAAGCATATTCTTTGCTTTGACATCAAAAAAAGGCCTTGGGTCAAGAGTGTTGCCGTAGTCGGTCATGCACGAATAATACACCTGTTCAAGTACCTCTCTCGGACACTCAGAAAATGGGAACGCCCTGTAGCCGCGCCTTTCAAGTGTACCGCACAGTCCGTTGCCGTGCTGCTCCATAAAGCTTTCCCAACGCTCACGGGCGTCTCCTTTGTTTTCACAGCTGTAGGTCATTACGCTGTCCGTCTGCCTGAAGCCCAGCTTCCGACAGACCACTTCAAAAGCAGCATAATATTCATGATCGCTTTTTATACTGAGCCGCACAGCTATACTCGAAGCGCTTTTACAAAGTGCTGCACAAAGCTCAGTGAGCACGCCCTGTCTTCGGTATTCGGGCAGAGTATATGCGTAGGTTATCAGAAGCGACTGTATATCATAAGAAGCACAGAGATACCCCGCAGGCTTTCCATCCAGCTCGGCGGTGAGCAGTACTCCTTTTTCAGCTGCCTCCCTTGCACACATATCAGCAAAGGCGGTTCTATGTCCTTGAAATGTCAGCAGGAAGCTGAGCAGGGATATTTCTTCTGTAGATATCATTTTTCTGCTCCCGTAAGCCTGACAGCCATATAATTGCCTGTCATATCAAATCCCGTAACAACGACAGAGCTACAGGCTCTGCCTCTGAATGAGCCCTTCTTCAAGGCGGCTGCCGCAAGGCATACCGAAAGCATATATGAGGAGCCAAGCGTTTCTCCAAAGACAGCTTTCGGCACAAATGACGGGATATCTGCGAATACCTCATTTATGCAGCCTGCTTCAACAGCATCGAACCACGTTCCGTTTGCGGCAGTAAATATCACATCTACATTTCGGGGCATATCCGACAGAACTTCTTTGATGACTGAAGCGATGTCCTCTCTCTCATCAAGCAAAGGACAAGCTCCAAGAGCTGCCGAGGAATGATCGCTGACCTTACAGTAGGTGCAGCCGTTTTTTTCAGTACCGAGAACTGCAAATGCAGAACCTTCGGAGATAACAGCACCGCTTGAAGCCTCTTTTGAGTTAAATGAAGCTATAAGCTCCTCTGACCACTCCTCGGTCTCGCCGCAAAGCATAATGTCGGCTCTGTCTGTTTCAATAAGGAGCGAAGCATACTCCAGTGGGTCGCCGCCCCGAAGCATAGTGCTCTCGCCCTTTATACCCTCTATCATGCACAGCTGCCCGAGACAGGAGTTCGCAACGCTCTGAGAAAAAACGGAGGGGCTGCACAGCTGCGGCTCTCCGCCCTGCACCTGATCGGAAAACTGTATGTTGTACTCAGCAGCACCGTATCCCGAGGCTATGACTGCTCCTGTGCGGTATGGGTCTGTGAACTCAGTCTCACTGTCTTTAAGTGCAAATGCAGCAGCTGATACAGTGAGCTTTGAATATCTGCTGGCACGTCTGAGCTTTGATGCAGGCACGGCAGATGCAAACTCAGTCATCTGCCCTTTAGCCAAATGATCCCTGCCCTCTGCCAGAGCTGAAAACTCCTCTGCGATACAGGCAGCCTCCGAAATAGCACCGATACCGTTAATGTATACTCCCATTACTGTTCCTCCGTGTATCTCTTTACAATGAGAGAGGCGCTGCTCCCTCCGAAAGCAAAGCTGTTTGACATAGCAAAGCTTATATCAATACGCGCAGGTGCTCTGAACATCTCACTGCCCTCGATCGGGTCTTTTAATGCAGGCATTACGATCGGTCTGCAGCTTTGCATAGACATTATAACGCTTGCAAGCTCTATTGCACCCGAGGAACCCATGCAGTGCCCTGTCAATGCTTTTGTTGAGGACATATACGGTCTTTGGTGCGACTCTGCAAATACAAGGTCACAGGCTTTCTTTTCCATAAGATCGTTTAATTGCGTGCCTGTTCCGTGACCGTTTATATAATCAAGCTTATCGGCTGTTATATCTGCACTTTCAAGTGCTCTGCGAATCGTCGCTTCGGCCTCTTTTCCCGAGGGCTCGGGGCTTGTGATGTGATATGCATCGTTTCCCGATGCAAAGCCTGCAAGCTCGCAATAGATATGTGCTCCTCTTGCCCTTGCGTGTTCAAGCTCCTCAACAAAGAAAAAAGCTCCGCACTCGCCTATGCTTATGCCGTCTCTGTTTTCATCAAATGGTGAACAGATACCGCTGCTCATCGCACGAAGAACATTAAAACCGTAAGCCGACAGCAGTGTAAGGGGATCTGCTCCTCCCACAACAGCAGCATCACATCTGCCCGAGCTTATATATCTCAGTGCCATACCTGCTGCTGAGGTGCCCGATGCACAGGCAACAGAGCACACATTAACAGAGCCTCTTACTCCGAAAAGACCTGCCGCATAATATGCATAACCATTCATATCACAAAGACAATTCTCGGCTCTGCCCTCAGCCTTTGCCTTGCTGTGCTTTGTGTAGCTGTCAGAATCCGCCATCAGTGTTCCGAAAAACAGCCTGCACCTTCTGCCGAGGGAGCTTATATATGAACTGCTGATACCGGCATCGTAAAGCATCTGACTGCCTGCTTTTTCGATAAGCTCATAGCATCGGTTATCAGAGCTCAGCTCGGCTTCTCCGAACATATCGGTAGATAGTCCTGCCGTATCAAATGCAGAGCATTTTTTTATACCGACTTTACCTTCGGCACAGATCTCTTCAAGTTCCTCTTTGTTTTGCGCACCTGCACAAACTGCTCCTATGCCTGTTATGACAACACGCCTCATTTATTATAGCCCTCGATATATTCAGCGATAGCGTTTACAGATACAAGCTTTTTCATGTCCTCGGAAGGAACATCTATCCTCCACTCGTCATATATAAGCGTTACAAGCTCAAGGGAATCCATTGAATCAAGACCGATACCCTCATCTCCGAAAAGCTGAGTATCATAGTCAAGCTCCGCTTTCATTTCATCATCAAGCTCCAGCTTCGTGAGGAGAGCCTGTTTTATCTTCTCTTTAAGTTCGTTATTTGCCATGATTATTTCCCCCCGTATATCAATCATCGAAATTGTTGCCGTACTTATCTATTGTTACTCCGCATTTGGAGCACTTATAGACTTCGGTCGTTGTAAACTCGGCTCCTCCGCTATTTTTTGTATGACTTCCCGCTGACCAGTCGTGCTTGCCGCCCTTTTTGCAGTTTGAGTAGCGGATATGGTGGTATTCATACTCATTGGAGGCAAAGCACTGATCGTTGGAGTAGCACCAGCCGTCCTTTGCAAAAAAGGTCGCTATACAGCCCTGCGAGGGTGAAAGATCAATTCTCTGTCTTTTTGCACCGCCTGCTGCATTGTCAAGTTCTTCGATATCAATTTCATTATCGACAGTACCCTTGATGCGAGCTATCTCCGCCATAACAAGATCGGTCTTGTCGGCAAGCTTTTCTGCTTCGGTGGTCTCTGCAATTATCGCCTTGACTTCTTCCTCTGTCTTCGCTTCGAGCAGACGCTTGTCTGTTGCTTCGTCAAAATAGGTTTTCATAAAAATACCTCCCATGCTTTCAGTTATCAAAATTGTCTTTGCCCTGCTCGATAGTCAGCCCGCATTTTCTGCATCTGAAGCCGTTGAACATTCTGCTGCCTATAACAGCGCCCTCATCATTTGTAGATATTTCTTCATACTGACCGCTTTCCCAATCATGCTTTCCGCCCTTATGGCAATTGGAATAACGGGTGTTGTGATATTCATACTCATTGGAGATGTTGCAGAAATCATTGCTCCAGCAGTAATTGAATCCTACGGTGCCGTTTTTCAGATCGTTAAGGAAAAATGTCGCTATGCAGCTCTGTGTTTCCGAAAGGTATATATGCTGTAGCTTTGCTCCTCCCGCTGCGCTGTCAAGCTCGTCTATATCAAGCTCGTTATCGACAGAGCCCTTTATCCTTGCAAGCTCCGCCATTACAAGGTCTGTTTTGTCCGCGAGCTTCTCCGCTTCGGGAGTCTCTGCGATTATCGCCTTTACTTCTTCTTCGGTCTGCGCTTCAAGCAGGCGCTTGTCTGTTTCTTCATCAAAATATGTTTTCATAGAATACACCTCCGCATCGGTCAGCAGTCAAAGTTGTAATCGTCATATTTGTAATTGAATATTACTATACCGCATTTCCGGCATTTTTGTCCTTTCTTGTCAACAAATGCGGTGCCTCCGGGTCCTACCTCAGAGTCTGTGTACGTGCCCTGCTCCCACTCGTGCCTTCCGCCGGTTTTGCAGTTTGAATACCTGGTGTTGTGATATTTATACTCATTGGAGGCACTGCAAAAATCATTGCTCCAGCAGTATCCTAAGCCGAGACGCTCCTTGACCAGATCTTCAAGAAAAAATGTCGCTTTGCAGCCCTGTGTTTCGGAAAGATATACGTGTTCGAGCTTTGCTCCGCCCGCCGCACTGTCAAGCTCGTCTATATCAAGCTCGTTATCGACAGAACCTTTAATGCGTGCAATCTCTGCCATTACAAGATTGGTCTTGTCAGCCAGCTTTTCGGCTTCGGGAGTCTCGGCGATTATCGCCTTTACTTCTTCTTCAGTCTGTGCTTCAAGCAGACGCTTGTCAGTGGCTTCGTCAAAATATGTTTTCATAGTTTACCTCCTGTCGGTATCACTTTTCAAAATTATAATGCGGTCCTACAAAATTCGGAACTGCAAGTCCGCATTTCTGACAAACCGAATTATACATATCATCCAGCCGCAGCTGTTTTTTCCAGTTATGTTTTCCGCCTTCCGTGCAATTCGACCACATAGTGTAGTGATAATCGTATTCGTTCGATATATCGCAGAAGTCATTGCTCCAGCAAAAACTCGGATATGTTTCCATAAGGTCGGCAAGCGAGAAGGTCGCAATACAGTCCTGCGTCGGCGAAAGGTCGACTCTTTTAAGCTTCGCACCGCCCGCCGCGCTGTCAAGCTCGTCAATATCAAGCTCATCATCGACTGCACCCTTTATGCGTGCTATCTCTGCCATTACAAGGTCTGTCTTGTCAGCCAGTTTCTCTGCCTCGGGGGTCTCTGCGATTATGGCTTTTACCTCTTCCTCGGTCTGCGCTTCAAGTAAGCGCTTGTCTGTTGCTTCGTCAAAATAAGTTTTCATAAATATCCTTCTTTCTGCAGTTAGCACTCAAATCTTTCTTCACCCAGCTCGTGGTCGGGGATAAAAATGCCGCACTTTTGGCACTTATATCCTTCATATTCTTTTTTTGACCAACTTCCTTCTGCACCGCCGCTTTGATATTCGGATACAGCTTCAGTACACCGCTTCCAATTATGCTTTCCGCCGTGCTTGCAGTTGGAATACTTTGTATGGTGATACTTGTATTCATTTGATACTCCGCACTGATCGTTACTGTAACAGTATCTGCTGCTGATCTGATCCTCGAGATAAAAGGTCGCCGTACAGCTTACGGCATCGGAAAGAATGATGTCCTGTCTTTTTGCACCGCCTGCCGCACTGTCAAGCTCGTCGATATCAAGCTCGTTATCGACTGCACCCTTTATGCGTACTATCTCCGCCATTACAAGATCGGTCTTGTCAGCCAGCTTTTCTGCTTCGGGGGTCTCGGCGATTATCGCCTTTACTTCTTCCTCGGTCTGCGCTTCGAGCAGACGCTTGTCTGTCTCTTTGTCAAAATAAGTTTTCATAAATGTCCTTCTTTCTGCAGTCAACACTCAAATCTTTCATCACCCAATCTCTCTTGGTTGATAAATAGACCGCACTTTTTACATTCATATCCATCAAATATTGTTCTTTGAAAACGCTTAGCCCCGTCTTTGCCGACAGAGTGAGTTACTGCTGATGTGCCCCACTGCCAGTCATGCTTTCCGCCGCTCTTGCAGTTGGAATACTTTGTTTGATGATACTTGTATTCATTTGATAATCCGCACTGATCATTGCTAGAGCAAAATCTTCCACGATCCTGATCCTCGAGGAAAAATGTAGCCACACAGCCCGTAGTCTCCGACAGATATATATCCTGTCTCTTTGCGCCGCCTGCCGCACTGTCAAGCTCATCGATCTCAAGCTCGTTATCGACAGAGCCCTTGATACGGGCAAGCTCCGCCATAACGAGATCAGTCTTGTCGGCGAGCTTCTCTGCCTCAGGGGTCTCTGCAATTATCGCCTTGACTTCTTCCTCTGTCTTCGCTTCGAGCAGACGCTTATCTGTTGCTTCGTCAAAATACGTTTTCATGGAGCATATTCCTTTCATTTATTGTATTTTGAAGTGATACTGCCGAGAGTCAAATTGCACTTCCGGCAGGTATATTTTATGTCGAAGCTTCCGGAATAGAGCCTCTCCCGTGATTCCTCGTACCAGTCGTGCCTTCCGCCCTTTTTGCAATTTGAATATCGGAGATAATGATAATCGTATTCATTGGATAAAAGGCATTGATCGTTTGAGCCGCAGTAATGACCGGTCGCGATATCCTCTCCGAAGGCAGTGGCAATGCAGCTTTGCGTGGGGGAAAGGTCTACCTGTTGCATTTTTGCTCCGCCCGCGGCGATGTCAAGCTCGTCAAGGTCAAGCTCGTTGTCAAGAGAGCCCTTTATGCGTGCAAGCTCCGCCATTACAAGATCTGTCTTGTCCTCCAGCTTTTCAGCTTCTAGTGTCTCGGCTATTATCGCCTTTACTTCTTCCTCTGTCTGCGCTTCGAGCAGGCGCTTGTCTGTTTCTTTGTCAAAATATACCTTCACTGATGAGCCTCCTTAGATATTTTATCCTGCTCCGTTTTCCTCGGTCAGTATAACTTCATCGTTCCCTTTTATCCTCTGACGTTCAACAAGCTCGGAAAAATACCCGCCCGCTGCCATGAGTTCATCAAAGGTGCCGTCCTCGATGATATGTCCGTTATCAAGAACTATTATACGGTCGCAATTCTTTATCGTTGAAAGCCTGTGAGCGATAACTATCCTCGTGCAGCCCATGCTGTCAAGAGCATCGGATATTTTTTTCTGCGTCTTGTTGTCAAGAGCGCTGGTCGCTTCATCAAATATGAGTATCTTCGGGTCGCCCACTATCGCCCTTGCGATAAGGATACGCTGCCTCTGTCCTCCCGAGATACCTCCGCTCCCCTCGGAAATGATAGTCCTCATACCCATAGGCATTGCACGGATATCATCTGCTATACCTGCTGTTTCAGCGGCAGCCCACGCCTGCTCCGAGGTAATGTCCGGCGAAGACACGGCGATATTTGAAAAGATCGTTCCCTGAAACAGACCGCTCGACTGCATAACGGTACCCATTCTTCGCCGCAGAGTGCCCTTGTCAAGCTTTTCGATATCTCTTCCGTCATAATATACTCCGCCCTTGTCGGGCTTCTCAAAGCCCAGGAGTATCCTGACCAGGGTAGATTTCCCGCAGCCTGTTTTTCCGACGACAGCCACATATTCCCTCGGTCTTATCTTCAAGGAGAAATTGTCCAGGATATACGGTGTGTCCTCGGAATATCTGAAATAAACGTTGTTCAGCTCTATCCTGCCCGAAACATTTGTTACTATCTCCTTTCCTACGGCAGATTCGGGCTCCGTTTCAAGAAACGGCTTTGCCATATCCAGCACAGGGCGAATGCTCGCAACATCAAGAACCACTCTTGAAAGCTGAGAAAAAGCTCCGCTGACTCCACCGTAAGCTGCGGTAAATGCCAGATAGTTTGGCAGGCTCAATCCGCTTTTTACAGCGAGATAATAAAAGATGATGTTTGAAACAAGATTTATTGCAACACTTACTACGCTGTTGATCTTTAATATCATCGGCGGATCATATTGATATTCAGCTACCTGTGCATTGAGCTGCGCCCAGCGTGAGAACATTCTCTTTTCAGAGCCCGACAGCTTTATCTTCTGTATGCCTGTTATCATCGAATAGCTCATGCCGCTTTCCTTGACACGCAATTCCATTTGTTTTCGGCTTACCTTTATCTGTATATACGATGATACTAGTCCGATGACTGCTCCTGCTGCGATCAGCAGCACAGCCGGAACGACCAGCGTTGGTGCAAAAGCAAATATCTGTGTAATATACAGCAGAGAGGTCAGCGATGAAAGACCCACACCCATGACCATTCCCAGCAGCATACTGCAAAGCTGCCCCACAGATGCTGAACGGCTCGTAAGCTCACCTGGGCTGTATTTTGTAAAGAACGAAGCAGGTAAAGCAATTATCCTCATCATCACCGCCGACTCAACAGCAGCCGAGGTCTTAATCTGAAGCCGTCCCATAAGTATCTCGCTGATCTTTGAGAGTATCTGCGATGCCATTGATATGCAGACCATGCAAACAGCGATCGCAATAAGCATTTGCAGCGTTCCGTTCAACAGTACGGGACCCGCCAGCACCCTTGTAAACCTAGGCATAAGCAGACCCATAAGCGAAACCAAAAGCGTTCCCAATGCTATAGCGATAATGTCACCCTTGGAAATGCAGTTCTTCATATACAAAAGAAGGTCTATAATGCCCAGCTTTTTCAGAGGCAAAGGCTTGTAGAAGCAAAATGCATCCTCGGCAATGAGCTGCTCGGTCTTTTTGTTCAGCTTGATCTTTTCACCCGAAGCGGGGTCTGTGTAATAATAGCCCCTGAAGCCTCCCGGTATCAGTGCTATAGGCGTATCACTATCCTTTAATTTCCCGAGGATAGGACCGTAGGCATTTTTATACCAGCCCGAAGTGAGCTTTATGCTCCTGTCCATTATGCCGTATGGCCTCAGGCTGTACTCCACCTGATCCTCAAGCTTTTTCAGAGAGGAGGGGATCTCTACGGGCTTCAAATGGTAATATTTTAGTATACGGTCAATAGCAGCCTTGGCGATTATCCTTTCGTCGCTCATACGGGTGACAGCTGTTTTTCCAATAACTACGCCTGCAGAATCAAAAAACGCTTTTTCAAACGCCTCCTGATCGAGTCTTCGGCGTTCATCTATCTGTCTGTTCCCCATTACTACTCCTCACTGATAAGCTCTGCATACGCACCGTTTATTTCCATAAGCTCTTCATGTGTTCCTCTCTCCATGACTTTGCCGTGATCGAACACTACTATCTCATCACAGTCACGGATAGTTGAAAGCCTGTGTGCTATGATTATACAGGTTATGCCTCTTTTTTTGATCGCATTTATAAGGTCATATTCTGTTTTGGCATCAAGGGCACTTGTTGCCTCATCAAGAATGATTATTGAAGGGTCCTGAGCCAGCACACGAGCGATCTCCAACCTTTGGCGCTGACCGCCCGAAAGATCACGCCCACCCGATCTTATCATGCTTTCATAACCCTTATCACGAAAAAGTATCTCCTCGTGTATCTGTGCATCTCTGGCGGCAAGAGTCATATCAAAATCCTTTATTGAACCGTCCCACATTTTTATATTGTTGGCTATAGTGTCCTCGAAAAGTGTTATATCCTGATCGACGACTGCAAGCGAGCCCGTCATAACATCACGGCTTATCTCGCTGCGATTTTTTCCGTCGAAAAGTATCTCGCCTTCCCAAGGGTCATAAAGTCCCGAAATGAGCTTTGAAAGCGTTGATTTTCCGCAGCCTGAAGCCCCAACAAAGGCGACCCTGTGGCCAGGCTTCACAGACATAGAAAAGTCCTTTATCAACGGTTGCGATAGCCTTGAATATCCAAAAGTGATCCCCTTTAGCTCAAGGCCGCCTCTCAGCTTTGACGGACCGGTCTTATAAAGCTCGGGGTCGTCCTTTACGTTCGGGTCGTCGGGATACTTCATAACATCGTCCACACGCTCGACCTGAGTACGCATTTGCTGAATGGTCTGCCCTGCTGAAACGAGCGTCATCGCAGGTGACATAAAGGAACCGAGAAAGCCCTGAAACGCAGTTATCATACCAAGAGTGAAGCTGCCGTTCATCGCAAACCATATTCCCAGAAAATACACTATATAATTTGTCAGCATACCGACAAAGCCTGTCACGATGTTGAAAAGATTTTCAGTTTTTGCAAATCTTACGGTCTGTGCATTCATTGCTGCCTGCATACCTGCCCAGTTACGGAAAAAGCCGATCTCCGCACCACTGGCTTTCAGCGTTTCTATCTGTTCAACTCCTGCAACAGCAGCAGATGAGCTTCTCGCACTGTCACGCATCTGAGCACGCATCAGATTCATTCGCTTCTTGGAAAGCATATTTGTAAGTACAAGATTTATAAGCACCGAAGCTATGCCCACAAGGGTCATTACAATACTGTATCTTATCATGATGAAGAAATAGAAAAACATCATAATAGTATTGAGCACAAGCGGTGCAAGAGTGGAAACTATCGTCTGTGCGATAGTGACATTCATTCCCATTCGGGACTGTATGTCGCCTGCCATTCTCTGTGAGAAGAACTCCATCGGCAGATGCAGCACCTTCCACATATATGAGGTGGAGCCGACAACTGCCATTTTGCCGCCTATTTTAAGAGAATATATGCTCTGTGCCCAGGAAACGATAAGCTGCAAAACACCGATAGTCCCAAGAATGAAAAGGTATGGCACAAGCCAATCGGCATTTCTGCCCGTTATGATGCGGTCGGTAAACACCTGCGACATAACGGGATTTATCAACCCAAAAGCGTAAGTAAACAACGTTGTTACTATGACAAGTATTATCGACTGGCGCTGACCCTTCAAGCTGTTTTTGACAAAGTCGAAGGTCTTTAGTCTGTCTCCGCCTGTCTCGAAGCTCTCTCCGGGAGTCGGTACTAAAACAATGCCCGTAAAGCCGTCCTCGAATTCATCAATACTCATCTTGATAAAGCCCCTTGCCGGGTCATTGACATAAGCATATTTTCCCTTGAAGCCGTCAAGCACGATAAAGTGATTATAGTTCCAGTAAACAATACACGGAAAGGTGCCTTTATCACGGAGCACATCCGTTGAACGCTGGTATGCCTTCACATCAAAGCCGTAGCTCTTTGCTGCCTTTGCGATATTCTTTGCTGTTGAGCCGTCTCGTGAAACTCCGCAGCTTACTCTGACCTGTTCCAGAGGTACCCATTTATCATAGTAAGCCATAAGCATCGCAAGCGAAGCAGCTCCGCACTCAAGGTTTTCAAGCTGCATTATTACCGGCACCTTTGCAATGCCCTTATTCAGCGGCTTTTTTATCTTCTCTCCCATATATAAAGCCGCTCCTAATTCTGTAACAGAAAGCTTATAGGCGTTATGCTTTCCGTTACGATCTTTGCATCATAGCTGCCATCGGGAAGATCGACCGCAGTATAGGCTACCGTTCTTCCGTATTCGTCCTCACGCACATCAAGAATACTGTATTCTTTCTTATCAACACGGACAGTCATACCCTTCTGCACCGTTCCACCTTCGGAACCCAGGATTATCAGCTCAGCGCTACCGTCGGAAACTACTGCCTTGGCGTCAGTCAGAGTTTCTATCGTTCCTGCGAGCGACCACGCAAAGAAAGCGGCAATGATAAGGAACACTACCGCAAACACAGCCCACACTCCCGGGTTGGTCACCCGAAGATAGTCATTCAGCTGATCGGGTGAGCGTATCTCTTCTTTTTTGAGATCAATACTCTTTTTTTCTGCTTCTGCCATTTATCTCAGCTCCATTCAAATGCTAAGTCCGCCGTCTGCGGTGAAGGTCTGCCCCGTGATATATGCCGCTGCATCGCTTATCAGGAAAAGGCAGAGCGCTGCTACCTCATCAGCCGTGCCAAAGCGCTTCATAGGTATCTCGGAAAGAGCCTTTTGTCTGAATCGTTCATCGAGCACATCTGTCATATTTGTTTCGATAAAGCCCGGTGCAACAGCATTGACACGGATATTCTTACCCGCAAGCTCCAATGCGGCTGCCCTTGTAAGCCCCTCAATGCCTGCCTTTGCCGCACAATATGAGCTCTGTCCTATACCGCCCCGTGAGCCATAGACCGAGCTTATATTTACGACAGCACCGCCCCGTCTTGAAACAAGAGGCACGATCACGCTCTGCATTATCCTGAAAGCACTGAAAAGGTCTGTCTGCACGGTCTTTTCCCATTCATCAGGGTCTGCCGAAAACAGCGGAGCAGGAGAGGTAACACCGATGCAGTTTATCACAGCATCTATGCCGCCAAAGCTTCTGACGGCCTTTCTCACCGTATCGCCTGTTTTGTCACGATCGGATATATCCAGTTCAAAGGTCGTCAGCCTGTCGGGATAGGTTTCATTCAGAGAAGAAAGCTTCTCGTTCATGGCTCTGTAAGAGCCGAGAACAAAAGCCTCCTCCTTCAGCGCCATTTCTGCACAAGCAATTCCTATACCTCCCGATGCTCCTGCTATCAGTATCCGTTTATCTTTTATTGATGCTATTGCCATACCATTACCCTTATTCAACCGTCAGATCATCAACAAAGCCTGTAAACTCGAGCACTTCCATAACATCAGCATTGCAGCTTCTGACTGTTACACTGCCGGGCTCATCAAGTATCTGCATAGCAGTCATCAGAACTCTGAGCCCAGCACTGGAAATATATTCGAGCTTCTCAAAATCAAAGGTCAGCCTTTCAACACCCTGAAGCAGATCGTCAAGCTGATCCTCAAGGTCGGGGGCACTCAAAGTATCGAGCCTGCCCTCAACAGCTATCGTCAATTCATTTCCGTTTCTGTTCATTATTGTTTTCATATATGTCTCCTTACTTTAGCTTTATGCAAAGCATTGTCAAATCATCAAATTGCTCGGCATCGCCCACAAATCCGTTAACCGCCTCGTGAACGCTTGTCAGAAGCTGCTGAGGGTCGGCATCGGGTGTTCGGTTCAGAACCTCGGTTATCCTTTCGAGCCCGAACATATTATTGTCTGCATTTGTGGCTTCGGGGACACCGTCGGTGTAAATGAAAAGTGTTCCGCCCTTTCCAAGCGTCATTTCAGACTCCTTGTATTTTTTCCTTTCAAAGCCGCCAAGGACGAAATCGTGTTTTTCTCTCCGCATATCAAACTGTCCGTCAGGCTGCCTTATTATCGGGCACTCGTGTCCTGCATTAGAGTAAATTATCCTGCCCGTTGATATTTCAAGAATACCCAGCCACACTGTCACGAACATATGCTGCTCGTTATTGCGGCAAAGGGCTTTGTTTGCCTTCTCCATTACTTCCTTTGGGGACAGACCCGACATAGCGAAGTTGTTTATCAGCATCATTGCCTTCATCATAAACAGTGCCGCAGGGACACCCTTACCCGATACATCGGCTATAACAAGTGCCAGATGATCCTCGTCAACAAGGAAGAAATCGTAAAAATCTCCTCCGACCTCCTTGGCGGGAGTCATTGAAGCGAACAATTCAAAATGCTCCGATTCAGGAAAAACTGTGGGGAGCTGACCTGCCTGTATCTTTGTTGCCAGTTCCAGCTCTGCTGCTACTCTTTCTTTTTCTCCCGTAAGTCTGATATTCTCTCTGTTGTACCGATCCATTTCTTTGGCAAGCTTAGCTATGTCATCGGAAAGGATACCGATCTCATTTTTTTCATTTATTTCCGCTGTTTTTGCTGCTGCCGCCTCACTATCTTTGCTTTCGGAATAGTCACGCACTATTTTCTGGAGTTCCGTGACAGGCTTTATGGATCTTCGATAAATAACAATATGCACTACAGCCAGCACAAGCAGCATCGCAGCTATGCTTATCAGGATAGTTCTTGTTACCGATGTCATTATCGTTTGCCGGATATTGTTCCAGTTATACACAACGGCAGCAACTGCCATAGTCCTTCCGTTGCAGATTATTGGCTGAAAGCCTACATAATAGTTGTCATTACGGGGAAAGTTACTTGTTTTTTCGCACACTAGCTCTCCCGACCCCGAACGTAAAGCCTTTTTCAACTGAGGGTGATCGTCAAGGTGAAGATCATAGTATTCTCCTACACTTTTTCCGTTTTTGTCACGGCTGTAATCGTATATGATCATACCCTCTTTTTCTTCGGATACGCCCATCATGATAAGGCTTTCGTAAGTATTATTATCAAAGGCATAATTAAGATATGAATCAAAGTTATCATACTGGCTTTTTGCCACATAAGCCTTTAATTCCTCGGGGAGCTTTTTGAGCCAGTCCGACTTATAGGAAGCCTCATCGGAGAAGTATTCCGAATACTCATCTTCAAAATCATCGGGATATTCCTTATTAAGTTCTTCGGGGTGCTCCTGCCACCGTGTCAGATACCATTCAAGCTCGTCCTGATCGATATAATTCTGTATATCCAGCTCATTATTTATAAGGTATTCCATGTGCGACTTCTGTGCATCAAGAAAGCCGTTCAAGGCACTGTAATAAATCGCAAATGCAATAGCTGTTATCATAGCTATGAAAATGGGTATTATTACCCGATCGATCTGTACTGTAAGTTTTTTGTATTTCTTATATTCCATAATAACCTGTTCTCTATTATAATATTATTCCTGTTTTGAATAAATCATGATGCCCTCGTCCGGGGGCTGAACATCTTGTTTACTGCTTCAAAAAATGCAGAGTAAAACGCTTCGTTTTTGTTATATTGTAACATATTTTACACAGCTTGTCAACAAAATTTGCAAGCTTTCAAGAGGTTTTATAATCCTTATGTCAAAGGGCTTCCACTTTCCCTAACTATATGATAACACACAACCTCTTACAAAGTACTTACAGATCTGAAAGAAAACAAAAAAGCACCCGCATTTATGATGCGAGTGCGTCAGACAGGTTTAATACAGATCCTCATCAAAGAGGAAATCAGCCCAGTAATACTGGCTCATATATTCATTCTGATAGGAGTTCACAGCGCCAGCATCAAGTTCCTTGAAGCGGTAATAGTCGCAATCCAGCACCTTGGGATCAACCGCAAGTGCGTTGAAACCCTTGACTACCGCAGCCTCTGCCCCGACAGCTTTAAGGCTTTTCATAAGCGCATAAGTGAGCTGCTGCATATAGTTCTGCTGTTTTTTATCATAGGGATCGTCTTCAAACAGGGCTGCGGCTATCTCCTTGATCGTGCAGGAGCTACCCTGACGGTGGACAAGATATGCGAATGCTGTCTTTAAAATCGTCCCACTTGTAGGTTATGCCCACGACTGCCCTTGTCTCTCCGCCAATTATCACAGGCTTGTAGCCAATGTAGTAGTTGCCTTTGATTGGGAAGTCGGTTGCCCTTTCAAAAACGATCTTATCCGAGCCCTGATCCAGCGCCTTTTTCAGAGCAGGGTGATCGGAAAGGTCAAACTCAAGATAGCTTCCCATTTTATCATCCTGCTCGTTTTTATTGAAGTCGATCAGTATAAGTCCACAATACTGCGGCAGCATATCCATAATGAACATACTGTCAAAGCTGCTGTTCAAAGACTTGGATTTGATAAGTTATTACTCGACCGTGATAGCAATACAGTAAATAAACAGCTGTTCGATTTGAGAATATATCTTACATCTCTTGAAAATGGACAAATTATGTGCGGACCAACTGCAGTTGTTTATAAGAACAATGACTCTATTGAAACTGTGTGGGTTGCTGATATGGGAGTATATCCGTTTGGCTTTATACTAAATCTTACTCCTGAAAAGCCAATAGGTTGGGGGAGTTCAATTATGGATATGTTCAATGTAGGATATGATGAGAAATGTGAATATAATCTATCTTTGATGTATTTGGAACGAGCCAACAACGCTTTACCACTTCCACTAGTATTTAAGATAATACCTAATCAACAGTAATAATCTAAGCTATAAGCATCTGTTTTTAGTGAGAAAATATTAGTTCTTCGTTATCTTAGAAAAATCCATTTTCTCAAAGTGCAATTTTTGCACTTTGAAGAGTCTGGATTTGCACTTTGGAAATCCTGACTCGGTATCTTGGCACACTCTGACTATATACGGATAGGCAAGGTATCACTCCTGCTGTGGGATTCAATTTTCAAGATTCTTTCAGGCACAACAAAAAAGGCCTTGATCTACATTCCGGCGAACAGCAAAGCAAACAGTCTACAAAAAAATATAGCTGCATAGCTGTTCGTGCCGGATATGTAAGTCAAAGCCTTTTGGCTAACGTGTGAATTATATGTGTGTCGGCAGAACCGACTAAGTAAAAAAGGTGGCACGTTCAATATTCGATTGTATCGGGAGCCGTTATCCAGGCTCTGTTTTATATTATATCGTAGGAACGTTTGTTTGTCAATAGGTGTATATGTTCTTTTCTGAATATGGTAGAATTGCACAAATGACTTAGGGGTATCATATATATGGTGACGAAAATCCGGACAGCAAGGAGCATTTACAGAATACACAGACAGTATTTTTCAGGCAGCAAAAACGCCCGCACATCAGTACGGGCGCAATATAGAAGTATCTGATCTGACGGTACGCTGCCTTAGCTCAGCAGTTCCTTCATCGTTTTCATTATCGCCGGGATATCATACGGCTTAGCAAGATGTCCGTTCATACCCACATCCAGGGCAGCTCCCCGATCCTCTTCAAAGGCGTTTGCCGTGACTGCTACGATAGGTATGCCGGCTTTCTCCTTGTCTTCAAGAGCACGGATCTGTCTTGTGGCTTCATATCCGTCCATTTTCGGCATCTGTATATCCATAAGTATAATGTCGTAGTGGCCTGCGGGGGCGGATCTCATTTTCTCCACAGCCGTCGTTCCATCGTCTGCAATATCTACGGAAAACCCTGCATTTGTCAGGATGTTTTCAGCAAGGATCTGATTGAGCTCGTTGTCTTCTGCCAGCAGAACACGTTTCCCCGAAAAATCAGGCGCAGCTGAAATATCATCCTCTTTCTCAGGCTGTATGTCCTGTGTCTCCGAAAACGGCTGCGACAGCACATTCCTCAGCTCGGACATGAACAGAGGCTTTGAACAGAAGGCTGTCACGCCTGCGGCTTTGGCTTCTTTTTCAATGTCCGCCCAGTCATACGCAGTCAGTATTATTATCGGCGCACTGTCTCCGATCACCTTGCGGATCCTCCGGACAGTTTCAATACCGTTCAGATCGGGCAGCATCCAGTCGATGATATATACCCGGAATTCTTCGGCGTGGTCAAGGGCATCCTTTGCGCGTATGACCGCTTCTTTTCCGTAATTTGTCCAGTCGGGCCGCATACCGATCTCGCGCAGCATAGAGCAGACGGACAGACAGGTATCGGTATCATCGTCAGCAACAAGTGCCCGCAGACCCTGCAGCTCCGGCAGCGGTTCATATTTTGTTGATACGCTGCTGATCCTGCACGGGAGCTCAACTATAAATTCGCTCCCCTTGCCTTCCTTTGAATCGACAGTGATGACACCGCCCATCATATCAATGATGTTCTTGGCGATTGCCATGCCCAAACCTGTTCCCTGTATGCCGCTGACCGTACTGGTCTTTTCGCGGGTGAAGGCTTCAAATATCGTCTTGCGGAATTCCTCGCTCATACCGATACCGTTGTCCTTGATGCGGAATTCAAAATTAGCTATCCCTTCAGCGGGCGAGGGCTTCTCGATGACGCGGAAGCTGATCGTTCCTCCCGCAGGAGTAAACTTGATGGCATTGGACAGTATATTGAGCAGTACCTGATTCAGCCGGAGCTTATCCGTGATAACATCCTCGTGTTTCACATCCTGTGTGTCAATAAACAGATCCAACTGCTTTGATGTGATATTGGACTGGATGATCGTCCTCAGGTCATGCATCACGTCGGGAAGATGTACTTCCGTTTCTTCGATAGTGACTTTCCCGCTTTCAATGCGGCTCATATCCAGCACATCATTTATGAGCGATAAAAGGTGCTGGCTGGATACGGATATTTTCCCGAGATAATCCTGCACCTGTTCTTTGTTGTCAATATTGGAGGCTGCCAGCGCCGTGAAGCCCACAATGGCATTCATCGGTGTGCGGATATCATGAGACATATTGTTCAGAAAAGCAGTTTTAGCACGGCTTGCGTGTTCTGCGGCAATAAGCGCATCCGACAAAGCCTTCTGACTTTCCGCAAGCTCTCTGTTCTTTGCTTCAAGTTCCTTACGTGCTGTTTCTTTTTCTTCGACCTCCTTCTTTTTTCGCCGCACGGCACGGAAAAGCAGAAATACGATAACTGCGGCAATGATAAGGATAACGGTTCCCACCATCGCCATGTGATCCCTCAGCGAATCCCAGAAGCTGTAGGAATACAGTCCGCCGGTATACCGGTATGAAATGCTCTGTGTGTAATCGTCTCCCAGTACATTGATCCCTCGGTTGAGAAGCTTCAAAAGACCTTCGTTGCCGATCTTTACGCCGAAGCATCTTGAATCGCTGTAACTCGTCTGACGATGAGACAGATCATCGTATTCTTCGTTGCGCAGGATATCGTTTGCCCGAAGGCCGTTCAGTGTCACGCAGCCTGCTTTCCCGTTGAGCAAAGCTTCAAGGCAATCCTCGCTTGACGGATAAAAGGTGATCTCTGCATCGGGATAATTCGTTTTCACGAAATAGTACTGCATACGGTTGTTTTCGTTAACAGCAAAATGCTTGGTGGTCTCTTCGCTGAATTCACCTTTATATACCAGTTCCGCCGGAGATGAAGAAACAGGATTGGACAGATAGATACCGCTCTCTTCGGAGTAATACAGCCCTCCGCCCACAGGGAAAGCCACGTCGGTCTCGCCGGAGTTGACTGCGGCGATCATATCAACGTAATTCTTATATCCGCAGTATGTCACAGTTATATCCTGCATTCCCAGGGCTTTCAGGAAAGCAGGGACGATGTCTTTGACGGTTCCCGTCACTTCACCCTGATCGTCCTTGTCGCTGTAGGGCAGATAATTCTCCAGATAGCCTATCCTGAGCGTATTATGTGTGTTCATCCATTCCCGCTCGGCCTGCGAGAACGCTCTTGCGGTAACGCTGACAGAATAGTATTTGGCTTTCAGCAAATTCAGATAATTGGGTTCTTCGGCAGCCAGCAGCGTCTGAGCGGAATTCAATTCAGTCAAAAGGTCCTGCCGGCCTTTGTTTACGCACAGATAATAATCTGACGTGCCGAAAACGGTCAGGACTTCCGAATGCTCTCTGCCGTGGGCACCGTCGCTCTCTGCGGCAAGCACTTCAACTTCATGTGAATCGAAGGCGCTGAACAGCTGTGTATAGTCAGAATACTTAACAACATCGGCGTCTATATGATTGTTATCGAGATAACTGTTCAGAGTACCTACCATTGCGCTGTCCAGTACGCCGATCTTTCTGCCGTTAAGAGTAGCGGCATCCGCAGTGATATTCATATCCTCGTCGTGCTTGACAAGGTAATACGACTCGTTTCCCATTTCAGCATCGGGATAACCGATCAGTTCAGCCCTGTCTTCACGCCAGGCGAGTCCTGCCATCAGGTCTATCTTGCCGTCGATAAGCATCTGGTAGAGTTCACTGAAATCTCCGTAGACATAATCATATTCCCATCCGGTATATTCCGAGAGCTTTCTGTAGTATTCGTAGGCATAGCCGCTTTTTACTTTGCCCTTTCCTGCTCCCTCCTGAAAGATCTCATTCTCATAATATCCAACGCGGACAGTCTTTATTTCGGTATCGGCATATACAGCAGCAGGAAAAGCTGCGATCATGATCACGACCGCACAGGCAAAGAAAACAATCCTGAGCAGTGAGATTCTGCGGTGAACGTTCCTGATATGTTTCATTACCTTTCCTCCTTGACAGCACAGAAGAATAATATAGCTTCGCCCGAACAGAGGGCGATTCGTTAACGCCGGATGATCCTATTACTATTGTATCACATATTCCGGAAAATGGAATAGTTTACTCTGAAAATTTACAAATTGATCTCAGACGGAGACCGGTCTCAGCTGCTGTGAGAATAAATCTATTGACATTAAGCCGGTAATGGTTTATATTATTATCATAGAACAGTGTTCACCCTGCGGTGTCTATACTGTCCCATTCTTAGAAAACAAGGTCTGATCGTTCAGTTCCCCTTTCCCCCTTCGATCAATACAGTTCCGTAGCAGTCCGGTTTACGGGCTTTTTGACAGACCACAGCTCACTCGTGCAGAGATCGCTTACCGGCTCGGCAAGACTGAAAAGACGGTATCGGCAATGCTCAAACGAGCGGAACTAAAGGTTATAGTCAGAGGCGCTTATCATGGTATGCGGGAGTACAGGCATCTGTGGAGGAAGGTTGACAGAGAGTGCCGGAGAGGATACAGCCGGGCTGAACTGGAACAGGTCATCGTCCGGCGGTTGGAACAGATCCCAAAGATAGATGTCAAGGCAAGGCTCCGGGTACTGGCTGAGTTTGTGGAGTATGCGGAGATTGTGGAGATGATCCTGAAAGCGAAGAAGCGTGAAGAATAATGGGTGAATAAAAGCGTATCGAGCATTTCTTCGGCTCGGTGCGTTTTTGCTTTTCGGACATATTTTGTTATCTGAACAGACGTTGACATCGACGCTTTTCAGAGTTACCATACAGCATCAAAGCAGCGGAGAAAAATCCTATATTATACCAATAAAAAAAGGCTCACATACCGCGCAGAGCATCGGACAGTGTTTTTTACTTATTGCTGTACCCTCACTGCCAGACGGCGGCCAGGGAACGGTATGTAAAACCTTATCTTCGCTTACGGATCACGAGAACTGCGGCCACCGCAACGGCAGCGGCTCCCAGGCAGACTGCTGCGCCCGTGTCGGGGTTGCTGCCCTCATTGAGAGGTGTATCGAGCACAGAGGAAAGGATCGGGTACTGTGATTTGCCCGTGAGCTCGCCGATCTCTTTGATCGCAGCCGAAGCGGCCTTCCCTGCATAATCCTCTCCTGCAAGCAATTCGCTCCAGGTCTGACGCTTCTCATACATCTGCGCTGCTGTGACATCTTCTCCGAATCTCTCCCCGGTCTCGCTGCTCACTTCGATCGCCTCGCTGCCCATAGCATACTGCTGATAAGCGTCGCTGAGAGCATCTCCTGCGGTAACGTTATCCTCAAGCTCCGTATCGAGCAGTCCCGCAATGACGGCCTCTGCAAAGCGGCAGAGCGCTCACAGCCATTGCTGCCGCAGCGGAAAAAGCAAGCAGTTTTCTGAATCTCATAATATACCTTCTTGATCTGAATATCTATCCTATGTGCTAATTATATCAAAACCGCGATGCCCTGTCAATCAGGCTCCCTGCTTAGCTTCCCGATTTACCGCAACGGTAAATAATCCCTCTTGTTCTTGACATCAAAAGGCTTAGAGGGTATAATATAATAGGATACACGCGACCAAAAGTGAACGTTCCCCGGCTTTGTGTTATTACAGTAATAAACTGCTCCGATCATCGTTCGGGGCATATTTCAGGAGGAAGCTCAAATGGCAGAGAACAATAAGCGTTTTACCAAGGCTTCATGGGCTATAATGGAACAGCTCCTTGAAGTGGATAATCTTGAGGAAGCTCTCTCGGGCAGCCTTGAGATCATCACCGACACCCTCGAAAGCGAAGCAGGGGCTATCTGGCTGCTGGACAAGAAGACCGACAGGCTCTCGCCTGTGTTTCATATCGGCCCGGCCGATATATCCAATATCAGCGTTGAAAACGGTCTCGGCATCGAGGGAATAGTCAGCAAAACAGGCAAATCGGTCATTGTTACCGATGCGGTGAACGATCCCCGCTTCGACAGCACCGTTTTTGATGACAACGGCCTGAGTGTCAAGACTATGATCTGCGTTCCGCTGAACGACCTCAACGAGGTGATCGGCTGCGTACAGATCATCAACAAGAAGGACGGCAGCAGCTATGACGAGGAGGAGCTGAAGCTCTGTGAGCATATGGCGTCGCTGGCCGCTATCACCATTGAGGAAAAAGGCTTCATAATTGATCTCGGTGAGGACAAAGAGGTTCTTGCCAGCCTGCGCAACGTGACAAAAGAATTCCCCTCGGGCGACGGCGTGCTGAAGATACTCAAGGGTATAAACCTTGACATTTACCGCAACGAGTTCCTTGTGGTGCTGGGCGAGTCCGGCTGCGGAAAATCCACGATGATGAACATTGTCGGAGGAATGGATTTCCTCACCGACGGCACTCTCACCATTGAGGGAAAGGATTTCTCCCACCCCTCCGATGCAGAGCTGACTGAATACAGGAGAAAGTATATAGGCTTTATTTTCCAGGCCTATAACCTTATGCCCAATCTGACGGCACTGGAGAACGTTGAATTCATAGCCGAGCTGGTGGACGATCCTATGTCCTCCGAGGATGCCATAGCCGCCGTCAATATGACACAGCGCGCAGGCAACTATCCCGGTCAGATGTCAGGCGGACAGCAGCAGCGAGTTTCGATTGCAAGAGCGCTGGTGAAAAAGCCCCGTCTCATCCTTGCCGACGAACCTACCGCTGCACTCGACTACACCACCTCGATCGAAGTGCTCACTGCCATTGAGGATGTCGTAAAGAAGCAGGGCACGACAGTAATGATGGTTACCCATAATGTTGAGATCGCCAAGATGGCTGACCGCGTTATCAAGGTAAGGAACGGCAAGATAGCATCTATCAAGAAGAATATGCACCCGCTGCGTGCAGTAGATCTTGTTTGGTAAGCAGTGAGGTAACGGCATGAAAAAGACACAGCTGAAAGACGCCGGGAGAAACATAAAAAAGAATTTCCTCACTTGGCTCTCAGTGATTTTTATTGCGGCTATCGCCGTGACTGCATTCATCGGCATAACCTTTGCCGCCAAAGGAATGAGAGGCAGCGGCGACGATTTCTACACGAAGACAAAATTCCGCGACCTTGAGGTGGTATCCGGACTGATGCTCTATCCCGATGATATCGAGAGAATAGAGAAGATCGAAGGCGTTAAGGCCGTTGAAAAGGTATATCAGACAGATGCAAGGCTCGTCCTTGGGAACCATAACGAAGACGTCACTGCGGTCTCGCTGACCAAAGAGATCAACATCCCGCAGGTAGTGAACGGTGCGCTGCCGGAGCAGAAGAATGAGTGCGCGATCGAGGAATGTATCGCTGACGCTCTCAAGATCACCGTCGGTGACACCGTGAAGGTGCTTGACAGCATCGCGGATAACGCTCCGGTCTATCTTACCGAGAGCGAATTCAAGGTAACGGCGATCGTTCTGCACCCAGACCATATAGGCACCCCGGAGGGAACTCCCGGCAGAAGATATGTTCTCGTTCCTGACACCGCCTTTGATCCGGCTATACTTGAAAGCTGCTGCATGAAGGCAGAGGTGCTCCTTGACAATACTGAGGGCATCAACCGCTTTTCGGACGAATATCTTGACACTGTTGCTCCTGTAAAGGAGAAGATTGAGGAGCTTGGGAATGAAATAGCTCCCCAAAAATTCAATGAGCTGAAAAATGAAGTCTCTAAGCTGATGGTCACCGCCAAGGAGGATGTTGCCGAGGCTCAGGCTGACCTTGACGCAGCTGTCAGTGATCCCACTAAGAGCAGTGAGTACATTGACGCGATGAAGCTGCTGGTCGAGGAAGCCAATGGATTTCTCCGCACAGCTGAGAGAGAGTTCTCAAAGATCAAGGAGGGGCGCTGGTTCATCTTTGACGCCCGCGGAAATGCGGGTTATCTCCATCTTTCCAGCGGCGCAGACAGCGTATCGAGCCTCAGTGTTACCTTCTCGCTGTTCTTCGTCGTTATCGGAGCGCTGGTCATTTATACCAGCGTCGGCAGGATCATGGAGGAGCAGCGCAGGCTCATCGGTGCCACAAAGGCTCTCGGCCTCTACAACCGCGAGATACTCGCCAAATATCTCTGCTTCGGGCTCAGCGCGGCGCTCATTGGCTCGATCCTAGGCATCCTCAGCGGATATTTTATCATTCAGGGCGTAGTGCTCAGCTCATATAAGATCCTTTATGTCATCGGCGATCTTACGCCGGGCTTCAGCATAATACTGATACTGATAGTAGTATTCGCCGCGATGCTGCTCTCAGCGGCGGCGGTATATCTCTCCTGCCGCAGGCTGACAAAGTCCACGGCAATAGAGCTGATGAAGGAAAAGCAGCCGGGAAGCAGCAGCAGAAAGGCTCGGAAGGGCGGAAGTCTCTACACCAAGCTGATAATCAGGAATATGCGTTCGGAGCTGTCAAGAGTAATAGTTACTGTTGTCAGCGTAGCGGGCTGCTGTGCGCTGCTCGTTACGGGCTTTACTATGCGCGGCGGTGCTGCGGGCATAAAAGACCGGCTGTACGGCAAGATAATCAAGTACGATCAGAAGCTGATATTCCGCAGTGATATGGCTGAAGAATCTGAACCGAGATTTGAGGAGAAGCTGAACGCTGCCAATGCCGAATGGGTAAAGATCAACGACGAATACCGTTTCTACAGCGTTGGCAACGAGCTTTCAAGCGCTGAGGTATACTGCGGAAACATTGCTGAGATAAACAAGCTGTACTGCATGAACGATACCGAGACAGGAGAGCTGCTGCCTGTGATCAACGACGGCGTCTATATCCAGAACGGCACTGCTGATTCCTACGGGCTCAAAACCGGAGACAGCTTTGTGATATACAACAAATTCATGAGTCCCTGCACAGTCAAGGTCGCCGGGATCTTCTCCAACTATATCGGCTTCAATATGGTGATCTCAGGCGAATACTATGAGAAGATCTTTGATGAAGCACCTGTGAACAACACCTATCTTATCAGGACCGGAAGCTCGGATGCGGGCAGCCTCAAGGGAGAGCTGGAGAATATCGAAAGCTTCAAGTCACTGGTACCGTGTCAGGACGATATTGACAACCTTGACGTGATAATCGGTATCTTCACGAGAGTAGCCGGCATCATGGTAATTGTTGCAGGACTTATGGCCTACTTCATCCTGCTGAACATCAACAAAATGTATATCACCCACAAGAGCAAGGAGCTTTCGATCATGCGCATCAACGGCTTTACTGTGGGCGAGGTCAAGAAATACGTGCTGGCTGAAACGGTCTTCACCACGGCAGCGGGAATACTGCTGGGCACAGCAATAGGCTCTGTCATAAGCTATGTAGTTATACGGTATCTCGAAACTCCGTTTATGCTTTTCGTTCACAGTCCAAACTTCATCGCGTGGATCATCGCAGCAGTGCTGACTGTGTTCTTCACTTTCGGCATCAATGCCATCGCTTTGAAAAAGATAAAGGATCTGAAGCTAACAGATGTAGCGTAAATGCCGCATAAAGAAAGGAAAGGTTCTGAATGAATACCGGACTGATCTTTACAAATGAAAACTGTATCGGCTGCAACAAATGCGTCCGCATCTGCTGCTCCTTCGGTGCCAGCGTTTCATACAACCGCCCGGATCACAGCTCTATCTTCATAAATCCCGAACGCTGTATCGGCTGCGGTGCCTGCATTGATGTCTGCACTCACGGTGCAAGGAACTATCACGATGATACGGAGCAGTTTTTTGCCGACCTCTCAAAAGGCGAGGCAATATCCCTGCTTATCGCTCCTGCCTTTGAAGCAAGGTATCCCAAGGAATACAAAAAGGTACTGGGAGCATTGAAGGCTCTCGGTGTCAGAAGGATGCTTCCTGTATCGCTCGGAGCCGACATCTGCACCTGGGCATATCTTAAGCTGATAAACGAAAAGGGCTATACGGGAAGGATATCCACTACCTGCCCTGTGGTAGTTTCGTTCGTCGAGCACTGGATGCCAAAGCTGCTTCAAAAGCTCATGCCCGTAAAAAGCCCTATGATGTGCGCGGCGCAGTATTTCCGCCAGGAGCTGGGGATCACCGATAAATTCGCATTCGTGGGACCTTGCATCGCCAAGCGCGCAGAGATGGATAAATACCCTGAGCTTGTTCAGTATAATATCACCTTTCCGAAGCTGATAGAGTATGTGAACAGATACGGGCTCGGCAATGAGGAGAGGTTCGAGGGACTTGATGCGGGTCTCGGCACTTTCTATCCCGCACCGGGCGGTCTGGCAGACAATATAAAGTGGTTTATGGGGGACGATACCCCCGTGCGTGTTATCTCGGGAAAGACCTATCTTTACCAACGCTTCCGCAAAAACTGGAAGAAGCTGACCACGGATAACCAGCCCTTCGTGCTGTACGATGCCCTTAATTGCCGCGAGGGCTGTCTTGAGGGTACGGCAAGAATAGAGGACGACGGCCGCGAGGACAGGAGCTTTTCCGCGATAAGCGACATAAGGGCAAACAGCAAATGCTCTTCTGCGGATTCTCCCTGGTCGCCGGAGCTTTCCTGTGCTGAGCGTCTTGAAAACCTTAACAGGCAGTTTGCCTCACTTGATATAAATGATTATCTTACCGGATTTGAGGACAAGAGCGCAGTTTGCAGGATATCCTATCCAACAAACGAAGAGGCCGAGGCCATATTCCTTTCCATGCACAAGGAGACCGAGCATTCGAGAGAGATCAACTGCTCGGCCTGCGGCTACAATACCTGCCGCGATATGATGATAGCCATACACAACGGCTTCAATACCCGTCACAACTGCGTGTACAGTGAAAAGGAAGAGACTCTTTTCCTTACGAAGATGTCGTTCAGCGACACGCTTACGGGTGTGATGAACAGGAATGCCTATGAGAGAAAGCTCAAAACGATGTTTGCCCGCGGAGGACAGGTCGGGCTTATTATCGCAGATGTGAACGGGCTGAAGCAGGCCAATGATAACGAAGGTCACGCTGCGGGAGACAGACTCATCATCGAAACGGCTCACGCCCTTGCAAACGAATTCGGCGTGGAGTGCGTATTCCGGACGGGCGGAGATGAATTCCTTGTGATATTGCAGGATTTCGGGAAAGCAGAGATCGAAAGCGATATCAGCCTTGTAAAAGAATATCTTGCAAGTGTTAATGTCAGCGTGGCTATGGGTCTGGCTTTCACCGAGCATTTCGACGGAGATATAGATACCCTCCGAGAAGCCGCCGATAAGAAAATGTACGAGGACAAGGAGAGCTACTACCGAATGACCGGAAACAATCGCAGGATCTGACTGCAATCCGCGGTATCCTGCGGGCTTTGCTGTGCTCTTGTTGTATTCAGTATTCAAACGCGAAAAGGAGGACAAGCTGAAAAATCAAATCAAGTTCAGAAGTATCAAGAGCGAATCCATGAGCTTGAATCGGAATAATTGAAAACAGAACCAGTGTCGGGAAATCCGACGGAGGTTCTGCATTTCACATTCACATATATATTATGGGAAGTTTCTTTAAGGCAATACCGCACAACCCCTGTGCGTCAGATCGCGCGCAAGCTCAATAAAGTTGAGCTGAGATTTTTCGTCAGAGTGCATAAATTTGACGCAGGCGGGCTGACGCCCGGCAAGGAAAATTTGTGTGCTATGACGGAAAATATGCAAGCAGATGACGTGCAGAGGCGCAAGCCGCGGGTTGTGCGGTGTTGCCTTAATATTGTATCTTTCAGGTGCTGTGTGCAGGTCGGGATTTTAATAAGAAATAGTGACCCAAACACCCCGTCAGCTATGACTTGTAAAACACATCAAAAAAGGCAGCCGCTTGGTTTACAAGCACTGCCTTTTTCTGTGTTTCAAAGCTTCATTTCGCTCACTTGACCGTTATGCTCCTTACATTGCTGTAATTTCCGTAGCGGGTGGATGCCGCATTGCCGTCCTTGGTGTAGAAGGAGCGCACCTTGACGTACCAGGTCTCTCCGGAGTTCGGTACTTTCGAGAAGTTCTCGGAAAGATCCGAGAGATCAGTGCTGGTGTAGCTGTGAACATCATTCTTGAAGTTCTTGTCCTTGGAATACAGGACCTGATATCCGACTGTGCCGGCCGTGCCCTTCTTCCAGCTGATCTTGAATGCGCCCTTTGTGGAACTGATGGAGGTTATCTCGTTTTTGGCCGGCTTGACAACGAATGTCTTTTTGTATGTCCCGGTGACGTTTGAGGACTTGCCCTTAACGGTTATCATTGCCACGCCTACCCTGATGTTATTGGAATAGCTGAGAGTATACTGATCGGCGGGGATAACGTCGCCGTCCTTGAATTTAACGGTGAGCTTCGGAGTGACCGCACTGCCGGAGTAAGTGTAACTGCTGTACGGGACAGTTACCTTTGCATAGCTTGAATTAAGATCAAGAGGCTTGACGGTAAAGGTCTTTTTCAGGGTGCCGCTATAATCACCTACACCTGTGACAGTGATGAAAGCAGTACCTACATCCTTATTGTTTGAATAGGATACAGTGTAATCCGTGTTCTTTTTCAGCTTGCTGCCGTCGCTGTCAACCACGGTAACTGTAGGCTTTATGCCGCGTCCGCGGTATGTGTAGGAGCTGTAAGGAATGGACACCTTGCAGGAGGAGAGATCGTAAACGCAGCAGATACCGTTCTTGGCTGCATATTTGTTGGCGGAACTGCCTTTGGTAGTGTGGATGGTCGCACGATAAACGTGTCCGCCGCCTCCTACCCAGGTCGAGCCTGTCCAGATTATGTCATCACCGATATTCTTGACCGATGCGGGGATAGTGATATCCGAGAGTTCGCGGTTGCAATAGAAGGCTTCTTTGCCGATTTTTGAAACGCCGTTCTCGATAATAACTTCCTTTTCATTGAAGTAGGCAAACTGTGATTCACCGATCTCGGTTATGCCGCTTTTTATCCGTATCGAGCTGACCCTGTCCCTTATAGGCTGCCATACATTTTCATCCGAATTGTATCCGTAGCCGTACTGTGTTGACGAGAGCGGATATACGTAATGTACCTCGTTGTCGGTAAAGCAGACGCCTGTTCCCGAGATAACCAGCTGCCCGTCGATTATGTCCCAGGTCGCATTTTTGCCCGCGATCCGGTAGCATTTCTTGGTGAGCTTTCCTGTTTCGGTGTCGATAGTGTAGAAATTCACCATATTGCTGCAGGAGGCTTCAAAAACGACCTTGCTGCCGACTGCTATGGGATCGCAGTTTGATGCAGCTGCCTTTGCGGTATATTCCTTTGATACGGTATTGCCGTTTCCGTCAATAAGGATGTAATGAAGGATGTTTCCGGAAAGAGAATCGTTCGATTCGCACTTGACATTGCTGCCTTCCTGATAAACAGCCCACGATACCAGAAAGCGGTCATCGTTGATCTTGGTCAGCTTTGCGTTTGTAAAGCATTTGCCGCCGTTCTTGTAATCGGTCAGCCATTTCACCTTTGTGGCATCGTAGGAGATATCATTCTTCGGTGTTACCGTCAGATAGATGTTATGCGGGGTGTCCGTGGAAACATCATCATAACTCGACTGGTCGATGGAGGTACCGAGGCCAATGACATTCCTGGAGGAGAGTTCCATGCCGTCAACGCTTGCATAGCAGGCAGTCGCCCAGACAGATTCCCTTGACCCTCCATAAGGAAAAACGGGAGTATAGCCTGTTGCAGCATTAAAATGATCGGTGCCTGTTCTTGCTGCATCGAAGGTCTTCAGAGCAGTGCAGCCCGAACCCTCGCTCTGCTCATAAACAAACAGCGTGTTGCCGTCGGCCTCAATATACTGCGCAAAGGAGTGCCAGAAATCACCGTACAAGATCTCGGAGGACATCGTCTTTTTATCTACCGCGATCAGCATCATTCCCTGGTGACCCATACCCACGGCAGGATCGGTATAACCCAGGCGGCTTGTTGCGATGAAAAGCTTGTTGTTTGCCTCGGCAAATTCAACGCATCCGGCTTCAAACGGATATCCGATCTCGTATTCCCAGTCATCTTTTGCTTTTATGCTTGCGTGGCTGATCTTATTCCAGTTCCTGTCATACTTGATGACTCTTACAACTTCTGTGCCGTCAACATTGTTTTGGTTGGCAGCCCCCTCGACAACGTAATAAGCGTCCTGCGCATTGTAGAAGCCGCCCCAGACCGAAAGCTCCATTTTTACGCTCTTCCTGCTTTTCAGGTTGAAGCTGTTGTCATAATACTCAATGTCGAACTTTGAACCTTCCTGCAAAACTAATCTCATATACCCCGAATCGACTTTTTCGAGAAATGTGGTATGCCTCGAAAACGCATTCAGATCGTTGATCGAATCGGGATTGCCGAGAGATGCGGCACTCGCCGAAAACGTCAAGGCCGAACTCATTATAATTAATAAAGAGAACAGCACCAATGCCGTAAGGTGTTTGTATACGGTCTTCATTCTATCAACTCCCTGTTCCTGATCGCCGCGGAAGGCGGCTCGTTTTTGAAAAGAACTCAGCTGTCCGCACATATAAGCCGAACGGAAAGACCTGTGTTCATGAAGAAAAACCGCTGAGATCCTTAGACATATTATATCATTCGTCCGAAAATATGTCAATGAAGTTTTTGTTCAACTAAAATCGGAGCTGCCGAGGCAGTCTCTTTTGTGTAGATACTGTCTCCCCCCGACAGCTCCGTGCATTACAAGTATTACGCCACATTATTCTTCTATGCTTGTGCATCCGTAGCGCAGCAGCACGGAGCAGGCGGTGATGAATTCCGCGCTGAGATCCACGGTTTCACCGCTGTCGGTCTCACAGCCCGGCACATCAACAAGGGGGGAGTTGTCGAAAACCTTTTTGGTAATGAAATTGAATGCCATAGCGATTCCTCCTTATAGTCTCAAATCCGTCATCGAATGTTTATATAAACGCCGATGCCGTGCCGCTCCCTTTCATCACGGCACGCTGCATTGCATCGGGGCTGCTGTTCTGACCGCAGATATCACGCACAGCTTGCCGCAAAGCCGATACGCCTTACGGGCGCTTTTGCTTCGGCAGAGATGTCTGTAATATCGCACTCCTCTATTCTTCCCAGCACTTCGGGAGTGATATATTTACTGTCCATATCCATGACTCTGTCCGAAAGGTTCATTTCCGCCTGCTCCAGCATTTCCCTTACGAATCTGCCGTTGCCGAAGTCCTTTGTCCCCGCTGACTTTTCATATATACGGCGAAGCTTTTCAAGTGCGGCATCGCTTATCGTCATCTCACTCTTTGCGAGCAGAAGATTTGTTATCTCCATAAGCTCCTGCACGGAATAATCATCAAAGCTGATATTGAAGGCGATCCTCGATCTCATACCCGGATTGCGGTCGAGGAAAGCCTGCATCCGGTCCGGGTATCCCGCGAAGATAACCACTGTATCCTCTCTGTTGTTTTCCATTTCCTGCACGATAGCGGTTATTGCATCATCGCATAAAGGATCACCGTTGATAGAATACGCCTCGTCAATAAACAGGACTCCGCCCTTCGCCTTCCTGAATAATTCCTTCACGAGAATGGGAGAACCGCCCACGATAGGACTGACTATTTCGGGTTTCCCGGCTTCGATGAATTCACCCGTGGGAAGGATGCCTTCCTCGGCAAGTATCCTTCCGATAAGCCTTGCCACCGTAGTTTTTGCAGTTCCGGGATTGCCTGTGAATACCATGTGCATCGTGGGATTGTTCCGCTTGATGCCATTGTCAAGACACAGCTTGTTGTAGCGGAAATTCCTGATCGCCTTGTGAACGACATCCTTTACCTTGTCAAGCCCGATAAGGCTGTCAAGCTCAGCAAGTGCGCTCATGGTCTTTTCCTCATTTTTTGCCTTGACAGACTGATCGTTGGAGTCGTAAATATCCTCTGCCTTCAGCAGGAAAAGGTCTTTTTTCTTTATCTTATCGGCATCGCCGTCGGCAGGCATGATCCTTAACGCCTGATTCTTTACGGCGTTTTCCACAAGATTGCGCACATATCTTCCGTTGCCGAGGTCTTTAACAAACCTTTTCCTTTCAAAAATGCTGTACGCTTCCTTTACGGCTTCTTCTGTTGCGGTAAAGCCCTGTTCATCCAGCATGAGCTTGAATATCTCGGTCATTTCGGCAGGTGAATAGTCCGGGAAATCAACATAATACGGTATCCGGCTCTTCAAGCCTTCGTTCAGTTCCAGAAACCCTTTCATTCTGTCGGTATAGCCCGCAAAAATAACTATCACATCGTCTCTGCGGTTTTCCATTTCCTGAATGAGCAATGCTGCCGACATCGGAGAAACTATGGCATAGGCTTCGTCAACAAACAGCACTCCGCCCTTGGCTGCCGTGAATGCTTCCTCGATATTGGTGCAGTTGAGATCTGTTCCGCGCCTTTCTGCAAACACACCGCTTTTGAGTATCCCTTTTTCCTTTGCGATACCTGCGAACAGTCTCGCCACGGTCGTCTTTGCGGTCCCGGGGCTGCCGGAAAAGACCATGTGCATAGCAGACGCCCTGTACGCCTTGCCCCTGAACTCTTTCCTTCTCTTTTCGACTATGTCCGCGGTGATTATTTTGTCTATCTGTTTTTTTACTTCCTCAAGCCCTATGAGCTTCTGAAGCTTTTCCCAGGCCGATCCTGCATTCTCGTCCCGGTCCAGCAGGAACTCCTCCGACGGACCCCGAAGATATGTATTAAATACATTTTTGCTGAGGCACCAGGGTCCGAAAGCTTCAAAAGCCTCAAGTATCTCGGTCTGGGTAAACTTATCGCCTTTATACTGTCTGAGGAACTCTGCCGCCTGACCCGAATACTTTGAATACTCCGATCCCGAGATCAGCGATCTCAGATATTTCACCGCGCTTTTCCTGTTTCCCGTACCCTCCTTTAAAGGAACAGTCAGCGCATATTTCCGGACGGTGGGCATAAGAAAGTATGAAAAGCCGGGCTTGTCCATATTATACATGAAGATAAACAGGCACCTGCTGCGGTAGGTCTTGAAAATGCCCGCAAGATAGTCGGCGGCCATTGTATACTCCGAGGGAGCATGACCGAAGGTCTCGGAAAGGTCCACCAGCAGGACGCCTCCGCGGTTGTTCTCAATAATATCTTCAAGGTGGTTCCTGCGGTTGAAAAGATCGGGTTTGATGCCGGAAACGATCCCCACTCTTCTGCTTTCGATCCTTCCTGCCTCAAAAAGCTTCTGCGAAAGGCGTTCGGCCAGATCTGCGGCGGCACTTATGCTTCCGGCGGAAAGGATATAATGCACCATACTTCCCGGGAGATCTCCGTCAAGCTTGTGTTCGGAGATCGTTTTCAGCTCGCTGAGAAACGAGGGATGAAACATACCCGGATCTGCCGCTTTCCTGTCTCTGATTATGATCTCTTTGAAATCCAGCCCGCCGCAGATAATTCCGTCATTTGCGTTCTTGTCATAGTAAAACCAGATATTCGCGGTATCTATGAGCCTGGATGTTCCGCTGCTGAAATACCCGCGCCGACGGCACTCGTCGATACCTTCAAGGAACTGATTCATGGTTATTTCCAGCGGTTCTTCCTTTACCGTTCTGATATGAAAGGTATCATCAAGCAGTTTCAGCACCGAATTATAGGCGGAGGGGAAGGAATCCTTGTTTTCGTCGAAGGAAAACTCGGCCAGAAGGCTGTCGCCTTCCTCTCTGTAAGCCACAAAGAGCTGACCGTTCCTGAGATTCCTGTACATATAAAGGTTCAGAGCGCCGATGTTGCTTTCAAAATCATATTCCCTGAGTCTGATCTTGGTATTCTTGGCGATCAGTGCGTTGTTTGCTTTGATGATGAAACCGTAGTATCTCATTCTTTTTCCCTCCGTAAAGTCTGAAGTCTGCTGACGAATGTGCAGGCTCCGATGGGTGCCGCGCCCTTTCATCACGGCACTGCGCTTTGCACGGGAGCCTTTGACTGCTTCTTTTTTCAGTGTGTCTGAATTATAGCACATTGCTATTGGGTTTGTAAACAGTTGACCTCGTTTTTCGGGCTGTTTTTCGGAATTTCGTATGTATGCACAAAAAAGCACGCATATTTTTATGCTATATATACTGTTCTTTTTATGCGTATATAAAATATTTTATATACTGCATAGCCCGAATTTTTATTATATATATAATATAGCACATATTTTTCGCGTTGTAAACGGTTTTTGGAGCTGCATCGCATATCCGCGTTTATATGCACAAAAATATCGGACTGATATATTTATCCTGCCGTGCGGCTTGACTTTGTATCTCAAATGTGATATACTGTATATAATGTATATGCATCGGAAAGGAGCAGACGGGATATGGGCCGGAACGGTGAAAAAAGCAAAGGCAAAAAGGAAGAAGAAGTTTGGAAACCGATATACCAAAAACGTCTTGGCGACGCTATAAACTATGCCAAGGGCAAACAGTCAATGGCGGAGTTTGCAAGAAAGTGCGGGCTCAATCCCATGACGCTTTCAAGGGCGGTAAACGGCACCATTAAAAAGCCCCTTGACATAGATACCATCAGGGTCATGGCGGAATGCTCCGACGCCCCCACGGATGAGGTCTTTGAATATCTGATGCTGGCAAACGGCTGGGTGAAAACAGACAGCAGAAGAAGTCGGGAGCATTTCGAGAAGTTTATTCTGATAACGAAAGAGCTTTTCAAGGATGTACAGAGCATCATAATGAACGCCCTGCTCGAGCAAGGCTTTTCCATTGCGTCCGTATTCAGCACCAAACTGAAAGACCTTGATCCCACGCTGAAAGAGAGCAGGTTCCATTTGAATACGGATGTTGATTTCGCTTTGAAGGTGCAGGGATCTGAACCGTCCTTCCGGAACTTTACTGTCTGGATCTTTACAGGGGAAGAATTCGCCTCGGACAACAGCTTGTACAGATCCAAACTGAAAGATCAGCAGCGTTTTCTGATCGACAGATATAAAGGCGTCTTCCTTCGGGATGTTTGGGAGCCGGAGGCCTTTGAGAACTGCCAGTATTCCATAGTGTTTCTCAACAAGGACCTTTTCGAGGGCTTTCTGAAAGATCTCGAAGGGCTGAAATTCAACAGCTGTTTTTCGCTGATACTTCTCGACCTTGCCGGTCAGAAAGTCCTCCGGGAAGTATTCCTTCCCCGAAAAAAGGGCAGGAAGGACAAGAGCCTTTTCAAATTCACAGACAGAGGTGAAGGATAATGTATAACAGAAAAACGAAAGAGGACAGACCCGTCCTCGCGGTGTGCTACGATTTTGACAAGACGCTTTCTCCCGACGATATGCAGGCGCAGGGGTACATACAGAAGGTCTACGACGGCGATGTGGCTTCCTTCTGGGCGGAGTGCAACAGGCTCTCGGTAGATGCGGATATGGACTCCAACCTTGCCTATATGTATAAAATGAAACAGGAAGCCGAAGGCCGGGAGATATTCAGCAAAAGCAAGCTGGAGGACTACGGCTCAAAAGTTGCCCTCTTCCCGGGAGTGGAGGACTGGTTTGAGCGGATACGGAAGTTCGGCGAAGAAAACGGCGTAATTGTGGAACACTATATCATCTCCTCGGGGCTGAAAGAGATGATCGAGGGCACCTCTCCCGCCCGTGCGGGTGCCTTTGAGAGGATATACGCCAGCTCCTTTTTCTACAACGAGCGGGGCGTTGCGGTATGGCCGGCGCAGGTGGTCAACTACACCAACAAGACGCAGTTCCTGTTTCGTATCTCCAAGGGCGTGCTTGACGTCAACGACCCGGGAGTGAACGAATACTTCGAGCCCGAGGATATCCGCATCCCCTTTCGGAATATGGTCTACATCGGGGACAGCGACACCGACATCCCCTGCATGAAGCTGGTGAACAGCAACGGCGGTCACTCCATAGGCGTTTACAACAGCAAGACCTGCGACAAGACCAAGGTGCGCCGTATGATGCAGGAGCGCCGCATCAGATATTTCGCTCCCGCCGACTACACCGAAGGTTCGGAAATGGACAGCCTGCTGAAAGCGATCATCCTGAGGACGGCTGCCAACGAGCGTCTTGAGGAGATTTACTATTCCTGCAAGAATGACCGTGAATAACAAAAACAGTGCAATGCCGCTTCGCAGTTGAAGCGACATTGCACTGTTCTTTTGTGTTATGATGATCCGTCTGCCTTTTTGCAGACCTGAAAGACGATATCCTGCTTCAGAAGGCCAAAGGCGCCCGGGGCTCACGGCGAGCCTCGGGCGGTGTCTTATTTATAAACGGAAGTATCGCTTAAAGTTCATAAGTTGTTTTTAAGTACGCGATGTATAATAGAACCATACTCAAGGGATACAAGGGAGAGATCTTATGAACGGCAGCGAAAATACTATCTACGGCGAAAGCTACGATAAGCTGAAGGCTGTAATGGACAGGCTTACGGAAAGCATAACCGAAGCCGCAGAGCGGATAAAGGAAAAAACAGGCATGGAGCCGATAGAGCATCTGAAATACCGGATAAAATCAGATGAAAGTATGCGCGAAAAATGCCGCAGGAAAGGGCTCCCCGAGACTGAGGACAGTGCGCTTCACAAAGTCCACGATGCGATCGGTCTGAGAGTGGTCTGCACCTTTCTTGACGATGTTTATGCGATACGCGACTGTATCAAATCGCTGGAGGGCATAGAGGTGTTCCGCGAAAAGGACTATATCCGCAATGTCAAGCCCAACGGCTACCGAAGCTATCACATGATCGTTATGCTCGGAGGATTTTTTGCGGAGATACAGATACGGACTATCTCAATGGACACCTGGGCCGCACTTGAGCATCACATGAGGTATAAGAAGAATATCGGCGGGAATACCGCGCTGATATTTGAAGAACTGAAAAGATGTGCCGACGAACTGGCGGCCACCGACGCTTCGATGCTCACCATAAGAAATATGATAAACGAGGAGGACGGCAGACAGTGAAAATACTCATTGCCGAAGACACAAAAGATCTGAACAGGAACATAACTTTTATGCTTGAATACTCGGGCTATGAAGTCACCAGCGCATTTGACTGTGCAGAGGCTCTTGAATATGTAAAGAAGGACAGCTTCGACTGTATCATTCTCGATATAATGATGCCGAAGACAGACGGGATCACGGCTCTCAAAGAGATAAGGCGCAGACATATCCTAACGCCGGTAATGCTTTTGACTGCAAAATCGGAGATAGAGGACAGGGTGGAAGGGCTCGATGCGGGCGCCGACGATTATCTGCCGAAGCCCTTTGCCGCAAAGGAACTGCTGGCGAGAGTCCGTGCGCTTACAAGGCGTCACCCATTGATGCTTCACGAACAGCTTACCTTCGGCGACGTCACACTCGACACGAGCAAAGCTTCGCTGACTGCGTCAAGCACGGTGCGGCTGTCAAACAAGGAATTTGAGGTAATGCTGCTTCTGATGACGAACAGCGATATAGAACTCTCAACACAGTATTTTATCGAACACGTCTGGAAGAACGAGCCCGGGGAACAGCAGGATACGGTCTGGCTGTATATCTCATATATCAGACAGAAGCTGTTCCTTATCGGCTCCGACGTTACGGTCGCGGGAGAAAAGGGAGGCAGCTTCAGACTTTCGGGAAGTGATGCACAATGAACGCCAAAGAGATACACAAGCTGAGAAAGAAGTTTATAATCACGGCAATGACCGCATTCACGCTGGTCATCGCCGTGCTTGCCGTTTTCATCAACACTGCCGATTATGTTATGACGCAGAGAGAGATCGACTGGTCGCTGGAACGGATAGCCGAGCTTCGGGAAAAGATCGAAGAGGAGAACACTCACTCGGAGGCTCTTCCGGGAGCCCCGAGCTTTACCGAGGTCTTTTCTCCCAGATATCAGAGCAATGTTTTTTATATCATCTCCTATGACGGCAGCGGCGGGGTGAAGAGCTTTTATGCAAGCAAGGGCAACTCCTATCCCGAAGAGATCGTGATACGGGATGCGGAGGAGATGCTCTCCGATAGTGCCGACAGCGGGAGATACGGGGTGTACTATTATCTGAAAAGCTCCGATGACAGCGGCGGAGCGTCGCTCATCATCCTTGACTGCGGCTCGGTCATTTTTTCGAGGATGCGTCTGAAATACGCAAGCATTGCCATAGGCGCGGTAAGCCTTATAGCCTCGCTGATACTGGTGATGTTATTCTCAAAGAAAATGATAAGGCCCGAGATCGAGAGCAGTCAGAGGCAGATGCAGTTCATCACAAATATCAGCCACGAGCTGAAAACTCCGCTGGCGGTCATACGGTCCAATGCGGAAATGGAGGAGCTGACCAAAGGCGAGAGCGAGTTCATGCAGTCCACCGTAAGACAGGTGGACAGGATGAATGCTTTGGTAAAGAATCTTGTAATGATAACAAGAGCGCGTGAGACCGAGGACAGATCGTCGGATGCAGAGGTGAATGTTTCAAAGATCGCGGAGGAGACGGTGAATGAATTTTCGGGCATAGCCGAGGGGAAGAATATCGGTATCGAGACCTCTCCCGGAAACGGGATAATGCTTAAAGCCGACGAGAGCAAGGTGCGTCAGCTGATGACGATACTGCTTGACAATGCGGTAAAATACTGCGATGAAAACGGAAGCATCTACGTCGGGCTGGAAGGCCTCAAAAAAGGGATAAGGCTGACGGTATCCAACAGCTACGCTGACGGAAAGGACATTGACTGCAAGCGTTTTTTTGACCGTTTTTACCGCGAGGATAACTCCCGCAACATCGACACGGGAGGATACGGTATAGGGCTCAGCATAGCCGAAAGCATCTGCGGACAGTACGGCGGAGACATACAGGCCCAATGGCAGAACGGAAGGATATCCTTTGTCTGCTGTCTGATCTCAGAGGATCATTAAGCCGACGATAAGCTATCGTTTACTTTATGATCTTGAAGCAGACGGTGTTTGAGTTTATCAGCGGTGCGCAGTATTCAAAGTAGACCGTTCCCGTAACGGTGCTTCTTATCTCCGAGACGGTCTCCCCCTCAAAGGGGTCCGAGATCGTGCCGAGGAGATCGCCTTTTTCCACACGTTTCCCGATGCCGATAAGGCTCTTGAAAACGCCCGCTGCCTCCGAACGTATCTGACAGGTCTTGCTCTCGTCCGTGAGCTTTGTAACATAGGCGGGCGGGGTGTTCACGGTGACTATTCCCTGCCTGTCAAGAAAGCGAAGAATGGCGCAGACCGCTTCATCGGCGGCGTTCTCGTCGATGACGTCGGTGGCGTTCGCGTACACCGAGAACGCCTTTGTTTCCCACACCTGCCAGTTGTAGTTCAGAGTTGTGGTGTCGTAGGGGCGGGGCTTGCGGATAATGCCGTATTGCAAACCGAAATCCTTCATCAGTCCGGGGTCGGTGAAGCCGGTGTCCATCATCTTGACATGGGGCAGAAAGTTTCCCGGCTGATAGAAGCTGGCAAGCTGTATGCCGTATTCATAGTCCTTGATCTCCGAAAAAAGGCCGTCGGCTATGCGCTGGGTAGTCTCGCCGAGGCCGTAGCCCGGGAACATCCTGTTGATGTCGGTGTTGTCCATTGTCCAGAAGCGCTTGCCGATATTCATGGAATAGTAATTCACGCAGGGGATGACCATTATCTCGCAGTCATCGGTGATGTGGCCCTTGGCTTCCAGCTTTTTCAGCTCCTGTATCATCCGGGAGCAGACATACATCTGCTGGACTTCGTTTCCGCGCATCGCCCCGACTATCGCCGCCGACTTCTTTCCGTGACCGAAGCGGAAGCCGATGATATCAAGCTGTTCACGGTAGGGAGATCTCAGCGAGAAAAGTATTTTCTTCTTCACTCTGTTTCACCTCCCGCAGAGGGCTTCAATATCCTTGCAAGCAGCGAGCCGCCGTAAACTACGGGATATTCCCGCAGGGTAAATATCAGTCCGTCACAGACGGCTTTGACTTCTTCGACGACTTTTGAAGTCAGCGGATCCACCACATCACCGATGTGGGCGTCTTTTTTTACGGTGTCCCCGAAATGCGAACAGGGCACGAATATCCCCGCCGCATCGGAATTCACAAAGCCCACCTCGCGCCCCTCGGAGGTCAGCGGCTCACGGACGGGAGCAGTACTGCCCTTCCACATCCCAAGCTCTTTCATAAGGTTCAGAATGCCTTCAAAAAGCTGAGAGCTGTACTCTTTTGTGATCCGCATACCCACTCCCATTTCCACAACGAGAGTTTTCGTTCCCCGTGTGTTAAGAGTATGGGCGAGGGTCGATTCAAGCACCGTTGCGGCGTCGTGTATCCAAACGAAGTCAACATTCATCAGCTTCGCAAAGGGCAGGAGCGTCGGCGCTGTGGGGACGCTCATTCTTATCTGCGGTATCTCTTTGAGAAAGATATTGCTGGAATGAACGTCGATGCAGATATCCGAGCCGCTGATGTCGCTGACTATTGCCGCACAGAGCATTTCCGGCATCGTGCCGTTTTCGGAGCCGGGAAAGATACGGTTCATATCCAGGTCGAACATGGGTATGCCTCTTGTGATGGAGTCGATACCCATAGGGTTGAGGGCGGGGTAAATATCCACAATGCCCTCCAGCTTATCTATGTTTTCATCAAGGTATTTTCCCACCGTGTATGCGAGGTACTGCCCCTCCAGTTCGTCGCCGTGAGTGCCTGTTACAAGGCTCAGGCGTGTCCTGCTTTTTCCGTTTTGTATACGACGCTTCTGTACGATCAGATTTTCGTGTACCGCAAGCGCCGCAGATGCTACCGTTTCCGTCATCCTGTTCACTTCCTATGTCAATACGCTTCTGACCAGCTGTAACTGCTTGGTGTGTCTGCCGAACATCACGCCCCTGTCAACAGCGCAGTCGCGGAAATCGCGCCCCTGGGAAAGCACGATGTAATCGTCGTTCACGGGACAGTTATTTGCAGGGTCGATGCCCTCCCAGTGATCCCCCGTCCAGTACTCCACCCAGGAATGCGTCTCGCCGTCGCAGAAGGCAAGTCCCGCGATATAGCGCGCCGCTATGCCGTCCATACGCAGCAGGGATATGAGTATGTGCGAGAAATCCTGACACACTCCCCTGCCGACGGAAAACGCCTCTTCCGCTGTGGTTTCCGTATCGGTAAAGCCTTTTTCGTAGATAAGCCGTTCCGAGAGCATATCGCAGAAGCCTTCGGCTCTGTCCTTAACGGTGCCTGTGCAGCCTTGTTTTATCCCGCTATAAAATGCGGTGAGTTTATCATCCGGCTGAGTATAGCGCGACTGATAGAGATAGCAGGGCATATAGTCGGTGCGGTGCTTTGAACTGTCCGCCTCCGCCGTACCTTTGATCTCAAAATCGAGAAAACGGTGGTCGCCTTTCAGATAGCCCGCCGTTACGTTGTTGCCGAAAGCATCAACAGTCTGCTGCACCGAAACATAGGGCGTTATGTTCAGATCGCAGGAAAGTATCTTCTGAGTTTCGGTATCGGGCGGGATGATGCGGAGTGCAAAGCTGTGGTTGTGAACATAGTCGTCAAAGGTCAGCTTGGTGGAATAATAAAAGCTCACGCGCTTCATACCGTCACCTCCGAATTATCAAACAAATGACAGAGACTCTCCACGGCCTTTTCCGAATGCCGCAGATATTCTTCCTCGCTGCCGAGTATCTCCACGATATCCGAAAGATACCTTGTATTGTAGCGGTAGGGCGTGTCCTTGGGGACGCGGTTAAGGTTCTTGCAGAGCCTTATGTACTCCTTGTAGACCGCCGTGTAGGGATATTTCATCCGCATATACAGGTCAAGCCGTTCAAGGGTCTTGCCGATGTAGATGATGTTTCTGATCTCGTCATCGTAGATATGCTCGTTTATGCTTCCCCAAAAGCTGTAAAGAATATCCTTCAAAGGCAAAAGCGACAGTCTGATATTCGGCTTGTCCTGCGACTTGATAAGCGTGTCCTTTGCAATTTGCAGGAAGGACAGAGATTTTGTGGAGATCTCTTCACGCAGGACAATGCCGTTGTCGTAGGCCCTTTCAAGGGTGTACGCCGCAGAGTTAGGATTGCTTTCGTCATACAGAAAACTGCGGATAAAATCCTTATAGTCCGAATAGGTGTCCGAAAGCCCGAAATATCCGAGATATTCCCTGTAACCGTATTTGTCGTCTATCATTTTATCGGAAAGTTTGTCAAGCGCTCTGAGGGTGATGAAAAATCTTTCCGTGTAGCGTCCCAGCCAGTAAAGGCGGTCGCCGTGTTCTATCGAGATAGTACCCATGTGTCCTTAAAGCCTCCTCCTTGTGATGAATTCACTACGAATGAATCGGGGTTGCGCGAGAAGCGTGTGAGCCCCGACGCCCATACCTTTGTCTTTTCGCCTGTCAGCACGAATGCTCTCAAGTCGGCCTTGCGCATGACTGTCTCGCCGTTATCCAGTATCGGCAGGTCGAGGAAATCAATGACCTCCTGCGCGATAAATCTGCGCGGCTCGGCGGTTATGGTCCTGCGGAACTGCTCCAGCTTTTCCTTTGTAAGGTCGCTGCCGAACACCACGCCGTAGCCTCCTGCTTCGGCAACGTCCTTGATGACAAGCCTGTCCAAATTGTCCATGACGTACTTCATATCTTCCTCATAGAACGGCAGATAGGTGGGGGCATTTTTGAGTATCGGCTCTTCGCCGAGATAGTATTTAATCATCTTCGGGACGAAATAGTAAATGCCCTTGTCGTCCGCGACGCCGTTGCCGGGGGCGTTGACGATACCCACATTTCCGCTGCGGTAGGCTTCCATAAGGTTCGGTATGCCGATAAGCGACTCGTGGCAGAATGTCAGCGGGTCGAGATATTCGTCGGAGATACGGCGGTAAAGCACGCCTATCCTCGTCTTGCCGCCCGAGTATGTGCGGTGATAGAGAATGTTGTCCTCCACGAAAAGCTCGTCGCTCTGCACAAGCACCGAGCCCGTATGCTCCGCAAGATAGGAATGCTCAAAATACGCCGCATTGTACCGCCCGGGAGTAAGTATCGCTCTGATGCCTCCGCAGTTGGAGTATTCCATAGTTTCTTTCAGAAGCTCCGCATAGCCTCTGTTATCGACTATGCTGTTCTCCGAGAAAGCCTGGGGCGCGGCGATGCGGGTAAGCTCCCTTGCTATCAGCGGATAGGAAGCACCCGAAGGTATGCGAAGATTGTCCTCCAAGATATACCATTCACCGTCCTTTGCCTGAACGAGATCTATCCCCGAGATGTGGCTGTAAACTTTATTCTTCGGAGTGACCCCCTCGCACTCGGCAAGATAGCCCTTTGAGATGTAGATGAAATCCTCGGGAATGATGCCGTCGCGCACGATCTTTTTTCCGTGATAAATATCAAAAAGGAACTCATTCAAGGCATTCACACGCTGAACAAGTCCCTTTTCGATACCATTGAAATCCTCTGCGGTGATAACTCGCGGGATAGGGTCAAAGGGGAAAAACTGTTCATTGAAAACGCCGTTTTTGTAGATCCCGAACTTTACGCCGTATCTGCGAAGAAGCTCATTTATCTCGTCGGCATTGCCGACAGCGTGCATATAGTATTCCTTATTTGTCAGCTCCATTTTTATCACTCCTTTGAAAAACAAAAGGCGCATCTCCCAAACGGAGAAGCGCCTTTGCCTTATACGAATATTTTAACACGTTACAGTCTTTCTGTCAATCAGCTTTACTGTATATGTCGGGTTTTTGCGGTATATTCACCGTACCTGACTGTGGCGGTATAGCTTTTTCAGCTTTTTTACAGTCGCATTCCCGCCTCCGTCTCCGATATAGACATCGTATTCGCCCTTGATGCTCCCGAAGGTCACGGTCTCGGTGATGCCTGTATATGCTCTGAGCTTTTTCATCATTTCCTGTTTTGAGGCAAGGGGCGAGAACACTTTCAGATAATTATACCCCTCATATTCCGAAGGGGTGACGGTGATCCGGACTGCTCCTCCCAGTTCTTTTGAGAGTATGTTTTCAAGGCCGTCCGTTCGGTTTTCCTCTTCCAGCACCGTAAGGTAAAGCACCCGCTCCGTCTCATCGAAACGTCTGAAAGACTTTCTGATATAGTTTCTGTAGGGCGAATGTTTATGGGTCTCAAACAGGTCACGCTCCGCGGGATTGCGAAGCTCGCCGTAGAAGATAAGCAGTGCGGAATCGTACAGCACATTCACAAAGCAGTGTGCGTCACATTCCCCGATGATGCTCTCGGCTTTCCGGCAAATCTCCGGCGGAAAACATTCCGCTTCGAGATATTCCTTCTGTTTTATATCGTACAGCACGGCGCCGTCCATTGCTATTATTGGAAGTTCAAGCTCGACTCCATTCATAAGCTGTCTGACCTCTGCCGGTGTGCGGACGGTGGAGACCGTAAACTTTACTCCCGAAGCGATCAGACGGTTCAGTTCCACCTTGCTGTACTGCACCGCGGAATGATCTTCGGAGATAAGCACATCGTCTATCCCGCTGACATAAAGAGTCTCGCTGTCGTGTCTGACGGGCAGATGAAAATTGTTCACCGCAAGGCCGATGCCTATGCCGATGAAAGTATCAAGCACTCTGTTTGCCGCAAATATATACGGGTCATCGTCGAAGGAATGTGTGAGGGCGATGCTTAAAAACACCACGCAGGAAAAGAAGGAGGCATCCCGCTTGTCGAGGATGACGGTCACATAGATCACGGGTATTATTATAACCGAAGCCAGAAGATACACGGGCACGGGCTCCCGCAGGCCGAAGCCCCGCATCAGCATGATAAATGCCAGCCCGAACAGCGCACCGTTGAAGGTCCCGATGGAGCGCTGCCAGGCATTGCGCTTGGTGGTCTTTGAATAGGGCTGGAGACACCAGAGGGCGGCAAGTGCGCTGTAGAAGGGTATGCCGTTGCCTATGGGAAGAAGCGTGCGAAGGCCGTAGATCAGCATACATAATGCGACAGATACGGAGGATTTGATTATCCTTGCGCCGATGGGCGGAAGTTTTTTCGGTACGGTCAAAGAGATCACCTCACAAAAAAAGACGCTTCCCGTAACGGAAAACGTCTTTGCTCTCTTTGTTCATTATATCACCGCCCTGCATTTCTGTCAAGTATGTGCCTGAAAAACACGGCTATGTATCTCAAATTCGATATGACTTATACGGCAGACGCTTATCGGGAAAAACCGGCGTGCCAGTAAAAAGGACCGGCGCTGACAGTTCAGCACCGGTCCTGCGTATTATAATCATCATATTTTCGCCCGGCGGGCCGGGACTAACGGTCCGGTCATTTTATTATCCCGCAAACAGCGACCTGATGCAAAATTGCCGGAGATAAATTTCTTCTCCATATGGCTTTCGGACATATCAGGCCTCTATAAACAGCATTATGTCATCGAAAACGCGGTGCTTTTGTTTCTCCCGGAGGATGTCGTGGCGCATACCGTTATACATTTTCCCGCGGACGTCCGTGTAGCCCGCAGTTTTCAGAGCGCGGACCGCTTCGGCGAACCTGTGCCTCGACTTGGCGCAGGGGTCCTCGGCGCCGGAGAAAAACCGTATCGACAGGCCGGGATTTTTGGGGGACCAGTCCTTGGAATAGGCCTCCATTGCCATTTTTATCATTTCCTCAAAGGCGCTGAGGGTGAAGGTGAAACGGCAGAGGGGGTCGTTGTTCTGACTGATGACCGCATCACGGTCGGTGTTGGTCCAGGAGTTGTGCATACCCTCACGGCGGTATTTGAACTCGTAGGGCAGCCACATTATCACGAACCTTGCAAATCTTGAATGGGCCCTCTTCCCTTCCAGCAGTTCAAGGGACTTTATCATCACGAGCCCGGTCATCATCTTATCCGACTTCGAGGGGCTGCCCGTCAGACAGAGCTTGCCGATATCGGCGTCGTATTTTTTTATATAGCACCGCGCCGCAAGAGAGCCCATGCTGTGGCCCAGCATCGCGATCGGGAGCTTTCTGCCTCCGCAGAGGCCGCGGGCGTACTCTTTGACTTCAAGAGTGATCTCGTGCATATCATCGACTATCGCCCGATAGCCGCCCTCGTACATATATCCTCTGTCCTCGGGGACGCGGACGCTTTCGCCGTGTCCGCGGTGGTCGTTGGCGATGACGATAAACCCCTTCGACGCCGCGAAGCGCATAAACTCGTGATAGCGTTCCTTATGCTCGTTCTTTCCGTGGACGATCTGTATTATGCCTTTTATCTTATCGGGGCAGACGGGCTCTACGCGCAGGACGCTGAGGGGCAGGCCGTCCGTCCCGGAGATGTGGGTGTATCTTGTTTCTTTCAGTTCAGCTTTTTCATTCATAGCATTAAGCCTGCGGTTCGTCTCTCAGTACCTCGTGACGAATGATCTTTCTTGATGAATTTTTAAGGAAGGGATACTTCCTTACAACAAGCCTTGAAAGCTGTTTGTATGTAGGCTGATCCTTGTTGTAACCGTCAAGGACGGCCTGGAGCGCCGCTCTGATCTCCTCCTCGGTCTTGCCCTCGACAGCTTCCTGCTCGGGGTAGATGCGGGCGGTGAGAAGATTGTCCTCGCCGGTAATGATTATCTCGCTGATAAGCTCGTTGAGAGCCAGCTTGGTCTCGATCTCCTCGGGGGAGATGTTCTCGCCGTTGGAGAGGATGATAAGATTCTTCACACGTCCGTTGATGAAAACGAAACCGTCCTCGTCCATATAGCCCTTGTCGCCGGTATGGAGCCAGCCGTCCTTCAGGGTCTCGGCGGTCTCGGCCTCCATATTGTAGTAGCCCTTCATAACGCTTGTTCCGCGGACGAGGATCTCGCCGTTTTCAAACTTCATCTCAACGTTCGGCAGGGGCCTTCCGATAGAGCCGGGCTTGCTGTCGCCGATCATATTCGAGGTGATGACAGGCGCGCACTCGGACATTCCGTAGCCCTCGTAGATGTCGATGCCCAGCTTCTTGAACTCTCCGATGTAGAATTCGTCAAGGTGAGCGCCTCCGGTGAAGATCATGGAGAGCTTCGTGCCGAAGACCTTCGCCCTGAGCATCTCAAGAGGAACGCCTGCGCCCAGCGCCTTAACGCGCTTGTAGATAGTTTCCAGCATCAGCGGCACCATAAGCATAACATCGGGGTTGAAGATGCTCATATTTCTTATCATGTGCAGGAGGGAGTCGTTTATGCAGATGACCGAACCCATCCAGAAGCCGTTGAGCCAGTCCATAGACAGGCAGAAGGCGTGGTGTACGGGCAGGACGCTGAGGAACACCAGTCCGGGATCTTTATCGTAAACGATAGCCTCCACGTTGCAGTAGAGGTTGCTCTGAGTGAGCATTACGCCCTTGCTCTTGCCTGTGGTGCCCGAGGTGTAGACGATCATGCAGATATCGTCCTCCTTGGGAGGTTCGTTCTCGGCGGTGTCTTTGCCTGCATTGATAAGCTCATCCACGGACTCGGTGCCCTCGGGAGTTTCGCCGGAGAGCATCCATATTTTTCTTACCTTCGGACAGCCCTGCTTTATAGCGGGAACTGCCGCAGCGAACTTGGCATCGAGGAAAACGCCCTCGGAATCGCACCTGCTCACAAGGTCGATAAGGTCCGCGAGAGGGAGAGCGGCGTCGAGAGGAACGGCGGTATTGCTGCTGGAAACCACGGACATATAAGCGGTGATCCACTCAACAGAGCTTGTTCCGATGAGGGAGATCTGCTTATGAGAGAAGCCCTCGGCGGCGAAGCCCTTTCTGATAGCGGCAGTCTTATCGGCGAGCTGACCGTAGGTAAGCTCCTTTACATCCTTCTTTTCAAGCCAGCGAACGGCGGGAAGGTCGTGATAGCTGTTCTCGCATCTTTTCCAGAGAGTATAGATCGTCTTATCCACAGAAAGTCCCTCCCTGATATCAGTCAACATACTCGCGGAGAAGCTCGATAGCGTCCCCAACGGTATTGATGCCTGCGACTCTCTGATCGTCATCGGTGAACTCAAAGTCAACGTCGAACTCGTCCTCCAGGTCTCCCAGGAGGGTCATCGTATCGAGAGAGCTGAGCCCCAGGTCGGAGCGAAGGCTCATATCGTTTGTGATCTCGCTGGCCTCCAGCGAGCAGTAGCGTGCTGCGATCTCTTTGAATTTTTCTTCCATGATAAAAACTCCTTTCGGTCAGTTGAGAAATGATCTCTATGTTATCAAATGCGGCCCGGCTGAGCGGTCCTACGGACGGAAATAAGCTTGTGTGTTTTTGCTCAAACCATATCAATGATCTCGGAAAGCGTTCTTCCCGGGTCTTCAATGCCTCTGAAAAGTATGCGCATCATATAGTAGTACATCAGCTCCGCATCTTTCTCGGTGAGGTGCGCCGTCTGATAGTGGTAGGAGAAGTTGAGCTTTCTGTCGGGCAGATGCGAAACAGTGAGGTACATCTTCTTCGTGGCGGCACCGTTGGCGAACCATTTTACATAGATCGGAAGCTGCTCCGCGTTGGGGTTCATGTCCCGGGTGTTCATCGGGGGCTGATAGGTGAGGTAAACGCTGACGTATGTGGTGTCGTCGGGGGTGTTGTAGCGCTTCTTCATCTCGTCGCGGATGAACTCGGGGTCGTAGCCGCTGTACATATAAATACGGTTCTGATGATTCTGTATCATCCTGGCGGCTTCGATAAAGGTGGTGTCCCCGGAGATCACGGTGCGGCAGGGGAAGCAGAGAGTGCGGCTTCCGCCCGAGGTCAGCTCGTCACGGGTGGAGCGTCTTGAAATGAAGTTCTCGACGGTTATATCTTCCTGTCCGCCGTTCATCTTTGAAAGGTAGGTCCTGATGACCAGCAGGATAAGATTGGTGGGGGAGATCTGATTGTAGAGGCAGAAATTGATAGCTCTCTGCATACTGTCAACTTCAAGCTGATAATCCTTCACCGCCACGAAAAGCTCCTTGCGCTCGATGTCCGCGGCACGGAGGTTGGGATCGTTGTGCTTTTTGCGGGCCTCCTCCAGCACCGAAGGGCCCTGGATGTCGGAATAGAGAGGCTCGCCGAGGGTGTCCAGCTCCTCGTCCCAGAAGCGCTTCGCCTTTGCAAGACGCTTTTCGCTTCCCGCCTTTTCAAGGTCGGAGATCAGCACCTTCTCGAAGTCCGCAAGGGGCGCGGGATAATCCTCGCCCAGCTTCATTGCCTTGTAGAGGTTCATTATGTCTGTTGCCATGACCGCAACGCCCACGGAGTCATTGAGCCTGTGGTCCATGTGAACGAAGAAGCCCGTGTAATTCTCGGGGAGCTTCACGATGCGGAACTCGCACATGGGGATGTCGTCGCCGTCGAAGGTCTCGTAGGCCCACTTCTGCATGAGATCGTCGGCCTCTTTCATAGTCATTTCCGTGAGGTCGTACTCGGCGTAATGCTCGGGCTCGAAATCGGCTATGTACTGCTGAACTTCGCCGTTTTCGTCGGGCTTCGTGAAGCGGAGCCTGAGACAGGAGTATCTTTCCTTTTCCAGCTCGATGCTCTTTTTGAGGACGTCGATGTCGATGTCCGCCTTAAAAGCCGCCACGATGCTGAGTCCCGAGACCTGCTGGGTCTTGTACTCTCTGATCCAGCGGTAATGCATATTCTGCGCAGGGGTCAGCGGATAAGTTTTTTTCATAACTGTTCCTCCTCGTTCCAATGCTTTTGCTTTAACTTACTGCTATATTATAGCAATGAAGCATTGCCTTGTCAACTGTCCGCAGGCCCCGTAAAGCCTGCTCCTGCGGGGGTCAGGGCCCCCCGCTCCCGGAAGCAGTCAGCGACATATCCAATATTTACCGACGAAGAAAAAGAGATTTTATTCATAATGTTAACACTGTTAACCTTCAAGGTGCGCGTTTGATAAAGACCGGCAGCGGCGGGATAACCAATTTGTGCAAACATACAAATTTTCGGTTCTTTGCACAAAAAGTCCAAATTGTACTAAAGACGGGGCAAATGCGGTAAGCACGAGGCCGGATTTTTTCCGGCCGCTTTCCGCAAACATCCGAAAAATTAGTAAAATATATTGACTTATGCCCCGGGATATGCTATATTAACAATGAAAGGAGCTGATAAAGTGCTTCAGATAAAGAACATCTCCAAGGAGTATAAGACAGGCGAGCTGGTGCAGAAGGCTCTTGACGGCGTGAGCCTTGATCTTCGGGACAGCGAGTTCGTGGCGGTGCTGGGGCCTTCGGGCAGCGGCAAGACCACTCTGCTGAACATCATCGGCGGGCTGGACAGATACGACAGCGGCGACCTGCTGATAAATTCCGTCTCCACCAAAGAATACAAAAACCGCGACTGGGACGCCTACCGAAACCACGCCGTAGGCTTCGTGTTCCAAAGCTACAATCTGATACATCATCAGTCGGTGCTGGCAAATGTGGAGATCGCCCTTACTATCGGCGGGGTCTCCCGCGGGGAGCGCCGAAGGCGGGCAAAGAAGGCTTTGGAGGACGTGGGACTGGGAGATCAGCTCCACAAGCGCCCGAATCAGCTCTCCGGCGGACAGATGCAGAGGGTGGCTATCGCCCGTGCGCTGGTGAACGACCCGGACATCCTGCTGGCCGACGAGCCCACGGGAGCTTTGGACTCCCAGACCTCGGTGCAGGTCATGGAACTGCTGAAAAAAGTGGCCAAGGACCGTCTGGTGGTAATGGTGACTCACAATCCCGAGCTGGCGGACGAATACGCCACCAGGATCATCCGCCTTAAAGACGGCAGGATCACCGACGACAGCGACCCCTTCACCGCCGAGGCCGTCCCGCCGAAAACGGAGGAGCGTCACGGCAGGGCGAAAATGGGGTTCCGCACTTCCCTTTCCCTGAGCTTCAGCAACCTGCGGACCAAAAAGGGCCGGACTCTCCTGACCTCCTTCGCGGGGTCCATAGGTATAATCGGCATCGCGCTGATACTTGCCCTGTCCACGGGGGTGAACGCCTACATACAGGAAAAGCAGAAGGAGATGATGCTCTCCTATCCCATAACCATAAACAGCCGTACAATGGACTACAACGCCGTTTGGAACAAGCATAACGAACTGCTGGAGAGCGGACGTCAGCACGGAGAGGGCGTCTACGCCAGCTTCCACAGGCTCCAAAACCGGCAGACGAGGCGCTCCAGCGTCATGGACAACGACCTCACCTCATTCAAGAAATATCTTGACGACCCGAACAGCGAGATACAGCAGTATCTGGGCGAGAACGGAGTGGTCTACACCTACGATCTGAATTTTCAGGTGTTCAGCCGTGACAGCAAGGGACGGCTGGTAAACAGCGGAGCCGACCCCGAAAACATCGGTGAACTGCTCTCCGCCGGCGGAGAGCTGAACCCCTCCTCGGTGCTGTCATCGCTCAACGGCGTCTCCGGCTCCGGAGCGGAGAACTTCTCCGAGATAATGCGTGGCACCGGCGACAGTGCGGTGAGCAATGCCATCAAGGAGAACTACGATCTTGTCTGCGGAGAATGGTGCGGAGAGTACGATCAGGTGGTGCTGGTGCTGGACGAGACCGGCTCGGTGCCTGCGGAATCCCTTTATCAGCTGGGCATCATCACCGAAGAGGAATACGGCGAGACCGCGGAGAAGATCAAAAACGGCGAAGCCTTCGACGAGAAGGTGTTCACCTACGATGAGATCTGCGGAAGGACTTTTTATCTCGTCCCCGCCTGCGACACATACCAAAGAAACGCCGACGGCACCTTCTCCGCCGTTAGCCTGCTTGAGGGAGAAAAAATGCTGGACAAGGCCATACCGCTGAAAATGACCGGCATCGTCAAGGCAAAGGAGAATATCACGGTATCCATAAACACGGCTATCGGCTACACCTCGGCGCTGACGGCCTATATCATCCGACACACCGACGAAAGCGAGATCGTGAAGGCTCAGGAGGCCTCGCAGGATGTGAACGTCCTCACGGGAATGGTCTTTGAGGCCCCGGACGACGAATCGAAACTCCGGGACGCGCGGAAATACATTTCCTCTCTCGGCATCGGGGACAAGGCCAGCCTTTACACCCTGGCGATGTATACAGGCGGTCTCGGTGCGGGAGCGCAGACCTCCGACGAGAACGAAATGGCCAGTCAGCTGGACGAATGGCTGAACTCGGAGCAAAGCCGTGATTTCCTGCTTTCGGTCTACGGGATGTATATTTCGGGGGTATCCTACGCCGACAACATGGACACCTTCGGCAAGGTGAGCCTTGACTCTCCCACGGCTATCAACATCTACTCCGACAGCTTTGAGGACAAGGACAGGATCAACGAATGCATCCAAAGCTACAACAGGAGCGCGTCCTCGGAGCAGAGGATAACCTACACCGACTATGTTGCGCAGATCACCGAATCCATAACCAACATGGTGAACGCAGTCACCTACGGACTGATCGGATTTGTGGCGGTATCGCTGGTGGTATCGAGCATCATGATCGGGATAATCACGCACATCTCGGTCCTTGAGCGGACGAAGGAGATAGGCATACTGCGGGCTTTGGGGGCATCGAAGCGGAACATTTCGCAGGTATTCAACGCGGAGACCTTCATCATCGGCTTCTGTGCGGGGGCTTTGGGAGTTTTGATCTCGGAGATACTGATAATACCGATAAATATGCTTATCCCGCAGTTTGCGGAGGGCATAGAAGTGACGGCGCGTCTGCCCTTCCTTTACGGTGCGGCTTTGATACTTATCAGCATGGTGATAACGATGATCGGCGGTTTCATCCCCGCGAAGCGCGCGGCGAAGAAAGACCCGGTAATAGCCCTGCGGACAGAATAGCAGGGGCGTGGTCCTAGCGCGGACGGCGCAATTCCGCCGGCAGGGGCGTGCCCCTGCACCCAACTCCGCCGCAATCAGCGGAGTGCAGGAAAATAGATAGTGATGCGGCGGGGCCGCACAAAGCTGTAAACCAAACGCGAAGCGCGTTAAAAGTTTCGGTCAAGCCTTTTCCAAAGGCTTGCGGGTTCTTAGGGCAATAACTCCGATAAGGAACACCGCCGGACCGAACAATGAATTCTTAGCCGACCAAGTGCAAGATCACATGGTCGGCTCTTTCTATCTCTAAATTCGGTGTCTTTTTTGTAATACCTTTATATATATAGACTTAACAAAAATCATACCCTTGCGTTTTTCTTTCAGCTGTGTTAAAATACTTTCTGAAAAATCTTTCCTCTCGGCTGTGATAAAGTACAATAAGAAAAATACCGATCTCAATGCACAAAAACAGGGCTCTCAGTTGTATATAAAGTGAAAGACTTTGAAAGGAGGAACGCTTACGGAAAGACAAAGACTCGCTGAGATCTATGAACAGCACGCCGATACGGTCACACGGGCGGCATGGCAGATTACGGGCAGTCTGCATACGGCGCAGGACTGTGCCGAAGAAGCGTTCCTTCGGCTGATGAAACAGGAGGACATGGAGGAGAGCCACATCCTGCCCTGGCTGATACGGACGGCGGTAAACATCGCAAAAAACACAGTCAAGGCACACGAGCACAGCCGAACCGTCCCACTGGACGAGCTGGACAACGCCTTGACGGACGACGAGCTCACCCTTGCGGAACGTGCCGCAATGCGGGCGATGCTTTCTCTTGACGAGCGCTACCGACTGCCGCTGATACTCCATCTGGTGCAGGGCTATACGATTATTGAAACTGCACGTCTTATCGGCAAGGGTATGAACACCACTGCCTCGCTGATACGGCGGGGCAGAAAGCTGCTTCAAAAGGCTTATGAAAAGGAGGGCTTCCGATGAAAAAGAACGATGCCGAAAAAAATCTTATGAGCGGAATGAATAAGGTAAGGGCGCGTAAAAATCCCTTTGCGGATACGGATGCCGATGACAGTGCGTCGGACAGCTCACGGGGAATAACTTACGCCGGGGCTTTTGTTCGCCCGAGATACGGAGCGTATATCGCGGCGGCAGTGCTGATCGTCTGCGTGGCGGCAGGAGCGGTGTTTATCGGAAAGCGGGCGGTCAAGGAAGACAACAGCAGTCCGGACAGCCTAATAACAGCCGCAGCGGAAATAAACAATGTGGACAAAGCAATATCCGCATACCGCGATGCAGACAGGTGCGGGCAGCGGCTGCTTTTTGAGTTTGACAGTATGCTTTCCTCCTCTGATCTTGATTATTTTGAGGCGGCGCGGAGCGATGCACAGGCTAAGCTCATCTATCTTGAAAATATCCGTAACGCTACCGTGGAATATCTCAGAGAAAAGTGTACCTCCGTACTGATCCTTGACGCATATATGCGTGACGGAGATGACGCGGTGCATCTTATGGTATTCAACGGCCTCCCGAGAGAGCTGAAATTATCGGGCTCAGTAACGGCATATATTGCAGCCACGGGAGAAAAATACACCGACCTTAAACTGGACGGTACTTACGGGATAGGTCCCGGCACCACGGCGGTGATCAGAGTTATTCCCGAAAAGGAACTGGCAGGTGAGCTGAAGATCATGCTCGGAGAAAACGGTTCGGATGAGCGAAGTATTGATTTTTCGGAGATCGTCCGTACTCTTTGCCACGAAAGAATAGACGAACTCACAAGGATCATCAGCGGGAAGGACAGGGATGAAAGCATAAAGTAAGAAAGTCGGGTGCAGTTATGTTCTACTCAATAAAAAACATTATCAACACAGGAAAAAAGCAGAGGCTCCTGTCTCTGCTTTTGGTGCTGAATATCATCATTTCCTGCTTTGTGATGTGCTTCAGCTATGGGCTTTATCAGAACTATAACGTCGTTATCTCTGACGGTGAGCAGGAGGAAAACAGGCTTTTGCCTGCTGATGCGGACAAAACTTTTTTCACCGAGACTAAATACGGCTTCCATACAAGCGGCATCAATGTCGGAATGGTCAAGGGGTTTCTGCGCTCGCTATCGCCTGAGACTGCGGCTAATCTGAAAAGCCTTACCTGCGAAATGATACTCGAAAACGACTATTACAGATTTCAGGGAGAGAATATCGGCATCAACACATTCTGCTTTGAACTGAGAGCGGAAAACGGCAGGATCGTTCCGAGCAAAAGGTTTTTGAAGGTGTTCTCCGCGGAGGAGTACGGCAAGGGCGAAAGGATCGTAAAGGTAAGTCCTAAGGCATATGACACCAAAAGCGGGTCGTCCATAGGTTATTCTCTTCCGAACGGAAGCAGCTTGCTTTGCAGTACAAGGGTGCTGAAAGAAGACGATGAATACATAACGGTAAACGGGCTGAAATACAGGATACAGGTGCTGCCGATAGAGCTTATGAAGCCCTCAGCGTACGATTTTAAGGAGGATGAGATCGACATCAATCACCAGATCTTTATCCCCTTCGGAACACTTAGCGATGATACCGAGTTAACGCTTTTAGGTGCGGCCTGTCCGTTCTTTTTTGAATTCTATGAGCCCATCACCAAAAGCCAGTACAATGACATCGCAGCCTGCCTTGAAGCCTATACTGCGGGCAGAGCAACTCTCCCGCCTATGGAATTTACCGAGGTCAGCGAGATATACTACTATCGTACCATCCTGCTTATCTCGGCAGTGATCGCTGTGCTTGCGGCTGTCAATATGGCAATACTCTACAAGTACATACTGGAACGCCGCGCTCGGACGATAGTGATATTCAGGATATGCGGCAGCTCTCTGTTAAGAATGTGCGGGATGTATATCTGTGAGTGTATGCTTGCAGTGATACCGCTGTTTGCACTGACAGAGCTGTTTTATCATACGGTCATAATGCCGAAGCTCAGCACGGTCTTTGAATATATCGAAAGCGCATACAGCTTGAATATCTATCTGTATATCTTCATCATATACATTGTGATCTCCTTTGTCGTGATGCTTGTAATGGTCATTTCCACGCTCCGCAGACAGAGCCTTATCGAGCAGAAAGCTAAAGCCGTGTCTCACCGTTCTGCGGTGATGAAGGTGTTCGAGATATGTCAGCTGGGTGCGGTGCTGGCACTCTGCGTTATGATAAGCTCTGCGATAGTATCAAGGTACAGGCTGTACGAGCCCTTCAAGGATATGCTGGGAGGCAAGGGCTTTATCGCCTACAATGCGGGCGGCGGCGGAACTACCCCGGATGATCTTGCCAAAGAGTTCCCGGATGCAGAAATACTTAACACTTGTGTCGGAGGATACTACATTGAAGCCGAAGAAAAGGAGATAGATGCACTTACATACTGCGACAAGCTTGTTGACATCTATACTCCCGAACTGTCCGAGGGTATATGGCTTAACGAAAGCACAGACAGCTATGAAAAAACAGGAATTATGCCGGCAGTGGCAGACACCAAATGCAAATATCAGGTGGGAGATATAATAACTGTTCCCGATTACGAAAACGCCTGGGATGAAAACGGTCAGCCGATCTCAAAAGCGGATGTTAAGATAAAAATAATCGGCAGGCTGAAAGACAACACTGCCGTGATCTCCTATCCCGATCACATCAAGGCTCCGAAGAACTGCAAAGAGATATACGGCACTCTCCATTCCGATTTCGAGGACAATGATTATCTGCTGATGCGCATAGAGGATATGCACGCCTTTACGGGGAGACATACACCCGTGGTGGGAAATCAGTTCATTATCTGCGACGGGCTCGATGAAGCGGTGATAAAAGACTATGAAGATAAGCTGTCGGAGCTGGCGGGCTTCTCTTATGAAAGCTTCGAGGCAGTAAACAGCGGCTCGAAGGATTACATCTACGAGCAGATGACCACGATCTTCCCCATAGCGCTCTGCATTTTCATCCTGACGGCTATATCGAGCATTTCCATAAGTGCTATCAACACCAAGCGCAGCCTGCACAAGTATGCAGTATTCTACATATGCGGCGCAAGGTGGAGAAGCTGTGCGCTGATAAGTCTGAGAAAAGGTCTGCTTACCTGTCTGATCTCAACAGTTCTTGCGGCAGTATTTCTGACAGTCGGAAAGCAGACGTTTATGAAGGAGACCGTGATCAGGTTCGCATTTGTCCCGATACTTGTCTGCTCAGCAGTTATAGCGGTCTACACGGCACTTGTTATGATAATGCCGCTGCTGATAATCGGCAGGACTGCACCGAGAGAGGTTCTGAAGGAGGAGTAAGATGATACAGCTCAAAAACATAGTCAAGATATACAATCCGAAGAAGCAGAACGAATTTGAAGCCCTGCACAAGGTCTCCGCAACTATTGAAGACGGCGAAATGGTTGCTGTCATCGGGAAATCGGGTGCCGGCAAGTCAACGCTCCTGCACATCCTCGCCTGCATCGACAGCTATCAGGAGGGAGAATACTCCATTGACGGGACGCTTGTAAAAGACCTCTCCGAGCGCCAGTATGCGAAGCTACGAAACGAGAAGATCGGCATGGTGATGCAAGACTTTGCCCTTGTGGAGGATTTCACCGCCCTTGAAAACGTTATGATACCGCTGAATTTTTCAAAGAAGAAAACACCGAACAAAAAAGAAAAGGCTCTTGCCGCACTACGCTCCGTGGGCATTGAGGAGCTTGCGAAGAAGCCCTGCAATAAGCTCTCGGGAGGACAAAAGCAGCGTGTAGCGATAGCCCGGGCTATCGTCAACGAGCCGTCAATGATACTCGCGGACGAACCCACCGGCGCACTTGACTCCAAGACCTCCGCAGAGATAATGGAGCTGTTCCGCTCCCTCAACGAGCAGGGGCGGACAGTGGTGATCGTCACCCACGACCCGAAGGTGGCGGAGCAGTGTGGCAGGGTGATCGAGATAAGCGACGGGAAGATAATGGTTTGAACAAACAGAAAGGGACTTGATGTGCAAAAACATCAAGTCCCTTTTTTGTATTCACCGAGACCTCAGCAATTATAGCCCCTGCATACCGAACCCGCCGTTTTTGTGACCGGAATTTGGGGTGATTTGAAAGTGTTTTTATAACCATTCTTATCTTTAGGTTTCTCTGTTCATCAAGAATTAAATCTTTATTTCCAAAACGTATACAACTGATCATCGTTATTCCCGCACAATAATACTGAACGGGGGTGAGTGCGACGGACAGGCTGAACGGAGAATTTGACGCTCTGTATGAGAGCACCAAGCAGAGCGTTTTGAAATATATCGCTCCGAGATGCTCTTGCATCGCTGATATCGAGGATGTCTATCAGGAGGTTTATCTGCGGGTGTACGATGCGCTGCGGCAGCAGAAACATCTTGATGATCCCGAGGCTTTTGTTATGGGTATCACCAAGCACTGCGTTTCGCACTACTACTCTGTGCTGCAAAAGCTTAAAATTTACGGTGTACAAAAGCTTGTGTTCAATATGTACGACAAAGCGATCAATCTCGTAAAACCCGATGAGTTCGGCATGATCTCGTGGGACGAGGTCTCTGATGCGAAGCGTAATGAAATGATAGAACGCTATTTTATAAACAGCGAGTTTTGGACACCGGAGATAATCAAGCCGCTTATGATGATATTTGCGGCGGTGACGCTGGTGACGATCATTCTTATGGTTCTGAACATGAACCGCTTTGACAGAGACATTGCTGCTTCAATGAGCAAAGGGAGGAAAAGACGATGATAAAAATAGAAAACCTCACCCGCACTTATGGCAAGGGTGAGGGCAAGGTGACGGCTCTCGACGGCGTGAGCCTCACCATAAACGACGGCGAAATGGTAGCGATAATAGGCAAGTCGGGCTCGGGGAAGTCCACGCTTCTGAACCTGATCGGCGGGCTGGACAAGCCCACCTCGGGGCAGATCTTCTTTGGTGACCGCGAGTTCGGCTCGATGAAGGACACCGAGCTTTCTGAGTTCCGCTTGAAGAATATCGGATTCGTGTTCCAGTTCTTTGACCTTATCCCCGAGCTGACGGCAGAGGAAAACGTCCTGCTGCCCTCCCGCCTTGCGAAGAACAAGAATGCGGGTGCGGAGGACATCTACTCGGCACTTGACATCACCGACAGAGTGAAGCACTACCCCTCGGAGCTGTCCGGCGGTCAGCAGCAGAGGGCGGCGATAGCCCGCGCCCTCATCAACAGCCCCGATGTCATCCTCTGCGACGAGCCGACGGGCAACCTCGACAAAGCCTCCGGCGAGGAAGTTATGGCTCTGCTGAAACGCCTCAACTCCGAGCAGGGGAAGACTGTCATCATCGTTACGCATGACCAGGGGATAGCGGAGCAGTGCGGGAGGATCGTGGAGATCAGCGACGGAAAAATAATATAGAGGCAGCTGCTGACGGAGAAACAGCGCCGCCGCAAGCAGCGGAGTGCAGGAAAAAAGATAGTGATGCAGCGGGGCTTATCAAAAGCGGGAATCCAAAACGCGAAGCGAGTTCCGCAGTCCAGGGCGCGGTAGCCCTGGCGGGACAATTTTTCCTCGCAAGCTCGGAAAAATCGGGGGCGGAGCCCTCGCGGGTCAAGGGCAGAGCCCTTGCGGGGACGGGGGCAGAGCCCCAGCAGGGCGTGGGACAGCGTCCCACTCGGCGCGTCAGCGACGACCCCGGCGCTGCACAAGAAAAGAGTAGGGAAACGAAGAAGTTTCTCTACTCTTTTTTGCGTGGACAAATCATACTCAGCGCCGGAAAAAGGTGTCCTCCTGCACTCGCAGGAAACAGCGAGGGAGCGAATTCACGCTTGCGTGAATTTTCGACCGAGCGTCTTTCCGTCCCCCGACGAGCCAAAGCGGGGCGGCATCCTGCCCCGCTCCAAACGTGGGAGAAGGATCCAAAGATAGGCTCACGCCCCAATTCGGGGGCTTTCCAATCGCCCCCGAACCCCTTCGGATGCACACTTCTCTTTACGGGGTGCGAGGCAATGCCAATATTATTCTTTATTCAATATTCACCATTCATCATTCTTTCCTTGCTATATTGGGATATGTTAAAACAATAATAGCATTCACTATTTAATTTTTCGCGTATTTATGATATAATCGCCTTTGGATAATTATTTCAGTAAGGGGGAAGAGCCGTGTTTCAGTTAAAATGGCTGTGGCTGAATATGAAGGGCAGCAGAGCCGCGTATCTGACGGCACTGGTGCTTTCGGTGGTGTGCAATGCGCTGCACGTCGCGTCGCCGTTCTTTCAGTCAAAGATAATCGACACCTTCGTTTCCAACGAAAACGCCGTGGAAAATCTCAGGACACAGCGCTCGCTGCTTTGGTGGCTGCTGGGCGGGATGATCGGCTTTACACTGCTGCGGACAGTCTTGCAGTACTCCTGCAATATGTACTACGAAAAAGCCTCCCAGGGGATGATCTACCGCATACGGACCTTCCTGTTTCGGAAGATCGAAACTCAGGATATGCGCTTCTACGACCGCTACCGCACCGGCGATCTGATGACAAGACTGGCCGGCGACCTGGATATGGTAAGACATATGGTGTCCTGGGTCATCAAGAGCTGCGTTGAGTCGCTGTCACTGTTTCTCGCTTCGGTGATATACTTCTTCATCATCGACTACGCCACCGCCCTCTGCCTGCTGGCTATGACCCCCGTGATCTTCTTCGTGACGAGGCTCTTTTCCAAAAAGATCGGCCCCGCCCACCGGAAGGTGCGGGAATCCACGGCGGCGATGAATACCGCCGCTCAGGAGAACATCTCCGGTAATCGCGTGGTCAAGGCCTTTGCCAGAGAGGACTTTGAAAAGGAAAAGTTCCGCCGTTCCGACGAGGAATACCGCACCTCAAACATCGGGGCAGCTATGGTGTGGCTGAAATATCACCCGCTTATCGAGATCGCGGCGGGAGCGCTTTCGGTGGTGCTGCTGCTCTGCGGAGGCATCTTCATCATCAACCGCCACTTGACCCTGGGACAGTATTTTGCCGTCTCGGGACTGCTCTGGGCGGTGAGCAACCCTATGCGGAACCTGGGCAACTTAGTCAACGACTGGTTCAGATTCATGGCCTCGGCGTCGAAGATAATCGAGGTCTACTACGAGGAGCCGGAGATCACCGACCCGGAGGAACCCGTGGAAAAGCCCGGGCGCCTGTCGGGGAACATAGAGTTCCGGGGAGTGTCCTACTCCGTTGAGGGCAAGCCCATACTGAAAAACGTGAGCTTCGGGATAAAGGCCGGGGAGACCGTGGTCATCATGGGACCCACGGGCTCCGGCAAGACGTCCCTTGTGAACCTTATCCCACGGTTCGCGGACTGCTCCGCCGGGGAGGTCACCGTGGACGGCACCGACGTCCGACGCTTCCGCCTCGGGGACCTGCGGAAAAATATCAGCATGGCTACCCAGGAGGTCCTGCTTTTCTCCGATACGATCGACTCCAACATCGCTTTCGGAAACAGCGGTCTCAGCGAGGATGAGGTAAAACATTTTGCCCGTCTTGCGGACGCCGATGAGTTCATCGGCAAGCTGCCCCAGGGGTACGAGACCGTCATCGGCGAGCGGGGCGTGGGGCTCTCCGGCGGACAGAAACAGCGCATTTCCCTGGCCCGGGCTTTAGCGGTAAGGCCTTCGGTGCTGATACTTGACGACACCACCTCCGCCGTGGATATGGAGACCGAGAACCACATACACAGCGCCCTTACCGAAGGGCTTGATTTCCCCTGCACGAAAATAATCATCGCACAGCGCATTTCCACATCCCGCAATGCCGACAAGATAATCATACTGGAAAACGGGCGCATCACTGCCGTGGGCACCCACGAGGAGCTGAAACGCCGCGAGGGCTACTATCGGCAGATATATGAGCTTCAGAGCGGGATAAACGCTCCCGCCGAAAGCGAGGTGAGGGCGTAATGGCAAGGAACAAATTCGACATCGACGAGGAGCTTGAATCCCCATTTGACCTTTCCCACCTGAAACGCTCCTTTGTTTACATCAAAAAATACAAGGGAAAGATGATAGCCGCATTTTTCGTCAGCGTGCTGGCGGCGGTGACGGGCCTCACGGCTCCGCTGATAACCAAACACGCCCTTGACGTCACCGTTCCCGCGGGGGACATCCCCGGGCTGATATTTCTTGCGGGGCTCCTGCTTCTGAGCATCGTCACCTCATCGGTGCTGGGGAACATCCGGGGACGTCTGCTTACAAAGGCAGGACAGGACATCATCTTTGACATCCGGGAGGACCTTTTCGCACACCTCCAGAAGCTCCCCTTCTCCTACTATGACAGCCGTCCTCACGGGAAGATACTGATAAGGGTCATCAACTACGTCAACTCCGTATCGGACATCCTTTCGGGGGGCATCATCAACTTCATCATGGAGATACTGAATATGATCTTCATACTGGTCTTCATGCTGATCGTTGACGTGCGCCTTACGCTGGTGGCGATCTCGGGACTGCCCATATTCTTCGGGGTGCTGTTCTTCATCAAGAAGCGCCAGCGCGCCTCCTGGCAGCAGGTCTCCAACAAAAGCTCCAATATGAACGCCTACTTGCAGGAGAACATTTCCGGCGCGAGGATAACCCAGGTCTTCTGCCGCGAAGAGGAAAACGCGGAGATCTTCGATAAACTCAACCGTGAATACCGCCGCGCCTGGATGCGGGCGGTGAAATACTCCAACCTGGTATGGCCCGCCACGGACAATATCTCGGTATGCATCAGAGCGGCGATGTTCGCCGCGGGGCTGCTGGTCCTCGGGCCGGAGGCGGTCTCCCTGGGTACCCTGGCGGCTATGACGGGCTACGCGGCCCGATTCTGGCAGCCGATAATGAACCTCACCAACGTCATCAACAGCTTCATAAACAACATCGCCTATCTTGAGCGCATCTTTGAGACGCTGGACGAGCCCGTCACCGTTGCGGACAGGAAAGGGGCCTCGGACCTGGGGGAGATCACGGGGCAGGTGTCCTTCAACGATGTGACCTTCGCCTACGAGGAAGGTCAGAACGTGATCGAGCATATCTCCTTTGACGTAAAGGCGGGGGAGAGCGTGGCGCTGGTGGGTCCCACCGGAGCGGGAAAAAGCACCATAGTTTCGCTGATCTCACGGTTCTACGAACTTGAACACGGCAGCATCACCGTTGACGGCACCGACATCTCCGACGTGACCCTTCGCTCTCTGCGTTCGCAGATGGGCATAATGCTCCAGGACAGTTTTATTTTCAGCGGTACGGTTATGGACAACATCCGCTACGGCAGGCTTGACGCTGCCGACGAGGATGTGATCCGGGCGGCGAAGGCGGTCTGCGCCGACGGCTTTATCAGCAGCATGGAGAAGGGCTACTCCACCGAAGTGAACGAGCGGGGCTCGAAGCTGTCCAGCGGTGAAAAGCAGCTTATCAGCTTTGCGCGGACTTTGCTTTCCGACCCGAAGATACTGGTGCTGGACGAAGCCACCTCCTCGATAGACGCCCGCACCGAAGCTCTGCTGCAAAAGGGCATATCGGAACTGCTCAAAGGCCGGACATCCTTCATCATCGCCCACCGGCTCTCCACGATCCGGGGCTGTGACAGGATAATGTATATTGACGGTCACAGCATAGTAGAAAGCGGCACCCACGAAGAGCTTATGGCCAAGCGCGGGGCGTACTACAAGCTGTATACTTCGCAGTCGGCGTGAAGGAAGTTATGAATAATAGCAGCGTATCCGAAACGGGGCGTTGCACTTACGAAGGACCCCGCCGCAAATCAATCTTGCGGTCTGCACTATGTTGCTTGCGGCGGAATTGCGCCGTCCGCGCTCGGACCGACCGGAAAGCCCCCGAATCGGGGCGTGAGCCTATGTTGTGATTCTGCTCCTACGTTTGGGTCGGGGAAGAATGCCGCCCCGCTTTGGCTCGCCGGGGGACGGAAAAACGCTCCCGTTGGTCGCTGTTTCCTGCGAGTGCGGGAGGACACCTTTCCCCGGCGCTGAGTATGGTTTGTCCACGCAAAAAAGAGTAGAGAAACTTCTTCGTTTCCCTACTCTTTTTTTGTGCAGCGCCGGGGTCGTCGCTGACGCGCCGAACGAGGCTCTGCCTCGTGCTCCGCTTAGGGCGCTGCCCTAAGAACCCGCAAGGGCTCTGCCCTTGACCCGCGAGGGCTCCGCCCCTCGACCCCGCCAGGGCTACCGCGCCCTGGACCGCGGAATGCGCTTCGCGTTTGGATTTTCCGCTTTGTTCAGCCCCGCCGCTCACTTTTTGGTCTGCTTATTCAGCTTCACCATTTCAAAAATGAATACCTCTATCGAAATAAGCACCACTACGCCCGCTATCACGATCAGTACGATCACCCAGGTCTTCATGCCGCCTTCGGAAGCCTCTTCACTTGCGGTCTCCTTCTCCGTGGAGCCCTTGCTGTCAGACTTCTTCGTGACCTTCGCCTTCTCTGCGTTGCGCTCCGCTTCCGATTCGTCGTAAGTCTGCTCGTCGTTGGACTTCCCTTCACCGCCGTTGTTCTCTACTCCCGCGGTGGAGCCTGTGCTCCCCGGCTTGATCTCCGAGGCCGTCCCCGTGACGAACATACTCAGCCACGCCAGGGATGCGTTCCAGTTGATGGTACACTCGTTCACCGACCAGGCTTCAACATTGTCAAGATAGCACTTCATCGGCGCGATGCTCCCCTTCTTCCAGCCCATGCCCTGTACCCAGGGGTCCTGCATCCCCGAGTTGGGACCGCCTGCCATAACCCCGCAGGGCGCCTTCGGGAAGCTCTGATCTATCTGATAGGACCAGTAGCGGTGGTGGGGGAATTCGGTGGTGTGTGTGCCGTAGCCCGTGACGTAGGAGTAGTCCATAGCGTTCCGTCCGAGGAGATAGTCCAGTCCGCCGATAGCGCCGTCAAGGTACTTGTCCTCTTTGGTCATCAGATAAGCGTAGGACAGCACGATAGCATTGTCCGCCACAAAGGAGTTGGAGCCCCAGATATAGCCCTTGTCGCTGTCGTTGTAGCTGAGTGTGGACTGCCCGTAGGGCTGACCGTAGCCTTGCTTCGATTCCATATCGAGATAGTGGTCGGCGGCCTTTTTCACGGCCTCGGCCACGGTGTTTTTATCCTCGGTGTCGAAGCGGTCAGGATTGAGAGCCGCGCTGAGAGTTCCCAGCGCTCCCACGTTGCCCCAGTCGAAGGAGCCCACGGTATCCACGCTCTCGCCGCCGCCCAGGGATGTCGGCACCGCCAGGAAGAATTTGTTCTCGGTGGTCTCGTCGAAATAGTCCTCGTCGCCGGTGGTGATGAACAACTCCATAGCCGCCCAGCAGAACTCGTCCTCGACGTTGTTGTCGCCGTAGGCTCCGCCGCCCACGGATTCATCCAGAGGAGCATACATTTTCGGATGCTTTTTGGCGGCCTCGTATGTCAGCTTGGCCTTTTCGAGGCACTTCTCCGCGAACTCGTCGTCGATGCCCTTCCAAAGCCTTGCGGCTTGTGCCGCGCAGGCGGAGAGATTCAGGGTCGCCGCCGTTGTGGGGGGCTTGATGATACGCTTCTTGTCGTCGTCGGCGGGAGCAACTCCAAGGCCTGTCCAGGTCTCGTCGTGGGCCTTGTGATAGGCCATGCCCGCGTACTCGCCGGAGTCCACTATCATCTTGAACATCCATTCCATTTCGTAGCGAGCTTCGTCCAGCAGGTCGGGATAGCCGTTGGAGCATTCGGGGAGAGCCATAGTCCCGTCTGCGAAGGCCTTCTCCAGGCCGAGAGCTTTGGCAGCTTCATACTGGTTCTGCATCATCCACAGGGAGAATCCGCCGTTGACCACATACTTGCCGTGGTCGCCTGCGTCGTACCAGCCGCCGGTGACGTCCACGGAGCCGCTAGAGCCGTTATAGCCCCAGGTCTGCTGTATCTCGGCGTTGTCCGAGGGATGCCCCGCCGCACGGGCGAGAGCGTTTTTGTCTCCGGAGGTTATATACTCGCTCTTTATCTCGATGCCTGAGCGGTTCTGATAGAAATAGTTCAGAGAGTCATACACCAGCCCGGACCATATCTCTTCGTCCCCCACGGTGAACTCACGGCTCTTGGCGCCGTTGGAGGCTTCAAGGTGGAATTTGCCCTTGCCGTCGAAGTCGGTGAAGTCCACGGTGTGGACGGTGTCGCCGGAGTCCTCGTCGAAGCCGAAGTATTGGCTCTTGCCCTCCCACACGGACTTTCCGCTGTCGTCGATAAGCTCAACGTCCACGGCGTCCTTGTCGGTGCAGAGCATAGTGGCGCGCTTGGCGCGGTCGGAGAAATATCCCACCTGGTCCGTGAGGATCTCCGCCCGGTTCCACTGCTCGGGAGCCTTGTAGTCGTTCTCGTCCGAAGTCAGGTCGATAAGGGACATATTGTCAAAGGTGATGACCGTCCCCGCGGGGAAGCAGTCACCCTGGGTATACTGTCCGTCGCCTCCAAGGTGGAAGGCCCACTCGGCCACTTCAACGGTCTGCCCTGCCGTAAAGGTAAGGTCAACGGACTTGGTCTCGTTGGCGCCTATCTGGATGCAGTCCCAGTGCTGGTCCAGGTCGTAGCCGTTGGACATATTGTGCCAGACCTCCACGTTGCCCTCCAGGTTGCCGATCTTGGTGTAATACTTACCCGCGTTGGAGGGTGTGATCTGATACTGCACGCGATACTGATGCCCGGCGACGATTTTCAGTCCCCGGTGGCGGAACTGGCAGTCCCACCTGTCCTCGCCGCCCCGTGAAGCTCCTCCCGGGCTGACGATAGTGACCTTGTAGACACCGTTGTCGATCTCGAACTCCATTTTTCCCGCCGTGGACTCCACGATATGCCAGGGAAGGCCCACGCCGTTCTCAAAATCCGTCTGTCCCAGCTGCTGACCGGCATAAACGGTCACAGGCTGGATGATCTGTCCGGGCAGAGCCGCGGCGGTCATAAGCAGAGCCGCTCCCGCGGCAGCCAGCCGCCTTGCCAACTGATGATGCTTCATAATTCTCCCTCCGAAAGCTGTGAAATAAACCGTATCTTGATTATATCACAAACCGGCGGGGAATGCAAGGGGCAGCGGGCAATAGCTTGACTGAATGCGGCAGCTGCGCAAGTAATTAAAATCTGCACAAAAACATTATATAATTTTTGTCAGTTTTTCTGTTGACTTTTATTCATCATTTCAATATAATATAAATTAGGGAGGGAGCTATTATGAGATTTCTCAAAAATGCAATTACGTTTTTGTGTCACAACTTGCATGGCGCTAATGTGTTCAAGCACTCCAGTTTATGCTGTATCGTATGGTCATGAAGAATGTGTTTGGCATGGTGTTTTGGTCAACAATAAACAGAGTAATTATAAATTTGTAGTTTATCCTTCTGCGTTTAATTCTACCTTAACATATTCAACATATTCATACATCACAAGCTGGAATAACATCTCTGATAATGTTCATACTCAGAAGCTTTTTTATTCACCAGATCTGCAAAATCAGAATTATGAGCGTATTGAGGGATGTGATTTGGGTGATAATATTCTTGGCAGAATGATACCTTATGATTGCTCTAACCAACCTTTTGACGAAAACACTAATCCAATTTTAAATTCAAATTGGTACAGGGTAGTCATTAAAGTAAATACAAGACAGTATAACTATTCAAATTCCTATCAAACTATTTTTTCATATTATTCAACACCATACTGTACACCTGCGCAGCTTGCCAACAGTACAATAATTCATGAAGTTGGTCACGCACTGAAACTTAAGCACCCCAAGAAAGATTGTAGTCTTTTTTACCATATGCATAACTTTAACGATTATCCCTCGTCCATAATGAACGAAGGTATCAGGGATGCATCAACTTTATATATATCTAATACGATCACTATCCATGATGAATGTGAACTAAAGTTTAAATGGGACTAAAGGAGGGAAAGACTATGAAAAAAAGAATAATTACGGCTTTGGCCTTTTCTTTTGCTCTGACGCTTTGCTGCTCATGCGGTAAGGCAGAACCAGACAGCCTTTCGGAGAATAAAGCGGCGCCTGTCGCGCTCAAAGATACTGCCGGGTCTGACAGCTCCCTGCCCGAAAAAGGAGGGAAACAGATCAAGGTCTGCGATCTGTCCGAGACCACAGACTACATTAAATATCACACTCTTGACAGTATCATTGAAAACTCTGACCTCATCGTGACGGGCGAGTTCATTGAAGACGGCATATCCGAATTTGCATACGATGATCCTGAAAACAAAAAGCTGTTGTATGACGCAAAGACCAAAAACGTCTTTAGGATCGACAGAGTATTAAAGGGTGATGTCACTGCCGACACAGTAACGATCCTTCAGAACTATGGCATCGACAATGCCGGCGAAGAAGAAAAGCTCTATTCCTTCAGCGGATTGTCCCCTATGTTCAAGGGCAGCAAATGGATATACTGTCTGAGAAAGCCGGTTCTTGAAAAAGACCCCGATTACTATTATCCCACCGGCGACTCCGAGGGCCGCTATCCGCTGCCGGAGGATTATAACATCCCCGACAGCTTCGGATTCACAAACGGTTACTTGGACGCAGCAAAGTTCCCACATGATGTCTACAGTTCCCTTTTGGAAAAATACAGTCTGAAATAATGCAAACCGCCGCAGTGCCTTCGCACCGCGGCGGTCTTATTATGCGCTCTTAATGAATATCGTTATACAGCCCAATGTAGAGCTGGGCGGATCTCTTCCAGCTGAAATCCTGCTTCATGGCAAGGTCTACCAGCTTCTTCCAGCGCTTCTTGTCATCGTAGTATACCCTCGCCCGCGTGCAGGCGTCAAGCATATCGTGAGCGTTGTAGGTCTTGAAGGTGAAGCCGTTGCCGCCTTCGTCACCGGCATCGTGGATGGAATCCCGGAGACCGCCGGTCTCTCTTACTATGGGGATAGTGCCGTAGCGCAGAGCGATCATCTGCGCAAGTCCGCAGGGCTCCGACTGCGAAGGCATCAGGAACATATCCGCGCCTGCGTATATCCTCTTGGAAAGCTCGGGAACAAAGCCCAGGGTCAGACCCACTCTGTCGGGATAGCGGTAGTGCATCTCGGAGAAGAAGTCCTCATAGATCTTCTCGCCGGAACCGAGGATAGCAAACTTGTACCCCAGTCTGATGATGTCCTCAAAGACGTACTTGATAAGGTCAAGGCCCTTGTGGGAAACAAAGCGGGTAACGATGCCGATGATCGGCTCGTCGCCGGGCTCCATGCCCAGCTCCTCCAGGAGCTTCTGCTTGCAGACGGCCTTGCCCGCCTTGCTCTTCACCGAATAGTGCTTGGGGATGTTGGGATCGGTGGCGGGGTTGTAGACTTCCTGATCTATGCCGTTCAAGAAGCCGCAGAGCTTATACTGCTTGTGGACAAGTATCCTGTCGAGGCCGTGGGAATACCAGGGGTCGAGAATTTCCCAGGCGTAGGAAGGCGAAACGGTAGTGACCTTATCCGAGACCTCGATAGCCGCCTTCATAAAGTTAACGTCGCCGTCATAGGAAAGCAGGTCGGTATGATAGAGCGGGATGCCCATAAGGTCGTTGATGATCTCAAGACCGTACTGTCCCTGATACTGGATATTATGTATGGTGAACACGGTCTTTATATCCTCGTAGCCCGACTGATAGCGGTAGAATATATCGTAGTAAACGGGGACGAGGGCGGTCTGCCAGTCGTTGGCATTGATGACGTTGGGCTTGAAGTCGATGTAATGGAGGAGCTCCAGCACGGCACGCGAGAAGAAGATATATCTCTCGGCGTCGTCATAGAAGCCGTAGAGGCCGTTTCTGGCGAAGTAGTACTCGTTGTCCAGCAGGTAGTAGGTCACGCCGTTCTGATGTCCCACAAAGACTCCGCAGTACTGGTTTCTCCAGGCAACGGGAACGGTGAAATTGGTCAGATAGGTGAGCTCGTCCTTGAGCTCCTGTCTGATCTGGCTGTAATAGGGGATAACAACGCGGCAGTCGTGGCCTTCGGCATTGATAGCCGCAGGAAGCGACCCCGCCACATCGGCAAGTCCGCCCGATGCGATATAAGGCAGAGCCTCACTTGCAGTATACAGAATATTCATTACACAAACCTTCTTTCGTTATGGAATGACGGGAGATGATCTGACGATAAGGGAAGCCGCCCACAGGCAGCTCCCCTGTATGTTTTCTTTATACGGAAGCGCCCTTTCCTACGAACATAGGATAGCTGGGTGCGCCGTTGAGGATGTGGCTGTCGCCGATGGTAACGTCCTTGTCGGTGATGACATAGTTCACATCCGACTTGGCGCCTACCACGGTGCCCTGCATCAGGATGCAGTTCTTGACCTTGGCGCCCTTGGCCACCTTAACGCCTCTGAACAGCACCGAATTCTCCACTTCGCCCTCGATAATGCAGCCGTCGGCGATAAGGGAGTTGTTCACCTTGCTGTCGAGGTCATACTTGACGGGAGCATTGTCGCTGACCTTGGTGTAGATAGGCCTCTTGGGCGGGAACAGCTTTCTTGCGTTCTCGGGAACGAGAAGCTCCTGGTTGGCTCTGAGATAAGTAGCCACGCTGCTGATCTTGCTGAAATAGTTGTCGTACTCGTAAGCCATGATATTCAGCTCGCCGCACTTGGCCTGGAGCACGTCGGTCTCGAAGCTGACCTTGCCTCTTGCCATAGCGTCGCTCACCATATCGATGAGGAACTTCTTGCTCATAACGAAGATGTTCAGGCTGAGGGTGCAGGTGCCGCTGATGTCGGGTCTGATAAGCACGGACCTTACTTTGCCCTCGGCGTCGGTGGAAAGCACCGTGGAGCCGTTGATGACCTCGGCGTCGTAAACGCCCGTATGTGCAACGACGGTGATATCCGCGCCGCTCTCAACGTGCTTTGCAACGATAGGCTTGAAGTCCATATTGGTGACGGTATCGCAGTCGGTGAGGACAACGTAATCTGCCAGCGCGTGAGTGATGAAGCTCTTAGCGCCGTAGAGGGCCTCGATGCGGCCTCTGTAAAGATTGGTAGTCACATTGCCGAAAGGCGGAAGGATATAAAGACCACCCTTCTTTCTTGAAAGGTCCCACTCACGGCCGGAGCCCAGGTGGTCCAGCAGCGACTGATAATTGCTCTTGGTGATAACGCCCACGTTGGTGATGCCGCTGTTTACCATATTGGAGAGGGGGAAGTCGATAAGGCGGTAGCGTCCGCCGAAGAGTATCGACCCCATCGTTCTGTTCTTTGTAAGATCGCCTACGGTCATATCGTGCATATTAGCGAACACGAGACCGAGTACATTTCCCATATTTACGTCCACTCTAACCTACCCCTTTCTTACATATCTTCCGAGATTATCGCCTTGGGAGCGACTGTCGCGCCTGCGGAGATATTGATATTGTGGCCCACTACCGCAACGCCCCAGGTATCCTTATCGGTGATGTTCTCGGGGCTCATGCCGATCTGTGCGCCCTCGCCGATGACGGAATTCTCTCCGACTATGGAATACTCGACTCTTGCGCCCTTCTTGACAACGCATCCGGGCATCAGTATCGAGTCGATGATAACGGCGCCCTCCTCGACGGTAACGCCGTCGGAGATCATTGAGAACTCAATGGAGCCGTCGATGTAGCAGCCCTCGGTGACCATGGAATTCTGCACCATAGCGTTCTTGCCTATGTACTGGGGAGCCATTACGGGATTGCGGGAATAGATCTTCCAGGCGGGATCGTAGAGGTCGATGGGGATGTTGGGATTGATAAGGTCCATATTCGCCTCCCACAGCGAATCTATGGTGCCCACATCCTTCCAGTAGCCGTCGAATCTCCAGGCCACCAGCTTCTCGCCTGCCTCACGCATATCGGGGATGATATTCTTTCCGAAGTCCTTGGAGGCTTCCTTGTCGTTCTCGTTGGCGATGAGGTAAGCCTTCAGCTTGGACCAGGTAAAGATATAGATACCCATTGAAGCCAGCGTGGAGCGGGGGTTCTTGGGCTTCTCTTCAAAGTCGATGATATTGTCGTCCTCGTCGGTTATCATGATACCGAAGCGGGAGGCTTCCTCCTTGGGAACGTCGAGAACGGCGATAGTTGCGGCAGCTTCCTTCTGCTTATGGAAGTTGAGCATCTTGTTGTAGTCCATTTTGTAGATATGGTCGCCGGAAAGCACTACAACATACTCGGGGTCGTATCTCTCGATGAAGTTGATATTCTGATAGATAGCGTTGGCGGTGCCGGAATACCAGCTGGCGCCGGAGGCCTTCTCGTAAGGCGGCAGCACATGAACGCCGCCGTGGATGCTGTCCAGGTCCCAGGGCTGGCCGTTGCCGATATACTCGTTAAGCACCAGCGGCTGATACTGTGTCAGCACGCCCACGGTATCGATACCCGAATTGATGCAGTTCGACAGAGGGAAGTCAATGATCCTGTACTTTGCGCCGAAAGGCACTGCGGGCTTGGCCACAGTCTGGGTAAGGGCATACAAACGGCTGCCCTGGCCGCCTGCGAGCAGCATAGCCACACATTCTTTTTTGTTGAACATAATAATTCACCCACCATATTTTAATTATTTTTTTACTTTCTTTTCTATCCTGCCGCCCGGAAGGCGGGCGGCTGAATGCTTATTTTTTGGCGTCCGCCTTCTTTGCCGCGGACTTCTTTGCTCCTGCCTTTTTCGCGGGAGCTTTCTTCTCCGCCTTGGGAGCGTCGCCGGTCTTTTTGCGTCCGGCCTTTTTCCTGAACTTGAAATACATCACCGAGAAGGGCGGGATGTCTATGCTGATCGAATGTTCAAGCCCGTGCATACCCACGTTCTGCGACTTCACCGAGCCGTTGGTGATCGGCGAGCCGTCGGGAGAGGTGGAGTTGAACACCTCGGTATATGTCCCCTCGTAGGGAACGCCGAAGCAATAGCTGGTCCTGCCCACGGGGACGAAGTTGCACACTGCGATGACCTCGTTGCCCTTTCTGTCGAAGCGTCGGAAAATGATGATCGACTGCTTGTAGTCGTCGTTGGAGATCCAGCTGAAGCCCTCCCAGGAGAAATCGTTCTGCCACATAGGCGGGTTCTCCACATAGAACTTGTTGAGATTCTTGACGAACTTCTGATAGTTGCGGTGGTTCTCGTACTCCTCCACCATGAACCACTCCAGGCCGTTCTCGTAGTCCCACTCTCTGAACTGAGCGAACTCGGAGCCCATAAAGAGCAGCTTCTTGCCCGGGTGAGCCATCATATAGGCCATGAAAAGCCTTGCCTGGGCGAACTTCTGATCTATGTCCCCGCCGTACATCTTGTTGACGAGAGAGGCCTTTCCGTGGACTACCTCGTCGTGGGAGATCGGCAGGATGAAATTCTCCGAGAAGGCATAGAAGAAGGAGAAGGTGAGCATATCGTGGTGGAAGGCCCTATGGATGGGGTCCATCGCCATATACTTGAGCATATCGTTCATCCAGCCCATGTTCCACTTGAAGTTGAAGCCAAGTCCGCCGTCGGAGGTAGGCTTGGTGACCATAGGCCAGGCGGTGGATTCCTCGGCGATCATAAGGGTCTGAGGATTGCGCTTGAACACAGTCTCGTTCAGCTTCTTGAAGAAGTCGATAGCTTCAAGGTTCTCGTGGCCTCCGAAGACGTTGGGGGTCCACTCCCCGTCCCGCCTGTCGTAGTCGAGATAGAGCATGGAAGCCACGGCATCCACTCTGAGGCCGTCGATATGGTATCTTTCGATCCAGTACAAAGCGTTGGAGATCAGGAAGCTCCTTACCTCGCCGCGTCCGTAATCGAAGACTCTCGTGCCCCAGGCCAGGTGGTCCCGCTTTCTCGGGTCGGCGTACTCATAGGAAGGGCCGCCGTCGAACTCAAAGAGCCCTGCGGCATCTCTCGGGAAGTGAGCAGGCACCCAGTCAAGGATGATAGAGATTCCGGCCTCATGGAACAGGTCCACCATAGCCATGAACTCCGCGGGCGTACCGAATCGGGATGTGGGGGCATAGTAGCCTATCCCCTGATAGCCCCAGGAGCCGTCGAAGGGGAACTCCGCCAAAGGCATCAGCTCGATGTGGGTATAATTCATCTCTTTAAGATAAGGGATGATCTCCTTTGCGAAGCCGGTGTAGCTGTAATACTTGCCGGTGGTGCAGCTCTTCCAGGAATTGAGGTGTACCTCATAGATATTCATGGGAGAGTTGTAGATATCCTTTTTGGCCTTGGCCTTGATCCACTCGGTATCCTTCCACTGATACTCGCCGATGTCGAAGATCTTTGAGCCTGTCCCGGGGGCGACCTCCATATGGGTGCCGTAGGGGTCGGCTTTCAGCCTTGTGACGCCGTCGCAGCCGGTGACCGCGAACTTATAAGTGTCGTAGGTCTTGAGGCCCTCGACGAAGACCTCCCAGATGCCCGAATCCGCCAGCATCTCGCAGGGAGTGGCGGCGGTGTTCCAGTTGTTGAAATCGCCCACCACGGAAACGGCCTTGGCATTCTGCGCCCAGACTCTGAAATAGTAGCCGCTCCTGCCGTCCTTTTCGCCTTTATGACAGCCGAGGAAATCGTAGGTCATAAAGTTTGTTCCCTGGTGGAACAGGTAGATCGGAGTACGGTAGGTCTCGGGAATTTCGTTTATCATTTAACTGTCCTCCTAAGAGATTGTATTGTCGGTCGGAGACAATTTCCCCGAATGAATATTTTACCACAATTATATTTTAAACTATTTTTCTTATTTTTGCAATAGTATTAGTTATTATTTTCGGTTTATCACATATTTCAACGCTTGTGCTTGTGCATTTTGCCGATAGGATAAAGTCCCGAAAACGATTTCGGAGGACAGAGTTTAATGTCCCCGGTACTTTACGGCAAAAGCGGCGGCGGAAATATCGTCACGTCGGCCGGCGCGGGCCTTCTCCATAGCCAGCTCGCCCAGGGACTGAGCGAAGGCGGCGGGGTCGATGTCCCGCTCGCCTGTCTTTCCGAAGGCCTCCCGGACGGTGTCCTCGGAGACGCCGTCGGAGACCATGAGCAGCAGGTCGCCGTCGAAGAGCTTGCAGGAAAACTCGTCGGGGGAGCAGCGGTCGAGGATGCCGGCGGGAAAGGCTTGTCCGCCGAAGCGTTTTATCACGCCGTCCCGGAAAAGGTATGTAGGGGCGGCTCCTGCTTTGAGTATCTCGGCGGTTCCTGCGCAGAGGTCGAAGCGGATGATGTCCAGCGTAGCGAAGGACTCGTCCCAGCCCTTGACCCGCAGTACGGTATTGATAAGCCTCAGTGCCGAGCGCATGGAGACTCCCGCGCCCAGGAGCCTTGAAGCAAGGCTCACGGCGAACATGGAATCGAGGCGGGCTCTTTTGCCTGTTCCCATGCCGTCGGACAGCACGGCATAGCTCTCGCAGGAGGAAAGCTCCACGGTGCCCATGGAATCGCCGGAGTAGCCGTTATCCGTCGAGGAAGCGGTGAAGATCCCCTTGGAAAGCTCGTAGCAGGGCTGCTCGGAGAGGGCGATGCGGGTGAGGTCCTCGGCTTTGGTGATGACAGGCAGTCCGAACATACAGTCGGCTATATCCGAGACCGCAAGGGCCAGCTCCATACGGCTGCCCACGAACTCTCCCGTGATGAAAAACTCCGCGTGCCGGAACCCGGACTCGTCGGTATAGAGGCAGGCCCGGGCGTTGCGGTAGCCCAGCCGCAGCAGGTACTCCCCTGCCCGTTCGGACAGTTCCCTGTCCACCGAACGGATGCGTCCGATCCTTCCCGAAAGGTCCGAGAGGATCTCCTCGGTCACTGCCAGCTGCTCCGAGACCAAAGTCCGCAGCTCTCCGATATGGAGCCTTGCGGCCCGGCTGTCGATGCGGGTCTTGTAGGCGTAGTTGAAGCTGTCTGTCATAAGGTCGGGTGTGCAGCAGGCGGGGAAGTATCGGCGGATACTATCCGCCGAAACACCCTCGAAAGACATAGCCTCCCGTTCCAGCTCCTCAAACCCCTTCGCCGAAGCCCGGGTGTCCTTGTGGCAGACGCATCTCAGTTCGCACCCGCGGCAGAGACCGTCGAAAACAGCCTCGGAGAGGCTCTGCTCCTTGATCTTGCGGTCCATAGCCGCAGTCACCACCGTCAGCTGGGAGCGTATCTCTCCCAGGGAGGAGGAAACGAATCCAAGGCGGGAGGCCGCGGCCCGTCCTACGGTGTCGGCGGCGGAGACCCCGCCGAAAAGCATGGATGTCACCTTGCCGAGAAGCCCCGAGGGCACCGCCGCAAAAAGCAGGGCTCCCCCCGCGGCATCGAAAAAAAGGCTCCAGCCTCCGGCGCCGGAGCCCACAGTGGCGGCTCCCACCGCGCATACCGCGATGAAGGAAACTCCCACCGCCAAAACTCCCAGCTCCGCGAAGGCTCCGCAGATAAGTCCCGCAGAGGCTAAAAGCAAAGTGTCCGCAGCCATTTTCGGCGCCCCGATGAATACCGCAAGAGCCGTCAGCGCTCCCACGGCAGCTCCGCCGGTCATGCGCCAGCGGCGAGCTATGCAAAGCAGCACCGCGCATCCGAGGAGCCGTCCCAGATCGAAGATCACCGCCGTCACCGACGACAGCGCCGAGATCACCGAAACATACACCGCCGCCGACAGCAGCCCGCCGATCCCCGTGAGAGGGAGCATCTTCGTCAGACGGTATTCGTGCATCAGACGGCGAAGAGCATAGACAAATACCGCCGCCATTACCGAGGCGATCATCCGTCCCGCGGCGGCAGAGGTGTCCGTCGGCGTCACCGCCGAGACCGTGAAGGAAAGCAGCAGCAGCACTCCCCCGCAGACCGCCGAAGCCGCAAGCGGGGCCCCGTCGCTGCGGCCGCGAAAAAAAGCAGCCGATAGGACTGCCGTGATAAGTATTCCCGATAGCTGTATCACTCCCGCCGATATGCCTCCGATAAGCAGATAGTACAAAGCGCTGGCCGCCAGTATCGGCGCGGTGTACGCCGGAAAGGCCGCCGCCAGCCCCGCGTTCAGCATCGAAGGGCTCCCGCCGGCGTACCCCGCCGAAAAGGCAAAAGCCGCCGCAGCCGCAGCAGCCGTCCGCAGAAGCACCGTCCCCGTTCCCTCCCGGAGAGTAACCACAGATCTCACATTCATTTTTAACGCTCCCTTGCCGTGAAAATTTCTTCACTCTAATCATAGCAGAAAGCGAAGGTATATTATGTCGGAATAGGAACCGCGGCGGTGCAGGCGCAATATCCGCGAAGCGAAAACCCCGCCGAAGGCGGCACCTTCATTTTTCATTATTCATTGAGCGGGCGCGTTCGCCAAAGCAGCAAAAAAGGCACTCCCGCCGCAGATACGGCAGAAGTGCCAAAAACCAGCTAAACTATCCCGCGCCCGCGTTTCAGCACACGGGAACGATCCAGCCGAAGGTGTCTTCGATCTTGCCCCACTGGATGCCTGTCATGGTGTCGTAAAGCATCTGAGAGATGGGTCCGATCTCGTTGTTGTTGATGGTCATGATCTTGTCGCCCCACTTGAGGTGTCCGACAGGAGAGATAACGGCGGCGGTGCCGGTGCCGAATACTTCGTCCAGCTTGCCGTTGTCATAGGCCTCGGCTACTTCCTGGATGGTGATGCGCCTCTCGGTGGCCTTGATGCCCTTGGCCTTGCAGACCTCCAGCGCGGACTTCCTTGTGATGCCCGGCAGTACGGAGCCCTGGAGCTCGGGAGTGATGACCTCGCCGTCGATAACGAAGAAGATGTTCATGGAGCCCACTTCCTCGATGTACTTTCTCTCAACGCCGTCCAGCCAGAGCACCTGCTCGTAGTCCTGCTCGTGAGCCTCCTCCTGGCCTTTAAGGGAGATAGCATAGTTGGCGGCAGTCTTGGCAAAGCCGGTACCGCCGCGGACCGCTCTTACATAGTTGTTCTCAACATAAATCTTAACGGGGTTAAGACCTGTGGAGTAGTAAGCGCCGGAGGGCGAGAGGATGATAAGGAAAGTATAGTGATCCGCAGGGCGAACGCCTACATAGGGATCGGTGGCAAAAATGAAGGGACGGATGTAAAGAGCTGCACCGTCAGTATGGGGTACCCAGTCCTTCTCGATCTCCACCAGCTTCTTGGTGGCCTCGATCATGAACTCCTCGTCGATCTCGGGGATGACCATTCTTCTTGCGGAGTTGTTCAGACGCTTGTAGTTCTCGTCGGGTCTGAACAGCTGGATGTGTCCGTCGGCGCGTCTGTAAGCCTTGAGGCCCTCGAAGATCTCCTGACCGTAGTGCAGGCACATTGCCGCCGGAGAAAGAGTGATATCGCCGTAGGGAACGATGCGGGCGTCATGCCAGCCCATGCCGGTGTCATAGTTCATCACAAACATATGGTCAGTGAAGATATGACCGAATCCCAGCTTGGTCTCGTCCTGGGGCTTAGCCTTGGGAGCTTTTGTAAGCTCTAATCTGATGTCCATAGTAAGGTCCTTCTTTCAAAAAAAATATTACAAAGCCATTATATCACTTTTATCCGTACAAATCAAGACTTTTGCAGGATTTTTTTGCGGAAATTGCAAAATACGGTCCGGCTCATTCCGCCGTCATTATCCCCGGGTCAAATTCCATGTTGAGGATCTTCCACTTCCAGCCGGTCTTGGCGATGTAGCAGTTGTAGCGCACCGTCTCGCTCTTTATGCTTCCCGTATAGGTCACGTCAACGTAGACGATGTAGGCCTCGCTCACCGAGGGCGCGGAGCCGTAACGCTCCTTGTAGGCCGTAAGGTCGAAGACCTCCGGCTCGGCGGTGCGGTCCAGCTTTTCTTCGCGGCCCAGTTCAAAGCTGAGGGTCAGTCCCTCGCCGTAGACAGGCACCAGGGGCTCCTTGAAGCGGCGCATATAGTCCTCTCCGCTGAGGCCCATTTCCTCCCGCTCGTCCTTGTAGGCGTTCTTTATCTCCTTGGGGACGGTGTCAACGAACTTATCAAAGTCGTTGTCCCGCAGGGCCGTGAAATACTGGCTGATGACGTCCTCCTTCTTGTTGGAGAACAGCACTCCCCTGCTTATCAGCACATATATGATGACTCCCAAAGTCACCACCGCCACCGCGATCAGCAGGTTGCGGCGGGCGTTGGGGTCGGCTTTTTTCTGTATCGGCTTGTCCTTGGCCGTGACCTTCACTGCCGCCTTTTCCTCTTCGGTCATAAAGCGGACGGGCTTCTTCGGAGTGGCCTTTTTGAACTTCTCCAGGCTCTTTGACTTGGTGTCCGGCTTGCCGTAGCCGCATTTTTCGCAGTAGCTCCCCTTATAGTAGCTCCCGCAGGACTTGCATATTTTTGCCATTGCCGTGTCCTTTCCTTACTTAACAAAACAGCCCCGCCGCGCAGGCGGAGCCGTTATCGGTTATCTTATTTCAGCGAATTGAGCAGTCCGTTGGAGTTGATGATGTTGATAAGGAACTCCGGGAAGGACTGTCCCTGATAGCTTTCGCCCTTGGTGATGTCGGTGATGACTCCCGTGTCGAAGTCGATCTCCACCTCGTCGCCCGCTTCTATCTTCTCGGCGGCCTCGTCACACTCGATGATCGGCAGACCGATGTTGATAGCGTTGCGGTAGAATATCCTTGCAAAGCTCTTGGCGATGACGCAGCTTATGCCGCTGGCCTTAATGGATGCGGGTGCGTGCTCTCTCGAAGAACCGCAGCCGAAATTGGCCTTTGCCACCATTATGTCCCCCGCCTTGACTCTTCCCGCGAACTCGGTGTCGATGTCCTCCATGCAGTGCTTGGCAAGCTCCTGCATATCCGAGGTGTTGAGGTATCTTGCGGGGATGATAACGTCCGTATCCACGTTGTCTCCGTACTTATGAACGATGCCGTGTGCTTTCATATCATGATTTCCTTTCCTTGGGATTACTTATTGACATAGTCCGGCGCGCCGAACACGTTCTCGCCGTTGGCCTGGCGGTTCAGCTCGTCGTAGATCTTATCAAGGTAAGGGCCGTCGATAGTGTCCTTGTTTCGGGTGATGAAATAGCATATCTTGGCCTTGCCGAAAAGGCCCGTCTTAGCCAGTTTAAACACCGACTGTCCCTTGACGCTGGCGTTCTCAAAGTAGTTGAGGCCCTTCTTGTCGATGATGGACTGAGTCATATTCACGGTGAAGCCGAACTGGCTTTTCAGTTCCGCGATTATATCCTCCGCCTTGGCTTCGCGCTGAGCGTCGCTGAGGGTGGAGCCGAATTTTCTTGTGATTATACTGAGAAGAGTATCCCATAAAACATCTCTTAAATAGTCTTTCATAGGTACATTCTCCTTTCATGCCGTGCTTGTAACATGATCCTTTCAGATCTCAATATCGGCGCAGCTGCGGTGTGACGCCGCCCCTCTCACGACCTCGGCGGCTTTCAGATGCTCGGGATGTATCTGATACCCCGCCAGAGCCTCCCGGCTCTCAAACAGCGAATCCAGCATCAGATCGCCCTTTGACGAATCGAGAAGGTCCGTATAGACGTGTATTTCCGCAAGCCCGGGGACCACGCCCGCAAGCGCCTCAAGTTTCTGTTTTATCTCGGCCTTGACGCTTTCCCTGTCCGTAAGGCCCTCTTTAAGATCCCAGATTATAACGTGTCTTACCATTCGCCGCACCCCTCAATCCAGTTCCGAGGGCTGGGAGATCTTTCCCGTTACCGCCGAAGCCGCCGCAACGTAAGGCGAAGCGAGATATACTTCCGACTCGGGATGTCCCATTCTTCCGACGAAATTGCGGTTGGTGGTGGCTACTGCCCGCTCGCCCTTGGCGAGGATGCCCATATGTCCGCCGAGGCAGGGGCCGCAGGTAGGCGTTGAGACCGCACATCCCGCGTTGATGAATATTTCCAGCAGACCCTCTTTCATGGCGGTGAGGTAGACCTTCTGCGTGGCGGGGATGATTATACAGCGCACTCTGTCGGCAACGTGCCGTCCTTTGAGTATCTCTGCGGCGGCACGGATGTCCTCGATGCGCCCGTTGGTGCAGGAGCCGATGACTACCTGATCTATCTCCACATCTCCGATCTCGTCAAAGGTCCTGGCGTTTTCCGGCAGATGCGGGAAGGCCACCGTGGGCTTGATCTGCGAGAGGTCGATATCATACACCGCGTCATACTCGGCGTCGGGGTCGGCCTCGTAGACCTTGTATTCCTTCGTTACCTTATCCTTTATATAATCCAGCGTCACTTCGTCCACGGCGAAGATGCCGTTCTTGGCGCCGGCCTCGATAGCCATGTTTGCCATACAGAGCCTATCCTCCATGGTGAGGTTTTTCAGCCCCTCACCGGAGAACTCCATGCTCTTGTAGAGAGCGCCGTCCACGCCTATCATGCCGATGATATGCAGGATAACGTCCTTGGCGGCGGAGTATTTCGGCAGTTTGCCTATGATATTGAACTTTATCGCCGAAGGAACTCTGAACCAGTCCTTGCCCTTAGCCATGCCCGCGCACATATCCGTGGAGCCCACGCCCGTGGAGAAGGCGCCCAAAGCGCCGTAGGTGCAGGTGTGGCTGTCGGCGCCGATGACGCAGTCGCCGGGGGCCACAAGGCCTTTTTCCGGGAGCAGGGCGTGCTCGATGCCCATATCTCCCACGTCGAAGTAGTTCTTTATGCCGTACTTTCCTGCGAACTCACGGCACTGCTTGCACTGTGCCGCGGCCTTTATATCCTTATTGGGAGTGAAATGGTCCATGACCATTGTTATCTTATCCTGGCTGAAGATAGAGTCGAAGCCTGCCTTGTTGAACTCGTTGATAGCAACGGGCGAGGTAACGTCGTTGCCCAGGACCAGGTCCAGGTCCGCCATGATGAGCTGGCCCGCCTTGACCTCCTCAAGCCCCGCGTGAGCGGCAAGTATCTTCTGAGTCATTGTCATTCCCATAGTTAAAACTCCTTAAAAATTCTTAGATTACACCAATGATATTATAACACAATGCACAAGACTTGTAAAGGGCTAATGCCAAAATAAGTATGAACAAAGAGTTAAAAAATCAAGCCCTGCGACAAATTAACACCCTAATGTCAAGGAAAACGCCTGAACACTAACCTTCCGCACCTTCAAACCTGATGCGGATATTGCATATTTCCGCATCGGTGCCTACGCGCATGAAGGGGCCGAATATCCCCACGCCGGAGGTCACTACCGAATACATCCCGTCCTTTTTGATGACGCCGCAGGGATTCTCCCATATTATGTCAGTTATGACCGTCAGCGGGAAAAGCTGGCCGTCGTGGGTGTGGCCCGAAAAGTCGATGTCCGCGCCGACGGCGGCGGTCTCCGAAAGCTCTCCCGGCTCGTGAGCGATGAAGAACACGGGCTTGCTCTTGTCAAGGCCCTCGGTAAGCTCCGCCGGAGACTTCCGTGAGCCGTCCTCGGTGCCGGGCTTCATGCCGTCCCGGCGGCCCACAAGGTAGAAGCTGTCGCCGATAAGCACGCTCTCGTCGCAGAGGAGGTTTATCCCCGCCTTTTCGCAGAAAGCCCGCATACGGCTGTCGTTGGGGGGCGAGCCGCCCCAGTTGAAGGTGAAGCCCATAAGTATCTGTTCGTCGATGTCGTGGTTGCCGTAGGTGGCCCACACGCCGTATTTCGAGTCTATGCTCCGGAACAGCTCCGCCAGTTCGTCGGGGTAGTCCAGCCCTTCGGTGGAGTTGTCAAAGATGTCCCCCGCGAAGATGACGATATCCGGATGACAGGCGTTGATCTTTTCCACCATCTGAGCGATGTGGTCCCGCCCGATGGCGTAGCCCATATGGGTGTCGGCTATCAGCACGGCATTCAGCTCCTCCATGCCGGAGACCTGCTTGTTAACGGTCAGCTCGTACTCCGTGGTCTTTATCTGCCGGGCGTGGATGGCGCCGTACAGGCAAAGCAGTCCCGCGCAGACAAAGACGGCTCCTCCCACCGACACCGTCCCCAACCGGGAGAACAGTCCGGTGTCTTTAAGGCGCGTCCTTCTTACAGCGAGCCGGAGAAGGTCGGCTATCAAGAGCATCGAGAGAAAATACAGCAGTATGCCCATCCAATAGGTGGAGAGCCTCCGCACCGCGATAGAGAATCCCGAACGGGGCAGCACGAAAGCCAGCACCGGCGAAAGCGCCAGCGCGAAGTAAAGCACCGTCACCGTCACCGAGAAGATGCGCCCCTCCAGCTTTTTCCAAAGGCTTCTGAACCAATGGAGCAGCCGGAAGGAGATATACAGATTAACGAGCAGATAGCCCGGGAGCATCAATAAAAACAGCATACAAAAAACCTCCGCATAGGGTAATTATACCGCATACGGAGGGAAAAGTCAAATTGACGTTTTTATTTCTTTTCTTCGGGCTTCTTTACGCCGTCGGTGGTGTAGATGAACTTCACCTTGCCCGCCATGTCGCCGGACTTGCCGGAGAAGCTGTTGTAGTTCTTGGAGGCGTTTACCATTGCCTTGATGCGTCCTACCAGCTCCTTGACGTCGCCGCCGAGGGCATCTACTATCTTGTCGATGCCTTCCTTCTTGAACTTCTCCATGCCCTCTTTAAGGGTCTTGGAGCCTTCTTCAAGCTGTTCTGCGCCGTCGGAGAGCTTGCCTGCACCGTCGGAGAGCTTGCCGAGGCCTGTGCTGAGGTCGCCGCAGCCCTTGGAAAGGTCCTTCGCGCCGGAGGCAAGTGTGCCTGTGGAGTCGGATATGGTCTTCAAGCCGCCTTTGAGGTCATTAGCACCTGTGGAAAGCTGTCCGAGGCCGCCGTCCAGCTGAGAAGCGCCGGAGCTGAGCTGTCCGAGGCCGGCGTCAAGAGCCGCGATGCCGTCGATAAGGGCTCCGCTCTTGGAGGCAAGCTGTCCGATGCCGCCGGAAAGGCTGGCAGCGCCGTCGGATACCTGCTTTGCACCGTCGGAAAGCTGTACCGAAGAATCGGAGAGTTTCTTGGTGCCTTCCGCCAGCTGGGAGGCTCCGCCGGAGATCTGTCCGAGAGCCGTTTCAAGGTCTCCCGAGCCGGTCACGAGTGCGGACATCCCGGTGTCCAGCTTGGTGATGCCTGTTATCAGCGCACCGCTCTTTTCAGCCAGCTGATCTATGCCCTGGCTGAGGGAATCCGCTCCCGCGGAAAGGTTTGCCGCGCCGCCCGCCAGCTGCTCCGCCGAAGTGGAGAGCTTGGAGGTGCCGCCTGCCAGCTGAGAGGCTCCGCCGGAGATCTGTCCCAGAGCGGTATCCAGCTGTGCGGCGCCGGTGCTGAGCTTGGTCATGCCGTCGTTCAGGCTGTTGATGCCGTTAACGAGCGTTCCGCTCTTTTCGGCCAGACTGCCGATGCCGGAGCTGAGCTGTGCCGAGCCGTCGGAAACGGTCTTTGCGCCTTCCGCCAGCTTCTTCGCGGAGCCCGAAAGGGTGCCTGTGCCCTCTGCGAGAGCCGCCGCGCCTTCGGCAAGGGTCTGTGTGCCTGCCGCAGCCGCCTGTGCGCCCTGTGAAAGCTGTACCGTACCTGTCTTGAGTGCACCGCCCTCTTTCATGGAGGCTGCTACCTGCTGCTGATAGGCAATTGTCTGCCTCAGGGTCTCTATCATAGTGCCCAGCTGAGCCTGCTTGGCCTCGTCGGTCTCGGCGGCATAGAGCCCCTCCAGCCCGGTGAGGATCTGCTCGTTGTAGGCGAGAGTGCTGTCAAGAGTTTCAGCCGCCTGATCTACGCCCTGGTCTACGGCTGCCGCACCTGCGGAAAGGCCGCCCATGCTCTCGTTCAGTTCGGAGATGCCTCCGGAGAGGGTCTTGGTGTTGGTATCGAGCTGCTCCGCGCCCTGTGAGAGCTGTGCCGCACCGTCGGATACCTGCTTGGCTCCGCCGGCTACCTGCTGTCCGCCGCCGTTAAGAGTGGAAACTCCTGCGGTAAGAGCGGGTACTGCCGCCGCCATCTGAGCGGTGCCGTTCTTGACGTCTCCCAGCCCCTTGGAAAGGCTTGCGGAGCCTGTCTTGGCCTGTGCCGCGCCGCCTGCGAGGGTCTGCATATTCTCGTCAAGGGTCTTGGCGCCGTCGGAGAGCTGTGAAGTGCCGCCTGCGATCTGCTTTGCGCCGTCGGCTACCTGCTTGCCGCCGTCGGAGAGCTTGCCGATGCCCTCAGCCAGAGCGGGAGCCCCGTTCTTCAGCTGTTCGGTGCCGGACTTGGCCTCTTTGAGGCCCGCTGTGAGCTTTCCTGCGCCATCCTTGGCCTGAGCCGCGCCGGAGGCCAGCTTCTGCATATTCTCGTCAAGGGTCCTGGCACCGTCGGAAAGGAGAAGTGCGCCGTCGGAGACCTGCTTTGCGCCGTTCATCAGCTGTGAACCGCCGATGTTCAGCTGTCCGATGCCCTCGGAGAGCGCGGGGACGTTGGCGGCTATCTTGCCGGTGCCGTCCTTTGCGGAGGCAAGGCCCGAAGCCAGCTTGGCGGAGCCGTCCTTTGCGGAAGCAAGGCCGTCAGCCAGCTTGGCGGAGCCGTCGTAGGCGCTCTTGGTGCCGTCCGCCAGCTTGGAAGCGCCGTCGGCCAGCTTGGCGGAACCGTCCGCCAGCTTATCGGAGCCGTCCTTGGCGTCCTTGGCGCCCTTTGCAAGTTCCTTGGCGCCGCTGTTCAGTTCCTTGATGCCGTCGTAGAGCTTTACGGTGCCGTCTGCAAGCTGTTCAGCCGCATCCACCAGCTGACCCAACTTCTCGCGGAGGTCGTCTATCTTATCGGTATGCTCCAGCTCCAGGTCGGAGAAGAACTGGTTGGTAGCAATGGTCATGGAAGTGGTGGTCTCGAAGTCGGTGACATCTGCGGTGATCTCAAAGGACTCGGGAAGCTCAAGGTCCAGGTCCTTGCTGAGACCCAGGCTGTCGTGGATGCCGGGCATAGCCACGCCCACGGCTATAAGTCTTGAACCGTCGGAGAAGACCTTTCCGTTGGTGACGGTGACGTTGGAGAACTTCTGCGAATCCAATATCGTGCCGCTGGCCATAAGGAAGGGCACGCATACCTCGTACTCCTTGCCGTCAACGGTCTGCTTGCTTTTCAGAGTGTTTGTATAGTCGTAGCGGATAGTCACCTTGCCGCTCTTTCCGGCGATCTCCTCGGCGGACATTTCCTTGCCGTCCAGGAAGTAGGTGATCTTAACGGTCATGGGAAGTTCCTTGTCGGTCTTGCCCTGATAGTAGATATCCGCGCCCTTGGCGTTCCAGGTAAGGTTCTCGCCGTCCTTGGCGAAATCTTCGTAGCCCTTGACGTTCTCGATATTCGTCAGGTCGGAAACGTCCGCGATGCTTTCAAGAGCCTTGGCATTCTGGAGCCAGTCGCTGACGATGACCTCTTTCACATCGTTGCCGCTGGAATAGAGGACGTAGACCGTCTCGTCCTTTTCGGGCTCGCCTTCGCCTGCTTTCCGGAGAGCAGTCTCCTCGGTCTTTGAAGCCGAGACTGTCTTTACGTTTTCGCTTTCATCGTCCTGATTCTTAGCATAAGCCACCGTAGCGCCTGCCGAAAGAAGTATCGCAAGGACTGCGGCTATCACCTTTGTATATTTCATGATCTTGCCTCCCATGTATTGTCTTTTATGAAATGTCTTCTGCTTCCGAAGCCCGCTCTCTTGGGCTTGATGCCCATTGTCGTGGCGCAGATAACTCTGTCAAGCGCCATAAGGAAGGAGGGCAGAGCGAATATTACCGTGAACATCGAGATCATCGCGCCTCTTGCAAGGAGTATGCACAGCTCCGAGATAAGGCCTATCTCGGAATACACACCTACGCCGAAGGTGGCGGCGAAGAATCCCAGCGCCGAGACCATTACCGACTTTATCGAAGTGGAAAGGGCCGTAGTCACCGCTGTGTGCTTGTCGGCGCCCAGGCTCCGCTCCAGTTTGTAGCGGGTGGTCATCAGTATGGCGTAGTCCACGGTGGCGCCCAGCTGAATGGTGCCGATAACGATGGATGCGATAAAGGCGACCTTTGTGCCCATAAACGTGGGGATGCCCATATTCACGAAGATCGCGAACTCGATGACCGAAACAAGTATGATCGGCAGGGAGATGCTTTTCAGCACGAAGAAGATGATGATGAAGATCGCGCCTATGGACAGCAGATTTACCACCTTGAAGTCACGGTTGGTGATGTCGATAAGGTCCTTTGTGGCGGGAGCCTCGCCTATCAGCATCGCATTGCTGTCGTAGCCCGCGATGATGTCCTTTATCTCTTCGCATTGAGAGTTCACCGCATCGGAGGCGCATTCGTATTCCGAACCCACCATTATCAGCTTCCAGTCCTTGCTTTCCAGCAGGCCCGTGAGCTTTTCGGGGATGACGTCCACGGGGATCTTGGAGCCTATCAGCGAATCAAGGCCCATGACCATCGTAACGCCATCCAGCTTTTCCACCTCTTCGCACATACGGCGGGTCTCCTTGGGAGAAAGACTTGTAGGTGCCAGTATCATGTGGGTGGTGTTCATGCCGTACTCCTCGGCCAGCTTGGTGTTGGCCACCACGCTTGAAAGGTCGGCGGGGAGCGTGGAATCCAGTTTGTAGTAGAGCTTGTTGTTGAAGTTGCCGTATACCGCAGGCGAAAGCAGGATGAAGAATATGGTGATGAACACGCCCGCGTGCTTGACTATGAACCTTGCAACGCCGTCCAGCGAGGGGATGAAGTCCCTGTGTCTGGTCTTGGTGATGGCCTTGTCGAAAATGAGTATCATCGAAGGCAGCACCGTGATGCAGCAGATAACTCCGAAGACAACGCCCTTCGCCATAACGATACCGATGTCAAATCCGAGAGTGTAGCTCATGAAGCACATCGCAAGGAAGCCTGCCACCGTGGTAATGGAGGAGCCCACCACCGAAACGATAGTTCCGGCTATTGCATTTCCCATAGCCGCTTCGTTGTCCCCGGGGAACTTTTCCTTGTTTTCAAGGTAGCTGTGGTAGAGGAAGATGGAGTAGTCCATGGTGACGCCCAGCTGAAGCACCGCCGCCAGCGCTTTGGTCAGGAAGGAGATCTCCCCGGCGATGAAGTTGGTGCCTAAGTTGTAGACCACCGCCATGCCCACGCTGAGCATGAAAAACACGGGGATCAGGAAGGAATCCATTGTGATCGCCAGCACCAGCGATACCAGCAGGACCGCTATCAGAATGTACATCAGCGTCTCGCTCTCGGCGATGATCTTCATATCGTCCGATATTGCGCTCATTCCGCTGACGAAGCACTGTTCCCTGGAGATCTCTCTTATCTCGTCCACTGCCGCAAGAGTAATGTCTGCTGCCGTGGTGTCTTTGAAAAAGACGATCAGCAGTGTGGAGTTGCCGTTGTCGGCATTGAAGAAGTCGTAAAGCTTCTGAGGAAGGAGCTCTTTCGGAAGGGTTATGTCGGCTATGGAGTCGTACCAGACCACGCTGGCCACGCCTTCAACGGCTTCCATTTTCTTCTTTGCCGCAGAGACTTCCTTGTCTTTCATTCCGTCCAGCATTACCATTGAGAAGCCCGCTTTGCCGAAGTCCTCGCTGAGGATGTCCTGTCCTTTCATCGTTTCGATGTCCTTGGGCAGGTAAGAGAGGATGTCGTAGTTGGTGCGGGTGGTGAAATAGCCTATGGCACAGGGTATCAGCATAAGCACGCCGATGATGAGTATCAGTATCCTGTGCTTGACTATGAAGTTGCCGAACTTCACCATATTATATCAGCTCCTTAATACTGCGGCCACATCTGACCGACAGTCATTTCTTGGTTACATTTCATATTATACTCCCAAGCTGACCGATAGTCAATAGTCAAAGGCAAGAAATTGACTGACGGTCAGAAATTTTGTATGATTGCACAAAACTGACCGGCGGTCATGGTGACTGTTGGTCAGTTTGCGGGTTGACAAGAAGTGGAAATTAAGATATAATGGTAGATAAGAAACAGCGCAGCGCCCAATTCGGGGGCTTTCCGGTCGGTCCGAGCGCGGACGGCGCAATTCCGCCGCAAGCAACTTTGCGCAGAAACCGAGATAGTGAGGCGGCGGAGTCCAACATAAGCGCAGCGCCCGTTTCGAGGGCTTTCCGGTCGGTCCCGAACCCCTTCGGATGCACACTACTCTACGGCAGCAAAAAAACAGATCAAACCAATGTTCCAAAAACGAAACCCAAGCGAGCCGAAGCCCCAAACTTCCCGCCGAGGCGAAGCGGGGGTATGGGGGCCATGCCCCCATTAAGATAGGAGAAGAGTGATGAGTAAGGTCGATATGAAAAAGAAGAGCAAGGAAAGCTCGCTGCTGAATACGGCGTTTGAATTTTTCACCACCAAAGGCTTCAGCAAAACTTCTATTACGGATATTGCCAGCAAGGCCGGGGTCGGCAAGGGGACGTTCTATCTGTATTTCAAGGATAAGTACGATATAAGAAGGAAGCTGATCGCCGGCAAGAGCGCCCAGGTGATGACTATTGCCGCCTACGCCCTCTCTCAGCAGACCGAACCCATGGGCTTTGAGGATAAGTTTATATTTTTGATAGATAATATCATCAATCAGCTGGACGAGAACAAGTCGCTGCTGAATTTCATCTCCAAGAACCTCAGCTGGGGACTGTTCATGCAGGCCCTGTCCACGCCTTCGGAGCAGGAGACCGTCTTCCGGGACGAGTATCTCAAACTGCTTGAGGAGTCGGAGCATCCGATCCGCGACCCGGAGCTGATGCTTTTCATGGTGGTGGAGCTGGTATCGGCCACCTGCTATTCCTCGATCCTCTACCGCGAGCCCTGCACTCTGGACAAGCTGAAACCCGACCTCTACACCGCGATAAGGAACATTATCGCGCAGTTTACCGTGGTTGACGGTTAAGAGCTGTACGACAGGTCAGAAAAATACGGGAAATGCATCTCCCCCGCCTTACGGCGGGGAGCGCATTTCCCGCTGTTTTTTTATCAGCATTACACAACAAAAACGGGATAAAAAACCGCGCAGCGAAAAGCATCCCCGCCGGAGCCCGGCAGGGATGCTGAAAAACTATGATATGTCACGGTCCAAACCGTCCGCGTTACAGGTCTATGCACTCGATGTTGCCGATGGTGGCGGCGTCGCTCTCGTTCATCTTCTTCTTGAGAGAGGAGATGATGGAAACGTCTGCGGCACCGGCTCTTCTCTTGCCGACTGCTACCTTGTACTCGGGATAAACAGTGCCGACATTCTCGATGTCCTTAGGCACGCGCATCTGACGGAATGCGATGTTCACCTTGTCCATTACCTCGTTGATGGACGGGCTGCCGTCCTTAGTGGGAACTACCAGCATGAACTCGTCGGAACCGGTACGGTAGATCTCGTTGTCTGGGAAGAACTCGGTGAGAGTCTCAGAAGTCTTGACCAGGAGCAGGTCGCCGGCCTCGGCGCCGTACTGGGAGTTGATCTCGGAGAACTTGATGATGTTGAACATTGCGAAGTATACCGGCGAGCCTTCCTCGGCCTTGATCTTGTCAAGGTTCATAGTGAAGCTTACACGGTTGTTCACACCTGTCAGTACATCCTTGAACATAGCGGTGTTCAGGGACTTCTTGGTCATGTTGTTCTTGGCAATGGTCGATACCAGTTTCTGGTTGATGACTGCCTGTCTCTTGTTGATGATGTTGAATACTACGATGAGTCCGAGGATAACGGCACCGAAGATGCCGAGGTAGAGGATCATCGTGTGGGTCAGAGAGTAAACTTCGCTTGTGGTGTCGTCAACGGTGAGGATCCAGCTGTACTTGGGGATAACGGTGTATGTAGCCACCATGCTCTTGCCGTTGTTGTACTCGTACTTGTCGGTGATGTCTTCATCGGAAACGCGCACGTCGGAGTGCTTCTCGATGATCTTTACCAGCTCGTCGTTATCTACGGGCTTGGTAACGTCTGCGGCGTTCTCCTTGGTGATCTTCTCTGCGACAGCAGAGTTGAAGATGTAGGTGTACTTGCCGTCTGCATTGGCCCTGATGTTGGCCATGGAGTAAGTAGCGTTCTGCATATCGGGGATGCTGATAGCGTTAAGGGTATCCAGCAGGCCCTGGGTGTAGATTCCGAGACCTACGAAGCCGACCAGCTCGCCGTTCTCAAATACGCCCTTGTAAAGGGAGAGGCACTGCTCGCCGCTTCCGGGGGAGATGATGATCCCGGTGTTGTAAACGCCCTCATTGCCTGCTACCTTCAGCTTGCTGATAAGGTCGTCTATTCTCGCCTGTGCGGGAACGTCGGGATCGGTATCGTTCTGCTTGGCTTCCTTACGGGTCATCATACCGAGGATCTTGCTGTTGGTATGGTTGATAACAATTGTATCGAGGGAGCCTATCCACAGACCTTCGTTGTTGGCGCCGATGTCCTTACTGAGGGCTTCGGTATAAGCCTGGGCGGCCTTGTTGTCGAACTCGCCGGCACGGAGCTTGGTCTGAAGATCCTGCCAGGAAAGCTCCTTGGCTCTCTTCACCACGTCAAGCACTTCGGGAGATCTGCTGAAATATGTCAGAGTCTTTTCAGCGTTGTCCACGAATGTTTCGATGATCTTTGCACGTTCTTCGCCTATGGCCTTCATGTGGTCGATAGCGTTATCCTTGGTTTTTGAACTTACGGTCAGGGTAATGAAAACGGACAGACCGAGCATTACGATGATCTGGAGAATAAGGATCCGGTTAAGGGCTGAAAAACCCATTTTACCGCTTTTCTTTTTTGTACTCAATTTTCTCAAACCTTTCATAATGAAATTTTGGCACGGTTACGGCATCAACGCCGTCTGCGGTGATCTCCGCAGGTTATCCGAAGAGACCGAAGAATTTCTTCTTTGGCTTTTTCAGCTCTTCCAGCAGTTCCTCATCGAGCTCGTCCTCATCGTCCTCGACCATGTCCATGATACTGCTGACTCTGTCTTTCAGCAGATCGCCCGCATTTGCGACCTTTTCGGCCTTGGGCTTTTTCTCGCCTTCCTTTTTCGCCATACAGTTGATCCCACCTTTCGATGTTTGATGTTTGGTTCGGATACGAAAAAATCACTAATATCCAATGAAATTATTATACCCTCCCTTGCACAATTTGTCAAGGTTTACTATTAACTATCATACTTTCATAAAAACTTTTTGTCACCATGCACAAAGGGAAAATATTAATATATGCAAAAATAACAAACGGAAGCGCGTATCCGCTCAATGAATGATGAATAGTGAATAACGAATAACGGATAATGAAGGTGTGCGCATCCGCGCACGGTTATTTTCCGCGATTTTCCGGCGGGATCCGACATTTTTCGTTTTGTTAAAAGGATAAATTATTAGTACGTTTGCGTCCTTGTGTTAAATATTTGTGCAAAACCTTCGCATTGTATGTTTTCTTTTATATAATAATGTAGTATAATACTTGGGTAAATAATATACCAAAGGAGTATGAAAAATGGAAATCAAAGCAAAACTCAAGGACTTCATCTGCTCTACCCTGGGTGTGGAACCCGACGTTCTCGAATATGACACCGAGCTTTTCAGCGAGGATCCCATCAACCTCGATTCGGTGGACTCCCTGGAGATCATCTCGTTTGTTGACGGCGAATACGGCGTTGACATGACCGGCGTGGGCAAGGAGCATTTTGTAAGCATCGACACCATCGCCGCATACATCGAGGAGAACAAGTAAAAAAGGCATACAGCCGAAAAGCCCTTCCGTCCCCGGTAGGGCTTTATGCTTGTTTATTAAAGAATAACGAATAAAGAATAATTAAAGGGTGTATTAAAATGACTAAGAATAGTGAAAGATGCGTTATCACCGGGCTGGGAATGATCTCGGCGGTGGGTGATAATGTTAAGGAGTGCTGGGAAAGCGTGCTGGCCTCCCGGTCGGGAATCGAGCATACTACGACGGTGGATACCGAGAACTGCTACTCGGATTACGCCGCGGAGGTGCGCTCCAAGGGCTGGGACAATATCCCCGGCACCGAGGGCATGGACAGAGTTTCCAAGCTCTGCATCAAGGCCGTGGACGAGGCCATGAAGGACTCCGGGCTGGATGATTTCCGCGGAGACAGCCGCGTCAGCGTTATCATGGGAAGCTGCGTGGGCGGTGTCGTCAGCGCGGAGGAGTACTACACCAAGGAAAAGAGGAAGGAGCTTATCCCGCAGATGCCTATTTCCGCTATCGCCTCACAGGCGGCAGCCTGGTGCCACGCGGGGGGAGCCGTTACAAATGTGGCTAACGCCTGCGCCGCAGGAACTATCAGCATCGCCTATGCCGCAGATCTTATCCGTGCGGGCAAGGCGGATATCGTGGTAGCCGGCGGAGCCGACGCTTTCGCTTCGGTGCCTTATGCGGGCTTCACTTCCCTTCACGCCCTGGACGCAAATCCCTGCTCCCCCTTCAATCATCTCAGCGGGATAACTTTGGGAGAAGGCGCAGGTGCGCTTATAGTTGAGTCCTACGAACACGCCGTAGAGCGCGGCGCAAGGATCTACTGCGAGGTGCTGGGCTCGGGTGTCACCAGCGACGCTCACCACATCACCGCTCCCCGTCCCGACGGAGAGTGCCAGATGAACGCTATCCGCACCGCCATAGAAAGCTCCGGCCTCACCGAAGCGGATATTGGCTACGTCAACGCCCACGGCACCGGCACTGCCAAGAATGACGAGGCGGAGTTCCTGTCTCTGCATACTATCTTCGACGGTAAGAACGGGGACCTCAGCGTCAGCTCCACCAAAGCCATGACAGGCCACTGCCTGGGCGCGGCGGGAGCCGTAGAGGCGGTATTCGCCGTCAAGGCCCTCACCGGGAACACAGTTCCCCCGACGCTGGGCTTCAGCAAAGAGGACCTGGTCAAGCTCAAGGAGAGAGCCGGGGACATCGACTTCTGCCCCAACTTCCCCAAGGAGAAGGAACTCAAGACCGTTATGAGCAACTCCTTCGCCTTCGGCGGCAACAACGCCAGCATCGTCTTCAGCAAGGAACAGGGGGGCGTGAAGCCCGTGAAGAACAGCCGCGGCGCGGCGATCACCGGCCTCGGAATCGTGACCCCCGCAGGATGCGGCAAGGAAAGCTATCTTGAACTCTGCGGAAAGGATATGAAAGCCGGAGACGCCGTATGCTCCGAAGTGAGCAAGGAGCAGTACGACGAGCTGGGGCTGAAAATGTCCTTCTACCGCAAGCTGGACCGTTTCAGCCAGCTCCAGTGCGTTTCGGGAATGTACGCGCTTAAAGACGGCGGCTATGAGATAACCGGCGAGAACGCTCCTCAGACCGGAATCATCGTGGGCACCTCGGAGGGTGCTTTGTCCCCCGTCTGCGACTTTGAAATGCTCATCGCGGAGAAGGGCAATGCCAACGGCAGCGCCTTCAAGTTCCCCAACACCGTTTACAATGCCGCCGGCGGATACCTTTCTATCTGCTCGGGCATCAAGGGATACAACGTCACCGCCACCAACGGCGCACAGTCGGGACTTTTCTCGGCGGCCTACGCGCTGGACGTCATCCGGGCGGGCAAGCAGAAGGCTATGCTTGCCACCGGCACCGACGAGAACAACGAGATAATGCGGGAGCTTTTCGGCGGCCTGGGACTGGCCTCGGAGGAGCCCGTAATGCCCTACTCCGGCAAGGATAAGTTCACCCTCTCCGACGGCAGCACCGCTCTGCTTTTGGAGGACATCGACTCCGCTTCCGAAAGGGGAGCAAAAGTTTACGCCTATCTCACGGGCAGCGGCTCCGCCTGCTGCGGAGTTCCCTTCGGGACCCTTTCCGGCTCGGAGAAGGCTCTTGAAACCGCGGTCATGGAAGCTATCGACGATGCTCTGCTGGCCCGTGACGACATCGGAGCCGTCATCGGCTTTGCCAACGGCCACAAGGCCGTGGACGCTATCGAGGAAGAGGCTCTGAAAAACCTCTTCGGCGAGAGGGCGAATACTCTGCCGGTCATTTCCGTAAAGGACAAGCTGGGCGAGGGCAGAGCAGCAAGCGCGGCTCTCGGGGCCGCTCACGCCGCACTGATGATAAGCGGCGACATCAAGGAGCAGGAGTATTACACTGCCGGCGGAAAGCAGACGGGCAAGCTGGAAACTTCGGGGCTTGACAACATACTGGTGATATCCTACGGCTCCGGCGGAAGCTACTGCGCCGCAGTCATAAGCAGGGAGGATAAGCAATGAAGACCGCACTTGTGACCGGGGCATCCCGGGGGATAGGCAAAGCCTGCGCATTAAGGCTGGCAAAGGACGGCTTCACCGTGGCGGTTAATTACAGCCGAAGCGAGGAAGAGGCCGTAAAGGTCCTCGAAGAGATAAAAGCCAACGGAGGGGACGGCATCATATACAAGGCCGACGTCTCCGATCTTGCCCAGGTCAAGCAGATGATAAGGGACATCGACAAGCAGTTCGGACAGATAGACGTGCTGGTGAACAACGCCGGCATCGTCAGGGACAGCTTTCTCCTGGCGCAGAACATGGATGACCTTTCCGCCTGCCTGGACCTGAACGTCAAGGGCTATTTCTACTGCGCACAGCAGGCGGCTCTGAAAATGTTCAGGCGCAAGCAGGGCGTGATAATCAATATGTCCTCGGTCAGCGGAGAACTGGCTCTTGCGGGACAGAGCGTATACAGCGCCACCAAGGGCGCGGTGAACTCCTTTACCCGTGTGCTGGCAAAGGAACTGGGGAGCAAGGGCATCCGGGTAAATGCCGTGGCTCCGGGCTTTATCGAAACGGAAATGATAAACGCCCTCTCGGACGAAAAGAAAGAGGAATACCTCAAAGACATCCCCCTGCACCGCTTCGGCAAGGCCGAAGAAGTGGCGGCGCTGGTGTCAATGCTGACCCGTGACGAATTCTCCTACATAACGGGACAGGTCATCACAATGGACGGAGGTATCTCGCTATGATGAACATTGACGGCATCAACGAAAGGATAAAACAGCGTCCTCCCTTTCAGATGATAGACAGGGTGACGGAGCTTATCCCCAACGAGAGCGCCGTGGGGCTGAAATGCGTTTCCGTCAACGAGCCCCATTTTCTCGGGCACTTCCCCGAAAGCCCCATTATGCCGGGAGTGCTCATCATCGAGAGCTGCGCACAGCTCTGCTCGCTGGTGATCGAAAGCTCTGGAGAGGATGCGGACAAGCTCTACGTCCTGCTCAAAGTGGACGGCTTCAAATTCGTGAAAGCGGTCATCCCCGGGGACAGGCTGGAGATAAGCGTGAAAAAGACACGCTCAGGCGGCTCCCTTTTCGCCTTCGATGCGGAAGTCCGGGTGGACGGCAATCTCCACGCCAAGGGAAGCCTGACATTTACGAAGGTTGAGAGAAGATCGGTGTACGAGCGATGAAAGGATGAAACTTTTGAGCAAAAAAACACTTTTGATAAACGGCAGTCCCAAGGGGGAGCGGAGCCTTACTTTCCGGGTGGCGAACGCCTTCGCGGAGGGGCTTTCTTCCAAGGACGGCAGCGAGACGGAGTGCATCCATGTGTCGCAGCTGAACGTCAAGCCCTGTACCGGCTGCCTCTCCTGCTGGGGACGCACCGAGAGCATCTGCGTCATCAAGGACGACTCTATCCCCATGGTGAGGGATAAAATACTGTCCGCAGATACCATAATCATGGCCTTCCCCATCTACTTCTTCGGGATGCCCGGCACCCTCAAGACCGTCATCGACAGGCTTTTGGGGATATTCTGCACCTTCCGCGGACAGGAGCTGGACAACATCAAAGCAGGCAGACACGCCCTGCGCTCTCCCCGGGAGGGCCAGCGGCTGGCAGTCATCGCATCCTGCGGATTCTCGGAGTCGGCGGAGGCCTTCTATCCCATAAAGGTACAGTACGACCTCTGCATCGGCGAGGACAAGTACGCAAGATTCTGCTGTCCTCAGCTGAAAGCGCTGGCGCAGGCCGGCTCGGGTCAGCGGTTTGAAAAAATACTCTCCCTCAGCCGGCAGGCCGGGGAGCAGTTCGCCGTCGGGCAGATAGATCCCGGGCTTGTGGAGACGCTGGAAAAGCCTGTGCTGTCCCAAAAGACATACCGTATGCTTATGGAAAAATTCTGGCAGGACGAGAAGGGTGCGGAGTGAAAATGATAAAGATAGCGGCGGACTTAGGCGGCGCGGACAAGCCCCAGAGCCAACTTGCGGAAGGGGTCATCCGGGCGGCGGAAATGCATGAGGACCTGTTCGTATACGCCCTGGGAGACAAAAAACAGCTCTCTCCCCTGCTGGAAGGCAGGGAGCGCATAGAGCTTGTGGACGCCCCGGAGGTCATCACCAACGGCGAGGACCCCTCCGAGGCCTTCAAGGCCAGGAAAAACTCCTCACTGGTGCGGGGAATGGAGCTTTGCCGCTCGGACAAAGAGATCGGTGCCTTCGTGACCTGCGGGCCCACGGGGGCGATATTCGTTGCGGCAGTGATGATGCTGGGACGCATTGCAAGAGTCAGCCCCATGCTGACGGTGGAGCTTACCCGTCCCGACGGGTCTTCGTTCTGCGTGGTGGACTGCGGGGCCAATGTGGACGTCCGCGCTGAAAAGCTGGTGGATTTTGCCCGCATGGGGATAGCCTACATGAAAGCGGCGGGCACGGAAAGCCCGAAAGTAGGGCTTTTATCCAACGGTGCGGAGGACAAGAAGGGCAGCGAAGTTGTGAAGAAGGCCAACGCTCTGCTGAGAGAATCGGTGCCGGAGTTTATCGGCAATGTAGAGGGACACAATGTTCTGAACGGTGAAGCGGACGTTATCGTCTGCGACGGTTTCTCGGGGAACATCCTGCTGAAGACGGTAGAAGGCGCGGCGAAGGCAGTTATCGCGGAGCTTCGGGCATCGGGACTGAGCGGAGAAGCGCTTGACCGCATCTACCGGAAATACGACTACAACACCCAAGGCGGGGCGGTACTTCTGGGGACGGGGCTTCCCATAGTGAAAGGCCACGGAGCGGCGGACAGTGAGACGGTTAAGAACATCATTCTCACGGGGTACAGGCTGGCGAAGAACGGGCTGAATGAGAAAATAGCGATGATGTTTAAGAAGTAACGAGCGCCGGCAGGGGCGTGCCCCTGGCCCGAGCGCGGGCGGCGCAATTCCGCCGCAAGCGACGGAGTGCAGGAAAAAAGATAGTGATGCGGCGGGACCGAACAAAGCTGTAACCCCAAACGCGAAGCGCATTCCGCCCATCCAAGGGCGCGGTAGCCCTTGGCGGGGTCTGGGGCTGGCCCCAGCAGGGCGTGGGACAGCGTCCCACTCGGCGCGTCAGCGACGACCCCGGCGCTGCACAATAAAAGAGTAGGGAAACAAAGCCGTTTTCCTGCTCTTTTTTTCGTGGACAAATCATACTCAGCGCCGGGGAAAGGTGTCCTCCTGCACTCGCAGGAAACAGCGACCAACGGGAGCGTCTTTCCGTTCCCCGACGAACTAAATGAAGGGCGCAAGCCGGGAACCTGCCCGGCTTCCTGCTCCGCCCGTAACGTGGAGCAGAATCCCAACGTATGCTCCCGCCCCAATTCGGGGGCTTTCCGGTCGCCCCCGAACCCCTTCGGATGCACCTCTGACGTGGAGCATATCTCGCCAATATTATTCATTATTCTTTGCTTCCCGATGAGCAAAGTGACAGGATAAAAAAATATTTCAAAAAATTCCGGAAAACCTATTGAATTTTTCGGAAATATAGGTTATTATATATAGGATAGCTTTTTTGCCGAAGGGAAATGATAGCTTGCAGGAGCTGATAGACAGGCTGCTCGCCAAGGACAGCTATAATGTGTACGACCTGGCGGATATCGTCAAGGTGCTGAGAAGCGAAAACGGCTGCCCCTGGGATAAGGTGCAGACTCATCAGAGCATCCGCAAGGATCTGCTTGAAGAGGTCTACGAGGTGCTGGAGGCCATCGACTGCGATGACCCCGCTATGCTCCGGGAGGAGTTGGGGGACGTGCTGCTCCAGGTGGTGTTCCACGCTCAGATAGAGACCGAGTCCGGCAATTTCGACCTTGACGCCGTGGCAGACGAGGTCTGCAAGAAGCTGATAATCCGGCATCCCCACGTTTTCGGAGACGTAAAGGCCGACACCGTGGACAAAGTCCTCACTAACTGGGACGCTATCAAGAAAGACGAAAAGCATCAGGAGACTTTCACCGACACCCTCAAAAGCGTGCCGAAGGTGTTCCCATCGCTGATGCGGGCTCAGAAGCTCACCAAGCGGGCAAACCGCGCAGGCGCCGACCTTGAAGGCAAGGAACAGGCGATAGAGCTTATCCGCCGCAGGCTATGCGAGATAGAGTCTTCCGATGCCCCGCAGGACAAGGCTTTCGGGAATATGCTCCTGCTCTGCGCCGAGCTGGCAAGGCTCACGGGCGTGGATGCCGAAGAGGCTTTGGGCTACGAATGCGACAGCTTCGTCCGCCGCTTCGAGGAGGCCGAGAACTCCGGCAAAGCCCTTTCGGGACAAGCCCCGGGGCTGTTTGACACCGACAATTAATGATCGTCAAAGCTGAGGATCGTTAATATAATTATTATCATCTTAAATAGGGAGGTAAATGACATGACAAAGGCTGAACTCATCGCCGCAGTTGCTGCAAAGGGCGGCTACACCAAGAAGGACGCTGAAAAGGCTCTTTCTACCGTAGTTGACGTTATCACTGACGTGCTCGTTAACGGCGATAAGGTAACACTCGTTGGCTTCGGCACATTCGAGACCCGCCAGAGAGCTGCTAAGGAAGGCAAGAATCCTCAGACACATGAGGTTATCAAGATCCCCGCTAAGAAGGTCCCCGCCTTCAAGGCCGGCAAGGCTCTCAAGGACGCTGTAAACAAGTAAGCAGCAAAAAGCCCGACCCCAACGGCCGGGCTTTTTTTAGTTCACGCTGCGCGTTTTTTTAGTTCACGCTGCGCGCCCTTTGGGCGCTTGGGTTTGGTTCGTGATGTGGTGTTAGCGCCGCGTCGCGGACGGCTTTTCGTTATGTAACTTGGACTCTCGCATTCTTGACACGGTGGTTCGTTTGAGGGTTTACTACGTTGGTGCGTTTGCTCTTAACTACGTTGGGTCGTTTATGGTTTTTCCTCTTTTGTTAAAACCTGCCCCCGATTTGGGCGTGAGGCTATGTAGGTTTTTTGCCCCCACGCTTGGGCGAGAAAGAATGTTTTGAACCTACGAATGACCCCGCCGCAAAACAAGCTTTCCTTCCGCACTGTGTTCATTATATCTGAAAGGAGAAATAAAACAATGCGTCTTGACAAATACTTAAAGATCACCCGTCTTATAAAGCGGCGCACCGTGGCCAACGAGGCCTGCGATGCGGGACGGGTGCTGGTGAATGACAAGCCTGCCCGCGCATCCTACGATGTAAAAGTCGGGGATGTCATCACCATCTGTCTCGGGCAGAAACCTTTGAAGGTGAAGGTGCTGGCTGTCAGCGAATACGCCACCAAGGAAAACGCCGCCGAGAACTACACCGTTATCGAATGAAAAACGGCCCCCCGATCGGGGAGCCGTTTTTTGCTGCGTGGGTCCTGCTCTTAGCTGCGGCCCTGCTGCTTGTAGGAATCGATCATCTTCTTGACCATCTGACCGCCGACGGAACCGGCCTCGCGGGAGGTGAGGTCGCCGTTGTAGCCCTGCTTGAGGTTAACGCCTACCTCGCTGGCTGCTTCCATCTTGAATCTGTTGAGGGTGTCTCTGCCCTGCTGAGTTGTGATGCCTTTCATCGTTTACACTCCTTTGTCTTTTTTTCGGGTTTGCTTTAGTAGTTTGTGCGCCGTGACTGTTTTTATTACAGGTAATTTTTGATAATTCTAACTATCACGGGATGAATTCATCATTCATTGCTTCTGCCTGCTCTTCGCAAACAGCGCCGCTGTGAAGGAAAATACCATCGCCGCCGTAAGGCCCGCCGAGCAGGCTGTCAGACTGCCCGTGAAAATGCCGATGAAGCCCTTTTCCTCTACCGCATCCTTCACGCCTTCGGCAAGCAGATGCCCGAAGCCCGTCAGAGGCACCGACGCTCCCGCTCCCGCAAAGTCCCGGATAGGCCCGTATATCCCCGCCGCCGACAGGATCACGCCCGCTACCACAAAGGATACCAGTATCCTCGCGGGAGTCAGACGGGTCTTGTCTATCAGTATCTGTCCCACCGCGCAGATCGCTCCGCCTACCGCAAATGCACGAAGAAATTCCATTCAGTTCACCCTCCCCCGCTTGAATCTGATGTCCGGCACACTGCCGTTTTCGTAGGATAGCCATACCGCGTGGGATATGGACGGTATCGACTCCCCTTGGGCGTTCACCGTGGGGGAGAGCAGGGCTCCCGTGGCCGCAAAGAGGATGTTTCTGAACTCCCCGCTTCGGAGTTTGGGCACGAAGAACCCGCAGAGCATACTTGCCGCGCATCCCGCTCCAGAGGCTCCCGCGTGGACGTCCTGCTTGTCGAAGGAGTAGAGCATGGTGCCGCAGTCCCGGTGGAGAGAGCGGATGTCTATGCCGTCGCGGTCGAAAAGCTCGCAGAGCAGACGGCTCCCGACTTTCCCCAGGTCCCCGGTGACGATAGCGTCGAAGAACTCCGGTCTGAGGCCGGTGTCGTCCAGGAAGCGGCGGATGCTGCTGTAAGCGGCGGGAGCCATAGCCGCCCCCATATTGGCGGCATCGGTCACGCCCATGTCCACAACCTTGCCGACGGTGGCGGCCCGGACGTAGGGGGGAAGTCTCTCGGCGGACACCACCAGCGCTCCCGCGGCGGTGGCGGTGTACTGGGAGGTCGGCGTGCGCTGTCCTCCGTAGTTGAGGGGAAATCTGTACTGGCGCTCGGCGGCGCAGAAGTGGGAGGATGTGACTGCCAGCGCCCGCGAGGCATATCCTCCGTCCACAAAAAGAGAGGACAGCAGAAGTCCCTCGGTGACGGTGGAGCAGGCGCCGTATATCCCCAGAAAGGGGATGTCCAGGTCCCGGATGCCGTAGGTGGTGCCGACGCACTGATTAAGGAGGTCCCCGCCGAACATAACGTCTATCTGCCGGCTGGTGAGGCTGCCCTTATCCAAAGCGCGGAGCACCGTCTGTTTGAGGAGCTTGCTCTCCCCCTGCTCGAAGGTGTCGCAGGAGAAGAAGGGGTCCTCGTTGATCTCGTCGAAGCAGTCGGACATAGGCCCCTTGCCCTCCATGATGCCGCCCACGGCGGCGGAGCTGGCGACAGCGGGCGATGAACTGAAAAACACGGTATTGCCTTTCAAAATGATACCTCCGTTCAATAATTGTCTTTGGAGATATTATTGACCGCCTCGCCGTGATTATGCGGTATGTTCATCGTTTTTTACGGTAAAATAAACATTGCCGTAACAACTTTGAGTTAAAATACATTGGAAGACAGATCTCCCGGGCTCAGAGTTTGAGCGTCCGGGGGCAAGGGAGGAACAGGATATGAAAGCATACAGGAATATTTCCGGAGCGGCGGCGCTTCTCTGCGCCGGTATGCTTCTGCTCACGGGCTGCGGCAGCGGGGACAGTTCTCAGGCCTCCGGCGGGAAAGAGAGCAAGTCTGAGGTAAGCACCGCATCCCCGGCGGCCGAGGAAAGCTCACAAGCCGACGAGGTACAGAGTGAAGCCGAAAGCGCCTCCGTCAGTGAAGCCGAAAGCGAGGAAGATGCGAAGGTGAAGGGTCCCGAGGTGTCGGAGATACACGGCGAGGCGGGAGACAACATCACCTGGTCGCTGAACAGCGAAGGTCTGCTGACCTTTACCGGCACCGGGAAGATGTACGACTATACTCTGCCGCAGGATCCAAACGATTTCGGGCGGCTTATGGAGAAGGGCTACTCCGATTTTGACGAATGCCCCGAATGGATCTACGCCGCAGAGCGCAAGGCCGACCGCAAGGGCAACTCCCTGCCCGGCGGCGTGGTCAAGGCAGTGATCTCCGGGGGGATAACCGAGATAGGGAACTGCTTTATGTACAGGGTGAACTCGCTGGCCGAGATCGAGATACCCGAAGGCGTCACAAGGATCGGCGACAGTGCCTTTTACTGGTGCAGCGGGATAAAGAGCATCACGCTGCCCTCCACACTTACGGATATAGATGATTTCGCCTTTTACGGAACGGATTTTGAAAGTGTCACGATCCCGGAGGGGGTAACGGAGATAAAGAAAGGAGCTTTCTCGCACTGCAATTTTCTCACGGACGTCAAGCTGCCGTCGGGGCTCAAGCGCATAGGCGAACACGGCTTCTCCGGCAATTCCAAACTGACGAAGCTCGACCTCCCCGAGGGACTGGAGAGCATCGGAGAGAATGCTTTTTCGGGATGTCTGGGTTTGGATGAGATCACGGTCCCTGCCAGCGTGACCGAGATTGGCAAGGAAGCTTTCGGTTACATGAAGGAGGGCTTTGTGCTCAAATGCACCCCCGGCTCCGCCGCCGAAAAATACGCCAAAGAAAACGGGATAAACTACAAGACTGTCTGACCGGGAAATAACGAATAATAAATGTAAAGAAGTCCGTCTCCGCAGCGGACTTCTTTGATTTTAGGCGGGATGTGCGTCACCGATGGGGGTCGGGGGCGATCGGAAAGCCCCCGAATTGGGGCGGGAGCCTATGTTGTGATTCTGCTCCTACGTTTTGGAGCGGGGCAGGATGCCGCCCCGCTTTGGCTCGTCGGGGGACGGAAAGACGCTCGGTCGAAAATTCACGCTTGCGTGAATTTGCTCCCTCGCTGTTTCCTGCGAGTGCGGAAGAACACCTTTTCCCGGCGCTGAGTATGGTTTGTCCACGAAAAAAAGAGTAGGAAAACAGCTTCGTTTCCCTACTCTTCTCTTGTGCAGCGCCGGGGTCGTCGCTGACGCGCCGAGTGGGACTCTGTCCCGATTTTCCCGAGCTTGACGAGGGAAAATTGTCCCTGCAAGGGCTCTGCCCTTGACCCGCAAGCCTTTGGAAAAGGCTTGACCGAAACTTTTAACGCGCTTCGCGTTTGGGTTTACAGCTTTGTTCGGTCCCGCCGCAACACTATCTATTTTCCTGCACTCCGTCGCTTGCGGCGGAGCTGGGTGCAGGGGCACGCCCCTGCCGCTTCGCGTTTGGGTTACAGCTTTGTGCGGCCCCGCCGCAACACTATCTATTTTCCTGCACTCCGTTGCTTGCGGCGGAGTTGGGTGCAGGGGCACGCCCCTGCCGGCGTCCGCGCTCGGGCCAGGGGCACGCCCCTGCCGCCAGGGCTTTGATCCTCTCCCGCGGAAGCGAATCCATAAGCCAAAGCGCCAGCCCGGAAACAAAAAGGGAGACCGCTATCGCCGCAGGAGAAAGCAGCCTCCGGCTGACGGCAGCCGGCAGAAAACCGTCGGTAAGGTCGTAGGTAAGACGTCCCGCAGCCCCGCCCAGCAAAGCCGCAAATATCGGCTTCGCCAGTACCCCGCCGGGGATGCGGGTGTGCGTCAGCTTCAGCAGTCCCCGTACCGAAAGCAGACAGATAATCCCCTGTGAGGCCGCCGCTGCTGCCGCCGCCCCGGTTATCCCCAAGGCGGGGACGGGTATCAGCAGCAGGTTCAGCACAAGCTTCACAGCACTGCCCGCCAGCATGATAAGTATGGGCGTCAGCCGACGCCGAAGAGTCTGGAGCGCCGAAAGACAGGGCAGCGACACCGATATGAAGCAGCAGCCTATCCCCAGAACGGAAAGCGCCCGGAAGGTGCAGTCTATCTCCCCGGTGCGCCCGCCGAAAAGCAGTTGGAGACATTCCCTCGGAAGAGCGGTGATGACGGCTCCGCAAGGCAGCGCTGCCAGCATCGACACCCGCACCAGGCTGCTGACGGCTGCGGAGAGCCCGGAGCCGTCCCGGCGGGCGGAGGCCTCGGTCAGAGCGGGCAGGGAGCTTTTCCCCAGCATCGCCGTCAGAGTGGGGACGATCCCGCAGACCGTCAGCGCCAGCCCCGTGTAGGAGCCGTAAACGAACTCCGGCGGGACTTCGGAGCCGGACAGCGCCAGTCCCCGGGGGACGGTGAGCAGGTCGATGAGCGCGGAAAGCGTGGTGATGACGGCGGTGAGGGCTATGGGCAGGGAGTGTCCGAAGAGGTCCCGGATGATCTTCGGAGCGGGGTCGGTGACCGGATCGGAGGCCAGCATCTCCCGGGTGATGCCGTCCCCACGGAGCCGAAAGCTGACCGCAAGGCTCAGCACCGCCGCTCCCGTAGCCAGCGAGCCCGCAAGTATAGCCGCAGCGGCGGCGTAGGGCAAAGCGGCGGCAGCGGCGGCCTCCGGAGTGCGGAAGAACTGTCCGAAGCAGCCGTGAGTGGCGGCGTAGTCTGCGGCGGCGTATCGGAAAACGGCGTAGGCTCCCGCCAGCCCCAGAACGGCCCGCAGGACGGTCTCGATTATCTCGGAGCCTGCGGTGGGGAGCATATTCCGCAGGCCCTCGTAATATCCCCGCTGGACGGCAAGGGCGGAGCAGAACAGCAGAGAGGGCGCCAGTGCGGCAAGGGTCCATACGGCCTCGGCGGAGGGCAGGAAGGCCTTTGCCAGCGGTAAAGACAGGAGGGTGAACATCAGCGAAGCGGCAAAACCGATGCCGCAGCAACAGGTCATGGCGGTGCGGCGCAGTTTCCGAAGCTGGGCGTAGCGTCCCAGCGCCCGTGCTTCGGCGGTCTGCCTTGCCACGGAGGCGGTTATTCCCGAGACCGTAGCGGCCAGCAGAGGCGCGAACACGGCAAAGGCCCCGGAGTAGTAAGCCATACCGCTTCCCCCCAGCAGATGCGTCAGCGGAATCTTATAGGCCAGCCCCACGGCCTTTGTTATCAGCACCATGCCCAGCAGGATAGCCGAGCCCTTCAGAAATCCCTGTTGTTTCATATCTGCCTCCCGACGGGTTTTGTACTATTCTATGACGGAGGGGGGAAACAAATTACCAATGCATTTTTTAAGTTGACTTTACAGTACAAACATGGTATAATGGAACCAGCGGCCGGGAGGGGTCTCCGCCTGCAATAATGAATCGGAAGTGATCTGAATGCTGGAAAAAATGTTCAAGCTCAAACAGCACAATACCGATACCCGGACCGAGATAACGGCCGGGCTCACCACTTTTATGACTATGGCCTATATCCTTGCCGTCAACCCTACCGTGCTGTCGGGGGCGGGAATGGATTCTACCGCCGTACTGCTGGCTACCTGTATAGCCTCCTGCATCGGCACCCTCTGTATGGGACTTATGGCTAACCTTCCCTTTGCGCTCTCCGCAGGAATGGGCCTCAACGCCTATTTCGCCTATACCGTTGTGGGAGCCTACGGCTACAGCTGGCAGACCGCTTTGCTGGCGGTGTTCATCGAGGGCGTGATATTTATCGTCCTGTCCCTGACGAGAGTCAGAGAGGCGATCTTCGACTGCATCCCCCTGGCGCTGAAAAAAGCCGTGTCCGTGGGCATCGGACTGTTCATCTGCTTCATCGGCCTTCAGAACGCAGGCCTCGCCGTGGATTCGGCTACGCTGGTAACTCTCGTCAACTTCAAGGAGAACTTCAGCACCTCGGGAATATGCGCGCTCTTAGCAGTCATCGGCGTGCTGGCTATGGCGGTGCTTTACATAAAGAAGGTCCCCGGGTCCATACTTATCGGCATCTTCGGCACCTGGATACTGGGTATCATCTGCGAGCTTACGGGCATCTATCAGCCCGACCCCGACGCGGGATTCTATACCCTTATCCCGTCCTTCCATATGACCGACTTCTCCAAACTGGGAGAGACCTTCGGACAGTGCTTCCACGTGGACTTCGACAAGGTGGGGATATTCAATTTCATCGTCGTTATCTTCTCCTTCCTGTTCGTTGACCTCTTTGATACTATCGGCACGCTGATAGGCGTCAGCGCCAAGGCTGGTATGCTGGACGAGCGGGGCAAGCTGGAAGGCATCCGGCCCGCCCTTATGTCCGACGCCGTAGCCACCACCGCCGGCGCCGTACTCGGCACCTCTACCGTTTCCACATTCGTTGAATCCGCCGCAGGCGTGGGCGCAGGCGGAAGGACAGGCCTTACCGCCGTGACCACAGCGGTGCTGTTCCTGTTCTCGATGTTCCTGGCTCCCATATTCACGGCGATACCCGCCTTTGCCACGGCTCCCGCGCTGATACTCGTGGGCTTTCTGATGTTCTCCACCGTCACGGAGATAAGGCTGGACGAAACGAGCTACACCTCGGCGATACCCGCCTACTTATGCGTGGCGGCGATGCCGCTGTTTTACAGCATCTCCGAGGGTATTTCCATAGGGATCATATCCTTTGTGGTAATCAACGTCTGCTGCGGAAAAGCAAAGAAGGTCAACCCGCTGATGTATGTGCTGGCGGTGCTGTTCATACTGAAATACATTTTCTTATAACTGTAAGGAGAGATCATCATGGCGAATACATACACCCTTCATGTGGCGGGCCTGACCCGCGAGCTGCCGCTGTGCCGCGCCAGCGACACCCTTGAATTTGCAGCCTTTATTATGCTTTCGGATGTGGAGCTGACTGTCAGGACGGCGGAGGAGCTTCTCAAAAAATGCCCGGATTTTGACATCATCCTGACAGCCGAGACCAAGGGCATCCCGCTGGCCTACGAAATGGCAAGGCAGACGGGGAAGAAATACATCACGGCGCGGAAATCAATGAAATTCTACATGACCGACCCCTTCACCGTGAAGGTGAAGTCCATCACCACGGAAAAAGTGCAGACCCTTTACCTCTCACAGGAGGATGCTGCTCTGCTGAAGGGCCGCAGGATCCTGATCGCGGACGATGTTATCAGCACCGGAGAATCGCTGATCGCGCTGGAAAAACTGGTAGACGAAGCGGGAGGCATCACCGTCGGGAAAGCGGCGGTCCTTGCGGAAGGAGCAGCCGCCGACAGGACAGACATTATTTTCCTTGAGAAGCTGCCGCTGTTTCCGAAGAAGTAATTATCAAAAAGCGTTTACATCACTAAAAAAATCAAGGAGCCGTCCGCGGGGAGGGCTCCTTTTTTGTCTTTCTTCCGTTAGCTGTGCGCCCGAAGGGGTTCGGGGGCGACCGGAAAGCCCCCGAATTGGGGCGGGAGCATACGTTGGGATTCTGCTCCTACGTTTGAGGCGGGGAAGAATGCCGCCCCGCTTTGGCTCGTCGGGGGACGGAAATACGCTTGTCCGCTTCGCTCCCTCGCTGTTTCCTGCGAGTGCAGGAGGACACCTTTTCCCCGGCGCTGAGTATGATTTGTCCACGAAAAAAAGAGTAGAGAAACTTCTTCGTTTCCCTACTCTTTTATTGTGCAGCGCCGGGGTCGTCGCTTACGCGCCGAATGGGGCTCTGCCCCACACCCTGCAAGGGCTCTGCCCTTGACCCGCAAGCCTTTGGAAAAGGCTTGACCGAAACTTTTAACGCGCTTCGCGTTTGGGTTTACAGCTTTGTTCAGCCCCGCCGCATCGCTGTCTTTTTTCCTGCACTCCGTCGCTTGCGGCGGAGCTGGGTGCAGGGGCACGCCCCTGCTTGACAAATAAATTGTTAGGTGGTATAATGATTAGAGAGCTAATTAGTTGACTAATCTTTGATTAATACAAGCCGAAAAAGGAGGGTATTGAATGACTATCGACCTTAACAGCAATTGGATAATGATCGACGGGGAGAACAGCTATCCCTGCTCCGTGCCTTGCTCCGCTTTTAAAACGCTTATGGATAACGGCGTCATGGAGGACCCCTATTACCGCACCAACGAGACCGCCGCCGCGGAGATCGCAGAGCGGGAGTTCGTGTTCCGCAAGGAGTTTGATTTAGACGACGCCTTCCTCCGGCAGGATAGGCTCTATCTCACCTTCGGGGGCATCGACACCCTCGCGGATGTCTACCTCAACGATACCTACCTCGGAAGCTGTGACAATATGCACCGCACCTATGAGTACGACGTCCGGGGCATCGCGGATTTCCATAACGTCCTGATCGTGTGGATCCATTCGCCGGTGAGATATATCATCGAGAAACAGTCCGAAAGACCCCTTATCGGCGTCAAGGAGGCTATGGAAGGCTATCCTCACCTGCGGAAGGCCCACTATATGTTCGGCTGGGATTGGGGTCCCAAGCTGCCGGATATGGGCATCTGGCGCAGCGTTAAAATCTCCGGCTATAACGGGGGACGCATCAGGAGCGTCCGCTATACCCAGGAGCATACCAAGGATAAGGTGCTGGTGAAGGTGAACGCCGACCTGGATGTCTGGTCCGGCGGCGTAAGGGCCGAGGTGGTCTTTGTCTCTCCCGGAGACGTAAGGCTCACTTCGGAAATGATAAACGGCCGGCTCATCATCGAGATCAGCGACCCCCAGCTCTGGTGGGTCCGGGGACTGGGTGAACAGCCCCTCTATATCTCCGAGGTCCGGCTGATATCCGGGAAAAAGGTCCTTGACTCCCGCACCGACAGGATCGGCCTGCGGACGCTGACAGTTTCGCAGGACAAGGATAAGTGGGGAAGCGAGTTCTGCTTCGTGAACAACGGCGTCAAGGTCTTCGCTATGGGCGCCAACTATATCCCCGAGGACCATATCCTTCCCAACTGTACGAAAGAACGTACAGATAAACTGCTGAAGGAGTGCCTGGACGCCAATTTCAACTTCATAAGAGTATGGGGCGGAGGCTATTACCCCGACGACAGCTTTTACGACTTCTGCGACGAGCACGGCCTTATCGTCTGGCAGGACTTTATGTTCGCCTGCTCGGCCTACCTGCTGACGCTGGACTTCGAGGCTACCGTAAAGGCGGAGGTCACGGACAACGTCATCCGTCTGAGGAATCATCCCTCTTTGGGATTGTGGTGCGGCAACAACGAGATCGAGTCCGCCTGGGAATACTGGGGCTGGAACGACCCCGAGGGCCGGGAGCATTATTCTCAGCTCTTTGAGGAGATCATCCCGGGACTGCTCTTGCAGCTTGACCCGGAGACCTTCTACTGGCCCTCTTCGCCCTCCTCGGGGGGAGGTTTCCACGAGCCCTCTTCCAACAAGGCGGGAGATATGCACTACTGGGCGGTGTGGCACGACTTCAAGCCCATTGAGGATTTCCGCAGGCTTTATTACCGCTTCTGCTCGGAGTACGGCTTCGAGAGCATCCCGGACATCAAGACCTGTCTGGCCTTCTGCGACCCCGACAAGCTGGACCTGAGCCTCAACAGCCCCGTGATGAAGCTTCATCAGAAGTGCGACCGGGGCATGGAAAAGCTGAAATACTATATGGATCAGTATGTGGGCGTACCGAGGGATTTTGAACACGAGATATATCTTTCCCAGCTGGTGCAGGCGGACTGTATCCGCTCCAACGTGGAGCATATGCGCCGTGCCCGGGGACGCTGCATGGGCTCCGCCTACTGGCAGTTCAACGACTCCAATCCTGTGATCTCCTGGTCCTCGGTGGACTATTTCGGACGCCGCAAGGCGCTGCACTACTACGCCAAGCGTTTCTACGCTCCCCTGCTTCTCAGCTGCGACGACAGGGACCCCCTTCATCCCACACTTTACGTCACCAACGACACTCCCGTCGAGGAGGCGCTGACCGTCACCTGCCGTGTCCGCAACAATTTCGCGGAGGTGCTGGAGGAATTCACGGCGGACATCATCTCCGACCCGCTGGGAACGGTAAAGGCGCTGAGGCCGGACCTTTCAAAGCATCTGCGGACGGAAGAGGACAAGCGGAACAAATACATCGAATACCGGCTGGAGAACTACCGCCGGGAGCTGGCGGGAGGCACCACGCTTTTCGTGCATCCCAAGGACTTCCTGTTCATGAAGCCGGGGATCTACGCCGAAGTCTTTGAGCTCCAGGATGTTTTCGCGGTGACGCTTATCGCCGAGAGTTTTGCAAAGAGCGTCTGCCTGTCCCTGTCGGAGACGGACTGCAAATTCTCCGACAACTGGTTCGACATCCACGGCGATGAGGAAGTGACCGTAAAGATCCCGAAGCAGCCCGGCCTCACGGCGGGACTGATAAGAGAACAGCTGAAGATAATGAGCTGCTGAGAACACCAAAAGGAGGAACAAAAACTATGTATCCCGAAGAATTAAAGGAACGGCCCAAGCGGCTGCTGGAAAACCCCGACGCGGAGCCGTCGATGTATATTGCCGATATCGCCAATGCTTTCGGCAGGATGATAATCGCCGACTTCCCCGAGGAAAGCGTTTCGGAGGGCTACCGGAGAATGTTCCGCACCCTCTGCGTCCGCGACGGGCTGACTCAGGTGGAGCTGGCAAGAGCCGCAGGGCTCACTTCGCCCTCGGTGTCGTCGGCGCTGAATAAAATGGAGACCGACGGCCTTGTAAAGCGCGTCCCCGACGCCAAGGACCGAAGGAAGGTGTATGTGTTCATCACCGAAAAAGGCCGCGAACTGGACAAGGAGATAATCGGGCGCTGTATCGGCCTGGAAAAGGTCATGCTGCAGGGCATAAGCGATGAAGAGCGTGAGACTCTGATGTCGATACTGCACAGGATGCTCTGCAATCTTCTGGAGGAGGAAGAGGCGTGAAACTCAGAAGCTATCTGAAGCCCTACCTCGTTTTTGCGCTGCTGGCTCCCCTGGCTATGGTAGGAGAGGTCTTCGTGGACCTGCTCCAGCCGAAGCTGCTTTCCCGTATCGTTGACGACGGCGTCCTGCCGCAGAATATGGAGATGATACTCTCCACGGGGATAATAATGATGCTTACCATAATCCTCGGAGGCTGCTGCGGAGTGGGCTCCTCGGCTTTCAGCGGAATGGCCTCCCAAGGCTTCGCCCGGGACCTACGCAACGACGTCTTCGCAAGGGTGATGAGGCTTTCCTTCCAGCAGACGGATAAGTTCACCACAGGCTCCCTCGTGACACGGCTCACCACCGACATCACCTCTATCCAGCAGCTGGTGGACTTCGCCCTGCGGATGCTGGTGCGGAACATGATGTTCCTTATCGGCGGAGTGTTCATGATGATGCAGCTCAACGTCCGCTTCGGATTGGTGATAGCCATATCCCTGCCCGTTGAGGCGCTGACGGTGGCGATCATAATGAAGTTCGCCAATCCCCTCTACGGCATCGTGGCGGGACGGCTGGACAGCGTAAATTCCGTGATGCAGGAGAACGTCACAGGCGCAAGAGTGGTAAAGGCCTACGTCCGTGAGGAGCATGAAACACAGCGCTTCGACAGCGCCAACGGCAGTCTTATGGACGCCAATCTCCGTGTGATGAAGCTGGTGGCCCTGCTCCAGCCTCTGCTGATGATAGCTATGAACGCGGCTGTCATCGCCGTTATCTACATCGGCGGTATGCAGGCGGAGGCTCAGGAAATGAAGGTGGGCGAGGTCATGGCCGCTGTTACCTACGTTACGCAGATACTCCACGGGATAATGATGCTCTCAATGATGTTCCAGAGCATTTCAAGAGCCTCGGCTTCGGCAAAAAGGATACGCGAGGTGCTGGAAACGGAGCCTGCCGTGGCCGACGGCGAAGGCTGCACAGTCACGGAAAAAGGTACGGTGGAGTTCAAGAACGTTTCTTTCAGATACCCTTCCGCGGGAGGACGTCCCGTGCTTGAAGGGATAGACCTTAAAATAAAAAGCGGCGAGAACATCGCCGTTTTGGGAGCCACGGGCTCCGGCAAGTCCTCGCTGGTGAATCTGATACCCCGTTTTTACGACGCGGTGGAGGGCGAAGTCTTTGTGGACGGCGTCAACGTCCGCAGCTACAAGCTGGACGACCTCCGTCACAGGATAGGCATCGTGCTGCAAAAGAGCGAGCTGTTTTCCGCCACCGTTGCGGAGAATATCCGCTGGGGCGACGGCTCCGCCGATGACTCCGCCGTGGAAGCGGCGGCTCAGATAGCCCGGGCGGACGAGTTTATCGACCGTATGCCCGACGGCTATGATACCAGAGTCGCCGAAAAGGGAGCCTCTCTTTCCGGCGGACAGAAGCAAAGACTGTCCATAGCCAGAGCGGTGCTGAAAAAGCCGGAGATACTTATTTTCGACGATTCCACTTCGGCGCTGGACCTCCGCACCGAGGCCGAACTGCGCCGCCGCCTGCGGGAAAGCCTCTCGGGGACCACGGTTATAACCATTGCACAGCGCATCGCCAGCGTCAAGGACTGCGACCGCATCGCGGTGCTTGACCGCGGCAGGATAGTGGGCTGCGCTCCCCACGAGGAACTGATGAAGAGCTGCGAGGTCTACCGTGACATCTACCGCTCGCAGGTAAAAGAGGAGGTCGGAAAATGAAAAAGCTGCTGCTGATACTCGGGGCCTGCACTCTCGGATTTACGGTCTTTATGTTCATCACCCATATAGGTGTGATAAAGGCCGCAGTCAAGGGCGAGGAGATCCCCGAAGCTCCGGAAGGCTGCCCTGCCTGCAAAAAGTAAGCCTGTCTGCGAAGAGCCGGTACTGTCCGTTTTTATGGACAGTACCGGCTTGTTTGTTATCGGGACTTCTCTTTTGTGCGTTACCGGACGGAAAGACGCTCGTTCGCTTCGCGTTTGGATTTACAGCTTTTGTTCAGCCCCGCCGCATCACTATCTTGTTTTCCGCACTCCGTTGCCTGCGGCGGCGATGGGTGCAGGGGCACGCCCCTGCCTTCGCGTTTGGATTTGCAGCTTTTGTTCAGCCCCGCCGCATCACTATCTTGTTTTCCGCACTCCGTTGCCTGCGGCGGCGTTGGGTGCAGGGGCACGCCCCTGCCTTCGCGTTTGGATTTGCAGCTTTTGTTCAGACCTTACAGCAGCGGCGCAAACATCCTCAATACCGCGGAAACCGCACAGCTGAACATCGAACGCTTGTCACAGTCGGCTAAGGTGATCTCCCGGCAATGCTCAAGCGTCGCCTCAAAATCCCGTCGGATGCTCGGCTCCGTGCCGGTGCCGTACATATACGCCGCACATTCAAAATGAAGGTAAAGGCTCCGGTAATCCAGGTTTATCGTCCCCACTACCGCGCTCTTGTCGTCGGTGACAAAATTCTTCGCGTGGATGAATCCGTCAAATTCGTATATCCTTACCCCCAGCTCCAGCAGGTCCCGATAGTAGGACCAGGCTATGGAACGGCAGTACCATTTGTCGGGATGCCCTGGCGTGATGATGCGCACGTCCACACCGCTCTTGACTGCGTATTCAAGCGCCGTCACCAGCTCGTTGTTGGGGATAAGATAAGGCGTGGTGATATAAACGTACTTCCGGGCGTGGTTTATAAGGTCAAGGTAGACCATTTCTCCCACGTTCTCGCGGTCAAGCGGGGAATCACCGTAGGGTATCACAAAGCCCTTCGCCGAGGGCTGCGACTCGGTGGGACGCAGACTGCCGTAATCGTTGGGCTCGCCATCCACTATCTCCCACATTTGCAAAAACATGACAGTGAAATTCCACACCGCGTCGCCTTTGAGCATAACGGCGGAATCCTTCCAGTAGCCGAAGCGGTTGATGCGGTTGATGTACTCGTCGGCGATGTTCACGCCTCCCGTGAAGGCCACGTTCCCGTCGATGACGCATATCTTCCGGTGGTCGCGGTTGTTCTGAATGGAGGAAAGCAGGGGCCGGAAGGGATTGAAAACGTGGCACTTGATGCCTTCCTCCCGGAGCTTTTTGTCATACCGCAGAGGGAGGATGTCCAGAGAGCCCATGCCGTCGTACATCAGCCGGACGTCAACGCCCTCCCGGACCTTTTCCATCAGGATGCTTTCGATAACGTTCCACATCTCGCCCTCTCCGACGATGAAGTACTCCATAAAGATGAACCGCTCGGCCTTCCGCAGTTCTCTCACCATAGCCTTGAATTTTTTCGCTCCGCCGGAGAAATACTCCACGGTGGTGTTGCAGCAGGTGGGGTATCCGGCGAACTTGTCCAGGTACTGCGACAGCTTTAAAAGGCTGTTGTTCTCGATGATAAGGCTGCTGATGACCCGGGGGTCCTGTCTGAGATAAGGTGCGGTCTTTTCGCAGGTCTGTATATGTTTTTTGCGGGCGGCCCGGGTGCTGTACTGATTCGAGAGGATGAAATACGCGACGGTGGAGAAAAGCGGTATCGCCAGCAGCGGGATGACCCACGCCAGCTTATATCCCGGGTTAACGTCCTGGTTGCAGATATAGACAGCCAGGATAAGCCCCAGAGCGGAAAGGAGGTAATAGGTAAGCTGAGTGAAATCCAGCGCGCCCAGGATCATGGACATTATGAAGAATATCTGCAAAAGCAGCAGCATGATGATAGTCGTTTTCTGCGAAAACAATATCCTGGCCAGCTTTTTCCAGAACGTGCTCCTGTTCATTCCTTACCACCCTTCTCTGAAAATTCGGGATCAGATAAACAGTCCCATTAAGTAGATGTTGATCTGTTCTTTGGAGGTCTTTTCCTCCTTGCCCACGCGGATGCTCTTGACATCAAGGTTTATCCCCGCCGAGAAGCGTATTTCCAGCTCTTTGCCGTCGTGGGTGCCTTTATAGGTCATGCCGAAGGTGAAGGGGTTGTAGGACCAGCTCCCTCCGGTGACGGAGTTTGAAAAGGCCTCGCCGTAGTTTGAGGCCGAGAGCTTCATCTGCGTATCGAAATCGTAGGTGCTGTGCTTTATCCTCAGCACCTGAAGCCCGAAGAGGGCGAAATACACCGCCGCCAGTATCACTGCGGCGAGAGTGATCCGCTTTATTATTTTTGTCCAGCCCGGGAGGTCCTTTTCATCCCGTTTGGGAGCGGGCTTTTTCCGGGACTTCCTTTCGGGACGTTCATGTGCGGGAAGGTTCCCGTAGGACCTGCCTGCCTTTTTCGGCGCGGGCCTGCGCTGTCCGCTTCGGGGAAGCTCCGCCGAAGCGGGCCTCGCCTTTCGGACGGGCTCCGGCTGATACTCGTGCCGGTCGCCGATGCTTGAAAGCAGCCTGCCGCAGTTGGGGCAGATCTTCATATCCGCATCCACAACGGCGTTGCAGGAACTGCATTTTCTTGTGTTCAATCTTATATCTCCTTTTTTGTTCCGTGACTTTCGGAGGGTGTCAGATATATCTTACCACCGCTATGACCTTTCCGAGGATAGAGGCATTGTCGGAGTAGATCGGGTCCATGGTGTCGTTTTCCGGCTGGAGGCGGTAGCCGCCGTTTTCCTTGTAGAAACGCTTTACCGTGGCGCTTTCGCCGTCAACGAGGCAGACTGCTATCTCGCCGTTGGCCACAACGGGCACCTGCTCCGCGATGACCACGTCCCCGTCCAGGATAGCCGCATTTATCATCGAGTCCCCGCGGACCTTCAAGGCAAAGAGAGGGTAGCTGTAGCTCTTGTTGGGGACAAAGCTGATATAGCCGGTAATGTCCTCTATTGCGGTGATAGGCTGTCCGGCGGTGACGGTGCCCAGCACCGGCACGAGGGTGGGGCGGGCGCCTGTAAGTCTGATAGCCCGGTTGAGGTTCTCGCCCTTTTCCAGCAGGCCCTTGTCCCGCAGGGAGTTGATGTATCTGTGAGCCGTGGAGGTGGACCTGAAACCGAACTCGGCGCAGATCTCTCTGATGGAAGGGGCATAGCCCTCCTCTATGCGGGTCTTTACATATTCGTAGACCTTCTTTTCGTTTTCGGAAAGCTTCATGCTCTTGCTCCTTTCATTCCTCGTCTTTCAGCTTCTTTTCCAGCATTTTCGCGGCCTTGTAGGCGTCGCCGCAGCCGAGGGTCATCACAAGGTCGCCCTCACGGCAGTTGGCGGCGATATAGTCAACGCACTGTCTGAAATTGTACTCCTTCTGTTGGGCGGTCTGCTTATCGGCGGTCTCGTGGTCGGTGTCGAACCATACTGCCCCCTCGATCTTCGAGGCCAGGTCCTCGGTGTAGATGCCAGCATCGTTTTTCTCGCGGCCTCCCATGATGTCGGTTATCACGGCGATGTCCGCGATGGACAGAGCCTTGACGAAATCCTCCAGCAGAACTTTGGTGCGGGAGTAGGTGAAGGGCTGGAACACCGCCCATACCCGCTTGAAATCCAGGCTCTTGGCGGCTTTGAGAGTGCAGGCCAGCTCGGCGGGGTGGTGAGCGTAGTCGTCCACGATTGTGACGCCTTTGGCCTCGCCGATCTTCTGAAAGCGCCTCAGCGCCCCGGTGAAGCCTTCCAGTCCCTTGCGGATGCCTTCAAGATCCGCGCCGCAGAGCTCCGCCGCCGCGATCGCGGCCAAGGCGTTCAGCACGTTGTGGTCCCCGGGGACGTGGATAGACAGGTCGGCCTTCTTTTCTCCCTTGACGTAAAGTTCAAAGTCCGTCCGGAGGCCCTTTTTCCCGGTGATGACCGCGCTGTAATCGTTGTTCCTGCCGAAGCCGAAGCTGATCTTCCGCTTTTTGACGCCTTCAAGGGCTTTGAGGGTGTTGGCGTCGTCGCCGTTATAGATCACGGCCTTGGAGGACATTTCCGCGAACCTATGGAAGGACTTGATTATATTGTCGATGTTCTTGAAATACTCCAAGTGGTCGGCGTCCACGTTGAGGATGACGGCCACGTCGGGATAGAGCTGGAGAAAATGATCCCGGAACTCGCAGGCCTCGCAGACCATGATATCCGAGCTTCCCGAGCGGCCGGAGCCGCCGATGAGGGGGAGCTTCCCGCCGATGAAGCAGGAGATGTCCTTCCCGCTTTCGAGAAGTATCTGCGTCAGCATGGAGGTTGCCGTGGTCTTGCCGTGGGTGCCGCACACGCAGACGGCGTTGCCGTACTGGGAGGTGAGCAGTCCGAGCATCTCGGCCCTTTCCGCCACGGCGGCGCCGCTGTTTTTGGCAGCGATCAGCTCGGGGTTATCCTCCATGATAGCGGCGGTATAGACGATAAGGTCGGCGCCCTCGATATTTTCGGCTCTCTGTCCGAGAAAGACGGTGATGCCCATTCTGCGGACGGCTTCAAGGGTCTCGGTCTCGTTGTTGTCCGAGCCAGTGATATAGAAGCCCCGTCCGTGGAGTATCTGAACGAGGGGATACATCCCGGAGCCGCCGATGCCTATGAAATGGATATGCCTGGAATTTCTGAGTATCTCTGCGGAGATCATTTGATTCAGCTCACTTTTATCAATTTTTTGCGGGACGCGGGAAACGCATCCGTACACTTAATTATATTATAGTACATTTGTTTGAAAAAATAAACCCCTTTTTTAATATTTTTAAAAAATATTTATGCGGGACCTTCTCGGATCCTGGATTGTGCATTGTGCATCATGCATCGTGTATTGAAACATCGTTTTGTGTGTAAATCGACGAAAATTTGCCAAGAGGACGTTTTCCCCTTGCATTTTCGGAAAAATGTATTATAATAATAATTAGCACTCGGGGACATTGAGTGCTAACACTTTCGGGCCCCGTGTGCTAAATCATGTCAATCATTATAAAAGGAGAGGATATATCATGACGATCAAACCGCTGCAGGACAGAGTTGTCCTTAAAATGGCAGAAGCAGAGGAGACCACCAAGAGCGGCATCATCCTTGCCGGCTCGGCTAAGGAAAAGCCCGAGATAGCTATCGTTGTAGCTGTCGGCGGAGGCAAGAAGGACGTTGAGATGACCGTGAAGAAGGACGATAAGGTGCTTATCTCCAAGTACAGCGGCACAAACGTTAAGCTCGAAGGCGAGGAGTACGTCATCGTTAAAATGGAAGACATTCTCGCAGTAGTTGAATGATCTGAACAAAGAGAAAGGACTGAACTGTTATGGCAAAGGACATTATTTACGGAGAGGCTGCAAGAAAAGCCCTCCAGGCAGGCATCGACAAGCTGGCCGATACCGTTAAGATCACACTGGGCCCCAAGGGCAGAAATGTGGTCCTGGACAAGAAATACGGTGCTCCGCTCATCACCAACGACGGCGTGACAATCGCCAAGGAGATCGAACTGGAGAACGCCTTTGAGAACATGGGCGCTCAGCTGGTAAAGGAAGTCGCCACCAAGACCAACGACGCTGCCGGCGACGGCACCACCACCGCTACCCTGCTGGCTCAGGCACTGGTACGCGAGGGCATGAAGAACATCGCTGCGGGCGCAAATCCTATGGTTGTAAAGAAGGGCATCGCCAAGGCCGTTGAAGTGGCTGTCCAGGAGATAGTCGCCAATTCCAAGAAGGTAGAGGGCTCGGCTGACATCGCAAGAGTCGCCACTGTTTCCTCCGCCGACGAGAAGGTGGGCGAGCTTATCGCCGACGCTATGGAGAAGGTTTCCTCCGACGGCGTTATCACCATTGAAGAGGGCAAGACTGCCGAGACTTACAGCGAGGTAGTTGAGGGTATGCAGTTCGACCGCGGATACCTCTCGCCTTACATGGTAACAGACACCGAGAAAATGGAAGCCGTCATCGACGACGCGCTTATCCTTATCACCGACAAGAAGATCTCCAACATCCAGGAGATCCTGCCCCTGCTGGAGCAGATCGTCAAGACCGGCAAGAAGCTGGTCATCGTAGCCGAGGACGTTGAGGGCGAGGCTCTCTCGACTCTGATCGTCAACAAGCTCCGCGGAACATTCACCTGCGTTGCGGTAAAGGCTCCCGGCTTCGGCGACAGAAGGAAGGAAATGCTCCAGGATATCGCTATCCTCACCGGCGGACAGGTCATCAGCGGCGAGCTTGGTCTTGAGCTTTCCGAGACAACTATGGATCAGCTGGGCAGAGCCCGTCAGGTAGTAGTTTCCAAGGAGAACACCATTATCGTTGACGGTGCCGGCGACGGCAAGGCTATCAAGGACCGTGTTGCTCAGATCCGCGCTCAGATAGAGTCCACCACCTCCGATTTCGACCGTGAGAAGCTCCAGGAGAGACTTGCAAAGCTGGCAGGCGGCGTTGCCGTTATCAAGGTCGGCGCGGCTACCGAAGTGGAGATGAAGGAGAAGAAGCTCCGCATCGAGGATGCTCTCGCAGCCACCAAAGCGGCAGTTGAGGAAGGCATCGTTGCCGGCGGCGGCACAGCGCTCATCAACGCTATGCCCGCAGTCAAGAAGCTCTGCGACAAGCTCTTCGGCGACGAAAAGACCGGCGCTCAGATCGTGCTGAAAGCACTTGAAGAGCCTGTACGTCAGATCGCTGTCAACGCAGGTCTTGAGGGCAGCGTCATCATCGACAAGATCGTTCGCTCCCGCAAGGTTGGCTACGGCTTCGACGCCTACAAGGAAGAGTATGTTGACATGATCCCCGCGGGCATCGTTGACCCCACCAAGGTAACACGTTCGGCGCTCCAGAACGCTGCATCGGTAGCGGCTATGGTCCTCACCACCGAGAGCCTTGTTGCCGACATCAAGGATCCTGCTGCGGACGCAGCCATGGCAGCAGCGGCAGCCGGCGGCGGAATGGGCGGAATGTACTAAGCGCGGCGGAATAACGGCGTCGGCGCTAAAAGAATAAAGAATAATGAATAATCAAGGTGCGCCCTTCGGGCGAGGATATTTCCGGCCTTGATTATTCATTTTTTTTGCACAAAAAAGTGACCGCTTCCGCGGTCACATATCCGTCGCCGTAGGCGGCTCCTTCATTATTCATTATTCACTATTCATTATTCATTGAGCGAAAGCGTTACAGTGTATCCGGGTCCTCCGTCTTTTTGGAGCAGCTGATCTCCAGATTGCCGTTGCGGGTGCGGAGCTCGTCGATCATTTCCTTCTCTTTCTTGGGGTCCTTCATGCTGATCTCGTAGGTCAGCCGGTAAAGGCTTCCCATGCCCGTGGTCTTGGAGGAGGTCAGCTCGGCGTGTGAGGTGTACTTCTCAAAAATGTCGTCAAAGACTTCGCTGTAATCCAGGCTCTCCGGGATCGTGATGCCCAGGACCTTCATGGTGTCCCTGGTTCTTCCGAGAGGGGTAAGGGTGTAGACCAGAGCCACGGCGCAGACCACTGCGGTGAAAACTCCCGCCAGTACGAGCTGGTTGGTGCCGGTGGCAAGGCCCACGGCCATTGCCAGGAATATCCCGCAGATGTCCTTGGCGTTGCCGGGTACGGAACGGAAGCGGACAAGGCTGAATGCGCCCATTACCGCGACGCCGGTGCCCACGTTGCCGTTGACCATCATAATGACTACCTGGACGATCATCGGCAGGATAGTCAAGGCCAGGATGAATCCCTTCGATCTCTTCTGCTTGAAGGAGAAGGTAAAGCTGATAAGTATGCCCAGCAGCAGCGACACGGCGCTGCAAAGGGCGAAGGTCTCGTTGTTTATGGTCAGGGATGAAGTAGTGGTGGTTTCGATAGTAGTAGCTAAATTCTCAAGCACAGTGGGTCACCTTTTCTTTCTTTTCAATATTCGTTTTCTTCTCTTTTAGGGCCGCCCGCCGCTCCTTTTCGACTATGGTATAGCAGGTGCCGTATTTGGAATAGGATGCGGGGTAAATTTTCAGCTCGTCGAGGATGCGGGAGAGCCAGAGGGGCATTGCGTTGGTTATCTTTATCTCCATTATCCGCATTCCCTCGGGGAGGGCCTTGCGTCCGTAGGAGCCGCTTTCCAGCCGGAGGTCCTCCTCCCGGAAGGTGAGGTTGCGGTCGAAGGTGACGCGCAGCTCCTTATCCTCGTTGCCGAACATAGCGATGCGGTCGTAGCTCAGATACATCGCGGGGGCGATGCCCTTGTAGAACTTCAGAAAATACAGAAGCTCGTTTTCTATCTGCTTATCACCGGAGTTGATAGTCAGGCCCTTGTTGAAGTCGTCGTACTGTTCCAGCTTCATGGAAGTGCGGCGCTTATAGACGACGCTCTTGAACTTTTTCTTTATCTCCACAAAGAGGGTCCCGCCGGCCTCGGGAGTGCCGTAGCTCCGGACCCGGAGCTTCTCCTTATAGATCGGCTTCTCCAGCGACCTCCGGACGATGAGCTTTTCGGGGGTATCGTAATAGATATTGCAGATAGTGGTCTCGCCGTACCGGTCCACGGTCATATGACCTTCAAGACGTTTCCGCAGTTCGTTATACTGTTTCTCGTCCAGCAGGTACTTTTTCTCGACCCTTTTGAACACTGCCTGAAAAGCCATTTTATCATCTCCTTGTTCCTTTGTTGTTCTTATTATACTCCCCGGACTTTAAGCGTACTTAAATTGAAAGTGAAAGTAATGTGAAAATCGCTGAACTATTATTATGACACATTTCCTAAGGATAAGTGCATCCCCGAATACGGGCGTGAGCCTTTGTTGGGATTTTTCTCCCCCGTTTGGGGCGGGGCAGTATGCCCCCCCGATTAGTGCGTCGGGGGACGGAAAGACGCTCGTCCGCGTTGCTCCCTCGCTGTTTCCTGCGAGTGCAGGAGGACACTTTTTCCGGCGCTGCGTATGGTTTGTCCACGCCAAAAAGAGCGGTATCACAGCTTTTGAGCCCTACTTATTTCAAGTGCAGCGCCGGAGTCGTCGCTTACGCGCCGAACGAGGCTCTGCCTCGAGCTCCGCTGGGGCTCTGCCCCCGTCCCCGCGAGGGCTCTGCCCCTCGACCCCGCCAGGGCTACCGCGCCCTGGACTGCGGAATGCCGCTTCGCGGTTGGGTTTACAGCCTTATGCTTTGAACGTTACCGCAAATGTTATCTTCCCGTCTTCCGCTTGACAGCTCAGCTTCGCTTTGTGCGCTTCCGCCGTTGCCTTCGCTATGGATAATCCTATGCCGTATCCGCCGCTCCCCTTCCGAGTCCGCGCTTCGTCCGCCCGGTAGAAACGGTCGAACAGCCGCATAAGATCACCCTCCGGAGGCGTCTTGCAGTCGTTGGTCACCGCCAGCCGTACCCCCTTGTGACGGGCCTTTAAGCTCACGGTGATGTTCCCGCCTTCATCGCAGTATTTCACCGCGTTGTCGGTGAATATCCCCACCAGCTGACGCACCTGCTCGCTGCTGCCTGCTATCCTCAGACCCTCGTCGATGTCAAGAGTGAAGCTCTCGTTGTGCGTCCGGGCGGGAGCCTCAAACTCCGCGGCGGCCTTGGCCGTCACCTCGGAGATGTCGAACTCCGCGAACTCGTCCTTGACCGCCGACTCGTCCATTTTCGCAAGACGCATCAGGTCCTTTACCAGGCCGTCCAGGCGCTTGATCTGATTCTTGGTGCTCTCGGTCCACTCGCTGGGCTCGGAGGTCATTTCGATGACCTCGGTGTTGGCGGAGATTATCGCCAAAGGCGTTTTTATCTCGTGTCCCGCGTCGGTGATGAACTGCTTCTGCTTCTCGTAGGCGGCGCTTACGGGCTTCACCACTCTGCTGGACAGGAGTATTACCATGACCATAACGATGACCCAGCTGGCGGCGGAGATGCCTATGGAGATCAGCAGGAAACGGCTCTTGGTGGTGAGGTCCTGTCTGACGTCGAGGAAGAGGACCATTTCGCCGTTTTCGGTCTCGGTGCGGGCGTAGCGGTAGTTCCCGATGACGCCCTGCTCCTTGCCGGAGGCTCTGGCCTCGTCGGCAAGCTCGGCGGCCTTGTCGCTGTCAACGGCGGCGATGTGGCCTGTATCTGTGCGTTTTATCTCCCCGTCGGAGTTGTAGTAGACCACGAAATAGCGGGTCTGGAAGCGGGTCTCCTCGTTGAAGTTCTTGAAGCGGCCCATATCCATTCTGCGGTCGGGGAACTTATCCCGTTGGAAGTCGCCGGGGTCGGACTCGTCCCGTTCCTGGTCTTCGCGGTCGGGCTCCTCGCCGGGAAATCTTCCCCCGCCCCCGGTGAGCATTTCGATAAGCTCGTCCTGGGTAGCTTTCAGCTGATAGCTGTTGATGATATTTATGGAAGCCGCCACCGCCGTCAGCACGACAAACAGCGAAACGGCAGTTATCAATATGAATTTACGCTGTAATTTTTTTATCATAGCTATCACCCGTAATATCAAAACCCGTCCGCAGAGCGGACTCCTTAATTATTCTTTATCCATTATTCATTATTCTTTATTCTTTTTTCCGCCCCCGGTAAAGGGCATACCCGAAGGGGTTCGGGGGCGATCGGAAAGCCCCCGAATTGGGGCGTGAGCCTGTCTTTGGATTCTGCTCCTTCGTTTGGGGCGTTTCCCGTTTGCGCCCTTCATTCGGCGCGCTACCGGACGGAAAGACGCTCGCTCGCTTCGCTCCACTCGCTGTTTCCTGCGAGTGCAGGAGGACAACGTTTCCGGCGCTGCATTTGGTTTGTCCACGCCCCAAAAGTGCGACAGAACGGCTTTTGCGCCCTGTTGTTGTCTTGTGCAGTGCCGGGGGTCGTCGCTTCGCGCCGAGTGGGACGCTGTCCCACACCCTGCTGGGGCCAGCCCCAGACCCCGCCAAGGGCTACCGCGCCCTTGGATGGGCGGAATGCCGCTTCGCGGTTGAGTTTGCAGCTATGTGCAATTACGCTCCTTCAAGCGAATATCCTACTCCTCTGGTGGCCTTGATCTCTATGTCCGCGCCGATCTGCGCCAGCTTCTTCCGCAGGTAGGATATGTATACCCATACTACGTTGATCTCCGCTTCGGAATCGTAGCCCCATATCTTCTCCATAAAGCGCTCCGTCGAGATCAGCTGCTTGCGGTTCATCATCATCATTTCCAGCATCTGAAACTCCTTGGAGCTGAGCCTTACGGTCCCCGACGGCCCCTTCAGGTCGAAGGTCTCACGGCTCAGAGTCACGTTCCCCATTTCAAGCAGGTTCGGAGCAAAATCTGCCTTGCGGCGGGTCATCGCCCGGATCCGCGCCAGCAGCTCGCCCATGGAAAAAGGCTTCGTGAGGTAGTCGTCGGCGCCGGAGTCAAGTCCTAAGATCTTGTCATCGGTCTCCGATTTGGCGGTGAGGATCAGCACCGGCGACTTTATCCCCTCGGCCCGGAGCTTTTGGAGCACCTCGATGCCGTTCATTTTCGGCATCATAATGTCCAGGATGATGCCGTCGTAGTCCCCGGTGCGGCCGTAGGCCCAGGCGTCGGCCCCGTCGTAGACGGCGTCCACCGAATAGTTGTTGTGTTTAAGTATGGCGCAGAGCGCATTGGAAAGCTCGCGCTCGTCCTCGGCAAGCAATAGTCTCATAAGCTGTTCCTCCCTGTCAATATCTGTTCGCCAGCATCGCGCCTTGAAAAGTCCGCCGCGGATGTCTCCCTGAATCTTATTATATCCGACGTTTACGGGGATTTCAAGTCCTGCCTTAAATAATTATATCCGCTTAACTTAAAAATAACTTTAAGGCAGAAAGGAGCCTCATCCTGCGGTCGGGCGGATATGAGGCGATTTGTATATTTTGCACAAAATTACCGATGTTTTATAGACAAGCGGAAAATAATGTGATATAATATTTACGATAAAAATCTACAGAAAGGAACTTGACCATGCTGCACGAAAAGTCCTGTGGAGCTATCGTGTACAGAAAGTATCACGGCAACACAGAGATATTGCTGATAAGGCATATCAACAGCGGGCATTGGTCATTCCCGAAAGGGCACGTCGAGGGGGACGAGACTGAGGCAGAAACTGCCAAGCGCGAAATACTCGAAGAAACGGGGATAGATGTCATACTTGACCCCACCTTCCGCGAGACCGTTACATATTCACCCAGAAAGGATACCGTCAAGGTCGTGGTGTACTTCATCGCCAAGGCGAAGAATACCGACTTTGTTCCGCAGGAGGACGAGATATCCGAAATAAAATGGGTCGAAATTGACAGAGCCGGACAGGTGCTTGCCTACGAGAACGACCGAAGCATAGTGAACAAGGCGAAGAAGTTCATCATCTGAGCCGCAGAAACGCTCCCGAGGGGGCGTTTTTTCTTGTTTTTTGCCTTTTGCACTTGCAATAAGCGGACGGTTGTGTTATAATAGCTATGTATGCTGTAAATAAGTTTATCACCAAAGGGGACAGATCATTTCTATGAGACCTGACAGAAAGATAATAAGGAAACGGGCCAGGGTCATCCAAGGGTGCGCGGGCATGCTTTGCATCGCTATGCTGGCCTTTGTGCTGACCTGGGCTGTACGAAACGCCGTCACCGGCTTTGACGGGAGCTCCGCCGTAAAGACAGCCGAGCCGTCCTCGGGGGCGGAAAGCAAGGCTGCGGATACGGAGAGCGAAGTTCCCGCAGACAGCGGGCAGGACACGCAGAAGGTTTCCGGGGCGGCTGACGACAGCACTCAGCCCGAAACCACTCAGCCGACGGTGACAAGTGCGGTGCCGGAGCAGACGGCTCCCGCCGTGACCACCACAAAGACAAACTACACCGGCTGGATGACAGAAAGCACGGACGAGAACACAGCGCAGCCGGTCACACAGTTCCCGGAGCCTGCGGACATCGCGGACGATTTCTCCGATGCGGTGTTCATCGGCAACTCCCTTACCGTGGGCCTGAGCATGAACTGCGGCAAGCCGCTGGCAACATTCTACGCCTCCACGGGACTGAACGTGAACACGGTGTGGGATTCCAGCACAATAATGCTGGACAGCGGCGGCTACGGCACCGTCTTTGACGCGCTGGCGCAGAAACAGTTCGGCAGAGTCTATGTGATGTTCGGCATCAACGAGGTGGGCTGGCCCTACTGGGATGTGTTCCAGACCAACTACATCAAGGTGGTGGAGAAGATCAAGGAGCTCCAGCCGGGAGCGAAGATCTACATCGAATCCATACTGCCGGTATCCTCCCAGGCGGTGGAGACCGACCCGGTATTCACCACGGACAAGATCGACGGCCTCAACGATTATGTGAAAAGGGTGGCCTCGGAGACCGGCACCGCCTATCTCGATGTTAATTCGGTGCTTCGCCAGGAGGACGGTTCCCTGCCCGAGGAAGCCTCCACCGACGGCATCCACCTTATAAAGAACTACTGCATGATCTGGCTGAAATATCTTGCGGACAACAGATAATATCCGACAAAAAATACGACAACAAAGAAAAGGAAGGTATGTAAAATGAAAATGAAGAAAGCTATTTGTGTTATGCTGGCGGCTTTAACGGTGTGTGCGGCAGGTCTGACCTCCTGCGGAGGGTCCGACAGCGGTTCTGCGGCTCCTCAGACTTCGGCGGCGGAGGCGGCGCTGAAAAGCATCGACGCTTCGGCGGCGGCTGACAGGTTCAAGAACGAGATCAAGTGGGTGGACAGCCTCAACGAGCTGGAAAGCGGAATGATCCAGAAAGTAGTCGGAGTTTCTCCCGACCTTTACAGCAAGGGCAAGGTCTACATCGGCTCCGGCGGAGCCACCGCCGAAGAGATCGCGGTGTTCGAGGCCAAGAGCATCGGCGACGCCGAAAAGATCGTTGAAGCCTACAAAAACCGGGTAGAGGCGCAGAAGAAAGCCTTTGAGAACTATCAGCCCAAGGAACTGACCAAGCTGAACGATCCTCTGCTGGAGAATGTGAAGAACCTGGTATTCGTCTGCATTTCCGACGACAAGAGCACTGCAAAGCGGATAGAGTCCGAGCTTATCTGACGGAGGCTCCGAAACGGCGGGGGCAGGTCCCCGCCTTACCATTTTTATTGAAAAGAGGAATATCAAATGCTTTTCAGTAGTACGACATTCCTGTTCGGGTTTCTGTCGCTGGTGCTGGCGTGCTACTATGCGGTGCCGAGAAAGTTCAAAAACGCCGTGCTGCTGGTGTTCAGCCTGGTGTTCTACGCCTGGGGCGAGCCGGTGTATGTTTTCCTTATGCTGGGCTCTATCGTCGTGGCCTACCTTACGGGGCTTTTCTGCGACAGACAGAAATACAAAAGCAAGCTGCCGCTTGTTTCGCTGATCCTGGCGATCTGCTGGAACATGGGGCTTTTGCTGTTTTTTAAGTACACGAATTTCTTTATCACCAACGCAAACAACATCTTCAACCTGAACATCACTCCCCTGGATCTGACTCTGCCCATAGGCATTTCCTTCTACAGCTTCCAGACCCTTTCCTACGTCATCGACGTGTATCGGGGAGAGGTGAAGCCGCAGAAGAATCTTTTAGACCTGGCGACTTATGTATCGCTGTTCCCGCAGCTTATCGCGGGACCTATCGTCCGTTATCAGACCATAGAGGACCAGCTCTCGGGGCGCAAGGAGACCCTGGACAAGTTTGCAAGGGGCGTAAAGCGCTTTGCAGTGGGCCTGGGAAAGAAGGTCATTCTGGCCAACAATATCGGTGCGCTGTTCGAGGAGATCTCCAACACTCCGCAGGCTGATCTCAGCGTGGCTTCGGTATGGCTGGGGATAATCGCCTTCACCTTCCAGATCTACTTCGACTTCTCGGGCTACTCGGACATGGCTATCGGCCTGGGAAAGATGTTCGGCTTTGACTTTTTGGAGAACTTCAACTATCCTTATATTTCCGACTCCATAACCGAATTCTGGAGGCGGTGGCACATCTCGCTGTCAAGCTGGTTCAGAGACTATGTATACATCCCCCTGGGAGGCAACCGCAAGGGCAAGCTGAGGCAGTGCGTCAACATCATGATCGTGTGGTTCCTTACGGGCTTCTGGCACGGAGCCAACTGGAATTTCATGATCTGGGGCGTGTACTTCGGGATCATCCTGCTGTGCGAAAAGCTGTTCCTGCTCAAGGCGCTGGGCAAGCTGCCGAGAGTTTTCAGACACATCTATGCGCTGCTGCTGATAGTCATCGGCTGGGGCATCTTCGCCTTTGAGGACACGGACAAGCTGATACAGAACTTCAAGAATATGTTCGGCCTGGGAGGACTTCCCTTCGCGGGAGGAAAGTACGACCTGTTCTGGTTCACTCAGAACGCGGTGCTGCTGGCGATACTGGTCATCGCGTCGCTTCCGCTGTTCAAAAAGCTGGGAGAGAAGCTGACAGTAAAGCTGCCGGCGGTCTACGGATGCATCATCGAGCCGCTTTGTACTGCGGGGCTTCTGATAATCTCTACGGCATACCTGGCAAGCAACTCCTTCAATCCGTTTTTGTATTTCAGATTCTGACGGAGGACGGCTATGGAAAAAGGAGACGTAAAAAAGGCCTCTTCGCTGATGATGACGGCGGTGTTCGCATTTCTCATGCTCTTTTTCACGCTGGGATATTTTGTTTTCTTTCCGACGGTCATCAAAGTGCAGCTTATTGAACTGGAAAAAAAGGCCGAACTTCCTGATCTGACCATTAACAGCGTTACCGACGGCAGCTTTGAAAAACAGCTGGAGGATTATATGTGCGACCATATAACTCAGCGGCCTTTTCTTATAGCGCTCAGTATCAAGGTAAACAAGATCTTAGGCAGAACATATCAGAGAGGTATTTATATTGCTGATGACGGTTATCTCATCCGTGAAAGCCATTTTACCGAAGATGATGCAAGGGAATATGCAGCTGCTGTCAGCACTCTTGCAGAGGAATGCGAAGTTCCGGTGGATCTGCTCATCATTCCCGAATCGGGTATAATGCTCCGGGATAAGCTCCCTTTGGATGTTACTCACAGGACCTTTGACGAAGCAGACAAAAATGCAGAGCTTCTGGCAGAGCTTGTCTCGGATAAGGTGAACGTATGCTACGCCAAGGAACCGATACAAGAGCTTATTGATGAAGGCACGCAGGCATATTACCGTACTGACCACCATTGGACTACCGATTGTGCGAAAGCAGTTTATGAATGGTATACGGAGCGAATCGGTCTCGGACATCCGAACACGGAATACGAGATACACAGCATCCCTGATTCTTACGGCCATATTTACAGCCTTCTGCCTCAGTTGGGAATGCAGAGCGAAGAGATAAGATATTACGTTAATCCGAAAGGAGAATATAATGATCTTCCTTGAAGCAGCGAATAACATTGATAACTACCGTATATTCTTCGGGGGAGACCAAAAATATACAGAGATCTCGTCAAACGCTCCGAAGGGTAATATGCTGGTCATCAACGATTCCTTTGGAAGAGCTTTCCTGCCGTTTCTTGCCGACAGCTGCTCGGAGATCTTTTCCGTTGATCTGAGACAGTTCGATACAAAGAAGAAGTCTGTGGCTCAGCTATGCCGTGAACACGGAGCGGAGCGCCTGCTGATAATCCACTATACCGATACTTTCAGCGACAAAAGAGTAAGAGAATTTTAAGCAGAACTGTCTTTACCAAAGATATTATTAGGAGGACGGCTATGGAAAAAGGAGACGTAAAAAAGGCCTCTTCGCTGATGATGACGGCGGTGTTCGCGGGGTTTTTGATCTTTTTTACTTTGGGATTCTTTGTGATACCGTATCAAGGCGTGAACTTTACGGAACAGCGGAATTACGCACCTATGCCCGAGATCTCCTCCGACGCTCTCCTCAGCGGGAGCTATTCCAAAGGGCTTGAGCAATACCTTAAAGACCACCTCGCTCTCAGGCCCGAACTGGTGACGCTTTGCTCCGAACTGAAGACCGTTTTCGGAAGAACTGTCCCGGATATCGTTTTCCGCGGAAAGGACGGACAGTTCTTTTTAAGGAACAATACCATCGACACGGAACTGAAAAAAGTCGCCGGGGAGATCAGAGCCTTTGCGGAAAAGCAGGACGTCCCCGTGGATATGCTTATCGATCCCGATGCTGCGGCTATTCTTACCGACAAACTGCCCTTCGCCTATGTGGGCGATAACGAGGACGAGATAGCCGACTATTTTCTGAAACAGGCCGGAGGTAATTTAAAAGTCTACTACTCCAAAGACAGGATCGCAGAACTCCGGGACAGCGGGATGAAGACCTTTTACAGGACGGATCAGCACTGGACCACCGACTGCGCCCGCGGGGTCCTTGACTGGTATCTGTCGGAAAGCGGGCAGCCGCCCTTGACCGCCGAATACACGGAAAATGAAACTGCGTCGTTTTTCGGCAATCTGTATTCGGGTTCTCCCGGATTCTTTGACGAGACCGAAACTCTGAAATACTATGTAAATCCCGACGGAGAATATCATGTCAAGGAACTGGATACAGGTTTGGAAAGGGACAGCCTTTACGATATGACCTGGGACTCCGGCATCAGAAACAGATATAATGTTTTCCTGGGGGGACATTTCATCAACACCCATATAACCTCAAACGCAAAGGGAGGAAAGGCACTGCTTCTGGGGGATTCTTACCTTATGGCTTTGGTGCCTTTCCTGGCGGACTGCTACTCTGAGATAAGAGTCCTCGATATGCGCCAGTTCGGCGAAAGAGGAAAAACCGTCGCGGAGCTTATCGGCGATTTCAAGCCCGACCGCATCCTGTTCGTCAATACGGTCTATCAGCTTTCGTGCGGGGCCTCGGGAGGAATAAAGTAAAAAGCGAGGAATCTGATTTTGGAACATAAAAGGAACAACAGAGTTTTGCCCGATCTGATAATGCTGGCGGTGTTCGCGGTGTTCATCTTCGGGTTCGCGGCGGCGCTGCTGATAAAGGGCGACCGTGAATTCTCCGAGACCGAGAACCGCAATCTCGCCCAGAAGCCGAATATCAGCTGGGAGGACATCCGCGACGGGAAATTCTCGGAGGGGCTGGAGAGCTATATCTCCGACCAGCTTTTCGCAAAGGATCAGCTGGTGTCGCTGAAAACGGATATTGACCGCCTGCTTGGGAAAAACTATCAGAACGGGGTGTATCTCGTCAAGGACGGCGGGAAGCTGAGATACGTCCAGCGGTACAAGGAAAACCGCGAACAGCTGGCACAGAACGTGGGCTGTCTCAACGGCTTCGCGGAGGGGCTGAACATTCCGGCGGACTTTATTTTGGTGCCGAATGCCTCGGCGTTCATGCTCGACAAGCTCCCCGCGGGAGCGGACTGCGACGATCAGCGGGAGAGCATTGAATATGTGCGCTCGCAGCTGAGCGGAAAGATCGGCTTCTATCCCATGACGGAAATAATGTCCAATAATTTGGACTATTACTTTAAAACAGACCACCACTGGACCCTTGAGGGTGCCTACGCTTCCGTGGACGGATACCTGCATCAGAGCGGACAGCTTGCCTCCGGCGAGCAAACTTTCTGCACCAGCGGCACCGGGATCAAGGACTTCTACGGGACGCTGTACTCCAAGGCTCCCACGGCTTTCGCCGACCCGGACGAGTTCGTTTATGATGAAAAATGCTGCGGGGCGTCAAGCGTCGAATGGGTGAACGAGGGTAAAATTTCGGACAGTATACTTGACCGTTCCTTCCTTGAAAAGAAGGACAAATACGCGGCCTACTTCGGCGGGAATTTCGCGCAGATACGCATAAAAACTGGTCACGAAGGCCAGCGGGTGCTGGTGCTGAAGGACAGCTACGCCAACTCCGCGATGCAGTTTCTGATGCAGCAGTACAGCGAAGTGACCATGATCGACCTGCGGTATTATCATATGCAGGAGAAGTCGGTCCCGGAGCTTTGCAAAGAGTACGGCATCGACCGTGTGATAATGCTTTACAACCTGGATTTTCTGAACGAAGACCGCAATTTTATATGGCTGGAATGATATGAACAGTATAGGATATGTTAAGATTGGAAACGTGAGCATCCCGCGGACGGCGGCCCTTGCGCCTATGGCTTCGGTGGCCGACCGTGCCTACCGGCTGATGTGCAAAGAGTACGGCGCGGGGTATCTTGTCAGCGAGATGATCTCCGCCAAGGGGCTGGTCTACGGCGACAGCAAGACCGCCGAGCTTTGCACCATTGACCCCCGGGAGCGTCCCATGGCCCTTCAGCTCTTCGGCGAGGAGGCAGTTTTTGTCGGCAGGGCGGCGGCTATGCTGGCGCCTTTCGAGCCCGACATCATCGACATCAACATGGGCTGTCCCGTGCCTAAGATCGTAGGAAACGGCAGCGGTTCCGCGCTTTTGAAGGATCCGAAACGGGCCGCGGAGATCGTTCGGGAAACGGTGAAAAATGCCGGCTGTCCCGTGACGGTGAAAATGCGCATCGGCTGGGACCCGGAGCATATCAACGCTGTGGAATTTGCAAAAATAATTGAGGACGCGGGAGCTTCGGCGCTGACGGTCCACGGACGGACCCGGACACAGTTCTACTCCGGCACCGCCGACTGGGACAGGATTGCGGAGGTCAAGCGGGCGGTGAACATCCCGGTCATCGGAAACGGAGACGTATCCAACGCAAAACAATGCGAGGATATGTATAGTCACACGGGCTGCGGTCTGGTGATGATCGGCCGGGGAAGCTACGGGCGTCCCTGGGTGTTTGAACAGGTGCGTCACTACCTTGAGACCGGGAAACTTCTCCCCGACCCGGACGTCCGTGAGCGGATGCGGGTCATGCTCAGACACGCGGAGCTGACCTGCGGATTTAAGGGCGAGCGTCAGGGCATCAAGGAGATGCGTCACAATTTCGCGTGGTACATCAAAGGCCTCCGCGGGGCGTCGCGGCTGCGGGGAAAGTCCGGCGAGCTGAACACCTTTGAGGACCTTCGCGCGGCGGCGGAAGAGGTAATCGCGGCGAATGACGGGAGTGAGGAAAATGGGTAAGCTGTACCTGGTGGGAACGCCCATCGGCAACCTGGGCGACATGACATACAGGGCCGTGGAAACGCTGAAAAACGCGGACTTTATCTGCGCTGAGGACACTCGCGTCACCGCGAAGCTGCTTAATCATTTTGAGATCAAAAAGCCGCTGGTGAGCTATCACGAGCACAACGCCCGACAGGCGGGAGAGGGCATCTGTTCGCGCATCCTCGCGGGTGAGGACGCAGCGATCGTCACCGACGCGGGTATGCCCTGCATCTCTGACCCGGGAGAGCAGCTGGTGAAGCTCTGCGCGGAGAAAGGCATCACGGTGGAGGTGGTCCCGGGGCCTACGGCGGCGATGTCGGCGGTGGCGGTCAGCGGGCTGGACACCTCGCGGTTCCAGTTTGAGGGGTTCCTGCCGGTGCCGAATAAACAGCGGCATCTGCGTCTGGCGGCGGTGAAAGACAGCACCGCCACGCTGATATTTTACGAGGCTCCCCACAAGCTGCGGGGGACGCTGGATGATCTCCTTTCCTTCCTCGGGGACAGGAAAATTTCCCTCTGTCGGGAGCTGACGAAGCTCCACGAAGAAGTTATCCGCACTACACTTTCCGAGGCCGTCTTGTACTACCGGGACAAGGAACCCCGGGGTGAGTATGTGCTGGTGGTCCAGGGGGCCGCCGAGGCGTCCTCCGCCGGAACAATTGAGGAGGCTTTGGAGCAGGTCAAAGCACTGGTGGATAAAGGTATGCGCGGCGCAGACGCCTGCAAGCAGGTAGCCGCCGCAACAGGGTTCTCCAAGGGGGAGCTTTACAATATGCTGTTGGATATCAATACCGTATAAGGTATTTTTGGATTTAATAAAATACCGTATATGGTATTTTGAGTGGTGATATATATGCTGACCGTCCGAGATATGACATATGAAGACTGCGAGGCTGTGGCGGAGATCGACCGCGGTACATTCTCTATCCCCTTTTCCGTGGAGGGCTACCGCCGGGAATGCAGCGATCCCAAAGCCGTGACGCTGGTTGCGGAGTCCGAGGGGCGGATAATCGGCTACGCCAACCTCTGGAACGTGGCCGGAGACGTGACGCTGAACAACATCGCCGTCGCGGAGGGATACCGTTCAAAGGGCGCAGGTACGCGGCTTATGGAGGAGATAATGCGGAGATTCTCCGAGTGCGGATTCATCACGCTGGAGGTCCGGAAGTCCAACGAAGGGGCGATAAGGTTCTACCGCAAATTCGGATTCGTGCAGGTAGGTCTGCGCCGGGATTTCTACGAAAAACCCACCGAGGATGCGGTGCTGATGACAAAGCTGCTGGGGGAAAAATGACCTATGCAATACGATGATTTTACGGTGGAAAAGCTCCACGACGGCATCGAGATCGTGATCTCGTCGGAGCATCGTTTCGGCACCGACGCCTTCCTGTTAGCGGACTTCGCGGCTCCCCGCCACAAGGACACGGTCTGCGATCTGTGTACCGGCAGCGGGATAATCGCCCTGCTGATGTATCAGAATTTTAAACCGAAACACATTGATGCCGTGGAGATCCAGGAGAAGGCTCACGAACAGCTGAAACTGTCGCTGGAGCGGTCCGGGATAAGCGATATAACCCCGATCTTAGGCGATCTGAAGGACTACCGTCCCGAGAATCCCATCGATCTTATCACCTGCAATCCGCCATACAAGATCAGCGGGACAGGTGCAAAAAATGAAAGCGAAGCTGTGACCATTGCGCGTCACGAAACGCTGTGTACCGTGGAGGATGTCTGCGTCACGGCGAAGCGCGCGCTGCGCTACGGCGGCAGGCTTTGCCTCTGCAATCGGCCGGAGCGGCTCTGCGATATTATGGTTGCCATGCGCAGCAACGGCATCGAACCGAAACGTGTGAGGTTCGTCAGCAAGACCCCGGAGACGGCTCCATGGCTCGTCCTCGTGGACGGGCGAAAGGGCGGGAACAGCTTTCTGACCGTTGAGCCGCAGCTGTATACCGCATCACCGGACGGCGGATTTTCCGATGAACTGAAACGTATATACAGGCAGATATAAATACCGTATGTGGTATTTTGCATTTTTATAAAATACCGTAAATGGTATTTTGGAGAGATAGATATATGAAAATACTTGCTATTGAATCCTCCTGCGACGAGACCGCCTGCGCGGTCGTCGAGGACGGTGTAAACGTACTGTCAAATATTGTAGCGACTCAGATTGCCGAGCATCGGCTCTACGGCGGAGTTGTCCCGGAGATCGCCTCCCGGAGGCACGCTGAGAGTATCTATCAAGTGGTGCAATCGGCGCTGGACGCGGCAGGATGCGGCCTTGAGGGCATCGACGCTATTGCCGTGACCTACGCTCCCGGGCTGATCGGAGCCCTGCTGGTGGGCATCAGCTTCGCAAAGGGGCTGGCGCTTTCCACCGGAAAGCCGCTGATCCCCGTGCATCATATCGCGGGGCATATCGCGGCCAACTATATATCACATCCCGAGCTGAAACCGCCCTATCTGTGCCTGGTCGTCAGCGGCGGACACTCTCACATCGTTGAGGTGCTGGATCACACACGCTATCACGTTGTCGGGCGCACCCACGATGACGCTGCCGGAGAGTGCTTTGACAAGGTTGCCCGCACGCTTGGGTACGAATATCCCGGCGGGAAATTCATCGACGAGGCGGCTAAAAAAGGAAACCCGGATGCGTACAAATTTCCCCATCCCAAGGTGGATGGATGTGAGTACGATTTCTCCTTTTCGGGACTCAAAACCGCGGTGATAAATCTTGTCCACAATGCGGTGCAGAAGGGACAGGACATCGTACGGGAGGACGCAGCTGCGTCGTTTCAGCGGACGGTCTGCGAGATCCTCGTGGGCAAGACGGTAAAAGCGGCGAAGGATCTGGGATACAAAACTATCGGTCTCGCGGGAGGAGTTTCCGCCAATTCCGGCGTGAGAAATGCCCTACAAGAGGCCTGCGACAGACAGGGCTGGAAGCTGTATATGCCGGAGCTGAAATACTGCGGAGACAATGCCGCCATGATCGGCTGCCAAGGCTATTTTGACTATCTCGCCGGCAAGCGTGCGGACCAGTCCCTCAACGGCATCGCCACACTTTCACTTGAAAAAATATCGGTTTAAGCCGGAAATGTGTACGTCCGTGGCGGACACATCATATCTATGATTTACAGCATATGCAGATAACGCAAAATACCACATATGGTATTTGGCTTAATATAAAAATACCGTATACGGTATTTTGGAGGTGCAGAATGAAACTACTTGCGATAGACGGCAACAGCATCATGAACCGCGCATATTACGGCATCAAAGCCCTCACAAATTCAAAGGGCATCCCCACAAATGCCGTCACCGGCTTCATGAACATATATATGAAGGAGCTCTCCGAGGTCGAGCCCGACTGCATCGCCGTGGCCTTTGACCTGCGGGCCCCCACCTTCCGGCACAAAGCCAACGCATCCTACAAGGCCAACCGCAAGGGTATGCCCGACGATCTTGCGCAGCAGATGCCGATCATCAAAAAACTGCTGAAACTGCTGGGCGTCCGCATCGTGGAGTGCGAGGGCTACGAAGCCGACGACATCCTCGGGACGCTGTCGAAGGCGGCCTCCGACGCCGGGGACGAGTGCTTCATCCTCACCGGCGACCGCGACAGCTTCCAGCTGGTGAGCGATCGCGTGACGGTGCGGCTGGCGGGCACCAAGGAGACCAAGGTCTACACGCCGGATCGCATCAACGAGGAATACGGCGTTTCGCCGCGGCAGATGATCGAGGTCAAGGCGCTTATGGGCGACTCCTCGGACAACATTTCCGGGGTCAAGGGAATAGGCGAAAAGACCGCGCTTTCGCTGATACAGGAGTGCGGTTCGGTGGATGAACTGTACGATAGATTGGACAGTTTGAAACTGACGCCCTCCGTTCGGACGAAGCTCTCCGAGGGGCATCAGGACGCCCTGGACAGCCGTTTTCTTGCGGAGATCTGCCTGACCGCGCCTATCGACACGGACATCGCCGGCTACAAGCCCGCGGAGCCCGACACCGCAGGCGCCAAGGAGCTGCTGGTGGAGCTGGAAATGCTCAAACTGCTGGAGCGTCTGAAGCTGGGAAATGCCGAAACTGCGGTCTCTGCGGCCTCCGCAATTGCGGACGCGGCGAGCCTTCCGAAGTTTGAGACCGCCCCTCTCGATGCCGAAGCTGTGGCGGCGATCGCCTCCCGGGAGAGCTGTTTTATCTACGCCGAAGGGGTGCTTTCGGTGGCCTGCGGAGAGACTCTCTACCGCACCGAGGATGCCGAGATCGCGATTTCATATTTTGATACAGTCGGAGAGAAGCAGTGCTTTGAAGCCAAGGCCGCACACAAGGCTGCGATGTCTGCGGGGAAGGAGCTTCGGGGGCTGACCTTTGCCTGCGATCTGGCGGGGTATCTTCTCAACTCCCAGGCGGGAGAATACACCCCGGAGAGCCTTGCGCTTTCATATCGGGTCGCATACCGCTCCGATATGGGCGAATATGCCGATATTGCGACGCTTCCGGCGCTTTGTATATGTCTGAGATCCCAGCTTGAAGGCGCCGGGATGATGAAGCTTTTCAACGACATCGAACTGCCTCTCTGCGAGGTGCTGGCATCTATGGAGATATACGGCGTCAAAGCCGACGCCGACGGCATCCGCGAGTTCGGAAAAGGGCTTGAAGTCAGCATCGAAGAACTGAGCAAACGCATATACGAATACGCCGGGAGAGAGTTTAATATTCTTTCACCCAAACAGCTGGGTACCGTCCTTTTTGAGGAAATGGACCTCCCCGGAAAAAAGAAAACTAAGACCGGCTACTCCACCAACGCCGAGGTGCTGGAGGCCATCGCGGACAGGCACCCCATCGTGCCGCTGATCCTCGAATACCGCACCCTCACCAAGCTGAGATCCACCTACGTCGAGGGGCTGCTGAAAGAGATCCGCGAGGACGGCCGCGTCCACAGCGTCTTCAAGCAGACCGAGACCCGCACCGGCCGCATCTCCTCGGCGGAGCCGAATATGCAGAACATCCCGGTGCGCAAGGAACTGGGGCGGAATATGCGGAAGTTTTTTGTCGCGGAAGAAGGTTACACGCTGGTGGACGCCGATTACAGCCAGATCGAGCTTCGGGTGCTGGCGTCGGTCTGCGGGGACGAAAATATGCAGGCCGCTTTCACGGAAGGCCGGGACATCCACCGCTCCACGGCGGCGCAGGTCTTCGATCTGCCGGAGGATTTCGTCACCCCTGAAATGCGTTCGGCGGCGAAGGCCGTCAACTTCGGCATCATCTACGGGATCGGCGCATTTTCGCTGTCCAAGGACATCGGCGTGTCGGTGGCGGAGGCGAAAAAGTATATACAGAACTATCTGAACAACTTCTCAAAAGTGTCCGAATTTATGGACAGGACGGTCGAGGACGGCATCAGAAACGGGTACGTCACCACGATCTTCGGACGGCGGAGGATGATACCGGAGCTTGCATCGAAGAACAAGCAGGTGCAGGCATTCGGCAAGCGTGCGGCGATGAACGCGCCCATACAAGGTGCGGCGGCGGACATCATCAAGCTGGCCATGGTGGCGGTATACAGGAGATTGAAGTCCGAAAATTTGGACGCAAAGCTCATTCTTCAAGTGCATGACGAACTTATCATCGAATGCCGTGAGGAGCTGGCGGAGAGGGTATCGGCGCTTCTGAAAGAAGAGATGGAGAACGCGGTACACCTTGCGGTGCCGATGACGGCGGATGTTCACAGCGGAAAGAGCTGGTACATTGCAAAGTCCTAGCGCGGACGGCGCAGCTCCGCCGGCAGGGGCGTGCCCCTGGTCCTAGCGCGGACGGCGCAACTCCGCCGGCAGGGGCGTGCCCCTGGTCCTAGCGCGGACGGCGCAACTCTGCCGGCAGGGGTGTGCCCCTGGTCCTAGCGCGGACGGCGCAACTCCGCCGCAAGCAGCGGAGTGCAGGAAACAAAATAGTGATGCGGCGGGGCCGAACAAAGCTGTAAACCCAAACGCGAAGCGGCAGGGGCGTGCCCCTGCACCCAGCTCCGCCGCAAGCAGCGAAGTGCAGGAAACAGCGAGGGAGCAAATTCACGCTTGCGTGAATTTTCGTCCGAGCGTCTTTCCGTCCGGTAGCGCACCGAATGAAGGGCGCAAACGTGAAACGCCCCAAACAAAGGAGCAGAATCCCAACATAGGCTCACGCCCCTATTTCGATGGCTTTCCGGTCGCCCCCGAACCCCTTCGGATGCGCCCTCTACGGTAGAGCAGAATCCCAACACAGGCTCACGCCCAATTCGGGTGCTTTCCACATTTATTACTGTCAACGTTAAAATCTATCTACAGCAGGTGATACTATGCCTTTCGTTGAATTCAAGAACGTGTATAAACGCTATAAAATGGGCGAGGTGACTATCTCCGCCAGCGACGGCGTCAGCTTTGAGATCGAAAAGGGCGAGTTCGTCGTCATCGTCGGGGCCTCCGGCGCGGGTAAGACTACTATCCTCAATATGCTGGGAGGAATGGATACCTGCGACGAGGGAGAGATCATCGTGGACGGCAGGAATGTCGCCGCCTTCTCCCGAAGAGAACTCACCGCCTACCGCCGGTATGACATCGGCTTCGTGTTCCAGTTCTATAACCTCGTCGGAAACCTTACCGCCAAGGAAAATGTGGAGCTGGCAGTCCAGATCACCAAGGACGCCGCAGACCCGCTGAAAGTCCTGGCTGACGTGGGCCTCGCAGACAGGACCGATAACTTCCCTTCCCAGCTTTCGGGAGGCGAACAGCAGAGAGTTTCTATCGCCAGGGCGCTGGCTAAAAATCCCAAGCTCCTGCTCTGCGACGAACCTACCGGCGCGCTGGACTATAACACCGGCAAGACCATTCTGAAACTCCTCCAGGACACCTGCCGGAAAAACGGCATGACCGTTATCGTCATCACCCATAACTCCGCAATAGCGCCTATGGCCGACCGCATCATCCGCATCAAAAACAGCAAGGTGGACAGCGTCACCCTCAACCCCGAGCCCGCGGATGTTTCGACGATAGAATGGTAGCGCTTTGAGAACATCGTCCAAAGGAGGGCGCGACGTGAAAAAAAGAGTGTTCGACATCATCTCTATCGGCTATAAGGGCGACCTGCCCAGCCGATTCTTTGACTGGTTCATTTCCGCAGTCATCATACTGAACATACTGGCAATGACCCTCAGCACCTTTCAGACGCTGGAGCCCGCCGCGCCGGTATTTGAGTTCATCGAGGTGGCGACGGTGGCGGTGTTCTGCATCGAGTACATCGTGCGGATATGGACCGCCGACCTGCTCTATCCGAAGCTGGGGCCCGTGACCTCGCGGATAAGGTTTTTCTTCTCCTACGACGGGATAATCGACCTGCTCACCATTCTCCCCTTCTATTTCCTGTCGGGATTCATCGTGTTCAGGATGCTCCGGGTGGTGAGGATCTTCCGGCTGTTCAAGATCAACTCTCAGCTGGACAGCTTCAACGTCATCACCGGCGTACTCAAGGACAAGAAAAATCAGATCATATCCTCGGTGTTCATTATACTGATACTGATGCTGGCCTCGTCCATCGGGATGTACTCGGCGGAGCACGCCGCCCAGCCGGACAAGTTCGAGAACGCCTTCTCGGGGATATGGTGGAGCATCTCCACGCTGATGACCGTGGGCTACGGTGACATATACCCTATCACTGTGGTGGGCAAGATCATGGCTATTTTCACGGCGATACTGGGTGTGGGAGTCGTGGCGGTGCCGACGGGTATCATCAGCGCGGGATTTGTGGAGCAATACCAGCAGAAGGTAAACTCCGACAAGACCTACCGTGACGTATCGGACATAAGGGAACTTCTTGCGGACGAAAAGAGCGGATTCATCGGTCTGCCGGCGGGAGAGATCAGCCGGAGCTTCGGCATACGGGTACTGGTGATAATACGGGGCGAGCTGACGATAGTAGCGGCAGACAGTGTAAAAGTTGAGAAAGGCGACATACTGATAGCGGAGCAATAAGGCAGGGGCGGTCCTAGCGCGGACGGCGCAACTCCGCCGCAAGCAACGGAGTGCAGAAAAAAAGATAGCGAAGCGGCGGGGCCGAACAAAGCGGTAAACCAAACCGCGAAGCGGCATTCCGCAGTCCAGGGCGCGGTAGCCCTGGCGGGGTCGAGGGGCGGAGCCCTCGCGGGGTCTGGGGCTGGCCCCAGCAGGGACAATTTTCCCTCGTCAAGCTCGGGAAAATCGGGACAGAGTCCCACTCGGCGCGTCAGCGACGACCCCGGCGCTGCACAAAAAAAGAGTAGGGAAACGAAGCTGTTTTCCTACTCTTTTTTTCGTGGACAAATCATACTCAGCGCCGGGAAAAGGTGTCCTCCTGCACTCGCAGGAAACAGCGAGGGAGCAAATTCACGCTTGCGTGAATTTTCGACCAAGCGTCTTTCCGTCCCCCGACGAGCCAAAGCGTGACGGCATTCTTCCCCGCCCCAAACGTAGGAGCAGAATCATAACATAGGCGCACGCCCCGTTTCGGGGGCTTTCCGATCGGTCCTAGCGCGGACGGCGCAACTCCGCCGCAAGAAACATAGTGCGAACCGCAAGTTTGATTTGCGGCGAAGCCCTTCAAAAGTGCAGCCCCAATTCGGGGATGCACTTTTCCTTACAGAGTATAGAAAATCAAAAAAGCCCCGCTGAAAACAGCGGGGCGCATTCTTTATACCGTTATTTCTTCTTCGGAACGTAGTTCTCCAGCACCTTGATGCAGTCTTCGGTGGAGCTTTCCTGAGTGGCAGAGAAGCAGGTTATTGCCAGATAGATCTTGTCTTCGTACTTGTAGATGTACTCCATGCAGAAGCCCGCTTCGTCGGTGAAGCCGGTCTTTCCGCCGATGATCTTGCCGTCGGCGTTGTTGTCGGCATCCAGATCGACGAACCAGCCCGCAAGCCTTTCCTCAACGATGCTGTAAAGGGTGATGCCGTCGGGGTGGAACTTCTTGGTCTTGGTGGTGGTGTACTCCTTAGTGGTGAGGACCTTCTTGCAGGTCTCGTTCTGCATCGCGCAGGCAAGTATCCTTTCCATATCAAGACAGGTGGAGTAGTGATTGTCGTCGTGGAGACCGCTGGCGTTGGTGAAACGGGTGTTTTCAAGACCCATAGCCTGCGCCTTCTGATTCATCAGCTTGACGAATTCCTTCTCGGAGCCCGCCACAAGATTGGCAAGTCCCAAGGTGCCGTCGGCACCGCTCCTCAGTACGGATGCATAGAGCAGATCGCTGAAGGTCACGCTCTCGCCTATCGAAAAGCCTGCCATAGAGGCGTTTTCCTCGATCAGAGGAGCCAGATCCTTTTCGGTGAACTTGTACTTCGCCTTGGGATCCTTGACGTTCTCAACGGCTACCAGCAGGGTCATTACCTTGGTCAGGGACGCGGGATATACCTTCCTGTCGTACTTCGAGCCGGCAACGATCTCGTTGGTATCAAGGTCCAGGAGCATAGCGTGCTTCGCGGACATCTGAAGGCCCTTGTAGTCTATATCCTTATAGTCTGCGGACTTCTGCGGAACGGGGTATACCTCCTCCGGCTCCGGCTCGGATTCCACCGGCTGTTCCGATGCGGAAACATCGGTGCCGGTACCGGAAACGTCCTGCCCCGAATCGGCCGCACTGCTGTCCATATGAGCCACGGCGGGAATGTCCTCAGCCTCCCGTATCCTTCCCTTGCCTGTTACGATCATCACGGCGGTGCCTGCCGCAACGAGTATCAGCATTATCAGTATGGCGACAAGTGCCGCGCCGCCTCTTTTGTTCCTTTTCATTGACTGTTCTCCCTTTCGTTTGTGTTTTGTACGCTGTCGGGCTTCGGCCCCGTTCCGCGAGCGCTGAAGGCCTTTGCTGTCAGCGCGGACTTTTTCATCTTTTTCATAGGTGCTGTTCCTCCGGTTCCTCTTTCAGCATCCTATGGCAGTAATTGAGTATATCGCTTCGGGTGACGATACCGATGAACACCTTCCTGTCGTCGATGACGGGGACGAAGTTCTGATTCGTCGCCAGAAGCACCAGCTCCTCCACCGTGGCGGTGACGGAGACCGGCTCCGACCGCACGCGCCTGGGGATGTCCGAGATGCTGTACTGCTCCAGGCCGCGTATGTCGAAAATATTGTTATCCAGCATAAAATAGAGGAAATCGCCCTCGGCTATGGCCTTGACGTAGCCGCCCTCCCTGTCTATAACGGGGATAGCGGTGAATCCGTGGTTGCGCATTTTTTCGATAGCCTGTCTGACGGTGCAGTCGCTGTAAACATAGTCGATGACCGCCTTGGGTTTCAACAGCTTTAATATATTCATATCATATCTCACGCCGCACATAAAGGCGGCATCCTGCTTTCGTTGTTATTCTTCGGAGCTTTCCTCCGAGCTTTCCGCGGCGCTTTCCGTACTGTCGGAGCTTTCCGAACTGTCCTCTGTACTTTCCGAGCTTTCATCCGGACTGCCGGAGCTTTCGTCTCCGCTGACGGAGCTGTCCCCGGCGGGAGTGCGGTGCTTGCCGTAGGTGTGTATCAAAGTGAACAGAGTATCGTAATCTATCTTTCCGAAGCTGTCGGAGCTGACGCCCAGCCGGAACATCTCGTCGGCGGTGACGCCCCAGGTGGCGCAGAGCCCCTGGCAGAAGCCCTGTCTCTGAGGCTCGCTCATAGTATCGAAGTTCACCAGTGTATCGGCGAAATAGGCGTTGAACACCGAAGTGTCGGCGCCCTTTTCCAGTTTTTTGACGGTGCGGGTCTCGATGATATCGTCCCGGCCCTCGACGGAATAGGCGGTGGTATACTTCACTAAATGCCCGTCGGACTTGTCAAAGAAGAAGTCAATGACGGTGATGAAGGTATCGCCGGTATAGGTATACTGTTCGCAGTCGCAGCCGTTTTCGGGACTGACGGCGGCGGCATCGGTGCGGGGCACGTTCCCCTTCACGATCTGCTCGATCATCCCCGGCTGGGGAGGCTCGGCGTTTTCGCGGTACATCCCGCAGACGTAGTCAAAGTCAAAGGACTTCCCGGAGAAGGAGACTGTCCCGTGGTTCCCCAGCTTTTCCTGCTGGAGCTGATAGCTGTCCTCACCGCTGACGATGCGGGTTATTTCAATAGTTTCCGGCACATTGGTGCCTGTAAGCTCGATCTCAAAGGTATAGCTCCCGGAGGAGATGATGTCGTAGACCGCTTTGAGCTTTTCCCCCACGGTCCTTGCGGGGACAGTCTCAGCCTTTGAACTGTCGGCGGCCGATGAAACAGCGGCGCTCTCGGGGCTTTCCTCCGCTTGGGAAGAAGAGGAAGAACTGTCGTTCCCGTCGGAGCATCCCGTTCCGCAGAGCACAAGCAGGGCGCACAAGGCGGGGATTATTCTTTTGACCATTGTCCTCAGACCTTTCCTCTGCACCCGGCAGACACCGCAAACTACATCCTATATATTATACCACCCCGAAGGGCAGTATGTCAAGGCGGAAACAAATAAATTTATACGGTCAGCTTTTTGGCTCACAAAAATATTGTTCGCAGGCAAGTTTGATATTCGCCCGAAAACGCATATTCTCAACGGGGAAAATATGTCCGAAGGGGTAAAGCTGTGCATCCGAAGGGGTTCGGGGGCGATCGGAAAGCCCCCGAATCGGGGCGTGAGCCTTTGTTGACTTTCCGCTCCACCGTTTGGGGCGGAGTTGGATGCCGTCCCACTTTGGCTCGTCGGGGCTGACCGCGCCCTGGACTGCGGAACTCGCTTCGCGTTTGGGTTTGCAGCTTTGTTCAGCCCCGCCGCTTCGCTGTCTTTTTTTCCTGCACTTCGCTGCTTGCGGCGGAGTTGGGTGCAGGGGCACGCCCCTGCCGCTTCGCGTTTGGGTTTGCAGCTTTGTTCAGCCCCGCCGCTTCGCTGTCTTTTTTTCCTGCACTTCACTGCTTGCGGCGGAGTTGGGTGCAGGGGCACGCCCCTGCCGCTTCGCGGTTTGGTTTACAGCTTTTCTGCTAACCTCACAAACTCCGGCTCCGGAGAAATCACCGTCACTTTCCCGCCGGAGGGCGTCTCAAAGCTCACCTTCGCGCAGTGAAGCGCCTGCCGGCTCATGTCTTCCATACTGCCGCCGTAAAGGCCGTCTCCGGCCAGCGGACAGCCAATGTAGGCAAAATGTACCCTTATCTGATGCGTTCGGCCCGTGAGAGGCATCACCCGGCAAAGAGAATACTTCTCCGAGGACGCTATGACCTCAAATTCTGTCACCGCCGGCTTTCCGTCCGCCCGGACGCACCGCTTTATCAGCGAGCCTTCCTCACGGGCTATCGGCGCCTCAATGATGTTCCCCTCCGGATGCCCGCAGCAGAGCGCAAGATATTCCTTGCCGAAATTTCTTTGAAGCGCCGCCGCCGCGAACTGCGTCTTTGCGATGATAACGCACCCGGAGGTGTCCCGGTCCAATCGGCTCACCGGACGGAATACCAGCTGCGGGTACAGTGCCGAAAAATAATTCCCCAAAGTATCCCCGTGATGCTTCATCGACGGGTGGACGGTCATTCCCGGAGGCTTGTCAAACACCACCGCCGAACCGTCCTCGTAGAGTATCGGCACCGTCAGCCCCGACGAGGGCTCCAGGCGGCTTTCCTCCTTACAGAAAAGCAGGACCCTGTCGCCGGCGGAGACCTTGTCCACCGTTCTCAGCAGCGTCCCGCCCCGGGTGATGCCCCCTTCGGTATGTTTCAGTCTGACTGTCAGCCGTCGGGAGAAGCCCCGGCGCTTCAGCACCGCCCCGAGGGTCAGACCGTCCTCGGAGGGGGTTATGATAAGCTCACTTTGCATATTTGTTCCAGCGCTGTATCATCGCGGGATATTTGTCCAGCCAGTAGCTCCCCATAAGCTCCTCCGCGAAGGAACACCAGCACATCTTGAAGTAGGGCTCCAGTATGAACATCGGATAGAACAGCAGGATAAGCGGAAGGTATTTCGCAAATGACAGCAGGAAGGACATATACCGTCCGTGCTTGCCGTCCATTATTTTTGAGGAAAGGTCGCAGGCGTCAAAGACGCTGGCCCGGGGGTTAAGAAGCATGATATACTTCGCCAGGGAGATTGAGATACAGTAATGTATGAACACGCCCGTCCAGACTATGGTGAAGCCTATGGAGATCATGAACACGAACAGTCCCATGGTGGTAAGAGCCTTATCCTTCTGGGAGAAGCCCCAGTACCAGATGCCGTAGATGCTCAGGAACACGGGTGAAAGGACTATCAGCCGAAGCATCATGGGCAGCATCACGGAGAAGGTGGCTCTCGGGTGTACCGTCCGGGAGTTGTACTGGATATAGCGGCGGGTCTCAAGGAAGTTCCTGCCGGAATACATATCGACGTATATGCGGTCGAGGATATATCTCTCCGGGTTGACAACGAACAGCAGCATCAGCACCCGCACCAGCGTCATGAACCTGCCGAAATGGGTGCCGAAAAGATAAGCGGGATAGAAATTGTATTCGATGCCCAGGTGGTCGAAGAAAAGATACAGCAGTATCTCAAAGACCATCCATGCCAGCAGGAACGACATCTTGAACACGGTCAGCGCGATGCCGGTGCCCCAGTGGCCTCCGAGCCTTTTCATTGCTTTGGCTTTCAGCTGTTTGTTGGAAAGCATAACGGTACTCCTTTTTCTGAACTGCCGGGGGAGTTCAATCCTCCGCTTCTTCTGTTTCCTCCGGGGGAAAGGCTCCGAGAAGCTCAAAGGCTCCCGAGCGCTGCCACATGGCGGCGGTGATGCTTATTACAAAGCCCTCGCCGAACTCGCAGCGGTATTCCGCCGGAGAGAGCTTCGGCACGCCGAAGCACATCAGCATATCCATGATGATGCCGCTGTGGGTGACTATCGCCGCATCGGTGAAGCCCTCGTACATCATATCCGAGATGATGATGTTCAGCGCTTCGTAGCAGCGGTTCACCACATCCCGGGCGGATTCCCCGTGAGGCGGAGGATTGTCCAGGCCGCCCTCCAGCCACTTGGCATAGGCGGGGTCGTTTTTCAGCTCATCGGCGGTCTTGTTCTCAAAGTCCCCGAAGTCCATTTCCGCCAGCAGGCCCAGCTCCACGGTAAAAGCGTCGTGATAGAGGATGTCGGCAGTCTGTTTGCAGCGCTTCAGCGGCGAGACATAGACCTTCTGCACGCTGCCGTAATCCAGCCTGCCGGTCTTGTCATAGAGCTGTTTTATGCCTTCGGCGCTGAGGGGCGTGTCGGTGACGCCTATGTATCTTCCTTCGGTGTTCGCCTCGGTCATCCCGTGGCGTATGAGCCGTATCCTGTAGCCTTTCATAGTATACTCCTTCGGTATAGATTTTACGGCATTTGCGGGCTTGCCGCCGCCGTTTTTTGCCTTCGTCAAATATCATAATAGCATCCGTATAATATTTGATGAAATATGTGTATTAATAACACTTTACAATTCTAAAATCTTGTGGTATAATAAATTAGATGTTATATATTGGAAAGCGTTCCGCATTATTCTGTCGGGGGTGTGACATTGTGAAGATAGGTCCCGAAAAGGATATTGAGATCGGCCGCAGGCTGAAACAGCTCCGTCGCGGCTGCAAAATGAGCCAGCTCACGGCTGCTAAGGCCCTGGGCGTCACGCAGAGCTGCATCTCCCAGCTGGAGTGCGGGCGCAGGTCCGTATCTGCGGCGGCAGCAGCACGCTTCGCGGAGCTTTACGGCGTGTCCCCCGCCGAGATATACGGCGAAACTCCCGCCGGCGGGATCTCCGCTGCTCCCTCACCGGGCAGAGGCAGGGATATGCTGGAGGAGCTTACCGAAAGCTCCGGCGCGGAAAAGCTGATAAATTCGGTGAACGCCTATACCGCACTGAGCATCTACCGTATGCTGAGAGCGGTCTATTCCCTCAACCCGCACAACACCCAGGAACTGTTCTCTATCCCGCAGGAGGAAGCGGACAGGCTCACGGCGGAGTTCCTTCGGGACGAGCCTCACAGGATCGCTTCGCTGAACCTTGCCGGCAGCAAAAAGGAACGCTCCCGCATCGAGCTGCCCCCGGAACAGTCCGCCGAGCTGAGGAGATTCATCGAGGAATGTGAAGCCCTGCTGGTCATCGGCAAGGACAAGCCCTGATGCATATAATGATTATAACACACACAGCTCTTTTTTGCAAGAGCTTTTCGCACGTCAGAGCGGAAATCGGTTTTGAGGACCCCTTTCTGACCTTTAACCTTTGAAGAAGGAGCAACCGTCTTGATAAGACTCAACGGGATAAGGCTGTCCCACAGCAAGAATACGGAGAACTGCGAGACCCGGGACCTTGAATGCCCCAAGCGGATAACCGTTTCCATGTCGCAGCATATAGGCGCCCCCGCCCAGCCCACGGTAAAGGCAGGCGACGAGGTGAAGGTGGGCACCAAAATAGGCGACGCGGAGACTTATATCTCCTGCCCGATACATTCGGGCGTGTCCGGGAAGGTCACCCGGATAGGCGAGATGCTGCTCCCCAACGGCAAGACCTGCAAGACCGTGGAGATAGAGTCCGACGGCAAACAGACCCCCGACGAAAGCCTTGCCCCTCCGAAGATAACCGACAAGGCCAGCCTTGCGGCGGCAGTAAGAGAATCCGGCTGCTGCGGTATGGGAGGTGCAGGCTTCCCCACCCACGTCAAGCTGGCGTTTGACGAGAACAAGACCCATATAGACACGCTTATAATCAACGCCGCCGAGTGCGAGCCCTACATCACCAGCGACTACCGCGAGCTTATCGAGAACGCCGACGGCATCATCGGCGGGATGACGCTGATGCGGGAGATACTGGGCATCGAACGGGTATGCATCGGCATCGAGGAAAACAAGCCCAAGGCAATAAAGCTCTTCCGGGATAAGCTCCGGGACAAAAAGGGCTTTGAGGTGCTGAAACTGCGCTCGGCCTACCCCCAGGGCGCCGAGAAAGTCATCGCCTACTATGCCACAGGCAGAGTCATCGGCGAGGGAAAGCTCCCCTCCGAACACGGGATGATAGTGCTGAATGCCTCCACCACGGGAATGATAAACACCTACGCCGAAACGGGTATGCCCTTCGTGGCAAGGCGCGTCACCGTGGACGGCGACGCCGTGGGAAATCCCTCAAACATCCGGGCGCCCATAGGCACTCCCATAAACGAGCTGCTTGCCGCCGCGGACACCGACCTTGAAGGAATGAAGCGGCTTATCGCCGGCGGGCCCATGATGGGCATAAGCCTTTACGACCCCTCTCTGCCGCTGTTAAAGACTACCAACGCCTTTCTGGCCTTCCGCACCGAAGCGGAGAAGATAAAGACCACCCCATGCATCCGCTGCGGACGCTGCATACAGGCCTGCCCTCTGGGACTGATGCCCTGCGAGTTTGAAAAAGCCTACGACCGGGGCGACAGAGACGCCCTCAACCGGCTGAAGATCAACCTTTGCATGAACTGCGGCAGCTGCACCTACGTCTGTCCCGCGAAGCGCCCCCTGGCCGAGAAGAATCAGCTTGCCAAGGGCTTCGCGCTCTCACACAAATAACAATGTGCATTGAAAAAAGGAGATAATCTCTTTGAAGGAATACACAGTCAGTCCGTCGCCGCATCTGAGAAGCGGGGCTTCAACAACTATGATAATGTTCCACGTTATCATAGCAACAGTGCCCGCGATGGCTGCCTCTGCTATATTTTTCGGCGCAAGAGCGCTGCTGCTTATCAGCTTCTGCGCCCTTTCGGCTATGGTATGGGAACGGCTCTGCCGCTTCGTGATGAAACGCCCCGACAGCACGGACGATCTTTCTGCGCTGGTGACGGGCATACTGCTGGCCTTTAATCTTCCCGTGACGCTGCCTCTGCCCTTTGCGGCTATCGGCACCTTCGTGGCTATCGTCATCACCAAACAGCTTTTCGGCGGCATCGGACAGAACTTCGCCAATCCCGCAATAGTCGGCAGGATAGTGCTTATGCTGTCCTTTACCGGGAGAATGACGAACTGGGTGATACCCAATGGGCTCGATGCCGTGTCCTCGGCGACGCCTTTGGTCACCGGGAACGCTTCTTACTTCGATCTTTTCATCGGACGCTGCGGCGGCTGCCTGGGCGAGACTTCGGCGGCGGCTCTGCTGGCAGGAGGGATATATCTCGTGGCCGTGAAGGTCATCACGCCTCACGCTCCGCTGGCGTTCATAGGGACTGTTTACGCGATCTCCGCCGTTACGGGACGGGATCCGATATATCAGATACTCTCCGGCGGACTGATGCTGGGAGCCATTTTCATGGCCACCGACTACGTCACCACTCCCGTTACCAAAAAGGGACGGGTGATCTTCGGCATCGGCTGCGGAGTCATCACCTGCGTTATCCGCTTCTGGTGCAGCGCCCCCGAGGGGGTCAGCTACTCCATACTGCTGATGAATATCGCTTCGCCTTACATTGATATGTTCACCCGCAGAAAGCCCTTCGGCGGCATTTCTCACCGCGGCGGGAAGGAGGCGTCCCGATGAAGGAAAGCCTCAAACCGCCCATAGTGCTGACGGCGGTCTGCGTGATCGTTTCGGCGCTGCTGGTGTTTGCATATAATTTCACCTACGTTGACAATACAGGCGTCATGACCGAGCAGCTTTCGGCAGGCTGCCGGGAGGTCTTCGGAGAAGGCGAGTATCACATCCTGCTGGAAAAGGATACCGAAAAGAAGACTCCCGTTACCTTCGGGACGGAGGGCGTACTTGCCGTCATCACCGACGGGAAGGACAAATGCCTGATCGAACTGGAGCAGGACGGCTACGCCAAGGACGGCCTTCACCTGCTTATCGGCCTTGACACCGAGGGAAGGATAAAAGGCATCAGCTTCCTCGGCATCGGGGAAACTCCCGGCGTCGGCACCAAGGTCCAGCAGGACGCATTTCTCTCCCAGCTTATCGGCTACGGCACCGATACCGACGACGCTTCCATAGACGGCGTCACAGCGGCTACCTTTTCCTCAAAGGGAATGAAGGCTGCCTGCCGCAAGGCCGTGGAGCTTTATTCCGCAAACAAGGAGGCGATCTTCAGTGAATGAGAACAAGCCTCTCTCGGCGGAGTTTACCAAGGGCCTGCTGAAGGAGAATCCCGTGCTGGTGATGCTTCTGGGAATGTGCCCGACGCTGGCGGTCACCACGCTGGCCTCCAACGCAATAGGAATGGGGCTGGCTACCACCTTCGTGCTGGTATGCTCCAACTTCGTTATCTCGCTGCTGAAAGGGATAATCCCCAAGGCGGTGCGGCTGCCCTGCTTTATAGTTATCATAGCGGGCTTCGTTACGCTCATATCCTTCGTGATGCAGAGGTTCCTGCCGGGGCTTTACGAGTCCCTGGGCGTGTTCCTGACACTTATCACGGTAAACTGTATAATCCTCGGACGGGCGGAGGCCTTCGCTTCAAAGAACAAGGTGCTGCCCTCTGTACTGGACGGCCTCGGGATGGGGCTGGGCTTCACGGGTGCCCTGTTTATCATGGGCTCGCTGAGAGAGATCTTCGGGGCGGGTTCCTGGTTCGGGATCAAGCTGCCGCTGCTCTCGGAGGAGCCGATGCTGATATTCATTATGCCCGCGGGAGGCTTCTTCGTCCTGGGCTGCGTGATAGCGCTGGTAAACAAGCTGGCCAATAAAAAGCCGCCTAAGGAGATCAGCTGCGAGAACTGCCCCTCGGCTGCGATTTGCGGTAAGAACAAGGATAAATGCACCGCAGGAAGCGAGGCGGCGGAATGAAGGAAATAATTATCATCATCGTTACGGCGGTGTTCGTAAATAACGTGGTGCTTTCCCAGTTCATGGGGATCTGCGCTTTCCTCGGAGTTTCAAAGCAGCTCAAAAGCTCGGTGGGCATGGGGGGCGCCGTGATATTCGTCATGGTCTGCGCCACGGCCTGCACCTATCCCGTCTATATGCTGCTGGAAAAGTTTGAGATAACCTACCTGCGGACAGTGGCCTTCATACTGGTCATCGCGATGTTCGTGCAGCTGATAGAGATAGTCATGAAAAAGACTATGCCTCCGCTGTATAACGCCTTGGGCGTTTACCTGCCGCTTATCACCACCAACTGCGCCGTCCTCGGCGTGACGGTGGCGAACATAGACGAGGGCTACGGCTTCGGACAGTCCATAGCCAACGCCTTCGGTACGGGGCTGGCGTTTACGCTGGCTTTGGTACTGTTCTCGGGCGTCCGGGCGAGGATCGCGGACTCCGACATCCCCGAGACATTCAAGGGCGTCCCCGCCACCCTGATAGCTGCGGCGATAGTTTCCCTCAGCTTCATGGGCTTCGCGGGAATGAGCCTTTAAGCATTGGAAGGGGTGATATTTCGCAAAATGAGTTATATTATTCCTATCGGGATATTCGCGGTGCTGGGAGCGGTGTCGGGAGTGCTGCTGACGGTGGTCTCCAAGGTGTTCGCCGTAAAGACAGACCCGCGGCTGGAAGCCGTGACCGAGGCGCTGCCCCAGGTCAACTGCGGCTCCTGCGGATATTCCGGCTGCGCGGATTACGCTAATGCCGTCATCGGCGGGGCGCCGTGCAACCTCTGCCGCCCGGGAGGGGCGGCGGTGTCGGCTAAGCTCTCGGAGATAATGGGAGTTGCCGATCAGGGAGCCGAAAAGCTCCATGCGTTCGTAAGGTGCAGCGGCGACTGCAATAAAACGACGCATAAATATGTCTTCGGCGGCATAGAAAGCTGCGCCGCCTCCAACAGGTTCTATAACGGCTCCAAGACCTGCACCAGCGGATGCCTGGGCTACGGCGACTGCGTGAAGGTCTGCCCCGAAGGAGCGATCTCCGTAAAGGACAGGATAGCCGTTGTGGATATAAACAAGTGCATAGGCTGCGGACTTTGCGTCAAGGAGTGTCCCAACGCGCTGATCGTCCTCAGACCCGAGAAGCAGAAGATAGAAGTCGCCTGCGCCTCGGACGATCTCGGAAAGATCACCCGGAGCATCTGCTCCGCCGGATGCATCGGCTGCGGTATATGCGCCAAAAACTGCCCCAAGCAGGCTATCAAGGTGGAAAACAATCACGCGGTCATCGACAGTTCCCTTTGCGTAAGCTGCGGGATATGCAAAGTGAAGTGTCCGGTGGGAGCTATTGTCAAGCCAAGGTAAAAAGTAACAGAAAAGTAAAATTCTTTAAGGAGGAATCCCAAATGAATGAAAAAGCCAGAAAAGAATGTGTGAACGCGATGTTCGAGCTCTATCCGAGAGCAAGAAAGATGATGTATGAATCTTTCGATAAGCTGGAGGACGATCTGACCCGCACTCAGCAGATAATCCTGCTGGCCCTTGCGGTAAAGGACAATCTTTCCATGTCGCAGCTCGCATCCAAGATCTGCACCAGCAACGAGCAGGCTACCCGCGCAGTTACTCAGCTCGTTGACAAGGGCCTTGTGAACAGGATGCAGAACAAGACCAACCGCAGAGTAGTCAACATCACTCTCACTCAGAAGGCCAAGGATCACCTTGACGCCGCCAAGAAGGCTGCACTTGCCGAAGGCGCTTCCAAAGCAGCACAGCTGTCTGACGAAGATCTTCAGGCTGTCAGCACCGCTCTCCGCACGATCCTTGACGTTGTCAGCAAGATCGACACCGGCGACGTGATATACTGAAACGAACAGCTCTCCGTGCTGTAAGGCAGGAGAGCATTTCCCTTGAAAAAAAAGGAGGTACAAACAATGTCAAATACCGAAATCTACAAGAAAACGCTGACCTTCTCCCTGCGTCGGCTGCTGATGAGCTTTCTCTCGCTGATGCTCTTCCTGGTGCTCTGCACCGGAGGCTATGCGATCCTGGAAAAGACCAGCGACAAGGGCCTTATCGGCCTGGGGATAGGAGCCGTCATCGCTATCATCATCATTGCCATTATCTCCCATTTCGTGGGATATTCCTTCCACGCAGCTCAGATAGCCATGATGACCAAAGCCGTCACGGAAAACGAGCTGCCCGATGACGTTTACCACGAGGGTATGCGGATAGTCAAGGAGCGGTTCACCACCGTTGCGGCCTATTACCTGGCCACAAGCATCATCAAGGGCATATTCCGGCAGGTGGGAAATCTTATCACCTCCGCCGGAAAAGCGATAGGCGGAGACGCCGGCGAGACCATAGGAGGAATAATCTCCACTGCCGTTCAGGTGCTGATAGGCTTCCTCTGCGACTGCTGCCTGGGCTGGGTGTTCTTCCGGCAGGATCAGTCCTCCGGGCGGTCCACCTGCGAGGGCGCGGTGATATTCTTCAAGAACGGCAAGGCCCTGCTCAGAAATATGGGACGCATCTTCGGCATGGGCATCCTTTCGCTGCTGGTCATCGGCGGAGCCTTCACCGGCATCTTCTACATGATCGCCACCAGATTCGGCACCACCTTTGAGAAGCTGGCCGCCGAGATCACCGAGGCCGGGATCCGCAACGAGATAGACATTCCTGCTTTCTTCCGGAATTCCGAGAATCTGGCCCTTATCGCCGGAGCTATCGCAGGCTTCGTTCTCTGGAACATCATCCACTCCACCTTTGTACGTCCCTTCATTCTGACGGGCGTTATCCGCAACTATATGGAAGCCGGCATGAAGAACATCCCCACCGACAGCGACTTCGGCGCTCTCGACAGCAAATCGCCCAAGTTCGCTAAGCTCCACCGTGAGCTGGCATAAAGCCAAAACACAGCATAACAATAAAGCCGTATATCCCCTTTGCGGGGGATATACGGCTTTTTGCGCTTTCGCAGGCTCCTCAGCCCGCTGCTTCCTCCTCGACGGGGAGGCGCCAGCGGCGCTTGCGGAAGACGGCTTCGGTCAGACTGCTGATGACGATGACGTTCTCGCCTTCTGTGTCCAGTACACCGGAGAAGGCGGCTTCGGTCAGAGCGTCGTCGGCCAGCTCGCTGATGATGTTCATGGGCTTTCTGATGCCCATGCGGGTGTAGGCGGTGGGGACCAGTGCGTCAAGGGCCCTCTCGGTGAGGACGATCTCGGTTTTCCTCTCGGCGCCAAGCTGTTCCGCCTTCCTGCGGAGGAGCTCACGCATCCCGATCGGGGAAACGGGGTGGAAGTTGATGACCCGGGAAACTCTTCCGGCGATCTCTTCCAGCATACCGGTACCGATCATTTCGTCGATGGTGATGTCGTCGGAGAAGCTCTTTTCCTCTCCGGAGGAGCGGGAGCCGAAGCCTGCGGACCTGCGTCCGTCGCAGCGGCGGTCTCTGATATCCTGGAAGGAGCCCATAAGGATGAACAGCACCCGCGAGGTGTCCACGACGGTGGGAAATTCCTCTTCGTCAAAAAGGTCGTCGAATGAGTGTCTGTCGGGCTTGACACTGCCCTTGACCCTGCACCCTTCAAGGAGCCTGAGCAGGTTGGTCTGGGCCTGGGCGTTGAAGTCCTCGCCGGAACTGTTGGTGCTGGGGAGCATTTTCTTGTCCGCTTCGTCAAGGAAGCAGATCGCACATCCGCTCCGGGAGAAGTCCTTATCTGAGAGGATAGCGTCGGCTATGTCCGTCACGCTGCTGCCGGCATAGCCTGCGGGAGTAAGCTGAGTGAGGTCAAAGCTGACCACCGGGATCGGCAGCTTCTTCTCGCGGAAGAAGGCCTTCACCGAGCGGTAAAGCTCGGTCTTGCCCGATCCGCTGGGAGCGGTGAGGAAGAAGTTGGGAGCTATTTCCGGTCTGCTGCCGCCGGACATATCCACCACGAATCTGTCGATAAGGTACAGGGCCTTGCGGAGCTGCTCGTCCTGGCCGACGATGCGCTCTTTGCAGAAGCTGAACATATCAGCCAGGGTGTAGCTGACGCTGTAGTTTTCCCCGCCGCGCTTCGTCGGCTTGAATTCGGCGACTCTTTCACCGTCGTGGTAGACGTAGGGGACGTTGGTCTTTGCCAGTATCTTTTCGCCTATGCCGAAGCTGTCACCGGACAGGCGGTCCATGTAGATCACGGTGCCGCAGTAGAAATCCGGGTCGCTGAGAAGCTCATCCAGCTCGGCGAGAGCCTGAAAGGTGCCGCCCTTGCCATCGGTCCTTACGAAGAGGTAATAGACATCGAAGTACTCGGAAGTCATGGGCACCACGCGCTTTTTTTGGGCGGCGGCGTAGTTCATGATATCGGTGAAATCGGGGTCCAGTTCGGGAAGCTCCGGGCGGCTTAGCAGCCTGCCCTCGCTGATCTCCACCACTATCGTGGAGAAGGAATTATAGGATCTGAATAAGATGCGTTCGGATTCGGAAACGGTTATACTCTTTTTCATAGCGGTCTCTCCTTTTCGGTAGATCTTGTTTATATAAGTGAACGTGTGCGTGGATAAGTCGGGGTGCGCTCCACAGCCCTTGCGAAAGGGGCTGCCGCGCCGGAGGCACCTCCGATATGGAACAGTCAACGGCGTTGCCGTCTGCTGTTCATTTTTCAAGCTGCAAGTTTCTGCCGCCGAAGTACAAAAAAATCTGATCCTCAAGAGGGCATACTTCGGGCGCCAAAAAACCTCGAATAATTCCTCTTTGAAAATCAGACAGATAACTGTTCACTTATGTGAGACCGCTTGGATAGGTCCTGTTTTGTTTGTGAAAGACATTATAGCACATCTTTTTCGGTTTGTCAAGAGGCAAAACGAAAAAAATACAATTTTTTTACGACAGGAAGAAAAGCCGGCCGAGGATCCTCGGCCGGCTCTTTTTGCGCCGGATCATAAGCTGTGTTCTTCGCTTACGTTACTGCTTATTGGGAATTCAGCAGCTTCTGGAGCTCTGCGACGTCCCTCATGTTGTGCTTGCTGTTGCCGTCAAGATCGGCATTTATCATGTTGATGGGGTTGCCCCAGCCGTTGACATAACGCTGAAGCTCCGTCAGGTCCTTCATGTTGGTCCTCATGTTGCCGTCAACGTCGCCGAGGAGGAACTTGACCGTGAAGGTCGTGAAGGCTACGCCGTTTTCAAAGTATGCCACCAGCTTGTATTCTCCCGCCGTGAGGGTATTCAGATAGGATTCCGTCAGCGTGATGATGGTGCTGCCGCTCTTGAGATCGTAGTCGGTGCCGGGCGTGAGAGTTTTCAGCTGCTCGGCCCCGTCCTTGCTCACAGGCCCGCACTTGACCTCTTTGAGATCGCCTAAGTCCGCGTCGATGCGGAAGGGCAGCAGCTCCGTCGGCTTTATGACTTCCTGGTTCTCGCCTTCCAGGAACATTATGCGGTTTTTCTTGGCTTCACAGAACTTGCACTCTGCGATAGCCTTGCCTTCACCGTCGGTCTTGGACTCCCAGACGTGATCCTCGAACCCTATGATCATATCGCACTTCTGGCAGTGTACCGCGTGGGTCGAAGCACTGTAATTATAGTAAACTCTTCCGGTGTTTTCGTGGACGCAGGGCTTGTTGACCTCGATCGTCTTTGAACCTTGCGACATCTTCACCACCGGACCGAACTTAACAGACCATATAAACTCGTCCTTTTCGGTGACGCTCACGGTGTAGGTCTCCTTTGAGAGGACCTTTTCGCCGATCTTCAAGCCTATGGTCTCGGCTTCTTCCTGCGTGTAGTAGCTGTCCCTGTCCTTACCCTCGGGGAATACGGGCTCGGACTGGCTCAGGTTTGCGGGAACTATCGACCAGTTTATAGTCTTCGGCTCAGCCGAGCCGTCCGACCACTTGTAGTCTTCATTAAGAGCTGCCGTAGCCTGATATTCGCCGACACCTACTGCATAGGTCTGACCCGAAAGGGTGTAGCCTGTGCCGGCCTCAACACCTGTCTGATGTGTGCCGTCGCAGATAAGTGTCTTGCCTTCGGGTATCTGCGCGATCTTCTCTTTCTCATTTGTGAACTTCTTGCCAAGGTTATCCTTGACGACCTCAAAGATCACCGGCTCGGAACTTCCGATGGGGCTGTAGTTTTTATCAACAGATTCGACAATGACCGAAAGCTCTTCCCTGTCTGCCAAAAGTGCAGATTTGTTTGCGCCGGTGCCGTCGTCGGCCAGTGTGGCGATGCTTTCAAGAAGCGCATTCTCCTCTGATGCGTTCATCTTTGCCTTATCCGCCGGCAGGTCATTGTTACCTGCTTCATCATGCAAACGGAAGATCGCCGTATCCAGCGGATCATAGATCTTATTCCTTTCTTTTGCTCCATAATCGGGATCGCTGGAATTCCACTGCGGAACTGTCTCCTCTTTTCCCGTAAGCGGCTGCAATTCTTTGTTTACCTGTCCGATCACATCTTCCGGGTAAACCATAGGAGCCGATGGATCATTGACAAATTTTGACGCGAGGAATGCATTTGCCACTTTCAGGATACGCATCTGAGACTCCGTTCCGATAACCCTGACGTCGAGCGTACATTGATCCTTGTTCCCCACAGTCGTGATCATGCCCGGCCAAGATGTAATGGGACCGGTTACAGAGCGCGTAGAGCCATCAGACTGAACCGCGTCGGCATAAAGCTCATATTCCGCTGCAATGGGATCATGATCCCATTCCAGACCAACGCGCAAATAGCCGGTCGGAACCTGTTTTGTCGGATCTTCTCCGACAAGCACAGTAAAGTTTCCGTCTGAATCCTGCGTGTAAAGATTGTGCCCATCAGACATCATGGGCGGCGAAACAGCCAGATTGATGACGCCGGTAAGCTCAGCTGTAACGCCCGTAGGGCCGGGCGTTTCCTCTGCTGTAACACTCATCGGCAGCATACTAAAGCACATCGCCGACGCCGACAGCAGCGACAGCAGCCTTCTGCTCAGTTTCCTTCTTTCTTTGATCCTATTCATTTTCTGCACCTCCGTTAATTTATGGATTTATTATTTGCACTGTCAAAACCGTTCCGGTCGTTGAGTCTGTTGAGGTCTTTGACCTGTGTGCTGTAGACCGTCTGCAATATCACCCATATGATGACATAGGCGGCTGCCATTGCGCCCAGCATTATCAGCAGCGGTCCTGCCGAGGTGAACCACCTCAGGAACAGGGAAAGGGGAACATAGACCGCCGTGATCGTGAGAAAATGGGTAAGCATAGTCCGGACCATGCTCCAGCTCCCGACGTCATAGAAGCTCATGCCCCCGAAGCACACCGCTCCGAGGATGCCCATAAGCATTGTCTGGATGAACACTGCCGCCGACTTATCGCCGATAAACTCGGTAAACTCCGGCGAGATCGCCTCGCCGTGGGACATCAGAAACGCGATGACATACCCGGCGGCAATGCCGATCAGCACTCCCATTCCGGCGCGTTTCAAGGTTTTTTCAAGCATAGACTTCACTCCTTTTTACATTTTGATATATGACTGTTTTTTGGTTCAAGAAATGACTGCTTAGTGCGGTTTTTGATATACGCCCGAAAACGCAAATCCTCCTGCGTTTAGGGTGTATCCGACCTGCGTTGAGGGAGCATCCGAAGGGGTTCGGATGCTCCCTTACGGACCGCGGAACTCGCTTCGCGGTTAAGCTCACCCCTTCAATCTCTTTCTTATCGCCGCTATGCACCGCCTTGACGCCCACGCCTCAACGCCGTTGCCGAATTCTATCCTCAGCGTACCACGCAGGGTGAAATCGTAATGCTCCACTTTGGAGAGATTTATCAGCTCGTATCTCGATATGCGCATGAACTGCTTCGGGTCAAGTATGCTCTCGATGCTTTGCAGCGAACGCCGCATCGTGTAGGTCCCCTCTTCGGTGACGATGTTCAGCTGCTTGTCGTTCACCGAGATCAGCAGGATGCTGTCGGACTTTACCGTCTTCACCGCGCCGTTTTCATCGGTGACGGTCACCGTGCTGCTGCCGCTGCCCAGAGAGGCTATCAGCCCATCCACCTGGCCGTCCCGCTCCGATGCTCTGACGGTGACTTCAATGTCCTCAAGGGAGTCGTCCTCCTCAAAGATCAGCTTTACCCTCTTCATTCGTCACCCACCGCCTTCCTGCGGTCGGGACGTTTGCAGATAGGCTCAAAACAGCATTCGGAGCATTTCAGATCCGGGCGGGCAAAACTGCACCCTTCCTCGTGGGAGCGCCCTTTTTTTGATCTGCACTCGAGGCACACGAACTTGGGGCACTCGGAAATCACCCGGGATGTTCCTTTTTCCTTCAACGCTACCACCTCTTAAAGCTGCACAAATATCAGCTTTTAAAGTTATGATTACTGTAAAGATTATACAAAATTTCTGTGAATATGTCAAGCAGAAAAGCGCAAACTGCACCGATAACGGCGCAGGCGGTACATATTCCGGCGCGGACGGCAGGGAACGTTTTTCGGGTATATCGCGGGCCGCTTTGGGAAAAATAAGCAAAACAAACCGCGTGATAATGGATAATTGCTGTATCTCCTCCGACGGTATGGAACACTCCCCTTTTGGGCCTTTGGGCCGTGTCCGAAGGGACATGATCCCGCCGCAGGCGATACCTTCATTGTCAGCTGTCAGCTATCCATTATCAACTGTTATTCGTTTTCCCGAAAGGATAGATATATGTTAAAAGATAAGGCTTTTCTCCGGCTGCTGGCGGCGGCGGCCTTCGGGGCGGTGCTGCTGCGGGTCCTTTTCGGCTTCGGGGACGTGATGAGCGCCCTGGGCACGGTGCTGGAACTGCTGAAGCCCGTATTTCTCGGGATCCTGCTGGCTATGATAATAAACGTCCCTATGAGCGCTGCCGAGCGGACCTTCTTCCGCCCGGACAAGGGCTGCGGCCCTATCAAGGACAAGCTCCGTCGGCCGGTCTCTCTGCTGATGACCCTTGTTATCCTCGGGGGAGTGCTGGTGCTGGCGGTATCGCTGGTGATGCCGAAGCTGGCCGAAACCGTCTCGCAGCTTTCGGACAGGGTCCCGGAGCTGGCGGAGTCCCTTTCGGAAACGGTGGAGGGCTCATCTCTGCTGAAAAGCATCCTGCCCTCGGGGGACTGGTCCCCGGAGGGCATCACGGGGAAGATAGAGTCGGTGCTGCGAAGCAGCGAGGTGATGTTCCGCACCCTGTCCGGCACGCTGGACATCGCGGTGTCACTGTTCTCGGGGCTGGTGACCTTTGTGCTGGCGCTGTTTTTCGCGGTGTATATGCTCCTTCAAAAGGAGCGCCTCAAGGGGCAGGCACGCCGTGTGGCAGAGGCTCTGCTGCCCGAAGCCGCCGCCCGGAGGCTTGTCCGGGTCTGCGGGATGTGCAAGCGCACCTTCTCGGACTTCATCGCGGGACAGACAGCGGAGGCCTGCATTCTCGGGCTGCTGTGCATCGTGGGAATGGAGATATTCGGTTTTCCCTACGCCCTTGAAGTGGGAGTGCTGGTGACGGTGACGGCCTTCATCCCGGTGATAGGCGCATTTGTAGGGGCGGCGGCGGGAGCCTTCTTCATCATGTTCATCAGCTTTGAGAAGGCGCTTTGGTTCCTGCTGTTCATGGCGATCCTCCAGCAATTGGAGGACAATCTTATCTACCCCCGGGTGGTGGGCCGGAGCGTGGGCCTTCCGCCCTTATGGGTGCTGCTGGCGGTTACAGTGGGAGGCTCGGCGGGAGGCATCCTCGGGATGTTCATATCGGTGCCGGTCTGCTCGGTGCTGTACTGTCTTGCGGGAGAAGTCCTGGAGTATCTTGAAGAGCGGCAGAGGCGGAAGGAATGAATAAAGAACAATGAATGATCAATGAGGCCGCTGCCGCATTTGACAGGCTGTTTGTGTATAGAATACAGCTTTTTTATCACACATAACATTGAGAGTATCAAGTCAGGATTTCGTAAAAAAGCATTTTCAAAAACACGGATCCCTTCTTTTTTTCTGCTTTCCTCTTTACATTTGGCCGGATCGGTTATATAATTATTCTGAAAGCGTATGAGGAATAAAGATCTCCTAAGGGATCAGATTTGAAAGATAAACACGAACGTATCAAAAGGAGCTGATCGCAGTGACGGAACTGATCGAGCGTATCGGTTGGGCATCATTTATACAGATCGTCATAGAAAGCTGGAACGAACTGATCCTTCTGCTCCTGCTCTCTACCATGCTGATCGGGATCCGGCATGACAAGACCGATGAACTGATGAAGCAGGTAAGGATACCGATGACCAAGGAGCTTGTGGTTTTTTATGCAGCGATCTTCCTTTACGATCTCTTTGATATTGTGGATATCCTGTTCATGGGTGTGCAAAACGAATTTTCAGGTTATGTGGTGAATATCGGTGTGTTCGGATATTATACTGTCGGCGGTCTGCTGACTTTGTTTTTCCTCTGGGTCATCAAAAAGCATATTGCAGAGGCCCTTGAAAAAGAAAGGCTCCGAAAGATCTTTACGGGCTTTCAGTTCTTACAGATACCGCTGTTCGTTCTGCTGGCTTTAACGCCCTTCACGGGTGCGCTGTATCGGATCAATGACGAAAACAGATATATACGCTCCTGGGGATACTGGCTCTGGCAGTCTGTAACGATCGTCGCATTCGTTTTCATCGGTGCGGTCATTGCGGCAAATTGGCGGAAGCTCGGCGGATTCCTCAAAAAGATCATCGTGACTGCTACCGTGCTTCCGATAATCGGTCTGGTCAGCGGGAGCATCATGCCTGTGAGCATGAACAATATCATGGTCATATCCGCCGCACTTATCATGTTCATCCTCTATGAACAGAACAAAACGCAGATCACTGTCCGCTATGCTTACGAGCTTGAAAAAAGCAAGCAGGAGCTGGAACAGAGCAAAGTACGGCTGCTCGTGGCTCAGATACAGCCGCATTTCATATATAATTCCCTTATGGCGCTTCAGTCGAAATGTACGGATAATCCCGTGGCATATAACGGCATCGAGAGCTTCGGGAATTATCTGCGTTCAAATTTCACGGCGATGACCGGCAGCGAAATGATCCCCTTCGAGGAGGAGCTGAAATGCATCAAAGCCTACCTCGATCTTGAAAGGCTGAACTACGGCGAAAAACTGAAAGTGGAATATGACATAGAGATCGACCGTTTCCTGCTCCCGGCGCTCTGCGTCGAGCCTCTGGTGGAAAACGCTGTCCGCTACGGGATAGGCACATACAAAAAAGGCGGGACGGTCAGGATCATTGTGCGGGATGAACCGGAATACATCGAAATTGAAGTTAAGGACGACGGCTCCGGAGGAAACAAGCTGACGGAGCAGCAGACAAAACGCAAAAGCATCGGCCTTGAAAACGTAAGGCTGCGGCTGAATGCTTCGGGAATGGGGACATTATCGATCTCCCAGGACGAGACGGGCACCAGCGCCGTCGTGCGGCTCAAATATATGGAGGAATGAAATGAAAACGATCACGATAGACGATAATCCCGCGATACTGGTCCTTATGCGGTTTATTCTCAATAAGATCGACCCTGAGGGCAGTCATTTCTTTGCGGACAACGCCGCTGAGGGCCTGGAGATCATCGAAAACCAGGGGATACGCATTGTTTTTCTGGATATTGAAATGCCCGATCTGACAGGCGAGGACGCCGCAAGGCTTTTGAATAAACGGTACGGCATGATCGACCTGATCTTCATTACCGGGCATTCCGAATATGCGCTGATCGGTCATCAGCTTCACTGTGCGGCATTTGTGACAAAGCCCTTCGGCGAAAAGGATATTACGGAAGCGCTGAAATATCTGCGGCTGCCTGCCGAGCCCGAAAAAGCCCTTGTGATAAGATGCAGCGAGCCCTTCGGAGCCTTTTACAACGGCGAGCCTTTGCAGTTTGAGCGCGGGCTGACCGGGGAACTGCTGGCTTATCTGGTCTATAAAAACGGGGCTATCGCCACAAACGGCGAGCTTGTGGGGATATTCTGGGAGGGAAACCCCGAAAAGCAGGAGCGTCTGCGAAAGCATATCAAAGATCTGCGCGACCGCTTTGAGGAGCGCGGCATCGGTGAGGCGCTGGTGAAGAAACGCGGAAGCATCGGGCTGAACATGAAAAAACTTACATTGGAGGGAACCCCCTCCGAACTGCCGGAGCAATTCGGGTGGTTTGTGTGATACGAGCTTAGTAAGGATAGAAAAGCCAGTCTGTATGACCGGCTTTTTTATGATAAATAACAAATTATACATAATATTTACAGCGTATTCATAATTCTTAATACTATGTTCATATTTGAAGACCGTTTTTGCACACTTCTTGCACACTTCATTTGGTATAATAGAAGCATAGCATTACAACATAAAGGGGTGTGCCTATGATAGTATATGCCTATGACGAACAGCAGGGGCTGGAAAAACTGGAAGCTCTCCTGCGGGAGATAGTCGGGAACGATCTTCTGTTCAGCGGTTTCACCGATGTGCGGAGTATCCCCAATGCCTGCAAATACAAGCCCTACGATGTGCTGTTTGTCAATGTGGAGATACAGGAACGCAGCGGAATGTATCTGCTGAGCGAGCTGTACGGGAATTATCCGTATACGAACTACATCGGCACGGCCTCGAAGGCCAGCGAGCGCGACGCGCTCCTGCTGCACCGCATTTACGCGGGCGGGTATCTTATCAAGCCCTATGATGCGGAAAAACTTGGAGATGTACTGCGTTATCTGCGCTATCCCGTAAGGGAAAGAATAACAGCCGAGCCAATGAACAGAAAGCTCACTGTGTAGACCTTTCCGCCCGCAGATCGCTTTATACGGAGGCAATGTATGATATATGCAAGTATAGGGATCCTCGCACTGCTGGTTCAGCTTATCACCAACTACGACGTGCTTATGAAAAAGACCAGCGAGGAGATCGTTCTCAAAAACAGGTCATACCGCCGCTTTCTTTTCGGAACGATATTCTATTATGTGACAGACATTCTCTGGGGATTTTTTGACGACAAGAAGTTTATCACAATGATCTACGCCGATACCGTGCTTTACTTCCTTGCCATGGGACTTCTGGTAATGCTGTGGACATCCTACACCACCGACTACCTCGACGAAAAGGATCTCTTCGGAACAATGACCAAAAGAGCGGGACAGATCTTTTTTGCGCTGACTCCGCCGATGCTGATAGTCAATTTCTTTACGCCGGTGCTGTTCGACATAAACGATTCCGGTGAATACATCCCCGGGACACTGCGCTATCTTATGCTGGCAGTCCAGCTGCTGCTGTTTTCCGGGATCTCGGTACATACGATGGTGCTGAGCTTCAAGACCGAGGCAAGCAAGCGGGTGCGCTACCGCGCCATAAGCGTTTTCGGACTGGTCATGCTGCTGCTGGTGTTCATTCAGGTATTCAATCCGCTGCTGCCGATGTATTCCATTGGCTGTATGCTGGGCACCTGCCTGCTGCACACCTTCATCATCGAGGACGAAAAGCAGGAATACCGCATCAAGCTGGAGACCCTTTTGCAGCAGGAGAAGGAATCCAAGCAGGCTCTCCGTACCGCCAGGACAGCCGCAAATACCGACCCTCTCACAGGCGTAAAGAGCCGTCACGCTTATCTTGAAATGACCGAGCAGATAGACAGGAGCATTGCCGAGGGCGAGGAGTTGGAATTCGGCATCATCGTCTTTGACATCAACGGTCTGAAAGACATCAATGACACCAGGGGCCACGAGGAAGGGGACAGATTCATCCGGGACGGCTGCATGATGATCTGCCAGAAGTTTGCCCACAGTCCTGTCTACCGCATCGGCGGCGACGAGTTTGTGGTGCTGCTGGAGCACAGCGATTACAACAACCGTAATGATCTGCTTGCCAACTTTGATGACAGGATAGAGCTCAACCGCGCTCTCGAGCTTGTGGAGCTGGCAACGGGTATGGCAATTTTCGATCCCGGGACCGACACTTCCTTCTCGGATGTCTTTGAACGTGCCGACAGGAAGATGTACGACAGGAAGCGTTTTCTCAAAACCGTTAACAGGTGACATATACAAAAGGGAGGTGGATCTGCCTATGACATTTTCAAGCTATCTCTCGGAGCATTGGGGACTGCTGGTGCTGCTGACAGGAATACTGATCGTTCTTTATCTGGACATCCATCTGGAGAGAAGAATGGTCATCCGCATAGCCGTGACATACGGAATGATCTTTCTGTATTCCGTTTCAGACTATATCGAAACATATCTCTCAGAACAGGCGGAATACACGGTGATAAGACCGCTCCTCAGTGCGACGGATTACAGCCTTATCACTTTCATACTGGTAAACATCATACTGATCGTGTACCCTATGCATAAGCTGTATCTCTATATCCCTGCGGTCATCAATGCGGTGCTGTGCTTTATTTCCGTTCCGACGGGGATAGTCTTTTACATTAATGAGGAAAACCATTTCGTCCGGGGAATGCTGGGCTTTCTGACATATTTTGTCGATGCTCTGTATATGGCTTATCTGATCTACAGAGTGTTCAGGAACAAGCTGGTCCAGAAGGAGGATTACGGCATAGTCGTGTTTATGTCGGTGACTTCGGTGATATGTCTTGTGTTCCCCTTGTTCGCGGACGGCTCCGTTCAGTGGTTCAATATAACCGTGGCTGTGGATCTGACGATGTACTACATTTTCCTTTTGCAGCAGTACACCAAGCGCGACCCTCTCACCAAGCTGCTGAACCGGCAAAGCTACTATTCCGATACGGAAAAGTACGCGGCCTCTGTTACGGCGGTAGTCACCATTGATATGGACGGCTTGAAGGAGCTCAATGACAGCAAGGGTCATGTCGCAGGCGATACGGCGCTGAAAGCCCTCGCGGACTGCTTTCTGAAAGCATCCAGACGCGGCCAGCGGGTCTACCGTATCGGCGGCGACGAATATATCATCCTCTGCATCGGAAATCTCGAAACAGAGGTCATGTCGCTTATCGAGCGCATCCGTAAGGAAGTGGCAAAAACTGATTATACCTGTTCTATCGGCTATGCCTTCCGGTTTGAGGGCAGCACCATAGAAATACTGTATAAAAAAGCCGACGAAGTGCTTTACGAGGAAAAGAAGGAGTTCTATCTCCGCACGGGAAAGCACAGATAGAAGTAATAATGTTTATAAAGGCCGGATCGAAGGAAAAGAGAACACGACCTTGATTTTGATAATACTCATATCAGGAGGAATGATACCATGACCAAAAAGACACTTGCCTTGCTTACAAGCCTTGTGCTGTGCTTCGGCACCTTAATGACAGGCTGTGCGGGCAGCGACTCAAGCTCCAGGCAGCCCGACAGCAGCAAAACGGAGTCGGTCTCCGAAAGCAAAGCGGAAGAGTCCTCCGCTGCCGAAAGCAAAGCAGAGGAAAGCAAGTCTGCGGAAAGCACTCCCGACACCGAAAGCCAGGCCGACAGCACCGCCGAAGCTCCCGCGGAGAAAAAGACCAATATCATTGACGGCACCGACTATCTCACCTTCGTTTCCCACGGCTACAAGCTCCCCGACGACTGGGAGGAAAAGACCGAAATGGTCACTGTCATGAACGGCCAGGAGTACGAGGTCACCGTCGAGAAGCGGGCCTATGACGCTTATCTGAAGTTGAAGGCCGAACTGGAAAAGGAAGGCGTGTTCGTCGATATCGACACCGGATACAGAAGCGTTGCGGAGCAGGTGGAGTTAATGGTGCGCTACCGCGAGAGATACGGCACCGAGTATGCCAAAAACACGGTAGCCGTCCCCGGTTATTCCGAGCATCACACGGGGCTTGCAATAGACCTTTATCTTATCGTTGACGGCGAGAACGTCATCTACAACGAGGACCTTGTGAAGCACACCGACATATGGGCAAAGATACACGAAAAGCTGGCGAAGTACGGCTTTATCCTCCATTACGCCGAGGGCAAGGAAGACATCACCAAGTTTTCATACGAGCCCTGGCATATCCGCTATGTGGGCGAAGAGCCCGCCAAGGAGATCACCGAGAAGGGTCTCACCCTTGAAGAGTATCTCGGCATAACCGTTCCGCTGGACAAGGATGTTTTCGAGGAGCCTATGGAGCCCGTCAACACCGAGACTATATATCAGGTGGCGATGCTCCAGTCGCTGGTGCAGGGCTTCTATGACGGTATCCTGTCCGTCGATGCGCTGAAGGAAAAGGGAGATACGGGCCTCGGCACCTTTGACGGCGTCAACGGCGAAATGATCGTCATTGACGGAGAGGTATACAGGGCTAATGCCGACGGAGACATCGAAAAGCCCGCCGGCGACGAGATGATCCCCTTCTCCAATGTGACCTTCTTTGATGTTGACGATACTATGGCGCTCAAGGACGTAAAGGACATCGGCGCTCTGAAAAAGACCCTTGACGAATACGTCCTGCCCAACAAGAATATGTTCTATATGGTGAAGATCAACGGAGAGTTCTCCAGCGTCAAGGCAAGGAGCGAGACCAAGCAGGTGAAGCCCTACAAGATGCTTGACAAGGCGCTTGAAGAGACTCAGAGGGAGTTTGAGTTCAAGGATATCAAGGGCTCGCTGGTGGCTCTGTACTGCCCCGATTACTGCTCCGGGCTGAACACCGCGGGCTGGCATTTCCACTTCATCAGCGAGGACCGCACCAAGGGCGGCCACGTTCTGGGCGTGAGCATCAAGGAAGCCGAGGCACAGTTCGACAAGACCCCGGGCTTCAAGATGTATATGTACGACGACGACGAGTTCCAGAAGCTGGACCTTGCCAAGAACGTTGACGAAGCTATCAAGAGCGCCGAGACCAAGTCCAAGGACGACTGATCTTCACAGCATTTATCCGAAGCAACACATATATACAGCGTTCTGCACAAAGCAGGACGCTGTTTTTTGTGCATATCACAGAACAAAAGATTTTTTCAAGTTTTTTCAAAAAGCCTGTTTTTTGTCCGGGTGTTGTCCTGTTCGGTGTGGTATAATGTAGTCAAAGAAAAGGAAAACAACAAAAACAAATACAAACAGAAAGGAGGAAGGATCTATGTTTGCAGTATGTCTTATCGGAGGTTGTGTAATATTAACAGCACTCACATTCGCACCGTTGGTTTATGTGAGCGCTTTTTGCATACATAGGGTATATCGGGAAGATAAGGGGCCCGGAGGCTTGAGATCCCGATGACCGCGTGACACCTGCGGTCTCCGAAAACGACGGGGTCGATTTTATGCCGGTAAAGACCCGGAAGGCTTTGCTGATACAGCTTCTGAACATCGCGGGAACGGGACCCATATTCGGTGCGCTTATGGGCGGCGGCGGGCGTCGTCGCTGACGCGCCCCGGACTGCGGAATGCGCTTCGCGTTTGGGCTTACAACTTCGTTCAGCCCCGCCGCTATCACATCAGCAGATACCCCAGCGCCAGCAGCAGCTTGATGTCCGCACCCTGTTTGTAAAGTATGTAAATGAGCATGGCGATCATCGCCTTCTCTTCGTCTATCGCCATGCCGCCTATGTTAAAGGTCCTGCTCCCCCGCTCACCGCCGGCGAGGGCCCCCAACAGCGGGAAGGTGCTCCCCTCCCGAGGCTTGGGAGACGGCCCCTCTTCCGGCGGACGGGGCATAGCCCTGCGCTGCATCTCCCGCATCCGCCGCAGCGCGTCCTGACGCATGGTGTTCAGGTCCTTTTCGTTAAAGTCCGCCAAACAGATCCCCTCCGAGCAGGCCGCTCTCCTTCAGCACCGGCCAGAGCGCCATCAGCCGGAACAGTTTTATAACACGGTCGAGCTTGACCTGGTTTTCTTCCTTCAGCAGCGGACGCAGCGCCGTCAGCAGGGCGATGTTCTTGTCCCCCTTGCCTGCCTGGGACATCGCCCCTTGGAGCTGCATCAGCTTCGTGATGTCAAAGGGCAGGCCCTCCGGGGGCGCTCCCTCCGGCGGGGACTGCGGCTTCTCCTGCCCGCCCCCCAGCATATCCGCCAGTTCCCGGATCTGCTGCATACTCTCCTTGTCGTTGAGTACGCTTTGCAGCTTTTCCATCAGATCGTCCATAAGTGCATCACTTCTTTTTCAGCTTTTCCATAAGCGACCTTGCCTGCGGCGACGAAAGCACCTTTTTTGCGGCCTCGGGGTCCGCAAGGGCCGCCCTCAGCTTATCCTGCTGGTCCTTCGGCAGACCGCTCACCGCCCGGTCGGCTTTTCCGCTTTTCAGCATGGCCTCCAGCTGCTCCGGAGTGGTCCCGAACTTCGACGCCGCCAGGCTCAGCAGCGCAGACACCGCTTTGCTGTCCGGATTTTTAAAATTGCTCATAAAAAATTCTCCTTTTCCTATTGCATATATTAAAATTTATGTTATAATAATAGAAGATAGAACAAATTCAATAGGGAGGGGTGTAAGTGCGGATAATAGTCTTTGCCGATTCTCACGGCAATTACCGGGCGGTGAAGGAGATCTTTGCCCGCAACGAGGACGCCCCCGTGTTTATCTTCCTCGGTGACGGCGAGACCGACCTTGACCGTATGCGCAAGGCCTATCCCGACAAGACTATCCTGAATGTGGCAGGTAACTGCGACTATTCCTCCTCTGCGCCGGATTTCGGGGTCTATGACGCCGAAGGCACCAAGGTGTTCTTCACCCACGGACACAACTGGGGCGTGAAGTACACGGTGGAAAGAGTCTTTTACAAGGCCAAGGAAGTCGATGCTCAGATCGCTCTCTTTGCCCACACCCACACCCGCTTCTACGAATACTACGACGGGGTACACATACTTAACCCCGGCAGCGCCGCTCTCCCCCGGGACGGCCGCCGCCCCTGCTACGCATTCATCGACATAACTCCCCGGGGCATCCTGTGCAGCCACGTCGAGCTGTGACCGAGGCTGATAGCACGACCCCGGCCTATAACATAACCTATAACATAATATGAAAGCCGGACGTATCTTGTGATACGTCCGGCTGTTTTGGTTTGTTTCCTTGCGGGAGCTTACTTTATCTTTACGGACTTCACCGCGCTGTAATTGCCGTAGCGCGTGGAGCTTGCTTTGCCGTCCTTGGTGTAGAAGGAGCGTACCTTGACATACCAGGTCTCCCCCGTTTTCGGCACCTTGGAGAAATTCTCGGAGAGGTCGGAGAGCTTCGTCGAGGTGTAGCTGTGGACATTGGTCTTGAAATTCTTGTCGGTGGAGTACTGCACCTGATAGCCGACGGTGCCGGCTGTGCCCTTCTTCCAGCTGACCTTGAAGGCTCCCTTAGTGGAGGTAAGACTGGTGATCTCGTTCTTGGCGGGCTTGACAACGAAGGTCTTTTTATAAGTGCCCGTCACGTTGGAGCCCTTGCCCTTGACGGTGATCGCCGCCGTCCCGACCTTGACGTTGTTGGAATATGAAAGCGTGAAATCAGAGGCAGGGATAACATCGCCGTCCTTGAATTTAACGGTGACCTTGGGCTTTATCTCACTGCCGGAATAGGTATAGCTCGAATACGGGATGCTGACCTTCGCATAGCTCGACGAAAGATCGAGGGGTTTTATTTTGAAGGTCTTTTTCAGCGTGCCGGTATACGCACCCTTGCCGGTAACAGTGATCGTTGCCGTGCCAACGTTAGTATTGTTGGAATATGAAACAGTATAGTCGGTGCCTTTGGTGAGCTTTTTGCCGGACGAGTCCTTGACGGTGACCGTAGGCTTGATGCCGCGGCCGCGGTAAGTGTAGGAAGCGCATGGGATAGATATTGAAGCATCTTTAATTCCTTTGATGAATTTATATTTCAGCCCGACGCTTTTGCAGTATTCCTCGGTCGTTGAACCTTCATAGCAATAAACGATAAGGTTTTTATCTACGGTGTTGCCAAAATTATAGTAACCATACGGCTTCAGATAAGACCAGTCGTCATATTTCATTTCGGGATTAAGTATCGTAATACTTTCCAAAGCACGGCATTCATTGAACGCATCATTATGTATTTTCTCGCAGCTTGCCGGAATAACGGCCTCTGTCAGGGAACCGCATCCGTAAAAAGACTGCCAGCCGATGCTTTTAACACTTTTTCCGATGTAGAGAGATGAAAGCGCATCATCGTTTCTGAAACACATCTCCGGAATAGATTCAAGTTTATTGCTTAATCTTACATAAGAGAGTTCATCGCAATCAGAAAAAGCGCTGTTCCCGATCTTGGTAACAGTATCAGGCATGGATATACTCTTCATTCCGCAATTCATAAATGCATAGGCATCAACAGTGCGAAGATATTTAGGCAAAGTCACAGATTTAACAGACTTGTTCTTATAGCTGAAATCTGTCAGTTTTGCAATTTGAGTTACGGGCAGGCCGTCGATCGTGTTCGGGATATTGATCTCGGATGAACCTTCATCATATCCTCGAATTATGATCTCTTCTCCGTATATCTCATACGTCAGATTTTTATACTTCTTTATTATCTGAGCCGCTTCAACATCAACGCTAAAAGCAGCAATGCTCAATCCGAAAGCAGCAAACAGGCTCAAAAACCGTTTTAGCATACAGTCCGTTCCTCCATATATTGCCGTAACTCCGCCAACGCTCAGCGCCCTTCTATCGCCGTGATCTTATCTATCCTTCTCTGATGACGCTCGTCGCCGGAGAAGGGCGTGGAGGTGAAGGCATCCACAAGGTCGAAGGCCGTGCCTTCGCCTACTACTCTCGCGCCGAAGCAAAGCACGTTGGCGTCGTTGTGCTCACGGGAAAGACGCGCCGAGAACTGGTCGGAGCAGCAAGCCGCCCTTATGCCCCGCACCTTGTTGGCCGCGTAGGACATCCCCAGGCCGGTGCCGCAGATAAGTATGCCCATATCGCACTCCCCGCCCGTGACCTTCTCACAAACCGCCACGGCGACGTCGGGATAGTCGCACCTCTCGCCGGGAGCGCAGCCCATGTCCGTGACCTCAAATCCTTTTTCCTCAAGATGCGCCTTTACCGCCAGTTTAAGCTCCGGGGCGGCGTGATCGTTTCCTATGGCTATTTTCATTTTCATTTCCTCCGTTTCGTGATAAGCGCTTATGCGCTGTGCTGTCAGATACTATTATAGCACGCTTCGGGAGAATAATCAAGGGGGGAAACTCACTCCGGAATATACAGCCCGCCCTCTTCGGTGAGGAGGGCTTGAACAAGGTCATATGCGCCGGAAACCACGCCGTCGGCGGTGACGCTGCCGTGATCTATAAGCACCGCCACGGTGTCACCTACCTCCGGCTTGGGGGAGAATTCCATACAGCGGCGGATGCGCAGATCGTCCGTGGGGACGGTGAAGACCATTCCCCGGCTTTGGTCCTTAAAGAGGACGGAGTCGTCGATCCTGACATAGCCGTCGCCGATCTCGGTGACTCTGCCGCCGATGATATAATTCCCGCGGGACACCGGCTCGGCGGGGGAAGAATGTTCCTTTGCGAAGGCAATGATCTTACGGGCGGACTCGCTGCCTATCTTGAACTCTATGCCGTAGTTGAGGAAATTGGTCGAAACATATCCGTTTTCGTAAATGTGGAAAACATAGTTATCTATGCCGTAGTCGGGGCAGTCCATGAACAGGACAAGTTTGCGTCCGGATGGCTCTGCCGTTCCCACCGCGCCGAGGTAAGCGTCCCGGATCTCTTCGCTTTCAAACAGCATATCGAAAAGCTGTTTTCCTTCGGTAACGGAATAATCTCCGATGAGAGTATCGCCGTCGTATTCGGCAAAGTGGGTGAACTCCGTCCTTCCGATAAGGCCGAGCCGGGATGCCATTTCCCCGAAGGTGGTGCTGCTGTAAGGCGGGATGCTGTAAAAAGCATTGTTTGCCGAACGGTAAAGGGCATATCCCTTATCCAGCTTAACGGCGATAAGCATAGCCTTGTCCGCACCCTTGACGGCGAAGGCGTCTCGCTGTTCGGTGTGGGTCGGTGCAGTGTGATCCTGTATGGTGTATTCGTCGTATCCTTTAAGCGTACATTTGCCGAGGTTTTCTCCGATGACGCTGTCCGATATCGGGGCATAGTCTCTGGCAAGGCCCGAAAAACGGCAGTAACTTTCACCGTCAAGCTCTGCTTCACCGTACCGTTCAAACTCCGTCATGTACTCCCAGGGCCAGATGACGGCAGTTTCGTTGGCGCTGATGCCCAGTTCGTAGGGCCGGGGGAGGATGCTTTCGGTCTGCACTGCGGAAATGTTCCCGGCCTGCTCACGGTCGGCCTTTTGAGCTCTCACCGCTCTGACGGCGATCACTCCGACAGCGGCGGCGATGATAAGGCAGGCAGCGGCAAGTCCTGCGTGAAGTCCCCGGAGCTTTATCCTGCGGGGGGAAAAGTCCGCGGCCTCTGCGATGAAGCGGTCATCTATAAGGCCCACGGCTTCGGCTGTAAGTTCTCTGTACTTTTTCATATTTCCTCGCCCTCCTTTTTCAGAAGTATCCTTAACTTTTCTCTTGTTCTGTAAAGACGCGCCGAGGCGGCGTGACGGCTTATGCCGAAGATCTTTGCCAGCTCCCCGAGGCCGTCGCCGTACCAGTAGCGGCGCACGAAAAGCATCCGCTCTTCCCTGTCCAGCCCTTCAAGGAAACGGTCGATAAGAGCGGCGAGAGTTCGGGCGTCAAGGGCGTTGTCGGCGCTTTCGGGAGAAGGGAGACATTCCGACAGCTCGTCCAGGGCGGCATCGTAGCCGCTGTGCCGCTTCAGGGCGGTATTTGCCCGATGCTTTTTCAGCGAAAGGTTCCGTACTATCTTCAGAAGATAGGCAATAAGCGGGTCGGGACGCTCGGGAGGGATATTGTTCCACACCGCAAGATAAGCGTCGCTGACGCACTCCTCGGCGTCCTGCTCCGAGGACAGGATGTTCCGCGCTGTCCTGCGGCACACCGCCCCGTATTTCTCGTCCAGCAGCGACACTGCCTGTTCCGAGCGCTCAAAGAACAGTTCTATCAGCTTGCCGTCATCCGTCATCGGCTTCGCCCCCCTTCACTTATATACTACCCTTTCCCCGGGACATATCACGGGGAAAACACAATAAAGCTGTCACCGCCGCTTAAATAATAAAGAATAAAGAAGAAAGAATAAAGAATAAATAAGGTGTGCCCTTCGGGCACGATTTTCAATATCGCCGGAGGCGATACCTTAATTATTCTTTATTCATTATTATTTATTCTTTCTTCTTTTTTTAACGGGAACTCTCCAAAAGCTGGACTGCTTCGGTCATCAGAGCCAGCGCCTTCTGTCCCTTATCCAGCTGTACGGAAATGTGCGGCTTCTCCCCCTCCGCGAAGCGCAGGCGGTTGCCGTATTTCCCGATAAGCGCGCTGATCTGGCTCACCTCCGGCGCCGACATGAAGAACAGCACCTTGTCGCCCTGCTGGCTTATCTCGCGGATGCCTATGCGGGAGGCGATGTTCCTTATCAAAGCAACATTTACAAGCCCCGTCACGCTGGCAGGCGGGTCGCCGTAGCGGTCGATAAGCTCGTCGATGACGTCACGGCTGTCCTCCGTGGTGATAATGGAGGCTATCTTGCGGTAGGCGTCGATGCGCTGGGGAAGGTCCGCGATGTAGTCCTCCGGGATGAAAGCGTTGATGGAGATGTCCACAAGGCAGTCCTCCGGGGAGTGAGGTATCTCCAGGCCCTGCTGCTCGGCGATAGCCTCGTTCAGCAGGCGAAGATACATATCGTAGCCCACGGCCTCCATATGCCCGTGCTGGCGGGCGCTGAGGACGGAGCCCGCCCCGCGTATCTCCAGGTCACGCATTGCAATGTGGAAGCCGGAGCCGAACTGAGTGAACTCCTTTATGGCCGTCAGACGGCGGTTGGCTATCTCCGACAGCACCTTCCCGCGGCGGAAGGTAAGATAGGCAAAGGCGCGTCGGTTGGAGCGTCCCACGCGGCCGCGTATCTGATGAAGCTGGGAAAGTCCCAGCCTGTCGGCATCCTCGATAATAAGAGTGTTCACGTTGGGGACGTCCACGCCTGTTTCGATTATGGTGGTGCAGACAAGGATATCTATTTCCCTGTCAAGAAGCTGACGCCAGATCTCGGAAAGCTCCGCCTCGGACATCTGCCCGTGAGCGGACCCGATGCGTGCCTCGGGCAGCAGCTTTTGGAGCTTCATCACCACGGCGGGAATGGTCTCGATGCGGTTGTTGAGATAGTAGACCTGTCCGCCGCGGCGAAGCTCCTTGAAGATAGCCTGGGCGATAACGCCGTCGTCGTGTTCGATGACGTAGGTCTGTATGGGCTGGCGGTCCTGGGGGGGCTCTTCGATGACAGACATATCCCGCATACCCGAAAGGGCCATATTCAGCGTCCTTGGGATAGGCGTTGCCGACAGAGTGAGGATATCCACCCCGCGGAAGGCCTCCTTGAACTTTTCCTTGTGAGCCACGCCGAAACGCTGCTCCTCGTCGATTATTGCAAGACCCAGGTCCTTGAATTTCACATCCTTCTGCACAAGGCGGTGAGTGCCGATGACAAGGTCCACGGTGCCGTTTTTCAGCCCCTTGATGACCTCCTGCTGCTGCTTCGGAGTGCGGAACCGGGAGAGCAGCTCCACCTTCACCGGGAAATGCTCAAAGCGCTTTATCGCGGTCTGATAGTGCTGCCAGGCCAGCACCGTGGTGGGGCACATTATGGCGCACTGCTTTGAATCGAGGATGCACTTGAATGCGGCTCGGAGAGCCACCTCGGTCTTGCCGAAGCCCACGTCTCCGCAGAGCAGGCGGTCCATAGGGGCCTCCTTCTGCATATCCTCTTTTATCTCGGCCACTGCCCGAAGCTGGTCGTCGGTCTCCTGATAGTCGAAACGCTGTTCAAAATCGTTCTGCCAGTCGCTGTCCTCGGAGAAGGCGAAGCCCTTGGCCCGCTGACGCTCGGCATAGAGCTTGGTGAGCTCGTCGGCCATATCCCGGACGGCCTGCTTGACCCGTGAGCGGGTGCGGTTCCACTCCACTTGATTGAGCTTGTTGAGCTTGACGTTCCCGTCGTCCCGGGGACCGATATATCGGGAGACCAGGTCCAGCTGGGTGACAGGCACATAAAGCACATCGGTGCCTGCGTACTTTATGGAGATATAGTCCTTCTTGACGCCGCCTGTTTCCAAAGTGCGGATGCCGGCAAAGCGCCCGATGCCGTACATTGCGTGAACAACAAGGTCCCCTTCGGAGAGGTCCGACAGGGAGCCTATCTCCTCACCCTTCTTATGCTTGCGCTTTTTCTTTTTGGAGACTGTCACCGAACGCATCTGCGTGATAAGGGCGCATCTTGCGTCGGGGAGGTCGAAGCCGCCGGAAAGGCTGCCCGTCCGCAGGTAGACCACTCCCCCCACCAGCGGAGAATTATCGGACATGACACGGGCGTCAAAGCCGTCATCACGGAGGTCCTGGGCGATGATAGGCAGAGTCTTTTCCGAGCCCGCCAGCACGATGACGCAGTAGCCCGTCCCGGTGAAGGACTTCAGTTCCTCCTCCAGGTGGGAGAGGTTCCCGCCCCACACGCCTGTCTGACGGCAGTCGGTGTTTATCAGCTTTTTCAGCTTTATCTCTCCCAGCTGGCGCATAAAAGTGTCCATAAAAACGGACTTAAATTTCAGAGCCTCGTTTATTACCGTCTCAAAATCGACGGCGTAGCCCTCCAGCTTCTTGAACATTATGCCGTCCTCGGTGAGGAGAGAGATGTCCTCTCTTAACTGGGCAGTCACGGCCTTTGCGTGTTCGGCGCAGTTGCGGTATTCGCTGATGACGCAGACGCTCCCGGCGCCCAAGTGGTCGAAGAGGGTATAGCTCCTATCGTAAGCCAGGGTGTAGTATTTATCCAGATTGGTAAGGGTTATCCCCCCGCGGACGCATTCGATGTCCCGGGCGATATGCTGTCTTATCTTGTCGGTGAGCTTTCCGCGCACCGAGGATGAAAGCTCCTCCAGCCTTGAAGCGAGGGTCTCGCTGTCGGGGAAGATTATCTCCAGTGCGGGAAAGACAGTGATGCTTTCGATAGCGTCGGTGCGGCGCTGGGACTCGGTGTCGAAGTAGGCGACAGTGTCTATCTCATCGCCCCAAAGCTCCATTCTTACGGGGCGGGTCTCCGACACGGGGAAAATATCCACAATGGACCCGCGTATGGCGAACTGGGCCTGGCCCTCCACCTGCTCGGTGCGGGAATAGCCTGCGGCGATGAGCTTTTCGGTCAGATCGGAAAGGCTTATTTCGCCGCCCTGAACCAGCGTGAAGGAATACTCCCGGAGCTTCTCCGGCGGGATAGTTGCCTGCATAGCGGCCTCCGCCGAAGCGGCGACTATCCGACACTTCCCTTCCGACAGCTTGGAAAGCGCCCCTATACGGCGGTGCTCATACTCCCGGGAGATGCCCTCCATATAGGCGAAATTCAGGTCCTTGGCGGGGAAAAGGCAGGCGGTCTCGCTCCCGGACAGTTCGTTTATATCCGACACCAGCCGGGTGCAGGCGGCCTCGTCGTCGCAGATGACAAGGACGGGCTGTTTGGCGGACATTTCAAGCACCACCAGCGCCTTATGGATATTTGAAAGCCCGGTGACGGCGCAGGGCGTATAGCCCCCCGCCAGGGCGCGGTCAAGCTCCCGGTAAAACGGCAGCGCGGTGCAGATCTGGGTGAAAATGTTCATATCAAAACCTCAATAGTCTATATCAACTATCCAATAAACCCGCGGGTTCAGTTGAATTTATTCATAGCTTCGCTTGTTTTCCCCTGGACGATCAGTTCGGCGGCGGGGAGGACGTTGGCGAAGATCTCCGAGAGCTTGGTACGCTCCTCCTCGGTGAATTTCCCCAGGACCCAGTCCTTCAGATCGTAGTCCGGGTGAGGCTTCTTGCCCACGCCGATCTTGATGCGGGGGAAATCCTCGCTGCCGCAACACTCGATGATGCTCTTGAGTCCGTTGTGACCTCCAGCGGAGCCCTTGCGGCGTATGCGCATCACTCCCACATCGAGAGAAATATCGTCGAAGATGACAAGGACGTTCTCAATGGGTATCTTATAGAAATTCATAGCCTGCGAGACGGCCTCTCCGCTCAGATTCATGTAGGTCTCGGGCTTCATCAGCAGGCACTGCTTTCCCCCGACGGCGGCCACGGCAGTCTTGGCCTTGAACTTATAGTTATTGACGGACACTCCCAGCTTTTCCTCGACAGCGGACATAGCCATAAAGCCGGCGTTATGCCGTGTGCGCTCATAGTCGATGCCGGGATTCCCCAGCCCCACGATAATGAACTCCGGCTTGCCGCCCTGAGGTTCGTCCTTCTTGGACAGGCGGTCGAAAACATCCCAAATGCTCATAAAATCTCTCCTTAGTCCGAGCGCGGACGGCGCAATTCCGCATCTCCCTGCTGTGTGCAGAAAATCGGTTAGGCGTGTCGGCGGTAGGACAACTGTTATTTGTTAACGCGCAAATGCCCCGTCTTGGATCAAGACGGGGTGTTGTGTGTTGGTTTATTATATTATAGCATATCGGGGACGGTTTGTCAAATGATTATTTCGGCTCGAAGGGCGGTTTTGTGACACTTTCCGGTTCACGGGCTTTTCTCTCCCGAAAAAATTTCCCGTCTTTCACGGTATGTTCACAATCGTGTGTTATAATACTGTATAATAGGACTTCCTGTGGGCTGCGGGAGGCCGGACAAAAAATGTAAAGGTGGTAATACTATGCCCAGAATGCTTGTTGTGGACGACGAAATGCGGATCAGGATGATAATCAAGGAGTATGCCGAGTTCAACGGCTTTGAGGTGGTGGAGGCCGAGGACGGTATGGACGCCGTCTCCAAAGTAAAGACCCAGGACTTCGACATCATCGTTATGGATATTATGATGCCCAAACTGGACGGCTATTCTGCCTGCAAGGAGATCAAAAAGATCAAGGAGATACCCGTCATCATGCTCTCCGCACGGGGCGAGGAGTACGACAAGCTCTTCGGCTTCGAGATCGGCGTGGACGACTATGTGGTCAAGCCCTTCTCTCCCAAGGAGCTTATGGCAAGAGTTAAGGCGGTAATGAACCGCGTCAAAAGCTCTCAGAAGCAGGAAGATGTCATCACCTACGAGGGGCTTTGCATCAACTTCACCGCCCGCGAGGTCACCATCGACGGACAGAAGGTGTCCATGACCCCCAAGGAGTACGACCTGCTGTTCTACCTGGTGAAGAATATGAACATCGCACTCTCCCGCGAGAAGCTGCTGGAAGAGGTGTGGGGCTTTGACTTCTACGGCGACGACCGCACCGTGGACACTCACATCAAGATGCTCCGCAACAGCCTGGGGCCGTACCGCAATCTTATCGTTACGCTGAGAGGAATGGGTTACAAGTTTGAAAAGATCAGATAAGGTCAAGTCCAAGGGAAAGCACTCCCTGCGGTATTACGTTTCCTGGTATTTTATAATACTGACGGTGATAATCATCGTGCTGCTGTGGGTGTTCCAGTATTTCTTCCTGGCGAGATACTACCGCTCGGCAAGGATAAGAGCCGTCAGCAACACAGGGGATATGCTGGTGGAGTCCTACAAGAACAACGACATCAGGGACGGCATGAAGCGGGCGGCCTTCGACAACGGTATGTGCATCGTCCTCACCGACTCAAAGGGCGCTATCATCAACGGTGAGAACAACTTGGGAAGCCTTTCCTATTTCATGCTGGACGCCCGCAACTCCTCTGGATACTATATGCACCAGCTCAAGCAGGAGCTTATCTCCGGCGGCGGCAGCGAGCTGACGAAGATAATGAACAACAAGTCCCTGAAGTCCGAGGAGATAATCTACTGCCGTAGCTTCTCCGCAGAGGATTCGGACTCTCCCCTGTTTCTCTATATCGAAGCCAGCGTGGAGCCGGTGGACTCCACCGTGAGCATAATCCGCGAGCAGCTGATCTACATTACGATCATCATTGCGGAGCTGGCGTTCATCATCACGCTGTTTATCTCCAAGCGGCTCTCCGACCCTATCGTCAATCTGACAGCCAAGGCCCGGAAGTTTGCCGACGGGGACTTTGAGGTAAAGTTTGAAGAGGGCGGCTATCGGGAGATCAGCCAGCTTTCGGAGGTCCTGGACAAAGCCGAGGACGAGATCGGCAAGGTAAACCGACTGCGCACCGACCTTATCGCCAACATTTCCCACGATCTGCGGACGCCTCTGACAATGGTGAAGGCCTACGCGGAAATGATAAGGGACCTGTCGGGAGATAATCCCGAAAAGCGGGCCGAGCACATCGGCATAATCATCGACGAGGCGGACAGGCTGTCCAATCTGGTGAACAACATCCTGGAGCTTTCCAAGCTGGAGAGCGGCAATATGGAGCTTCACCTTTCCGACTTCTCCGTACACGAAAAGATACGGGACATCCTCACCCGCTACACGCTGCTTATCGAGGAACAGGGCTACGACATTGCCTTTGAGCCCGACGAGGACAGGACAGTCCGCGCCGACCCGGAGAAGATAGACCAGGTCATCTACAACTTCATCAACAACGCCATAAATTACAGCGGCGAGAACAAGCGCATCCGCATCCGGCAGATAAACCGCGAGGACTGCACCCGCATCGAGGTGGAGGACAACGGCAAGGGCATCTCCAAGGAGCTTCTGCCCAAGGTCTTTGACCGCTACTACCGGGGCGAGAAGGTCAAGCGGGACATCGTCGGCACCGGCCTCGGCCTGTCGATCTGCAAGGAGATCCTCAAACGCCACAGCTTCGCCTTCGGCGTCCAGTCCGAAGAAGGCAAAGGCTCCGTATTCTGGTTCGAGATACCGGAAACGCAGGAGCGCTTACGATAAAAGAGTAAAGAATAATGAATAATAAAGGAGTCCGCTCCGCGGACGATATTTTTTAATATCGTCGCCGCAGGCGACTCCTTCATTTTTATTTATTCATTATTCTTTATTCATTATTCATTGAGCGGCGGCGGCGCACAAAGTACCCCCAAACGCACAACCGCCTTTCCGGCGCCGCGTTACAGTGTTCCGAAGATGCGGTCGCCGGCGTCGCCGAGGCCGGGAACGATGTAGGCGTTCTCGTTGAGGCCCTCGTCGAGACAGCCCACGAAGATGTCGATGTCGGGGTGAGCCTCCCGGAGAGCTTTCAGGCCCTCGGGGGCGGCGATGATGCACATGAACTTGATGTCACGGCAACCCTTGGATTTGATGAAGTTCACCGCATGGATAGCCGAGCCTCCCGTGGCAAGCATGGGGTCGGGAAGGATGACCGTCAGCTCGGAGATGTTGCGGGGGAGCTTGCAGTAGTATTCGTAGGGCTGGTGAGTCGCCTCGTCGCGGGCAAGGCCGATGTGCCCCACCTTGGCAGTGGGCACAAGGGAAAGCAGTCCGCTGACCATTCCCAGTCCCGCCCGGAGGATGGGTACGATAGTCAACTTGCTCTGTTTGAGGGCAGGCTGTTTCGTTACGGCGATAGGCGTAGTGACCTCCACAAGCTCCGTAGGCAGTTCACGCATAGCCTCGTAGCCCATAAGCATGGAGATCTCTCCCACGAGGGTGCGGAACTCCTTGGTGCCGGTGTTCACGTCCCTGAGAAGGGTTATCTTGTGCTTGACCAGCGGGTGGTCCATAATAAGTGTCTTTCCCATAGATCAGTCAGCGTCCTTTCCTTGATCTTCGTCAGATCCGGTCTTGTTATTTGCTCTTGAGAGCATAAGATTCGTCAGTATGCCGAGGATCAGCGCCACGGCTATTTTGGTGATGATGACCGAGCCGAAGCTGATGCTCAGTCCGCCCACGCCGGCGATCAGTATAACCGACACGGTAAAGATGTTGCCGTTCTTGTCCAGGTCCACGCCGGAGAGCATTTTCAGTCCCGAAACGGCTATGAAGCCGTAGAGCGCTATGCAGACACCGCCCATAACGCAGGAGGGTATGGAGCTGATAAAGGCGATGAAGGGCGTAAAGAAGGAGAGAGCCATGCATCCCAAAGAAGCGGCGATTATGGTGACCGTGGAGGCGTTTCGGGTGATAGCCACACAGCCGATGGACTCGCCGTAGGTGGTGTTGGGGCATCCGCCGAAGAGAGCGCCCACCATTGAGCCGATACCGTCGCCCAGGAGAGTCCTTTTAAGGCCGGGCTCCCGGAGAAGGTCGCGTCCGATAACAGAGGAGAGATTCTTATGGTCGGCAACGTGCTCCGCGAATACCACGAAGGCAACGGGGATGTAGGCCACAAGTATCGTGGCGATATAGGAAGCGTTCAGCTGGCGGAAGCCGTCCAGGGACAGGTCAATGACAAAATCCGGAGCCTTGAAGAAGGTGCCGATGGTGATCTCGCCGTTTTCGTAAAGCATCTTGGGGAAGATATCGAAATCCACCAGTTTGAAGGCGTTGATGTCCACGGCGTTGCCTATCACGGTGAGGACGGCGGCGGCGACATATCCCACGAGTATGCCCGCAACAAAAGGCACCAGCTTGATGCGCTTTGAGCCATAGGTCGCGCAGACTATAACGATCCCGAGGGTGATAAGTCCGCAGATGACAGCGGTATAGGAAGCGTCATCATAGGTAACGGCGTTGCTTTTCTGCAAGTCGGAGATAGCGTTCCCGGCCAGGGAAAGTCCGATGATAGCAACTGTGGGACCGATGACCACGGGGGGCATCAGCTTGTTGATCCAGCCCACGCCCACTTTGCCTACCAGCAGGGCAAGGATAACATAGACCAGTCCCGCACTCACCGCACCGATCATCAGTCCGACCATACCCAGCTGCATCGAAACGCCCCCGGCAAAGGCGGCGGTCATGGAGCCTATAAAGGCAAAGGATGAACCTAAGAACACGGGGCTTTTTCTTTTGGTTATCAGCACATACACCAGCGTTCCGGCGCCGGCGCCGAACATTGCGGCGGCGGGGGTAAGGCCGTTGCCGATTATCATAGGTACTGCGATAGTTGCCGCAAGCACCGCCAGCAGCTGCTGGAGGGCGAAGATAACCAGCTGGGGCAGTTTGGGCTTGTCCTCAACGTTAAAGATCATTTTCATAAGCTTTTCTCCTTATACTCTGCGATATACGGCAGATTGCGGTAATACTCGCCGCAGTCCAGGCCGTAGCCGATGACGAAGTGATCGGGGATAGTGAACAGGGAGATGTCCGCCTCCAGGGGGACCACACGGCGCGAGGGCTTATCCAGCAGAGTTACCACCTTCAGCGACAGCGGGTCGCGGATATTGATGAGCTTGATTATCTCCGCAAGGGTCCTGCCGGTGTCGATTATGTCCTCCACGATGATGACGTGATACCTGCTGAGGTCCTGGGCCAGGTCGTAGGTTATCTGGACGTTGCCCCTTGAAGATGTGCCCTCGAAGTAGCTCTGAGCAGCCATAAAGCCTATCTCGCAAGGGATGCTTATCTCGCGGCAGAGGTCCGCGAGGAACACGAAGGCGCCTTTGAGGACGCTCACCAGCAGCAGAGGTTTGCCCTCGTACTCCCGGCTGATCTGTTCGCCGCAGCGTTTCAGCGCCTGCTTTATCTCCTCCTCGGAGATAAGCACCCTGTCGATGCGGCTCTCGTAGGCTTCCTTATCGGTAACGGTCATAAAATGCCCTCCCTTAACTCTGCGGATGACATCCGCACTAATTTGACATTAGTATACCATATCCGACCTTTTATGTCAAGGCACACCAAAGTCAAAATGCCCGCAAAGCGCCGTTTTTCTTATTGACAAAAATTTTTGCGGTGTGATATCATCGAATTCAGTTCAAAAATCATATTTCGGGAGCTGTTACAATGTTTAAAAGAACTATCGGCGTTCTCTGTGCGGCGGCCGTGGCCTTCGGCACCGCCTCCGTCCTTCCTGCCGAGGCCAAGATCCTGAATGCAAACGGCATGATCTTCGATATGGACGCCAAGGAAGGCTATGCCTATCTGAAAGATTTCGACGACTCCGCTTCGGAGGTCTTCATTCCCGCCAAATAAAACGGACTGCCCGTGTGGGTCGGGTCCCACGCCTTTGCCGAGAGCAAAAATCTCACTAAGGTCCGTATCGGCAACCCCGCCGTCATCGAGGACAGCGTCTTCTACAAATGTGAGGCCCTCAAGACCGTGGAGTTCGTGGGTACTCAGCTCAAGGAGATACCCCGGGGGATGTTCTCCAACTGCTACGAGCTGAAAAACATTCACATCCCCGCCCACGTTAACGACATAGGCGACCTGGCTTTCTACAAATGCTGGTACCTTGAAAACATAACCGTTGACCCGGAAAACCAGCACTATACAGCCAAGGATAACATTCTTTATGAAATATCCCAGGCGGGGGGCGAATCGTTTTTAAATCCCAACACCGTGATAAAGGCGGGATGCAAGGTGAAAAACGTTGTGCTGCCCGAGGGTACCAAATGGGTGGACAGCTGTGCCTTTGAATATTGCGATGAACTTGAAAGCATTGCCTTCCCCTCCTCCATGCGGCGTATCCGCGCCAATGCCTTCTACAACTGTACCAAGCTGAAAAAGGTGACTTTTTCAAGCAAGGTCAAAGATATGTCTGTCGGCGGCTCAGCCTTTGAAAAATGTACTTCTCTCAAATCTGTGACGATCCCCAAGGGCGTGACTGAGATCGGAGAGGAAGCCTTCGGGTACATCTACAACGGAATGATCTTTGCACCCGACCCGGACTTTGTGATAAACTGCTATGAGAACTCCGAGGCCCACAAATACGCCAAGGCCAACGATCTGAAATTCAAGTTCCTGGACGATCTTGAACTCGGCGACTGCGACGGCAGCAAAGTCGTGAACATGAAGGACCTGGCCATGCTCCAGCGCTATGTAAACGGCTGGGACATCCCGGAGATCCACCTTTCCGCCGCAGACATGGATAACAACGAAAAGATCAATATGAAGGACATCACGGCTCTTCAGAGAAAGATCAACGGATTTACATAATTCAGCCTTCCGAGGGCGCCCTTCACGGGGCGCTCTTTTTTGTATACGCAAAAAAGCGCCCCCGCCGGAGACCGGCAGGGGCGCCATGAAAATCAGTATTATTCGCCGGAGGTGATATTAGTCTCTTACAGCGGTAACAACGCCGGAACCAACGGTTCTGCCGCCCTCACGGATAGCGAAGCGGAGACCTTCCTCAATAGCGATAGGAGTGATGAGCTCAACGTCCATGGATACGTTATCGCCGGGCATGCACATTTCCTTGTCAGCAGGAAGAGTGATAACGCCGGTAACGTCGGTAGTTCTGAAATAGAACTGAGGTCTGTAGTTGTTGAAGAAAGGAGTATGACGGCCGCCCTCTTCCTTCTTCAGAACGTAAACCTGGCCGGAGAACTTGGTGTAAGGATGAATGCTGCCGGGCTTGCAAAGAACCTGGCCCCTCTCGATGTCAGATCTCTGAACACCACGGAGCAGAGCGCCGATGTTGTCGCCTGCCTCAGCGTAGTCAAGGATCTTTCTGAACATCTCGATACCGGTAACAACGGTCTTAGCTCTCTCCTCGGTGAGACCGATGATCTCAACTTCGTCGCCGGTGTTCAGCTTACCACGCTCAACTCTGCCGGTAGCAACAGTGCCGCGGCCGGTGATGGTGAATACGTCCTCAACAGGCATAAGGAAAGGCAGATCGGACTTACGGTCGGGAGTAGGAATATACTCGTCAACAGCATCCATGAGCTCAAGGATGGGCTTGTAAGCGGGATCGTTAAGATCCTCGGGAGCGTTCAGAGCAGCAAGAGCGGAGCCCTTGATGATAGGAGTTTCGTCGCCGGGGAACTCGTACTTGTCCAGCAGCTCGCGGATATCCATCTCAACCAGCTCGAGGAGCTCTTCGTCGTCAACCTGGTCAGCCTTGTTCATGAATACAACGATCGCAGGAACGCCAACCTGACGGGCGAGCAGGATATGCTCTCTGGTCTGAGCCATAGGACCGTCGGAAGCGGCAACAACGAGGATAGCACCGTCCATCTGAGCGGCACCGGTGATCATGTTCTTAACGTAGTCAGCGTGACCCGGGCAGTCAACGTGAGCATAGTGACGCTTATCGGTCTCATACTCAACGTGAGCGGTATTGATTGTGATTCCGCGCTCTCTCTCCTCGGGAGCCTTATCGATCATGTCGTAAGCCTCGTACTTGGCCTGGCCCTTCATAGCGAGGGTCTTGGTGATAGCAGCGGTAAGAGTGGTCTTGCCGTGGTCAACGTGGCCGATAGTACCGATGTTTACGTGGGGTTTGGTTCTTTCAAACTTCTGCTTTGCCATAGGAATTTTCCTCCTTAATAATAAATTATAGTTTTCAAAACAGCATACTATACAAATTATTATAGCACATTATTTTGAATAATGCAATAGGTTTCACAAATTTTTTCAGGATATGCGATCAATCCTTCGATCTGGTGGAGATGATCTTCTCGCTGATCGACTTGGGGACCTCGGTATAGCTGTGAGGCTCCATGGAATACTGGCCTCTGCCCTGGGTCTTGGATCTGAGGTCGTTGGAATAACCGAACATCTCAGACAGCGGAACGAGAGCGTCAACCTGAACGGCGCCTGTTCTCTGCTCCTGGCCGAGGATCTGGCCTCTTCTGGAGTTGAGGTCGCCGATAACGGTACCGAGATAATCATCGGGAGCGATAACGGAAACCTTCATGATAGGCTCCAGGATAACGGGCTTGGCCTTCTTCATAGCTTCCTTGAACGCGATAGAGCCCGCGATCTTGAATGCCATTTCAGAGGAGTCAACTTCATGGTAAGAACCGTCGTACAGCTCGACCTTGACATCGACTACCTGGTAGCCGGCGAGAACGCCTGCTTCCATAGCGCCCTTGATACCTGCGTCAACAGCGGGGATATACTCCTTGGGGATAGCGCCGCCGACAACGTTGTTGATGAACTCATAGCCCTTGCCGGACTCATTGGGTTCGATATTGATCTTAACGTGACCGTACTGGCCCTTACCGCCGGACTGCTTGGCATACTTGTAATCCACGTTTGCCTTTTCTCTGATAGTTTCCTTATAAGAAACCTGGGGAGCGCCGACATTGGCCTCGACCTTGAACTCACGGAGGAGACGGTCAACGATGATCTCCAGGTGCAGCTCGCCCATTCCGGCGATGATGGTCTGACCTGTTTCCTCATCGGTATAGGTCCTGAAGGTGGGGTCCTCCTCGGCGAGCTTGGAGAGGGCGATGCCCATTTTCTCCTGGCCGGCCTTGGTCTTGGGCTCGATAGCCAGCTGGATGACCGGCTCCGGGAACTCCATGGACTCCAGAATTACGGGGTGCTTCTCGTCGCAGAGAGTATCGCCCGTAGTGGTGTTCTTGACACCGATAGCAGCACCGATATCGCCTGCATAGATAGTATCTATATCCTTTCTGGCGTTGGAGTGCATCTGAACTATTCTGCCGATCCTCTCGTTCTTGCCCTTGGTGGAGTTATAAACGGTAGAGCCCGCGGTGAGCACACCGGAATAAACTCTGAAATAGCAGAGCTTACCTACGAAGGGGTCGGTAGCGATCTTGAAGGCCAGGGCTGCGAAGGGCTGCTCGTCTCCGGAAATTCTCTCGCACTCGTCGCCGGTCTCGGGGTCGATACCCTTGATATGGGGAACGTCGATAGGCGAGGGCATATAGTCAACGATAGCGTCAAGCAGCTTCTGAACGCCCTTGTTTCTGTAGGATGTGCCGCAGCATACAGGTACCATCGTATTTGCGATAGTGCCCTTTCTGATGCACATTTTGATCTCGTCGATAGTGAGCTCCTCACCGTCGAGATACTTCATCATGATCTCCTCGTCCTGCTCTGCGGCGGCATCGAGGAGCATACCTCTGTATTCCTCGGCCTTTGCCTGCATATCGGCGGGAATATCCTCCACCTTGATGTCGGTACCGAGGTCATTGGTATAGATATATGCTTTCATTTCGAGCAGGTCAATGAGGCCCTTGAAGTCATCCTCAGCGCCGATAGGCAGCTGGATGGCAACGGCGTTGCACTGAAGTCTCTCGTGGAGCATATGCAGAACATTGTAGAAATCGGCGCCCATGATGTCCATTTTATTGACATATACCATACGGGGCACCTTATAGTTATCGGCCTGACGCCAAACGGTCTCGGTCTGGGGCTCTACGCCGCCCTTTGCACAGAGGACCGTAACGGAACCGTCGAGAACTCTGAGCGAACGCTCGACCTCGACTGTAAAGTCAACGTGTCCCGGAGTGTCTATGATATTGAGCCTGTAATGCTTCTTGGCATCGGTATCATAGGTAGGCGACCAGTAGCAGGTAGTAGCGGCAGAGGTGATAGTGATACCTCTTTCTTTCTCCTGAGCCATCCAGTCCATTGTGGAAGCGCCGTCATGGGTCTCACCGATCTTATAGTTGACACCGGTATAAAACAGGATACGTTCCGTGGTAGTGGTCTTACCGGCATCGATATGAGCCATGATCCCGATATTGCGGTAATCCTGGAGCTTCGTTTCTCTTGCCATATTATCCTCCTGTTTATATTACCATCTGTAGTGAGCGAAAGCCTTATTAGCCTCAGCCATCTTATGAGTCTCGTCACGCTTCTTGCAGGAGCCGCCGAGTCCGTTGAGCGCATCAAGGATCTCAGCTGCAAGTCTCTCCTTCATAGTAGACTCGTTTCTCGCGCGGGAGAACTTGGTGATCCAGCGCAGGCCGAGAGTCTGACGTCTGTCAGGTCTTACCTCCATAGGCACCTGATAGGTAGCACCGCCGACACGGCGGGCCTTAACTTCGAGCTCGGGCATGATATTGTTCATAGCCTCCTCGAAAACCTCAAGTGCGGGACGGCCTGTCTTCTCCTCAACGATCTCGAATGCGCCGTAAACGATCTTCTGGGCTACGCCCTTCTTACCGTCGAGCATGATGTTGTTGACAAGTCTCGTAACGAGCTTGGAGTTGTAAACAGGATCGAGAAGCACGTCTCTCTTAGCAACTTTACCTCTTCTTGGCACTTTGATTCCCTCCTTCACAAATAAATGAATTCACAGGTACTCGCTCCGCAGCCTTTTGCTGCGGCCCCGTCAGTCCAATGCAGAGTTACAAAAGAGCGTGCTCTTATATATAAATCTGCATATAACTGTGGTCTTCGCAGTTATTGCGACAATGAGTGTCCTAACTTGTCCGCAGGATTACTTTCCTGCCTTCGGTCTCTTTGCGCCGTACTTGGACCTTGCCTGCATTCTCTTGGCAACGCCCTGAGCGTCAAGAGTACCTCTGATGATGTGGTAACGCACACCGGGGAGATCCTTTACACGTCCGCCCCTGATAAGAACAACGGAGTGCTCCTGCAGGTTATGGCCGATACCCGGGATATAAGCGGTTACCTCGGTACCGTTGGTCAGCTTTACTCTGGCGATCTTTCTCATCGCGGAGTTAGGCTTCTTGGGGGTAGCGGTTCTTACGGCGGTGCAGACGCCTCTCTTCTGCGGGCAGCTCTGGTCGATAGCTGTCTTCTTCTTGGAGTTGTAGCCCTTCTGAAGTGCGGGTGCTGTGGACTTGTCCTCAAGAACATCTCTTCCCTTTCTGACTAACTGGTTAAAGGTCGGCATATTCTCTCTCCTTTCATAGAATTTTCACGCGGGCACAATATGTCAGCGTAAACTTAATTATAACACGAAAACCCGCCGCTGTCAAGCATTTTCTGCCTGACGGCGGCGGGAAAAGTTTCACAAATTTTCCTTTTCTCAATGCAGGATGCACAATGCACAATGCACAATCAGCTGTCTGCTGTCGATCAGTCCAGCGCAGCGAAGCCCAGTTTGAGGTCGTCGAGGATGTCCTCGATGTTTTCAAGGCCCACCGAGAGACGGATAAGTCCGCCGTCGATGCCCGCTGCCGCAAGCTGCTCGTCGGTGAGCTGGCGGTGTGTGGCGGAGGCCGGGTGCAGTACGCAGGTGCGGATGTCCGCAACGTGTACCTCGTTGGAGGCCAGCTTCAGGCTGTCCATGAACTTGACGGCGGTGCTTCTGCCGCCCTTGATGGAGAAGCTGATAACTCCGCTGGTGCCCAGAGGCAGATACTTCTCGGCCAGCTTGTGATACTTGCTGCTCTCAAGTCCGGGATAGTTCACGGAAATAACGTGCTCGTTGGCTTCCAGGAACTTAGCTACGGTAATGGCGTTCTCGCAGTACTGCTTCATACGGACGGGAAGAGTTTCCAGTCCGAGATTGAGATAGAAGGCCGACTGCGCCGAAGGATAGCAGCCGAAGTCTCTCATAAGCTGCATACGGGCCTTGATGATGTAGGCCGCCTTGCCGTAAGCCTTGGTATAGATCGTGCCGTGGTAGCTCTCGTCGGGCTCGGTGAACTCGGGGAACTTGCCGTTGGTCCAGTCGAAGTTTCCGGAATCCACGATAACGCCGCCGCCCTGAACGGCGTGGCCGTCCATGTACTTGGTGGTGGAGTGTACGATTATATCCGCGCCCCACTCAAAAGGACGGCAAAGGATAGGTGTGGGGAAGGTGTTGTCGATGATAAGGGGAACGCCGTTGTCGTGAGCGATCTTTGCGAACTTCTCGATGTCGAAAACGGTAAGGGCGGGATTGGCCAGTGTTTCGCCGAATACAGCCTTGGTGTTGGGCTTGAAGGCGGCGCGGATCTCCTCCTCGGGGGCGTCGGCGTCCACGAAGATGCACTCGATGCCCAGCTTTTTCAAAGTATAGGCAAAGAGGTTTATGGTGCCGCCGTAAATTGTCGCGGCGGAGATGAAGCTGTCCCCGGCTTTGAGGATATTGAGCAGCGAAAGCAGCGAAGCGGCCTGTCCCGAAGAGGTACACATAGCGCCGATACCGCCTTCGAGGGCTGCGATCTTGTCCTCAACGGCCATTACCGTGGGATTCTCGAAGCGGGAATAGATAAGGCTCTTGGTGGGGTCGTCGAAAACGGCGGCCACATCGTCGGTGGAGTCGTAAACATAAGTAGTGGACTGCACGATAGGCACCACTCTCGGCTCGGTATTCTTGGGGGTATAGCCTGCGTGGAGGCATTTGGTCTCGATCTTCATTTATTATTACTTCCTTTCATTGAATGTCGTTATTATTGCCGCTGTTAAAGTCCCGGGGCATATACGGGTCGTTGACATAGACGGTCTTTCCCTTTCTGCCCTTGAAGAACATGATAAAGAAAATTACAAGCAGCAGCGCGCCGGCACCCAGGCCGATAAAGGGCATCATCTTCATAGTGTCGTACTGCACGCAGTTGATGACGCAGCTGTCGTCAACGAGTTTGGCGTAATCTTCGTCGGTCATGCCCCATTCCTTGCAGTAATCCTTGAGGAACTGCCTTACCTTGTCGGGCATCTCGATGACCTTGGTGGTCACCTCGACGGGTGTGGGTTCGGTCTTGGTCGTTCCCTTGTCGTATGCAAGGGTCTGATCGGCACACTTTTCTATCTTCTGCTGGAGCTCCTTGCTCCCGACGCTGGTGACAGCGAAATGGTCTCCCGCCTCCACGAGATAATAAGGAGTCTCGCTGGAGCCCATAGGGATAAAGCCGTATTTCCTTGTGGTCTTTTCTATGGCGATCTTATCGTAGGCCCAGTAGATACTGCCCTTGGCAAGGTCGCCGGTCTGGATGTCGCCGATCTTGGTGTTGTCCAGATCGACAAAATCCTCACGCATTATTGCAATGGCATCCTTCATGCCGATGGCGCCGAAAATAATACCGAATATGGCAAGTATAAGAACCGTTAATTTAAGTCTTGACATTTTTTACTCTCCTGTTCTGCCTTTATACATTTATCTCCGCAACATCGTCGGAGACGCCGTTGGCCTCGATGACGGGCTTGACGCAGTTGGCTATGAACTCTTCCACCTGCTGCGGGCAGCGGCCGATGTAGTTCTCGGGCTTCATGATCTCATCCAGTTCTTCACGGGTGACCTTGAACATGGGATCGGCGGCGATGAGGTCCGCAAGATCGTTTTCAAGGCCGTCCTGCTTGACGTGGGCTCCTGCGATCATCGAAAGCTCACGGATGCGCTCGTGAAGCTCCTGACGGTTGCCGCCCTTGGCGACGGCGTCCATCATGATATTCTCCGTAGCCATGAAGGGCAGCTCCGCCATTACCCGCTTGCGGATGATCTTTTCGTATACCACCAGGCCGTTGTCCGGGTCGGTGACGTTGAGCATGATATTGAGGATAGCGTCCACGCCGAGGAAGGCCTCCGCCACGGAGATGCGCTTGTTGGCGGAGTCGTCAAGGGTGCGCTCGAACCACTGTGTTCCTGCGGTGAAGGCGGGGTTCAGCACGTCCACCATGACGTATCTTGCAAGAGAGCAGATACGCTCGTCCCGCATGGGATTGCGCTTGTAGGCCATAGCCGACGAGCCGATCTGAGTTTTCTCGAAGGGCTCCTCGATCTCCTTGAAGGACTGGAGCAAGCGGATGTCGTTGCCGAACTTCATAGCCGACTGGGCTATGGCCGCCAGCACCTGGCAGACTGCGAAATCTATCTTTCTCGAATAGGTCTGTCCCGAAACGGGGACCACGCCGTCAAAGCCCATTTCTTCGGCGATAAGCGCTTCCAGCTTCTTGACCTTGTCTGTGTCCCCTCGGAAAAGCTCCATAAAGGAAGCCTGCGTGCCGGTGGTGCCCTTGGAGCCCAGCAGTTTCAGACGTCCCAGCTGGAAGTCCAGGTCTTCAAGGTCCATGAGAAGCTCGTTGCACCAGAGGGTAGCGCGCTTGCCCACGGTGGTGAGCTGGGCGGGCTGGAGGTGGGTATAGGCCAGGCAGGGCAGAGCCTTGTATTTGTCCGCGAACTTAGCCAGCTGGTCGATGACCTTGACCAGCTTTCTCTTTACGACTTTGAGAGCGTCCCGCATGATGATGATGTCGGTGTTGTCACCCACATAACAGCTGGTGGCGCCCAGGTGGATTATCCCCTTTGCGCCGGGGCAGACCACGCCGTAGGTGTGGACGTGAGCCATAACGTCGTGGCGGAAGGTCTTTTCATACTCGGCGGCCAGCTCATAGTCGATGTCCTCGGTATGGGCCTCCAGTTCGGCCACCTGTTCCTTGGTGACATTAAGGCCTAAGTTCATCTCGGCTCTTGCGAGGGCTACCCAGAGCTTTCTCCAGGTGGAGAATTTCTTATCCGCGGAGAAGATATACTGCATCTCCTTGCTGGCGTATCTTGTGCAGAACGGGCTTTCATAGCTGTTTGTCATCTTGCTTTGACCTCTTTCCTTTTTATAATAAGCGCGGGGAAATTTTCACAAACTATATTATAACATAATCTTTCGGAAAATGCAACACTCTTATCCCAACTTCCGATCTGCTCTTTACAATCCGGGAGGAATGTGCTATAATTATATCTGCGCCTATGTGCGCACAGCGTAAAACATAAAGGCAGTGATCTATTCTATGGGAAAATTATTCGGTACGGACGGAGTCAGAGGCATCGCGGTGTCGGGGCTGGACTGCAGTACCGCCATGCGGCTGGGCAAGGCCGCGGCGGCGGCGGCTGTCGCCAAAAAAGGCGGCAGGGCCAAGATCCTTATCGGCAAGGACACCCGGGCCTCCGGGGACATTCTTGAAGCCGCCCTTACCGCAGGGATATGCTCGGCGGGAGCCGACGTACACATCCTCGGGGTCATCCCCACTCAGGGTGTTTCCTATCTCACCACTCTCTACGAGGCGGACGCGGGCATAATGATAACCGCATCCTCGTCTCCGGCGGAGTACAACGGCATCAAGCTGTTCTCCCACACAGGCTTCCGCTACTCCGAAGAAAAGCAGGACGAGCTGGAACGTCTGGTAAACGACGACAACTGGCAGAAGCTCTCCGTGGGGGGCGAGAAGATCGGACGCATCCGCTATGAGGAAGAGGCCGAATGGGACTACATCCGGCGGGTGGTGAAGGCCGCCTCCTGCGACCTCAGAGGGATAAAAGTCGCCCTTGACTGTGCCAACGGCGCTCCCGCACGGTACGCCAAGCGGATATTTGAAGGCATGGGAGCCTCCTGCGTGGTGGTGGGATGCTCTCCCGACGGCTTCAACATCAACAGCGGATGCGGAGTTAATCATCTTGACCTTCTGCGTCAGACGGTGACGGAGCGTCACTGCGACATCGGCCTGGCCTTCGACGGCGACGGCAGCAAGTGCATAGCCGTTGACGAAAAAGGCGGGGTCATGGACGGCGACAAGATGCTGGCGATATTCTCCAAGTTCCTGAAAGTGCAGGGAAAGCTCCAGGCGAACACCGTGGTAGCCACGGTCATGAGCAACTACGGCCTGACCCAGTTCGGCGAACGGGAGGGCATCAACGTGACGGCGGCAGCCGTGGGCTCCGGGACGGTCATCGACCGGATGCTCCGCTTCGGGTACAATCTCGGCGGCGAGCAGAACGGACACATCGTCTTTCTCGATTTCGCCAAGACCGGCGACGGCATGGTAACGGGCGTCCGGCTGTTGGAGGTGCTCAAACGCACCCGACGCACCGCTTCGGAGCTTTCGTCGGTAATGGAGCACTGTCCGCAGATAACCATAAACGTCCCCATGCCGGACAGCAAGCGCGAGGTCTGGGCGGAGGACGCCGATTTCCGGGAGCTGGTAACGGAGTACAAGAAGCGCCTGGGCCACGACGGGCGGATAATCGTCCGTGAGAGCGGCACCGAATCGGTGGTGCGGATAATGATCGAAGGCAAGCGCACCGGCGTCATCACCGAATACGCTCAGAACCTGGCCGCCAAGCTCACCGAGGTCATGAACTCCAAGTCGGAGAAACAGCTCCGCACCGAAGAGATGCTCCGTGAGATAAAGGAAGAGACCGACAACGGCCTTTCCGTCCTGCCGCAATTGAAGAAATAAAAATCAAGGAGCCGCCCTTTTGGGTGGCTCCTTTTAGTGTACGCTGTCGGTTATTTCTCCAGGTCGATCTCCATGATCGGCTGGAGAACGTCTGCGCCGGCGGGGACCATGGGAAGAACGTTCACGTCCTTGTCGATGACGCATTCTACCAGGCAGGGTCTGCCGCAGGAGAGGGCTTTTTCAAGGCCCGCAGTGATCTCGTCCTTCTTGGTGATGCGGATGCCCTCGATGCCGAAGGCCTCTGCCAGCTTCATCAGGTCGGTGCCGCGGTCGATGTCGGTCTGCGAGAAGCGCTTGCCGTAGAACAGTCTCTGCCACTGGCGCACCATGCCGAGAACGTTGTTTGCAAATACCAGCTCTATCACCGGGATGTTATGCTTCGCCAGGCTGGAAAGCTCGTTGCAGTTCATGAAGAAGCTGCCGTCACCGGCGATGTTGACGACCGTTCTGTCGGGATTACCGATCTTCGCGCCTATGGAGGCGCCCAGGCCGTAGCCCATTGTTCCGAGGCCGCCGCTGGAAGCGAAGGAGCGCTGCTCTCTGAAATTATAGAACTGTGCCGCCCACATCTGATGCTGTCCCACTTCGGTGGTGACTATCGCCTTGCCCTCGGTGAGTCTGTCCAGCTCCTCGATGACCTGCTGAGGCAGCACTTCATCCGGGTCGGAGACCGGCAGCATACGCAGGGCGTACTCATTCTTCCACTCGGCGATCTGCTTCATCCAAAGAGGATGCTTCATATCGGGGAGCAGAGAGTTCAGCTTGTCGATGATGTATTCGATATCGCCGTTGACGTGGACATCCACCTCGATATTCTTGCCGATCTCGGCGGGGTCGATCTCAATGTGGATGATCTTCGTGTCCTTGGCGAAGGTGTTGGGGTTGCAGATAACTCTGTCCGAGAAGCGGGAGCCCACCACGATCAGCAGGTCGCACTTGCCAAGTGCGAGAGCCGAAGTCTTGGTGCCGTGCATTCCCAGCATACCCGTATAGGCGGCCTTGGTGTTGTCGAAGGCGCACTGACCCATAAGCGAAAGGGAAACGGGAGCGTCCAGCTTGTCCGCAAAGACAGCCAGTTCCTCAACGGCATTACAGCTCACCACGCCGCCTCCGGCGTAGATGAAAGGCCTCTCGGCTTTCTTTATCAGCTCCGCCGCCGCTTCGATCTCGGCGTTTACCTCGGCGGGGTTGTGGTTGACGATCTTCTTGGGCGCGGTGCGGGTGTACTCCGTCTTGGCAATGGTGACGTCCTTGGGAACGTCGATGAGCACGGGTCCCTTTCTGCCCTCATTGGCGATATAGAAGGCCTCGCGGATAGTGTCCGCCAGCTTGGTGACGTCCTTGACGATATAGTTATGCTTGGTCACGGGCATAGTGATGCCGCAGATGTCAACCTCCTGGAAGGAGTCAAGGCCGAGAAGGCTCGTAGGCACGTTGCCGGTTATTGCCACAAGGGGGATGGAATCCATATATGCGGTGGCGATGCCGGTAACAAGGTTGGTAGCGCCCGGACCGCTGGTGGCGATGACAACGCCTGTTCTGCCGGTGGTGCGGGAATAGCCGTCCGCCGCGTGGCAGGCCGCCTGCTCGTGAGCGGTGATGACGTGTCTTATCTTATCGGAATACATATACAGGGAATCGTAGATATTGAGCACGGCTCCGCCGGGATACCCGAAAACGGTATCCACGCCCTGCTCCAGCAAACACTCCGCAATTATATCGGATCCGCTGAGTAACATAAGAAAACCTCCGTTCAGAATTCAGTTGAATTTTATTATAGTATATAAACCCGCATTTGTCAAGGGTCCTCGCGCGGACGGCGCAGTTCCGCCGCAAGGCGGCTCCTTAATTCCGAATTCACTCCGCCCTTTTGAGGTAATTGAAGCACATCATCGTGATATCGTCGAACTGGTCCGCGTCGCGGCAGAAGCCGACGATAGCGGTCATCACGTTCTCTATGGTGCGTCCGACGCCGGCCTCGGCATCGGAGTTGAGAGCCTCCAGCATACGGTCGGTGCCGAAAAGCTCCTTGGCGTCGTTGTTGGCCTCGGGGACTCCGTCGGTGTAGAGGAAGATACGGTCGCCGGGCTCAAGGTCTATTTCATACTGCTTGTAGCGCAGGCCCTCCATGCCGCCCAGCACCAGGCCGTGCTTATCCTTGAAGAGCTCGTACTCCCCGTCTGCCCGCCGAAGCGCGGGATATTCGTGTCCGGCGTTGGCGCAGAGCATCTTTCCGGTCTTGAGGTCCAGGATGCCCAGCCAAAGGGTGACGAACATTTCCGCATCGTTGCCCTCACAGAGCATCCCGTTGGCTCGGATGAGTATCTCGGCGGGTTCGAGGCCCGCTTCGGCAAGGCCCTTGACCGTGGCCTTGCTCCGCATCATAAACATCGCCGCGGGTATTCCCTTGCCGGAGACGTCCGCCATAACAAGGGCTATCTTGTCCTTGTCCACGAAGAACAGGTCGTAGAAATCTCCGCCCACTTCACGGGCGGCATCCATTACGGCGCTGACCTCAAACTCGTCACGGCCGGGGAAGGAAAAATTCTGCGGAACAGCGGACTTCTGTATAGCCCGTGCGAACTCCAGCTCCTCGTCGATGCGGGTCTCGGCCTCTTCGATGTAGCGCTTCAGGGTGGCTACGGTGGCGTTTATGTCCCGGGACAGGGAGATGAACTCCGCCGAGTTGCTGGCCTCCACCACCTCGTTGAGGTTCCCGCCCGTGATCTTGCGGAGCGAGGCGTTGATCTTGTCCAGGTTGACCACGATTATCTTCTGCACCAGTATATACATCAGCACGAACACCAGCGTGAACAGCAGGATGTCGGCGAAGGCGGTCTCGTAGGCCGAGATGTCCCTTGAAAGGTAGACTTCCTTATAGGGCAGAGCCAGCACCGCGATAAAATCCGTGCCCTCGGCGCTGATGCAGTAGCTCTTGACGCCCGTGATCTTTGAATCGAAGAACTCTCCGGGGGCCTGCATACAGCCGTAGTCAGCCAGGTTCTCGCCCCGGCGTTCGGAAGAAACGATGACGCCGTTCTTGTCGGCGATATATATCTTTCCGGTTTCGCCGATGTGTCTGCTCCCCAGCTTGTCGGTCTGTCCGCTTCCGATGCCTCCCAGCATATTTATATCGGTGACGGTCTCGCCGGCGCTCGTTTTCAGCTCGGAGCGGGCGTTCTGCTGGGCCTGGCGGGTCTGTATGCTGAAGAAAAAGAAGAAGGTGGAGACCGTCAGCACCACTATGAACAGGAACATCCAGGTCTGGAACTTTACGGTTATGGAAACGTCCTTTCTGTTTATGGAGCCCCATTTCCTGCGGTTCCCCGTGATGACCGACAGCAGGAAGGCCGACAGGCACATCCCGATACCGGTGAAGATTATCATCGGCACCGCGCAGGTGTCCACCACCTTGAAGGCGGTGTTGATGTCGTCACGGTGGGTAAGCAGCACGGCGAACATATGGAAGACTTCGGTAACGCTGCCTATGAAGAAGGCATAGAACACCGAAGGCTTTCTGCCCTTGAACAGATATTTCCGGAAGGCCGCCGAGATCACGCCTGCCAGGAACGTGGAGACGCTGCAGGCCACGGTGGTATAGGCGCCCACATCAAAGAAATTGCCGACGATGAATCTCTCGCCGCCGCCGATGATGCCGGCGGTAATGCCCGCTGTCGGTCCGAAGAACAGTCCCGCAGAAAGGGGGGCTATATCCCGGACGTTGAGCACCATATTCTGATAGTCGATGCCGAAGTGAGTGGACATGACTGCCGCCAGTCCGAACACCACTCCTATCAGCATATTCTCTCCCCGGTTCAGACTGCGGTTCTTCGTTATCCTGCAAAGCACGCAGTTTATCAGACACATCAGAGCCGTTATCAGAGACATTTTAAGTATCATTTCGCCCATAGATGAAACCGTCCTTATAGATTGCTATTACCTATTATACTACATCGGGAGCAAAAAGTCAAAGCCTTTTTCGGGAGCGCGGAAAATTGTATTGCCCCGCCCCCGGTACCGGAACATATCGGTCACAAAAATATTGACAATTACTGTCGGATTGTGTTATACTATATGTAGTGTGCGCAGATCGCGTCTTATCATCTATGCTGTGGAGGTGAGAGCTGTGAGTAGGAGACTGCCGTCTTATTCGGTGCTTATGTCGGTCTATGACCGGGAGACTCCCGAAAATCTCAATGCCAGTCTTGACAGTATGCTTCTCCAGTCCTATCCTCCCGACGAGGTGGTGCTGGTCTGCGACGGAAAACTCACCTGCGAGCTGAACATCATCGCCAAGTCATTTGAAAGCGAGTTCAAGCCCTATTTCCGCATCGTGCGCATCGACGACCACGTTGGGGCCGCCGCCGCTCTCAACGAGGGCATCAAGGTCTGTACCTGTCCCTATATCGTCCGCATGGATTCCGACGATATATCCTATCCCGACCGCTGCCGCCGTCAGATGGAGATGTTCGCTCTGAAGCCCCACCTTGACATGGTGGGCACCTTTGCCGAGGTCTACGACATCGACAGGCAGGAGACCGTGGGCGTCAAGCGTATGCCCACAAAGCATAAGGACATCAAGAAATACGCCCGCCGCAGGAACCCCTTCTGCCGCCAGGCGCTGGCTTTCAGGCGGGACAAGGCCGTGGAAGTGGGGGGCTATGCCGACCTGGACGAATGCGAGGACTACGAGTTCGCAGCCCGGATGCTTGCTAACGGCGCCAAGGCCCGGAATATCCCCGAGGTGCTGGTGCGCTACCGCGTCAGCGAGGCGGACTACAAAAAGCGCAAGAGCTTCCGCTCCACTAAGAATTTCATCAAGGTGAGAAGGATGATACACCGCAGCGGGTTTTCCTCCTTCGCGGATGTGGTCATCCCCAGCACGATGCAGCTGATGCTGTGCATCCTTCCCTGGAAAGCCACCCGGCGCTTCTACAAGCGTATGCGGAAGGGCGGCGAGAAATATACCGAAAATCAAGCATCGCCTCAGTAAACGTTTGCGTATTATTCGCAAACGTTTTCGTTTTTGAATACATTGTAAAAGCGGTTTTTCCCCTCTTGACTATCCGGGGCGGGGCCGTTAAAATAGAAATAGAAAGAGCAGAGTATAAAAAGTTATATGTATCATTGGTATAAATAAGGAGGAAATATTATGAAGGAATTCAGACGCAGGCTTTTATCGCTTTGTCTCTGCGCTGCCGTGACGGCTTCTCTTGCGTCCTGCGGGGACGGGGAAAGCTCAAAGGCGGGAGACAGCAAAAGCGCCGGGTCCGCGGCGGAGCCGTCGTCGTCGGCGGCGGCGGAAAGCACCGCCGAGTCCGGCGGGACAGAGTCCAAGCCCTACGAGAGGAACCCCGTAGTCACCGAGGCCGTCACCGAGAAAATGGGTGAGCTGGACCTCACCGCCGTACAGAACGAATCGGACGTCCCCGCTGATTTCAAGCTGGAGATCGAGGCCGAGAGCTTTGCCCTTGACGGCAAGGCGGCAGTGCTGAACAAGTCGTCAATGGGGGATTTCAGCGGCGAGGGATATGTCATCATCGCTCAGGATGCCGCCACGGCGGAATTTGAGGCCGAGCTCCCGGTGGCGGGAAAGTATGACTTCGGAATAATAAGCGCCCGTGCCGCCGAGGATGCCTCCGGCGTGATACTTATGGACGGAGACGAGCTTTCAGCCTTTACGATAAAGTCCACGAAGTTTGAGGACAACGGCCTCAAGAACATCGAGCTTCCCGCGGGGAAGCATAAGTTCACTCTCAAAAGCACCAAGAGCAACAGCTTCATCGACAAGGTGATCCTCGCGCCTCCGGCGCAGGTGGACTTAGAAGTCTACAACGTGAAGAAGACCCTCTGCAATCCCAACGCCGGAGACGAGACCAAGCGGCTCTATAACTTCCTCACCGACATCTACGGCAAATACACCCTTTCGGGACAGTATTCCGGGGACAACATGGCCTCCTCCAGCGTGGAGTTCTATGTCATCGAGCAGGCCACGGGCAAGACCCCGGCGATCCTGGGACTGGACCTTATCGAGCTGTCCCCCAGCCGTCTTGCCCACGGCTCTCAGGGGGGCGCGGAGGTCCCCAAGCAGGCCGTTGAATGGTGGAACGAAAAGGGCGGCATCGTCACCCTCTGCTGGCACTGGAACGCTCCCGAGCCATATCTTGAAACTGAAAAGGACGACGCCTGGTGGAAGGGCTTCTACGCCGACTCCACCAACTTCAACCTTGCCAAGGCTCTCAGCAAGGAGGACGAGGAGGGCTACAACTACCTTATCCGGGACATCGACGCTATCGCGGACACTTTAGCCTACCTTGACGATCAGCACGTTCCCATACTCTGGAGACCGCTCCACGAGGGCGGCGGCGATCCCAAGTGGCACAATCCCTGGTTCTGGTGGGGCTCCGCCGGCGCGGACGCCTATATCGGCCTCTGGAAGCTGATGTACGACCGTCTCACCAACGTTCACCACATCAACAATCTGATATGGGTGTGGAACGGACAGGACCCGGACTACTATCCCGGGGACGAATACGTTGACATCATCGGCTACGACTACTACGCCGACAAGGGGGACACCTCCTCGCAGAAGGCGATCTTCGATCTGATGAAGAGCGTCACAAACGAGCGGAAGATCATCGCCATGACCGAGAACGGCGTCATCCCCGACCCGGAGAAATGCTTTGCCGACGGCTCCCGCTGGTGCTGGTTCGCCACCTGGAACGGCGAGTTCATGGTGGACGGCGGCACAATGGAAGTCTCCGACTACACCGGCAAGGAAAATGCGGTCAAGTTCTTCAACAGCGACCGTGTTCTCACCCTTGACGAGCTTCCGGATCTGAAATGCTATCCCATCGACACGGAAGCATATCTGAAAAACAACGGATAGCCGGACATCTGAAAAGCGCAAAAAAGGCGGGGACATCCCCGCCTTTTTCTGTATGTTTACTTCTTGTTTTTCTCGTAGAGGACGGCCAGGCCCTTCAGCAGAAGGTCCTCGTCCAGAATAATATCGGTGCGGCAGATAGGCACGATCAGCGGAGAAAGTCCGCCTGTGGCAATGACGGTGCATTTCTCCCCAAGCTCCTCCTCCATACGGCGGACGATCTCGTCGATAGCGCCGGCGGTGGAGTACATGATGCCGCTCTTCATGCATTCAACGGTGTTGGTGCCGATGACCTTCTTCGGTTTCTCAAATGCGATGCGCGGAAGCTGGGCAGTCTTGCTGGTGAGGGCGTCGGCGGAGACCGCCATGCCCGTCATGATAACGCCGCCTATATAGTTCTTCTTCCCGTCGATGACCGAAAGAGTGGTGGCGGTGCCGAGATCAATGATTATCTGCGGCACGGAATATTCCCTTATGCCTGCGGCGGCGGCGACCACAAGATCGCTGCCCAGCTGGGCGGGGTTGTCGATAAGGATGCTGAGGCCCGTTTTGATCCCGGGGCCCACGATCATCGGGGTCACGCCGGAGAGCTTCTCCACGGCAGCCTTCATGGTGGCCGTCACCGTCGGCACGACGGAGGAGATCATAGCCCCCGTGATGTCCGACTTGTCTATTCCGTGGAGGCTGAAAGCCGTGAGCATGACCGAAGCATACTCCAGGGCGGTGGATCTTTGAGAGGTAGCCGCACGCTCCCGGAAGAGGATCCTGTCGTTGTCAAAGCAGCCGAAAACTATGTTTGTGTTTCCAATGTCGATAGCGAGCAGCATCTTTGTTCCTCCTTACTTGTCCGAAGCGGTCTCGGCAGCCTTTTTCGGCGCCGGTATCAGCTTGGCCTTGAAAAGGGCCGTACCGACGGCGGCGGTTATCAGCGTGGTGGTTATCATTTCAAACAGCGCGTTCACGCCCACGAAGGTGACGATGAACAGCAGCACGTTCTTGCCGTCCATAAGGCCCTGCATATATTCGGTGTCTCCAAAAAGGATCACCAGTGCGGACATAAAGAATATGGTATTGAGCAGCGCCGTACAGAAGCCGGTGACCGCACAGGCGACCTGAGTCTGAGTCAGCTTCTTCGAGCTGACGATAAGGTATCCCAGTCCGAAGCAGACCAGCGCAATAAAAATGCAGGTGAACACGAACAGCGACGGAGTCCCGACGAACTCCCGCATAGCGTCGTTCATTTTATACTTGCCCTCTTTGTCGTAGTTGAGCAGCAGCATCCCGGACATGAACAGTCCGAAGCCGAACATAGCGCTGACAATGCCGGTGACGGCGTAGTAGCTTTTGACATTTTTGAGAGAGGACATCCCCTTGAAGATGAACCCGACGATAAGGCCGTCCAGAAGCCGTGGAACAAAGCGCTGAACAAAGGCCGAAACGGGGCTGATGTTCACAAGTATCTCGCCCATAGCGCTGGGGACTCCCACGCCGAAGCATTGCAGGAAGCTGAAAATTCCGAAGATGCCTCCGACGAAGGCTCCGCCTATGGGGCCGACGGCAACGGCGGCGATAGCCACGGGGATGACGTTAAGTGTGATGGACAGAGGGCCTATGGGTATGGAGCCGATAGGCGTCAGCGAGAAGACCAGCACAAGGGCTGTCATCAAGCCGAGGATCACGAGCTGGCGGGTGGTGAAAAGTTTTTTTGTTTTCATAACGAAAACCTCCTTATGTTACTATTCCCGAACACGGGATACAGTTCCGGCCCTGGCGCGGGCGGCGCAATTCCGCCTTTTTCAGCATAGCGATGGCGGTAAGTGCCGTCTGACGGCGGGGTCAAAGGTCTCCTGCCGCCGAAAAAAACGGCAGCGGACCGGCGTGCTTTCCCTTCAGACCCGATGCGTATCTGCGGAGTCAGGTTCCGTTTTACGGGATACCCGCCCCACGCATTCCGGGGACGAACAAGGAAAGCGCCGCACACCTTTTCGGTGCAGGAACATTATATCACAAAAAATTTTAAAAAGCTATATCTTTTTTGCAAAATCTGTGTTATAATAAATTTGACAGCTATGCTGCTATCATTATTTGGAGGAATTTAACAATGCTCAAGGGAAAGACAGTCGTTATCGCCGTGACGGGTTCTATCGCCGCTTATAAAATGGCTAACGTTGCCAGGATGCTCATCAAGCTGGGCGCGGATGTCCAGGTGCTTATGACCCGCAACGCCACTCAGTTCATCAACCCCATAACCTTTGAGACCCTTACCTGCCGCAAGTGCCTCATAGACACCTTCGACCGGAATTTTCAGTACAGCGTCGAGCACGTCGCTCTTGCCAAGGCCGCAGACTGCGTGCTGATCGCTCCCGCGTCCGCAAATGTCATCGGCAAGATCGCTAACGGCATCGCCGACGATATGCTCACCACTACGGTCATGGCCTGCCCCTGCAAAAAGCTGGTGGCTCCCGCTATGAACCACAATATGCTCCACAATCCCATTGTGGAGGACAACATCCGCAAGCTGGCCTCCTACGGCTATGAGATCATCGCCGCCGACAGGGGTATGCTTGCAAACGGGGATATAGGCGACGGCCGTCTGCCGGAGGAAAACGTGCTGGTGGAGTATGTCATCCGGGAGATCGGCTTTGAAAAGGACCTTGCCGGCAAAAGGATCCTCGTTACGGCGGGAGCCACCCGCGAGGCTATCGACCCTGTCCGCTTCATCACCAACCATTCCAGCGGGAAAATGGGCTTTGCCGTGGCAAAGGCCGCTATGCGCCGGGGCGCGGAGGTCACGCTGGTATACGCTCACGCCGAAGCTGAGCCGCCCATGTTCGTCAGCACCGTGAAGGTGGTCTCCGCGGAGGATATGTACCGCGAGGTCACGGCCCGGGCAGCGAAGCAGGATATCATCATCAAGGCGGCGGCAGTGGCGGACTACACTCCGGCGGTCACTGCTGACAGCAAGCTGAAAAAGAAGGACGGGGACCTGAACATTGCCCTCGTCCGCACCAAGGACATACTCAAGACCCTCGGCGGGTCCAAGCGTCCGGGGCAGCTGCTCTGCGGCTTCTCCATGGAGACCGACAACGTACTTGAAAACTCCCGGCGCAAGCTGGAAAGCAAGAACTGCGACCTTATCTGCGCCAACTCCCTGCGCACCGAAGGTGCCGGCTTCGGCGTGGACACAAACGTCCTCACGCTTATCACCCGGGACAGCTGCGAAGAACTCCAGCTGATGTCCAAGGACGAAGCGGCACACAAGGTTTTGGACAAGCTGCTGTCAATGGGCAGCTGACATCTGCCGTACCGAAATATAATGCAAAGACCGTATATCCTCTCCGCCGTGCTGCGGATGTCCTTACGGTAAAACTCAATATCCCTATGTACCCCCGGAAAGTGCCTTGCTTCCCGGGGGGGTTGTTTTATGCGGTCTTGACAGGCTGTATCTCCAGGCACTGACCTTTGATCTCTGTTGTCGGCGTAGGCTCGAATGTGAATATGATGTCGATTCGGTTCCCGCAGGTGTGCGAATAACGTTCCGATTTCTCCTACACATCTATCCTCCTGATAAAGATGCGAAGCAGCTCAGGTGTGACCTCCGGCATCTCAACATATTCCTTTGCCTTTGCTATGAATTCGCTGATGCAAGCCTCCCGCACTTTGGCTGTATCGATCTCGCTTTCAAGCTGTTCAAGCTTGGCCTTGATATCAGCCTGCTCCTGCTCATAACCTGACGAAAGCTGATCGTATCTCTCGGGCGTTATCCTGCCGATGACCCTATCCTCATATAGCGTTCTGATGATAGCGTCAAGCTGACCGAGCCTTGCAGCGTATTCTGCTTTCAGTTTCTCCGACTCTTTCAATCGCTTCTTTGCCGCATTCTCACCGTTTGCCATAAACTGTCTGCAAAAATCTTCGCTGTGTTCCCTCGCGTATGCCGTCATTTCCCGGAGAGCTGTCAGCACTAACCTGTCAAGCACCGTGGCTTTGATATAGTGCGCCGAACATTCCGAGGTGCGCCGCGTGTAGCCGCTGCACATATAGTTGTTTTTCCTTGTGTCCATATTCCTGCTCTGCCTCAGATACAGCCTCGACCCGCAGTCGCCGCAGTAAAGATATCCGGCATATTTATCGATATTCCCAAGCTTGTCGGGACGTTTCCGGCCTTCATAATGCTTCTGAACAAGGTCGAAGGTCTGTCTGCTGATGATAGGCTCGTGCGTGTCCTTGAATATCATAATATTCTTAGGATCGTTTTTGAGGCGTTTCTTCAGCTTGTTGGACTTGCTGTAGGTCTTGAAGTTTATGGTATCGCCGCAGTAGGTCTGATTGGCAAGCATCTTTCTTACGGTCGTCAATGCCCAATGATAAGGTTTATCGAGGGAAGGACGGCCTGCTGCAGCTCCGTATTTTCTGTACGCATATACACTCGGACACACGACCTTTTCCGCTGACAGAGTATCACAGATCTTTCTGACGCCGTATCCGCCTGCACTCATTTCAAAGATGCGCTTGACAATCGGGGCCGTTTCCGGGTCGGGCATAAGCTGTTTGGGATTGTCAGGGGCTTTCATATATCCGTAGGGTATTGTAGTCCCGACTCGTTCTCCTCGCTCGCCTTTAGCACGCTGGACAGCTCTGATCTTCTTACTCGTATCTCTGGCGTAAAAATCATTAAACCAGTTTCGCATCGTGGTCATATCGTTGAAACCGTTGATGCTGTCCACGCCGTCGGTTATGGCGATAAAGCGCACATCGTAGCTCGGAAACACAAGCTCCAACAGCTTGTCGGTCTCCAAGTGGTCACGGCCCAGCCTGCTTTGATCCTTAACTATGACTGTCCCGACCTTCTCGGCGTAAACATCATTCATCAGCTCGACATAAGCGGGGCGGGAATTGTTTGTGCCGCTGTAGCCGTCATCGATATACAGCTTTGTGTTTTTGAAGCCGTGCTGCTCTGCATACTCCGTCAGCATAAGCCGCTGATTTTCGATAGACATCGACTCTCCCATACGCATATCCTCGACGGATAGGCGGCAGTAGAGCGCCGTTATTAAATTGTTATTCTGATTTGATTCTTTCATATATTCCTCCGTTTCCGAACAAGTCTGTTCTGAAAATCAAACCGAATAGGACTACCAACAGTATATCACTACCCGGTCTGATATTCCAGAAAAATTTTTGTTAACTTACTTTCGATTTATCCTCAGCGATACGCATCAGCTTGTCCGAAACGGTTTCGGCATTATCTCTTGGGAAGAACAAATTCACGTTGAATTTTACTCCCTCGATTTCAAGCTGCATATCGCTGTAAAGCAAAGTCTCGATTGTATATTCAGGGTTTTCAATTTCGGTTTCAGCCATTCTTTCAGCCATTCGGTTATCACGCTCCTTTTGATCGTCGTTGTTGTCGTTCTTCTTTTGTCTGTGTTTGAATTTGAGTTGCTCATTTTTGATCATCCTTTCATTTTATTTTTCATACTGAAAAACTGCTTGTGACGCCAGCCTCAAACGCCGTATCTGTGCGCTTTCAGCCCGTTTTTCAGAATTTTGACACCATGTTTTTCGGAAATGACGGTAAATGGAGCCAATGCTTTCAGGCTCGCAAACCGCGCAAATTCGGCGGGCATTGCCCGTCCGAAGTGTCTGTGCAGGCGTTTTGACTTCAGCACTTTAACCCGCACATCATATTCCCTGTACGTTTTTTGTCATGGACTGCTTCGTTACTCACCTGCCTTTCCTGCGGAGCGTCGCCCTGTATTTTTTCTTTCGCCATAAAAGGGGTACGGGTCTCCCGTGCGTATAGGCTTACCGCCCCGAGGCGGAACGCCACGCGCTATGCTTGCCCTCCGAAAACTCTCACCCCGTGAGGCCTCACAGCAGACTGCCGTTTTACCTCACTTTTCAGCAGTGTTTTATCAGCGGAAAGAAAAATGTTGTCAGTTCTTTTATTCGCTCACAGGCGCTCACAAATGCGCTGTGAGGCGTTTTGTTATCCTGCTCGGCTGTTTTCACGGGCGCATCTACCGAGGGCACACAGCGCATTTCTGTGCGAGTTTCTACCGGCACCCAAGAGCAAGGTTACCGGCACCCGCAGAGTTACCGGCACCCGGCTCTATCAGCGCAGGTATGGGGTTTGATGCACTCCGGGTGCCGGTAAACTCCACGCACACAAGCGCACCGTCGCTACCGTCACCCGCACGGTCGTACTCAAGCCTGATGATCCTGCTGCCGTGACTCCTGCGCCAGGTGAACTTAACTCCGAGCGCAGCAAGCTCATCGGTGTGCTGTATCAGATCGCGAGTGACTCTGTTTGCAAAAAACTGTCCGCCATATCTTCTCTGCAATAGTTCACACAGAGCAGTTGCCGAGCCGATAAACGACCTCTCGTCGAGCATCAGATCGTGAACCGCGAGCGCAAACATATCACGCTTGTACGGCTCGATGCTGTCGGTCACTACCCAGCGGTTATTGTCGAACCGAACACATATCTCCTGCGGCTCGATGTCCCGCCCGGTACAGATCAGCTTGCCTTCTCGTTAGCCACGCTTGCTTTCCCACAGCAGGAACTGTCCGTCGCACACTCCGCTGATGCCTGTCGTTCCAGAGATCATATTGAACGGATCGGGATCAAAATCCTTACGTGTGTGATGCACAAGCAGGATAGCAATCTCCATTTTGTCAGCAAGACTTTTCAGTACAGACAGTTCCTTGTAGTCGCTTGCGTAGCTGACATCCGTTCCGCTTCGTATCTTTTGCAGAGTGTCGATGACGATCAAATTCAGCTCGGGACAAACCGTTTTCAGATTTTCAAGCTGTTCCTCAAGACCATTCCCAATGCTGTCGGCGAGCAATGCGAAGTCAAGATTCTCCGCCGGCTCGTCGGTGAATTCATAGACACGGTTCTGCAAGCGCAGCAAATTGTCCTCCAACGCGAGATAGACAACCTGCCCTTTTTCAGTCCGATGACCGAGGAAGTCCTGCCCTTCGGCTACCGACAGACACAGGTCAAGAACCAGCCAACTTTTGCCGACCTTCGGCGCTCCCGCAAGAGCATAAAGCCCGGGCGCGAGAAGCCTGTCCACGATGAACGGTGTCTTTTGCAGTGCTGTATCCATGACATATTCGCAGCTGTAGAGCTGCAATTCTTTGTTCGGCACTTTACGCACCTCCTTCCATTTGTATTTTTCATATTGTCACCTCCCTCGTATAATAAGTGTAGTAGTTTTTAGAGTTCCTCTTCAAGAACTATGGTATAATATTGTTTAGATGCTGTGGATCGGTTATCACCCCCTACC
>FMXS01000044.1 GCA_900104495.1 Ruminococcaceae bacterium FB2012 | reverse complement strand
ATTAGAGGTTAAACGAGGAATTAATAATATGAATACTATGTAATAAAGCGTCCGCGATGAAACGGGCGCTTTTTGCTGTGCAGAAATTTTTTTCAAGTTTTTTTGAAAACCTCTGTTTTTTGTAAAGGTAGTGTAAAGGAAGGTATCTGCTATTGGAATCCCAACAACTTCCGCAGCGGTACCGGACAGACGGTGCGTATGGCTCAGAAGAAAGGCATTGAGGTCATCAATTTGTTTGAAGCGACCGCAAACAGCGTAGAATCGCCCGACAAGAGGTTGACAGATGCTGCAAATAGCAGTATAATGGATATATCAAATCATTTGGAGGTATCAACTATGCCACGCAAGAAGAAAACTGAAACCGCACCTGTTGCTGAAGTCAAGGCAGACGCCCAGACCGAAACTGTCAAGGAGACTGCACAGGAAGCTCCGGCTGAAAAGCCTGCAAAGAAGCCTGCCGCAAAGAAAGCTCCTGCTAAGAAAACAGCTACCAAGACTCCTGCGAAAGCTGCTGAGAAGAAAACTACGGCTAAGACCACTGCAAAGACCACAAGAGCGACTGCTCCCGTTGAGACAGTCAAGGTCCAGTTCGGCGGCGATGAATATGATTCCGCTGAAATAAAACAGGCAGTTGAAGCCGATTATAAGAGCAAATTCAAGGGCAAGGTCAAGACTATCGAGTTTTACATCAAGCCGGAAGATAAGGCAGTTTACTACGTTATCAACGATGATTTCTCAGATAAGATCGAGCTTTGATAATGCAACGGGAACAACTCGCTCAGGGTTGCTCCCGTTTTTTCGTATACTGGATTGAAAAGCAGGGCTGATTGTGGTATAATTGAAAGTATAAGAAGTGCAGTTTGCTGATATATCAATTTAAAGGAGCGTTGTTATGAAAAACGGAATCAGACCTGATCCTAACAAAGTTCACCCGATCAATGGGTATGATAAAGAGATCTATATCAAGCCTACGATCAACAACCCCAACATTATTGTGGGTGACTTTTCATATATAGCTGAATCAGACTTTGAGAGTCATGTAACACACCATTATGAGTGGAACGGCGATAAGCTGATAATCGGCAAGTTCTGCCAGATAGCAGCAGGCGTTGAATTTGTCATGAACGGGGCAAATCATCAGATGAACGCTGTGTCTACTTTTCCGTTCTATACGCTGGAAGGCTGGGATATGGAGCCGCCTGCAATGGCTGATCTGCCCTTAAAGGGAGATACGATCATTGGAAATGATGTGTGGATAGGTCAAAATTCCGTCATTCTCCCCGGCGTTCACATTGGTGACGGTGCGATCATTGGTGCAAACAGCGTTGTAGGCAGAAATGTTGAACCTTACACAATCGTTGTCGGCAATCCTGCAAAGGTACTTCGTAAGCGTTTCGATGATGAACTTATCGGTTTGCTTCAGTCCTTTAAGTGGTGGGATAAAAGCATTGATGAAATAAACTCATTGATACCCATTCTCACTTGCAGTGATCTGAACAGGGTAAGGGAGGAGCTGAAAGCAAGGCTATGATCATACTGATAACCGGAGCATCACACACAGGCAAGACGTTCCTTGCACAAAAGCTGCTCGAAAAATACCATTATCCATATCTGTCGATAGACCACCTGAAAATGGGGTTGATCAGAAGCGGACAGACTGACCTGTTGTAAAGACTACAGGGAAAACTCGTTGACATACCGACTTGCAAAGTGTATAATAATAACAGCAAAACACGGCGCTGTGCCGGAAAGGAGAGATCATCCGTGAGCGGACTTTTGGGTTTTGAATTTGAGGGAGAATACGAGCTTGAGCTGGAGCTCTACGGCGAGGGGGTTGTCCGCGAGGGCGAGTTCACCTACACCCTCGACAGGGTCTTGGAAGAATTCGGCCGCAATGTGAACGCGGGAGGTCCGCGGGATATTTCGCTGAAAATAGTAAACGAGGTGCAGGAGCAGTTCACGGCAATAGACACCGCATATCTGGAACGGCTGGAAACTTTGGCGGAGCTCATCCTGCCGGATTCGATCACGGCCATAGACCTGACCCCGAAGCTTTCCGAGATATTAAAAAAGAACAACACGCTGATACGCGGCAGCTTCGACTCCTTTGCGGAGCAGTTCGCCGCAGAAAACGGCCTGCGGTTCCGCCCTGCCGACTTGTGGCTGGGCTCCTTCACCGACTCGCATTTCGAGACAGACAGCCAGACCCTTGTGATCGCCCGTGACGGGAGCGTAAGGATCAAAATAGAGGTGAGCTCTCCCGGCTCCTCGGGGGGGAACACCTTCGGCGGGACATTCTTCCGCGATCTGGACAGGTTCTTCTTCCGAACGATGACCGCCGAGGATGTGATAAAGGACTACAAGGACACGGACATCGGCCGTGAGATCCTCAAAAACGGAAGGCTTGCCGATTTCATTGAGAAAGCCCGCACGCATAAGATATTTATGGGAAAGAATTGCTGACAGTTGTTTGAAAAAGAAAAGGATCTCCGGATGTGATATACTAATTAAAATGCCAAGCTGCTATGCCTTAATTATATCACACCGGGCAGTGGAATACAAGGGAAAAACTGTAAATTCCCGACAGTCCGGCCGGACTGTTATCCACACACAGGAAAGAGATATCCTCCCCATACGAGCGTAAAGGGAAGATA
>FMXS01000043.1 GCA_900104495.1 Ruminococcaceae bacterium FB2012 | reverse complement strand
TGCAGGGTGAGGCCGGCTTTAACTTCTACGTTGGTGTGTCCGTGCTCTACGATGATCTGTCTGGATTTGGCCTGCATATTGTCATACATTTTCTTTACTGTCGCGGAATCGTCTATAGTTGCTGCCGATTCTTTGATCCACATAGGATATACTTTGATCGAGCCTTTGCCTGTGTATGCACAGTATACTCTTCCTTCTCCGCCGACTATCCAGTTTTCAACAGGCCAATCCTCGGGGATCAGTTCACCGGTATCGTATCTGCGGTAACGTAAAACCTCTTTGGTCTCATTTTCCTTTGTGATAACGCCTGTCAGCTTTTCGCTGACGAACTTGATCTCTTCGTCAATATCCTTGACGCTGGTGCAGATGTGGCTCATATATCCCTGTACAGATGCCTTTTCTTCAGCAGTCAGGTTTTCTGCGATGTATCTCTGTGCTGCAAGACCTTCGATTATCGCTGTGCAGGATGCTGTGTAGGTCTCCATGATGAAATCGAATGCCGGCTTTGCCTTGTCAAGTGCCTCACCGCTGAACATAACGTCCTTGCAGTAGTGATTGTAAACCAGCTCAAAGATGTTGCCTTCGGCTGTGACTGACGGCTTTGCGAGCTTGGAATTGAGGACTCTGAGATCCTTCTCAAAGTTTGCTCTCCATTCAGTCTTGGAGCCTATCATTTCAGAGATCTTGGCGAGCTTCTGAGCATTGGTGAGGGTATTGTCTTTAAAGGTCTTCTGGATAGTGTCGTTGATGCTCTCAGCGTCTGCCTTGAAGTTGATAAGGTCATCGTAGAAGGACTGCACGCCCAGCTCGTTGCAGAAGAAGCCTTTCAGTGAGCTTTCAGCCTCATCGACCTTATCGAACAGCTTGTCAAGCTTATCGTTGATCTCGTCGAGCTTTTTCTGAGTGGGATCCTCGGGTGTGTCGATCAAGGAACCGAGCAGAGTCTCCAGCACCGGAGTTACGAACTTGCCGTAAGGTGTGCATTCATTGAGGATCGTGAACAGTGTCTTTGAGGTAAGGTCAACGATCATCTTGGTGTCATCGTCAACGGTGATCTTGGTGTCATCGGTAAAGCTTGTGTTTGCCGAACGAGTAATTGCCGATCTGGTGTTCATTTTAATGACGTCGTCTGTACTTGCGGAAGCGCCGATGGTTGCCATTGTGGTCATTGCCATAACTGCTGCGAGCATTGCGGCGAGCTTTCTTGTTATCTTGTTGTTTCTCTTAGCTGTGTTTGTCATTGTAGTTTCCTCCTTGTTTGTGTTGTTGTTTACGTTTGTGATCTCAGTGTTTGTTTTTGTGTTTTTCATTGTTGTTTCCTCCTTGATTGTGTTGTTTGTTTTGTTGTTTTTGTTTGTGTTGTTGATGTTTGTTTTTGTGTTTTTCATTGTTGTTCTCCTTTCGGTCTCGGGTTTTCCTTTTCTTTGATCTCAGTATATCATACTGATCTTGACAACTTCTTTACAGATCTCAGGGTTTTTAAAAAGTTTTTTTATTTTTTTGTTCAGCCCCGTGTTTTCGGGGTTTTCCTTTTCTTTGATTACAGTATATCATATTGATCTTGACAACTTCTTTACAGTAAAACAGGTTTTTCAAAATATTTCTGCGACAGTTTTTCACCGTTTTGTCGCTTATGCAGCACTCCGTTGCATTTCTGCCGCTTATGCAACGAAACATCTCTTATCTGCTTATTGAAAAGGGCTCGGATGCGTGGTATTATGTAATCACAGAAGGGGAACAGACCCGAAACCCAAAACATACTATCCTCTGTTTTTAAGATATATGCGGTAATTTAATATTTTTCCTTCGGGACAAATATAGATATCTCTTTCAGCATCATATCGGAATTTTTCAGAAGCATATTCTTCAGAATGTTTTGATTTGCATGGTCACGGTATGTTGTGCGATACTTTCCGGCTTTCGCATTTGAGTTGATAACAGCTCTGGTGAATTTATGTCGGCAGAAAAGAAAAATGCAGAGCTGTTAAATGCCCTGCACTATATATGATTATCCATTTTAGGTCTAAATAAGGAAATGCCCTTACACTTCTTTAAGAGACCTTTTTATACGGCTCAGTGATTCGGGAGCAATACCGAGGTATGTGGCTATGTATTGCTGCTTGACCGTTTGACATATTTCGGGAAACAGTTTCCTGAAATGAAGATACCTTTCGGACGCACTCTCCACAAGAAAACCATTCTCTCTGTATATCTTGTATTTCAGAGCATATTCAAGAAGCCGGATATATGCACTTTTTAAGGCATCATTTCCATTTATAAGCAGCTTGATCCCGTCCACATTAAAGAGCATAAGCGTGGTGTCCGTGAGGGTTTCCCACTCGGTCAGGCTTTCGTCATAGCCGAACATACCCTCGTCCATACACAGCGTTCCCGTTATGGAAAAGCCTCGTGTGATGTCATTGCCGTCGCTGTCGATATAATAGCACCTTGTCATTCCGTCAAGGACTAATGCGGCGGTATCGGTCTTTTCACCGATGTGCTGTATCAGAGTTCCTTTTTCGATGATACGAAATGTCGAGAGCTTTACTATCCGTTCAAGTATCCCGGCATCTATTCCAAGGTTATATTTTTCGGACAGTGATGCAAGCTGTTCAATAATGATCTGTTTATTCATCATACACCTCAAGCAGTTAAAATATAAAATGCCACCGAAATAAGATTCATCCCGCCGTGTGCGATCATCGGCACGATAAGCTTTCCGCTTTTTTTATAGCCCCATATCCAGAGCAGACCGACAAGGAAAGAATGCCCCATATTGAACCAGTCGAGCATTCCGAACAGAACGTTGAACAGCAGAAGTGCCGCCGACTCACCGAACACATCGCCGCAGAAACGCTTTGCAAGTCCTCTGAAACAGATCTCCTTGCAGATGCCGCTGACAAAGCCGAGAGATATTATCATAAGAACTATCTCACCGACGGACAGTCTGCCCCAACCCGCAAATGCAAGTTCTGTCCGTCCTTTGTTTACAAGCAGCGAAAGCAGGCTGACTGCCGAAGAAACAGCCGCAAGGACCGCACCGAGCGCTATATCCCTTCCGAGAGTTTCTTTTGAGTATATTTCATTTTTAAGCGAAATATTATTCTCCTTGTAAAGCAGAAGCACCTTCGGCAGAAGAATGATATTTGCAAGGATAAGCACAAGGCAATAGGTATTCAGATCGGCATTTGCAAAGCTCGCAATATCAAGCAGATTCATACCCGTCCGATAGCTCTGGCAAGCCCTGAAAACCTCATATCCCGCAACGATCAATGTCAGTAAAACGGTTGTTGAAACAGCCCGTCCTGCGTTTTGAAATTTTGTGTTGTTCATTATCATCACCTCAAGATGATGATAGCACATAAAATAAGGGCTGTCATTGACTTATGTTAAGAAAAAAGTTTTTAACTGATGATCTGCCTGCCTGATACTATCCCAAATTATATCACACCGCCCCTGAAAAATCAATCCCATTTCCGAAAAAACCGCCCTCCGGAATCACCGTCATCATTGGCAGAAATCCCGTGCCGAACCCCGGTAAAATAATCTCAACCTCACTTAACCGCCGGGCACCCCACCGCTGCATTCAGCAGGCGCTCAAACATACTCTCCCAGTACCTCCGGCGGTTGAAACGGAAGCAGAACTCATCAAGGTACAGCTGCAAATGCACCCGCTCTGCGCCGTGATACTTCCCGATAACAAACGCCTTGAAATTCGAGATGAAGGTGTGCAGCGTCACAAGCTCCGTGCCGGCAGGGTCAAATGTCTTGAAATGATGAAAAAATTTCTCCGCCAGTCCTTTTTTATACGAGTTCGCATTGTCACTGCTGATGTGCGTTCCCTCGGCTATGCTGCGCCGTGCGAATTTGCCTACAGTGATGCTCTTTAAATTCGGCATTGACCGCATTTTCTCCGAGAAGCTGTCAGGAGCTGACACAGACCGCCCTCAGCTCAGGGCAATGCTTGACTATGTGCGTGAGGGTGATACCCTCTATGTGGAGAGCATAGTATGGCTGAACATTGAAGATTTCTTCACTCATATATCTTATTTCGGCAATATCATCAAGACAAAACAACTCGAAATAATTACATACATAACAACAGGACAAGGAGTTATTCCCTGTCCTGAATTTTTTAGACTTCTCTATTGCAGATAGCCGCATACACATCTTCGGGTTTAATAGGCGAGCATATCTCCGCAAGCATTTTTCATCTATCTCGCCTATCTCAGCATACTGCTTTCCCACCAGCTTCACAAGCTCCAGTCTCGGAACAGTTACCTCAGATGCCTCGGGAGCATTGAACATCGGGCTTTCAGGGACGACGTTTGAGCGTGACGGCTTCAAGGCAAAAGGTCAGTCGGGCAAACCGATTTCTCTGCCTGTTTTCGGGTATAAGGCATCAGAGGAATATAAGCACAAGTGGATCATTGATGATGAAGCTGCAGCGATTGTACGCAGGATATTCAAGCTCTGTATCGGTGACTATGGTCCGGTACAGATTACCCGTATTCTCACGCAGGAAGGTATCCCGACTGCTACAGCTTACACAGCATATCGAGATACACTATCGCTTCGATGTTGCCGTAACGACTGCCGTTGCTGACAGTATGAAATATGACAAAAAGAGAAAGGCTGCGTAACCGCATAGGTTACACAGCCTTATCTTCAAATCATAAATACTTCTATATTGTCGCACCTCCGATGAAACCTCAGCTTGATAAATAGAACCGGTTACTATACCTAACCGCATACTGTTATACCTTACTGACAATTTGCTTCGTTCTCTTCATAGCAGAAACCGCTCTCGCCGGGATGCTTGCCGGTTGCGTTCACCTCGTTTTCAGTCTTGGTTTCCTGTGCAGCCGTCTGTACCTGTGCGGTACTGTTTGTGGTGCCGATATCAGCAGAGCTTACAGGAGCATTTTGCGGTATAGTTGCCATCTGCAAGAGCTGCGGCTGATAATGACTCTCTGGAGTTAGTCCGATATGATATCAATATCATATTCAAAAGCGCCCGTACCAGCACGGACGCTTTTGTGTTTATGTTCTGTTATTTATCTGTCAAGCCGGTATTGCCCATGCTGTTTTTAACCTGCTCCCATGTAAGACCCTCCGCTTTGTAGCGATAGGTAATAGCTGCGCCGAACGAGGCTTCATTATTTACGAAGGTGTTATTTCTGAAATGATGCCCTACGGTATTCATTCTGAGCGC
>FMXS01000028.1 GCA_900104495.1 Ruminococcaceae bacterium FB2012 | reverse complement strand
TTTTGCTCTTGAAAAATCTCATCTGCCTTATCAGCCTGCCGTTTAAACTATTTGTAAAATTTTCTTTTTGGGGGTTGACTTTTAATAGTTAGTCTTTTTCGTAGAAATAATAAAGTGCGATATAAAAGAACAAAGCTGCTAGCATAAAAGAAAAGTTAGAAAAAACTGGCAGTAAATGATTTGTGAATTTATAAAATATAATAACTTTAAAAGTGCAGGGACTCGGATTTTGGTTTAAATCATACAAATACTTTTGACGTTTTTTGCCGATATAGAGAATAGTAGCCTTTATTTAACCTTTGCGGTTGACATATTATCCTTAAAGTGCTATAATTTATTATGTATTACCAGCTCGTGAATTAAGTGTGACCTGCTTTGAACGAAGTCCAAAGGTTTTTCATCGTTCATTCACAGGTCGGATCACGGAAATACTATTATCTCGGTTCCCGGGTACGTTTATATATGATCGGGAAAAATGATTGTGTGGTGAAACTTATGTCTGAATTAAAATACTATGTCGGGGCGAGGGCAAGTCCTTCGCGGCCCCTGAGTGTACAGCAGAGAAAGGGGTGTTGTTAGCCGTGGACAAGGACAAAACAGGCGAGAAGCCCGAAAGCCCGGGCACAGGTTACCGTATTTTTCGGATAGTACGGGCAATATTCATTTATCTGTTTGCGGCAGGGATAATAATCGCCGCACTGCTTTTCGCATCGTCGAAAAGCCCCAACAAGTCACTTTTCGGATACCGTTACTACAACATACTCACCCCCTCGATGGAACCCGAGTACAGCGTAGGAGAAATGGTGTTCGTTAAGCTGGAAAATGCCGACAATATCAACGTCGGCGACGTCATTACCTTCAACCCCTCGTCGGGGAGCGACGCCTATCTGACCCACAGGGTCACTCAGAAGTTTGAAAACTATGAGGGCTCGGGCGTGACCTGCTTCAGAACGAAGGGCGACGCTAATGACAGCGAGGACTCGTTCCTCATCGACGAAAAACGCGTTATCGGCGTGGTGAAGTTCGGAATCCCGAAGCTGGGCTACATAGTAAGGTTTGTCCAGCTGAGATGGTACTTTGTTGTGCCGCTGATAATACTTATAATAGTGTTCTTCAAGCTGGTCGGTATGTATCTTGCTCCGAAGGAAGAAGCGCATGAAAATGATGCCGACGGCGAAAAGCAGAAGGCTCGTGAGGACGCGCCCGAAGCTGACAAGCCCGATGACGGGGACAGCGTTCCCGAGGACGGGCAGGATGATCCCCGAGGGGGAGAAGAAACTGAAAAATAATTTATGAAAGGAAGAAAAAGAATGAGTACTAACAAGAAGAAAAAGTCCGCGAAAGAAAAGCGCATACTTATCGCTTCTGTCCTTGTTGCTGCGACAATAGTTGCGGGTTCAACTTTTGCGTGGTTCACGTCCAAGGACGAGGTAACTAACCGTCTGAGTGCTTCGGCAGATTACAATGTAAGCATCACCGAGGACTTTACACCGCCCGAGGACTGGACTCCCGGTCAGAAGATCAATAAGGACGTTTCTGCTGTCAATACGGGAAATGTGGACGCATTCGTCCGTCTCGGTCTGCTGCATGACGCATCTTTGACGGTTAAAGGAACTGGTGTTGCTGTACCCGCTGATGCTACAGCCCTTGCAAGTGCAGATAAAACAAACTGGGTGGAGCTGAAAACATCTGCTTCAAACGCAAACACACCTACAGGCGGTAATGCTGTGAATAATAGTGCGAACGAAGTAACACTGCTTCAGGCAGGCGGTACACTTGTGATTGCAGGCGGTCAGGTTGTTACACCTTCTGACGCTTGGAATGTTCGCTCGGGCGATTCTACAAATACTGATTATTCCGGCACAGGTCAGTTTGATCCTGCTGTGACAAAGACTGTTGCAGACTCAACTAAGACCTATGCACAGAAGTACGGCAGCGGCTTATATATATTTAAACGTAATGTTACTGACGGCGTGAAGTATTCCGGCTACTACTATGATGCAACTGGTGATAAGTTCTATGAGCTTGAGCAGGAGCCCGGCACTGTTTACATCGCCAATCTTGCCGCTAATGCTATCACAGAAGATGCTAACGGCGTTGTAACGCTGGCTAACGACGCACTCGACAATGTTAAGCTTGCTGCAACTAAGGAAGTTAAGATTAAAAACGACGGCGTCATCACCAACGGCAATCCTGTATTTGATATCACATGGGTACAGGCAAGCGGTACAGAAGCTGTTGAGGCTGATAAGTCCGATGCAACTATCATCCGTCTGACATACGCAGGCGATATCACAACAGGTACGGATGCTGCTATCGACGATGTTGTTATCGACATTAATCTTGCATCTGACTGGTACACTTACTGGACTTACAAAGCTGCTACAAGTACAAAGATCGACGGCACAAATGATGTGGGCTATTTCTTCTACAAAAAGCTCCTTGCACCCGGCGCAACATCTGAAAAGCTCGTTGACAGCGTAACACTGAACGGTGCTGTAACTCAGGAAGCCTACAAGGATCTCGTTTACGATCTGACAGTAGTTCTCGACAGCATCCAGGCGTCTCCTGACGAAGCAAAGTCTAATGAAAGCATAGTAGCTGCTGTAAATGGTGCTTCTTGGGAAGCAACAGCATCGTATAACGGCACGACTGTCAGCTGGTCATAATCATCGAATTTACACTTGATTTTTAACGGAAAGGGGGCTGCCAAATTGAACATCAGGCGAATCGCTGCATCTGTTATCGGCAGTCTCCTTATCCTTTTTAACTGCATAAGCTTAACAGCCTTTGCGGAGACTCCTTTGCCCGAGGGCGCGGTAAAGGGGCTTCCGGAACGGCTGGCCGCCCTCGATGACGAGGGCAATGCCGTCAACAGCGACACGGGCGAATACTTTTTCCGTGTCGAAAATATGCGCTACGGCGAGACCTACTCAAAGGACATTCAGCTGATGAACCTGCGTGAGGACAAGAGCTATAACATCTTCTTCTCGGTCGAGCCGCTTTTCAAGGACGGCGAGATCGACCTCGAAAAAGGCTGTGAATGTCGGTTCTATCTCGACGGCACGGAAGTCTACAAGGGCGATGTGAACGGAAAGGGCAATATCGACCTGTCCGAAACGCCTCTTGACTGCGGCTTCTATGCCCCCGGGGATTCGCATACACTGCGCTGTGAGGTCATCTGGAACGACCTCGATGTCCTCAAAGACGTTGACAATGGCTGGCGGCTCATTGACAAGGACGGTGAGCACGTTCTTGTAGCAGGCGAGGATAACGCCTATGTCGAAGGCGAGATCGAGTTCAAGTGGATCTTCTATGCTCAGGTCACAGACGACGGCACTCGCTCAGACAGCCGTTCGCTCTCCGAGACCGAAGGCTCTCCCTATACGGGTATGATCTTTAAGAGCGGCACGTTCTGGCTGGCGTGCATAGGGGTCATCTGCGTTATGATCGCGGTGCTTCTGGTGCTTATCGCCAGGGACAGAAAAAAGGATAAGAAAAAGTGAAAAGGGCTGTCCTGATAGGGCTGATCGCCGTGCTGGTGGCGGCAGGGATATACTGCGGCTACCGCTACTACAAGGAAGCCTATCTTCCGAGAAAGCAGGTCGCGGATGCGGACGCCGCCCAGAGGGAGCTTTTCGGGGATATAAGACCCGATATCGAAGCGCCCGACAACAAGGACGGCTCTTCCGGAACTGACGCTCCCGACCCTCTGGCCGAGCTGAAGGCCGTCAACGCCGACGCTGTCGGCTGGATAACGATAGACGGCACGAGTATCGACTTCCCCGTCGTTCAGACGACGGACAACAGCTTCTATCTCGACAAGGGCTTCGATAAAAAATACAACTACGGACTGGGCTGTCCGTTCCTTGACAGGCGCTGTAAAAGCGACTTCCGCGGCTTCTGTTCGATAGTCTATGCTCACCATATACAAAACAGCGAGGCGATGTTCGCGGATATCGCAGAATACAAGGACAGCGCCTTTATGAAGGCTCACCCCGAGGGGCTTCTGCTCACATCGGACGGCGTTCACAGGGTACGCTTCTTTGCATACCTCACTATACCGAGCACGTCCTTCGCCTACAATACCGATATCACGGACTCTGACGGTAAAAAAGACTATATCGGCAGGCTCTTCGATGAGGCGAAATATACTTCGGGGCTGACGGCTTCGGAGCTTGAAAAAAACGATGAGCCGCACCTGCTTCTCCTGTCGACCTGCACTTATGAATACTGGGAAGCAAGGGGAGTTCTGGTGGGTATCATAGAATGAGAACGATATGACTGGGAAAAAGGTGTTTTGTCGGGTCTATGAGGTGATCTCGACAGTGATAATAGCGGCGGCGGCCGTATTCGCGGTGATGTATCTTTGCGGTATAAGGCTGTACAGCGTAAAGTCGGGCTCTATGGGGAAGGCGATTCCCGAAGGGAGCTTATGCGCGGTCAGCACTTACAGCAGTTTTGATAAGATCAGCGTCGGAGATATCATATCTTTCAGCGTGGGGGACGATGTCAGGGTCACGCACAGGGCGGTGTCCGTCGGAAAGGACGGCATAACGACAAAGGGCGATGAGAATGATACTGTCGATCCCGATCCCGTGACGAAGAAAAACTATATCGGAAAGACTGTGTTTTCCGTGCCGCATATCGGTACGGCGCTCGCAAAGCTCTCGACGGCGGCAGGCAGGATAATACTAGTGGCGGCAGGGCTTGCAATGGTGATCCTTGGGGTATTTTACAGCAGATACCGCGAGGACAGACCTCTGAAAGAGAATAGAACTATGAAAGGAGAATGACCCTATGAGCAGGGCAGAGCTGAAAGAGCTTCTGAAAAATAAAAGACAGCTTCTGACCACGGTATCGGTGGTGTTCATTGCATATGTCCTGCTGGTCGCGGGGATATTCTCCTATTTCCACAGCGAGGATAAGGTCACGAACCGAATGACGGGCAAGAACGGCTCGGTCACGATCAGAGAGCCGAAATGGGATGACGAAGGGCGCTCTATGGCGGCAAAGTCAGAGCCCGGAATGGTGATACCGAAAGACCCGTCGGGCGTGAACAACGGTCAGGTCGAGCTTTATGTGCGGCTGAAAATGATCGTGAAGATAAAGGACTATGAGGGGCGGCTGGAAGAAGCCGACATACCCTCGGACAGCGAAAGGCTCGACAGGATAGTCGGCGCGGTGAAGTATAAGAGCGGTGCGGTCGATGACACTCTGCTTTATGAGGAAGGCGGAGCGCTCAAGTGCCGTAATCCCGGTTTCGTGGTGAAGCAGGGGACTTCCGCCGACACGAAAGAGCGTGTCTACTATTTCTACAGTGTTGACAGCAGTGCGGACGGGGACGCTTCGCTTATGAAGAGCATTGCCCCCGACGGATCGACAGCGGAGCTTTTCCAGCACGTCGATATCCCCGTGTACAAGAAAAATTATCTCGGCGTTTTCGACCAGGAGTATGATATAGTGCTTGAAGCGGAGGGTATACCCGTGAGCGAGCACGAAGATCTGACGGTCGGCAGCGCGGCAGAACATGAGTATTTTGATCAATAAAGGTGGATAATATGTTTGGAAGTATCAAAAAACGGTTGATAAGCAGCCTTACCGTCATTGCTCTGGCAGTGTGCGATGCTGTTCCTGTCATGCCCATAAATGCAGGCTACCGTTCGGCTTTCGGACACAGCGCGGCGGCCGCAGATGCAGGCGATGAGGCGGAACGTCAGGAGCTCAGCTATCAGAGCATAGAGGTACGGCCCAATGAGGACGACCCCGAAAGGACAGTAACTCTTGACGGAATGATGCCCGAGGGAGCAAGTGCCGAGGCAGTTGACCTGACAGAGGAGCGAGGAGCGCTTGCGGCCTATGACATTACGATCAATGGCGGCGAGGGCGAGTTCCAGCCCGAAGAGGACAGCCCCATAAGAGTTGAGATCGCAGACCCGTTCATCAGCGGAGATGCGGATCTGGAGCTGTGGCATATCAGGGACGACGGCGAGCGCGAGCAGATCACGGACTTCACCGCCGAGGACGGAAAGATCACGTTCATGGCAGCAGGCTTCAGTATATATGAGATAGTGAAAGCAGAGGAGCTGGCAGATGTTAAGCCGTTGGAGGGTAAATCAGCCCTAGCTCAAATTGCTGAGTATGGTAGTGAAGGACTTGATGTTTGTTATTATGGAAGTACCGCCCAAGGTGCTTATGATAAAGATAAAGGACCGTATTATTTTACAGGAAAAGTTCTAACAAACATAAAAGGCAGAGAGGGCTTAGAAAAGACAGATGATCCTGATAAGGCAATAAAGTTCTATTTTATTCAATCTGATGTAGAAAACAAATTCTATATTTATGCCGTCATTGATGGTACTACTAAATATTTGAATCTATATAAGTCCTCTGGTAATGCAAGCAGAGGTGGACTAAAATTAAGTGAAGATGAGGATGATGCTACATTATTCACTTTAGATAAAAACGCATCAGCAGATTGCTTTCACATTTCCGGAGTTGCAAGTGGAACAACATATTATATTATAGAGAATGATAACCCTGTAGCTGTTGTGGGATATACTGCACCAGATGATAAGGGAACTGCTTGGGTTTCGATAGAGCTTAAAGGAACTTATCCCGATGACCCCTACAAGCTTGACGGCAAGACCTACGGGCTTATGAACCATACATCGGGAACGGCAGGAAACGGTCTGGCTGTGGATCAGAGTGGTTCGTCCCTTGAAATGCTCTCATGGATAGTCCGTAAGGCCGAGGGTACGAGCACCTACTATGTTACCGAGCAGGACGATATAACCCGATGGACCTTCCATTCGGGCAAGAACTTTGAGGATAACTATTATATCTCGACCGCGGTGGGCAGCAAGGATATGTATCTTCATATCGACGAGACTGGTATATCCCTGAGCGACGAGCCTCAGAAGATCAAAGTAACGCCAAATAACAATACCGAGATAATGCTCTCTGTTGACGGAAAGACACTTACATTTGATACGAACCAATTTGTCGTTGGTACTGTAAATATAAACGATCAGAACAAACTGCTCAGCTTCGTCAAGCTCTCTTCCATGACCGATGACGAAGAGGTGACCTATTCGGCAAAGAAGATAGGTGCGTCCGAAATACAAAACGGTCAGCAGGTCATAGTCTATACCCGTATCTGGAACGACAACAAGGAAAGATATGAGTTCTATGCTGTCGACAGCGACGGTACTCTCTATCCCTGCTATGAGCGCGGCGACAATATCATGTGGGTCGGCGGAAGGATAAACTCCCTGCTCTGGAACTTCAGCGAGCATTACTGGGAAGGCACTAATGACCCGAACTTCTACTACGATCTTTATAACCCCTATTCAAAAAAGTATATCTATCCTCAGAAAAATGACGAGATACCTCTGTCCGACACAAGGCCGGGTATCAATATGCCGGGCCGCCGCGACGGTGAGTATTTCACGGATATCCTTGCATGGGACGATCCTCATTATGCATATGCAGGCCTTAAAGTTGATACTTCCGACCCGAATAATATGAAGCTCGGCTCGACCTCGAGAGCCAAGGCAGAGACTTTCTATTTTGCAACGTTAGTTGATCCCACGGCTTCGCTGACCCCCGTTGATACCGTTGATAACGATCAGTACGGTATCGAGATGAAGATGATCGACTTCAATGCAAAGCAAAACAATAAGCCGGGCAGCAATGAACAGGATACTGTTCTCGGAGACCTCACGGATTGGAACGATCATAAAAATGAGCCTAAGTCGAATATACTTTCGACCGATCTTAAAACAAACGGCTATCCGACGACAAGCGCTGATAACGGAAGCGGCGGAAAGAAATCGCTTTCCGAGCTGTATACTCCCGATAAGCTGAAAGATGTCAATCATCTGTTTATCGCAAGTACATATGAAGCAACGGGCTACTTTGAATTTGACAGCTGTCAGAACTTTGCGACCCTGAAAGGAAATGACAGCGGAAACTTTACGGTCTACAAAGAGCTGGGAACAAATGATTCTTCCAGCAAGCCGTCTTTGAAGCACGGTCAGTTCTTCCCGTATAATGATATCACGCCAGGTTATTATGCAAATGACAATGGGCAGAATCTGTATGATGCTTTGCAGGTCGCTCTTCCCGAAAATGATCCGAGAAAGTATGAAAAGCTTCATAAAGTCGATAATACTAACTACTACTTCGGCATGGAGCTTTCGGCAAGCTTTGTCCAGACCCCGAACGGCAAGGATAACTGGGATCACGATATCATCTTTGAGTTCACGGGTGACGACGACTTCTGGCTCTATGTTGACGGCGAGCTGGTCATCGACCTCGGCGGTATTCATTCCGCTCTCGGCGGCGAGGTAAACTTCGCTACGGGCAAGGTCAAGGTCAACGGCCAGAACACCACCCTCAAAGCGCTGTTCAAGCAGAACTATATGGCGCGTGGCGACACCGAAGCTGAAGCTCAGGCAAAGGTCGATGCCCTCTTCATTAACAGGAAGATCAAAAAAGCCGATGGTACTGAGGAGTACGTTGACGTGTTCAAGGACTACTCTTCGCACACGATGAAGATATTCTACATGGAGCGAGGCGCAGGCGCTTCAAACCTGCATATGCGCTTCAACCTCAGCTATGTTACTCCGGGTCATGTCACGCTCACAAAGCAGATCTCGGGAACAAATGACCTCGATTTCGATCTCGTTGAGTATCCCTACCAGATCTGGTACAAGACAGGTGCGGCAGGTGAAAGCAGTGAAGGTCAGCTCCTGACAAGAAGTGATGACAATATCAGCGTGACCTACCAGAACTCCACAAAGAAAGTAGATTATCAGGCGTCCTATACTCCCCCCGGGAGCACGACCACCTATCAGTCGGTATTCTTTATCAATCCCCAGAGAAGCGCCGAGATACATTTCCCCTCGAACACTATCGAGTACAGGATAATCGAGTGCGGACTCAACAAGGACGTTTACGATCATGTTTATGTAAACGATGACGAGATCTCGGGCGCAGAGGTCAGCGGCTCTGACAGAAAGGCCTTCGATTCGGGCTGGAGAGAGGTCAAGGACAGTACCAGCGTTGTTTTCAGAAACAATGTAGATCCCAAAGGGCTCAGGATAATCAAGATCAAAAAGATTCTCCTCGATGAGGAAGGCCAAAAGCTGACCGCCGAGCAGGATCCCACGACATTTACCTATCGTCTGTACCTGTCGAACGGTGTTACCGACGATCTGCCCACGGCGAATATGTATATGTATTATGTCAAGGATCCGTCGGGAGTGCTGTGTTCATGGGATGTTGCGACGCAGAAGTTCAAGGCTCTCGCAAGCGGCTGCAAAGACTACACGCAAATGAACGCCGAGGAAAAAGAGATCGCTACATTCGAGACTTCGATGAACGGCTCTATATCCAAGGTACCCGCAGGCTACACGATCGAAGTGCCTGTGCTTCCCGTCGGCATTAAGTTCAAGGTCGAGGAGAGAGATTACGAGATACCGCTGGGCTATGATCTTATCGGATATCAGCGTGTTGAAGGCACATATGAAACGATCGGCGCGGAAAATATCGGAAGAATTATCACTGACAAGACTCCCGAGATCAATGTGGTCAACCGCAGAGGCTGGGAGATCAAGGCAAACAAGGTATGGAGCGACAAGGATTTCGTCGAGTCCCATGAGCCGATATTTATGGCGGTGTACTGCGGTGATACTCTGATAGACGGAACTGTAAGGGCGTTCACAAAGGACGACACCTATGTGCGCTATTACTTCCGTGAGCTTCCCGTTGCTTCAACTAAACTTGCAGATTACTCCGTTCATGAGGTCGAGCTTGTTGACCCTGTTTTGTCGGTTGACGGCAAGCAGCTGATAAGATATGCATCTGTAAAAAAGAAGGTCAACGACGGAGATCTGACATTTATCAAGTCCACTACCAAGGGAGCGGCTTTGCCGGATGAAAATGCCTATAAGGTGAGATATGAAACGGGTACGCCTTCTACAACGGCGGACGGCGCCGATGCAGAGGGAAATACCCGTGAGGATACGATCACAAACGAACGCTCGGGCGGCGTGGTCATCACGCTCTACGATATGAAGAAGAATACCTCGGGCGGCCACGATCCCCTCAGGAACGGCAAGTTCACGCTTATGAAGGGCGGAACGGAGATCGGCAAATTCACCTCGGATCCCTACGGCAGAGTTACTATAATGTACAGCTTTGAACGCGATACGGACTATGTGCTGACCGAAACAAATGCCCCCGAGCATTATATCGGCCTGCCGAATGCCGTGACGTTCAGGATCGCTTCGGACGATACCGTTACCGTAAGCGGAAACGACCCTGTATGGGCAAGAGGCGGCAAGTTTGCGTCGAGCGAAGAGAACCTTGTGGCATACATCGATGTTTTCAACAAGCAGTTCACGCTCAGAGCAGAGAAGATCGAGAAAAAGAAACAGGCATCGGACGATACGAAATACGTTCAGGGCGCTCATTTCGCGCTTTACAGAGGTGTTTCGGGCGTCGGCGGTATAGTAAAGGATTATACGCCGATGGAAGGCTATGACGATCTTGTGTCCGATGAAAACGGCGTTATACCGAAGATAAACAATATGCTCGAAGCGGGAAGATACTATCTTTCTGAAAAGATACCGCCTTCGGGCTATAAGGCGCTCACCGAGGATATCGTGTTCACGGTCGGCACGGCAGGCGATGTGACGCTGGTCTATGCAGGTGCTTCCGTGACAAAGGACGGCGTTACGAGCTGCAGCAATGCCGAGGGAGTAGTGCTGACAAAGACGAGTGCCGCGGACGAGTATTCCTGTGTGCTGACAATACCGAATACTCCAAGCGTGCGCGACTACTACTTCGACATCGAGAAGATAATCTTTGTTGACAAGAATATCCACGACAGCGACACCGAGCAGAAGTTCCTCTTCAAGGTCGAGCGGCTAAGCGAGAGTACGCCTGCCGCCGATATCGGGACGGCTGCGGCAGAAGAGACGTTCTATGTTTCGCTGAACTGTGACGGCGAGCTTCAGTATACGTCTGCGGACAACATCACGTTCAAAACAGGCGGCGCGGCCTATGATCTCGGATTGTTCACAACGAAGTCCGAGCTTGGCGGCGTAAGCTCCGAGTTTATCGCAAGCGGCGGAAAGGTGAAGATCAAAAAGACCTACAACACCTCGGATGTATACACCTATCCTGCGGCGGTATGGCGCGGCGTGCAGACGGTTCACGTCAAAAAAGAAGGCATCTACCGCGTTTCGGAAGTCACGAAGCACTCATCGACCGACTACGATCTCTGGGTCGGCTCGAATACCTACAAGGGCTATGGAACGTCGGAGAGACAGGGCCTGAACGACGGTTATGTTATCTTCAATGTCACGACTGTCAAGGCCGACAAGTTCAAGGAAGAAACGGCAGTTATCGACAGTACGACGGTACACCGTCCGACGGCAAGCTTCACGAACAGTGAGACAGAATATGCATACCTCAGCTCACAGGCGTATGCACAAAACACTATCAAGAGATAAAGCAGTAAAAAGGGGGGACGCTCCGTGAACAAAAAAAACAAGATAATACTCATGGGCGGCCTTCTTGCGCTGCTGTTCATCACGCCGATCAGCGTTTTTGCGATAGTTTACAGCGGCGGCCGCACGAACAGTTTCAGGCCTGCACAGGCGAATGTTCAGGTCAAGGAAGGCAGCAGCCGTTCCGATGAGCTTAAAGATATGGAGTATGTGCTGTCGAAGAACACGGCGGACGATAATTACAGTGTTGAAAAGACGGTGCAGATCTATGACGAGCGCTCGAACAGCGGCGAATGGCTGCGTGTGAGCCTTATACCCATGTGGATGGACGCGGACGGGAACGTGTGCGGCGGCATCGAGGGTGTGACGGACATCAGCAGCATCGAGCAGTCGGGCGACAAGCTGATCTATTACTGCGGCACGGGAGCTGACAAGACAGCGGTCATCACGCTTTCTCTGGCGGACGGCTGGGCTGGCAGCTGGGAGTATAAGGACGACGGATGTTTTTACTACTCGGGCGATGTGAATGCTGACAAGACGACGCCTGCGCTGATCGACAGAGTAGAGATAACGAAGGCGGTCTACGACAAGACTGACGGATACGAGCTTCGTCTTGATGTACTTGCCGACGCTCTTCAGAAAAGCGGCAATGCTTACGAAAGCAGAAGCTGGTAGAGGTGCTCGCCCCCCGGTGGCTGACGAATGTACCCCCGAGGTGCTCGCTTTTTTTGCTCTTGAAAGTAACCGTGCTTCTCTGTCACATCATAGAGCAAAACTAAGATGCGTCATAGCCGGCTGCTAGGCCCGTGAGGAAGCCGCTTCCCCTGCTACGTTCGGGAAAAGCACCTAACTATGGGCATCGCACTTTTAGACAAGGCGCTATACGATTCAATGCAAGGAACTAAAAAGGCACGCTCTCGTTAATGAGAACGTGCCTTTTTTTCGTTATAAGTTTGCGCTATCTTTGAATGGATAATACGCTTTTGTGGGTCGTGCGTTTTAGAACTCAGGACATGGAACACTTCCGTTATTTTGCGGCAAGCTGCAATAGAGTGCGTCGCCCTATCTGGGGGGCTTTCCGGTCGCCGCCCCGGACCCCCTTCGTATCAGGTACAATCGCACGTTCCTAAAAGTTTGGTAGTTAGCTCCAAGACAGTCGGGAAGCGGCTTCCTCACGCACCCCACTACGGCACTCGCCATTTTTGCTCTTGAAAGATACCGTGCTTCTCGGTCACATCATACTGCTGACAGGCTTCATAGTGATAATGAACCTTAGAACCGATAAAGGCAATTGAGGTGGTGCGGATATGAATAAATTAAACCTGAAACAAGCATTTTCCTGCGCTCGAACAGAGTTCATCAAATGGGTCTGCGACGCACGAATGATAATCCTCGGAGTGCTTGTGATATTCATTTACACCTTCGCTATCGAGCCCCTTTTGAAGAATGCAGAAGAAATGGGCGAGCCGCTGAATATGCTCGAACCGTTTATTGCGATAGCCAATTCGGGTGCGATTCTGCTCATCATCTCGCTTGTATTCCTTACGCTGATCGCCGACTTCCCGAAGATCGACACCAACACGGTTTTTTACATCATCCGCGTGGGGCGAATGAACTGGCTGCTGGGACAGATCATCAAACTGGTGATGATGGCGCTGTCCTATCTCGCTTTCATATTTGCGGGAGCAGTGATACCGATGCTGAGCAAGGGCTTCTGGTACAACGGCTGGAGCAACGTAGCCACGCAGTATGCGGTGCGCTTCCCGGAGAAAACCGGCAACTTCGGCGTGCAATTGCTGCCCGAAAATCTTTATAACCAACTGTCGGTTTTCAGCGCGGCGATACAAAGCTATCTGCTCGTTTTTGCATACTTAATGATAGTTGGTCTGCTCCTGCTGGCCTTCTCTCTCGTCAAGAAAAAGACTATGGGTTTTGTCCTCTGCGGTGCGGTGATCTCCCTCGGAACGACATTCTGCTCGATCAAAACGGAGCTGATGTGGAGTATGCCAATGGCGAACAGCATAATTTGGCTGCACTTCACGAAATACTTCCGGCAGCCTGTTGTGTCGCTTACGTTTTCGATAATTTATCTCTGCACGTTCATTGCCGCACTGATAGTTTTATGCGTGGCGGCTATAAAGAAATTCAACTATGACAATGTGGCGGAGATCGCGGCGTAAGGAGGACAAAATGAACATAATCGAAGTAAAAGATTTAGTCCTCACCCTCGGCAAGACGGACATTCTCAAAAAGATAAACGTCGCCTTTGAGGAAGGCAGGATACACGGCCTTATCGGCCGAAACGGCTCGGGGAAAACCATGCTTATGAAGTGTATCTGCGGCTTCATCAAGCCCACCCGCGGCGAGGTCGTGGTGGACGGAAATCGCGTCGGCAAAGATGTTGACTTTCCGAAAGATATGGGCATCATCATCGAGACCCCCGGATTTATTCCGTACTATTCGGGGTATAAGAACCTCAAGCTGCTGGCGGGGCTGAACCACAGGATCGGCAAGGAAGAAGTCCGCGAGAGTATGCGAATGGTCGGCCTTGACCCCGATCTCAGACGGCACGTCCGCAAGTACAGTCTCGGTATGCGGCAGCGCCTCGGACTCGCACAGGCGATAATGGAAAACCCGAAAATACTGATACTCGACGAGCCTTTCAACGGTCTCGACAAAAAGGGCGTTGCCGAGATGCGCGAGTATCTTCTCGGATACAAGGAGCAGGGAAAGACTATTCTGATCTGCTCCCACTCGGCAGAGGATATTTCGGTGCTGTGTGAGACTGTTCACGAGATGGACAAGGGGGTCATCGAAAAGATACAGTAAAAAAGCTCTGGATGAATTACACAGCCTTTGCTCTCCTAATTTGTAAAATACGCAGATTCTTTTGAAATAATGTCATGTTTAGGAAGCATCAAGGGCTCCCTGATTGATGTCTCTATCTTATCAAAAGGATTATAATCAATCAAATCCTTTATCATAAGAAAGTGAACAAATGCTTTGAGTGTGGCCAGCTTGCGTTTGACGGTTTTGGGCTTGTATAGTGTCCTGACATAAAGACCAAGCAAAGACCAAGAGAAATCAAAAAGTCCACAAACAGCGTATCTACGCCATCTGCGGACTCTTCTGCTGGTCGGAGTGACGGGACTTGAACCCACGGCCTCTACCACCCCAAAGAGCGCAAACTGATTTTGAAACGTTGCGAAACGTATCGAAATGTGCAAATTTACGCGGTTTCGTGCGAGCCTTCGTGTCAAAACGTTGCGATTTGTTGCGGTTTGTAAAAAGAAAAATAGTGCCCTGATAGTGCCCTCGGTGTCCTGGTAGTGTCCTGAGATTCTGCAAAATCAGTAGTCAAAAATGGCACAAGAATACAATTTGTATCCAATTCTTTCTATCACTAAAATTGTATTCTGATATTTCATTTCAGATAAGGCGTTCTAATGTATCAACAATTCGATTAATTCACGAGCAAACTACTACGAACAATCAAATTGATTGCTGCGTTTAGTTATTGAGAGATTATTTTAGGAGCGTTGGCTTTTTGGCGTGAAGGATTTGCATTACATCGAGGAACTGGGCATATTGTATAATATTGTTGACATTATTTGAATGATTTTGATGAAATACATTGACTCTTGGGGAGAGATATGATATACTTAAGGTAATACCGCACAACCCGCGGCTAACGCCTCTGCACTTCATCTGCTTGCCAGCTTTCCGTCATATTACCCAAATTCTCCTTGACTTGCGCCAGCAAGGCTGCGTCGAATTTATGCACTCTGACGAAAAAATCGACTGTGCATCTGACGCACAGGGGTTGCGCGGTGTTGCCTATAGTTGTTTTATCATATTATATTCGGAATGTCAAACAAAAATCAATTTTGTCAAATCATTTCACAATAATTACCGAAATATGAATGCTCCGAAGAAAAAATCCGCCCCGGTATGGCAGAAAAGCTGTCCGGTCTGAGCAGTGCTGCCGAGACCGAACGATCTGTGGAAAAACTCGTTGAGGAGGTCTATTATAAAAACATCGCCAGCGCGGCTGTCTTCGAGGATTCGATACTGGCGGAAGCAAATGCCGTAAAAGTCGAAAGAAGTCGGTCAGGGGTTGAAAAGTCACAAATTATATGATATAATGTTATTATACTGTTATGGAATTATTAAGCTGAAAGGCGGTGAGAATATTGAAGAGACCCGGGATAATCTTGATAAACGTTCTTATAATGGTTGCGATCATTGCTTTTGTTTCTGTATATATAGTTTCCAATGACGGAAGGACAAAGCAAAGACAGACCGAGCATTTTGAAAACACCACCGTCACAATGGAGCGTGTCACCGAAAACTATCTTGAGGGCGAACAGCATATATGCGACGTGTGGGCTTACTATATCAACAGCAGGGAAATGACCATGGATGAAGCGGCTGCATTTATCCGTATCTCTCATGTGCTGCCTGATGCCTCCGCTCATCTGATCTGGCTCGACAGCAGAAAAGGCGTATCAACACGGCCTCATCTGGGTACCGACAGCGATTTCGCCGTATCCTATGCAAAAATGGATTTTATGAGCGATACCTCATGGATATCCGAGATCGGCAAATCCACCAATATCTCACGCGCTTATACAAATCCGATGAACGGCGAGCAGTCCCTTGCCTTCTGCAACAAGATAAAGCTGTACGATCCCGATGACAGAACAGCCAAAGAAGCCGTTCTGCTCCGTGTGCTGCCCGTATCCGAACTGGAGCAGAAGTGGATAATCCCGAGAGAGAATTTTGAGAATGCCGAACTCACACTGATAGACTCCGAGGGCAACTATATCATAAAAAGCAAATCATTCAAGAATTCAAACTTCCTTGAGTTCTATAAGTCGTATAACTCTTCAAACCCATCCATTATTGACAGCCTTCACGATGATATGACATCCGGTACGGGTTCATTTACGATCTATAACTCCAAAGAGGAAAAAATGCTGCTGGCATATACTCCCGTGCTTGAAACATCGGGATGGATACTGCTGGGCCTTATCCCCGAATCAGATATGAACGTTAATACCGAAAACTGGCTGCTGATCGGGGTGATCTCCGCAGGATTGCTCCTGCTGTTCGTGATTGACCTGCTCTTTATACGGAGCTTCAACAAAAAGCTGCGTATTGCGGCTGCGGAGGCTGACTCCGCCAACAAAGCCAAGACTGATTTTCTTTCAGCTATGTCCCACGATATCCGTACTCCGATGAACGCCATAATCGGTCTGACTTCCATCGCACAGAAGAATATCGGCGATGACGAAGCCACAAGGGAGAGCCTTCGCAAGATCGGTCTTGCCGGCAATCACCTGCTGACGCTTATCAACGATATCCTTGACATCTCAAAAGTCGAGAGCGGAAAGCTCAACCTGTCGCCTGTGACCTTCTCAATAGCCGAGACCGTGGAGAACCTTGTCAACCTGTCTCAGCCTATGGTTAAGGAAAAGAATATAGATTTCAATTTCAGAGTCGGTCATATGGAAAAGGAATATCTGTATGCGGATCAGCTGAGACTAAATCAGATCTATATAAATATCCTTTCCAATGCCGTTAAGTATACCGAACCGGGCGGCAGCGTCAGTGTGGATATGTATGAGGAGGAAAGCCCCGTCTCGGGCTGCGTGAGACTGACCTACCGGGTATCTGATACAGGTATCGGTATGACCGAGGAATTCATGGAAAGGATGTTCCAGCCCTTCTCACGTCAGACCGACAGCCGCGTCAACAGCATCCAGGGAACAGGCCTCGGACTTGCCATCACCCGGAAGATGGTGGATCTGATGAACGGAACCATCGACTGCAAGAGCGAGGACGGCAAAGGCACCACGTTTACAGTTGTTATCGATATCCCCGCGGCCGACAAAAACAGAGATGATATCCGCCTTGATCCTGTCGATATCCTTGTGGTGGATGACGATGAAGTGCTTCTCTGTACTGCCGAAGATACTCTCGCAACGCTTGGAGTTTCCGCTGACACTGCAGGCAGCGGTGCAGAGGCAATAGACAAGATCCTCGGCCGCCGTCAGGAAGGACGCAGCTACGATCTTGTTATCATCGACTGGAAGATGCCTGAAATGAACGGTGTCGAAACGGTGCGCCGCATCAGATCGGATATCGACGAAAAAATCCCGATTCTGCTGATCTCAGCTTACGATGTATCGGAGATCGAAGACGAGGCAAAAAAAGCAGGAGCCAACGGCTTCGTCAGCAAGCCGCTTTTGCGCTCCACTCTGTACGATAAGATCAATCAGCTTCTCGGAAAGAAAGTAAGTTCCGCCGAGACCGAGGACGATCATTCTGATCTTGAGGGGATACATATCCTCGTGGCAGAAGATAACGATATCAACTGGGAGATCATACAGGCCACACTCGCAATGTACGGCATGACCTCTGACCGTGCGGAGAACGGCCGCATCTGCGTGGATATGATGAAAAACGCCGCGAAAGGGAAGTACACCCTGATCTTTATGGATGTGCAGATGCCCGAAATGAACGGCCTTGATGCCACAAGAGCGATCCGCAGGATGGAAGATCCGTGGGCATCATCAATACCCATTATCGCAATGACTGCGGATGCTTTCTCCGAAAACATCACCGAATGTCTGAATGCAGGCATGAACGGACATATCGCCAAGCCCTTTGATGTTAAACTCGTGATCAAAGAAATTCGCAAGATAAAAGAAAGGAGATCCTGACAATGAAAAAGATCTTCAGCATTATCCTATCGGTATTCATGATACTCGGTTCAGCTTCCTGCGGTTCTGAAGACAAGCAGGACAGTCAGAAGGGTTTTGAACCCGGACTGGATAAATCCACTGCCTGCAAGATCAGCATAGTGGGCACCTACAGCAATTTTGAGGCTCTTGAAGCTGAATTTGACCGCTTTAACCAGTATTACCCCAACGTCGAACTCAGCTACACGAAGATCGACGACTACAACAGCTCCATTGCCACTGTCCTGAGCGGAAACTCTGCGCCCAACATCTTCTTTTCATTCAGCTGGATGACAGGAAACTCCGCCTATGACTCGGTCTTCGCCAAGATGGAGGACCTTGCCGACAGCTCCCTCGGCCTTGATCTTGACTGCATTCGTCAGGGGCTTCTCAACCGCGACTCACAGGGCCGCGTGCTGACAGTACCGATCTTCTCCACATCCTACGGTATGCTTATCAATAATGACCTGTTTGAAAAGGAAGGGCTCAAAGTACCAAAGACCTTGCAGGAGCTTTATGATGTCTGTGCCGCCTTCAAGGAAAAGGGTTACGCCAGCCCCCTGATGGGTTACAGCACGGATTCTTCCGGCTGCCTTATGAATACCATCGCATATCCGCTCTTTGCAGCGAACCTTGCAGAGCATCCCGAGACGGTCACGCTCGCCAATAAGTGTGATCCGGCGGCAGGCGAATATATGCGCCCTGCCCTTGAGACTCTCTCTCAGCTGATAAGCAAGGGCTGTATCAACCTGGAAGAGTGCAATAAGATAGGTGATAACTATACCGAGGTCATTCTCCGATTCTTTGAGGGCGATGTCCCGATGATGATCTGCACAGGCGATACGGTATCGGGTACAGGCAAGCGCGAAAGCCAGTCGGAAGCCTTTACCGCACACCCCTTCAACTATACATTCGCTCCCGTACCCACTACAGAAAAGGGCGGATATTTCCTTGACAGCCCTTCCGTTCAGTTCTCGGTCAATAATTCCTGCAAGGATCTGGATATGACCAATGAGTTTATGCGCTTTCTCATTTCAAAAGCAGAACTCAATCAGATGGCATCCGTAAAACGTCTGATCACTCCGTCAAATGACCTGTCCTTCGATAAGGTGTATGCACCCATAGGCGGAGTTCCGTCTGATCTTACGATCTCTCCCACAGCACTCGGCATCGAGGACACCCTCGCAGTTCAGATCAGGCTTGCTTCCTATAAAGTCGGAACGGGAGCTATGACCATCGATGAAGCTGTTGCAAAATACGGAACACTTAAGTGATCCATACCAAAAAGGGATATACCACCCCATCGGGTGATATATCCCTTAGTTTTTTATTTGTGGTACAGACAAATAACATAAAGAGTAAGGCCAAAAACCTTACTCTTTTTTATCGAATAATATCCTTAAGGCAATACCGCACAGGGGTCGTGCGGTATTGCCTATACGTTCATTATGTTTTTACCCCATTTTGATTTCCCTTTGCAAATCGTATCATATTCCGGTTATAGCCCGTGGTAATGAGATACGCTTTGTCTTTGTGCGTTTCCATCAGACCGCTTAGCAGGAAGCCGCTCAGTCCTTTGACAGGTGCGTCAGAGTCGGTCAGATCAAAAAGCACTCCCGAATCCCGTTCTACGATAAGAACCTGATCGTCTTCAAAGAAAAGAGAAAGCTCGACCAATATCGGATCCTTTGATTGTTTGTTGATGTCCAGAACGGTCAGCCCTATCTCTTCAGCAAACAACCCGGCGCGGTTTGCCGTCTCTTTCGGGTACTGATACGAGATCAGGCAGTCTGCGACCTGAACGGAGAGTGCGGATGCGGACTCCGGACTAAGTGTATCATCCAAAACCACGATCTCGGAATCCATATCATTAAGCAAAAACGGGAAGTTGTCCTTGCCGAATCTGAGATATACAAAAAGCATAGCGCAGACAAGCGTCAGTATCGGAGCAGCAACAAATCCCGCCCACATACCGTTTATGCCGAAAATGACAGATCCGAGTATCGGCAGAAGGATGTATAACAAACCGTTCTGGAAGCACGCAAAGCAGGTCGCCATACCTATGCGGTCGATCAGCATATAGTAGGAAGTTGTGAGCGATACAAGACTGCAGAACACAAATCCGAGACAGACGATCCTGATGGCTGTCATCGCCATAGCGAGCGATTCTCCTTCATTAACACCGAACAGACCGCAGAACTGCTTTGCAAAAACCATAATAAGCAAGGTCGCCGCAGCGCCTTCTATGATCGCTGCTTTGATGCCTGCCCTGGTTACTCTCTTTATGAGCCTGTGATTCTTTTCTCCGTAATAGGTGCCGACAAGCGGCTGCATAGCCATTCCCACGCCGTCCAGAACGACACCGAACTCTATCAGGCTGACGACCACGGCGAGGGCTATCAGGCCGGGATCGCCGTAGCTGCGTGAAACAAAGCCGATCATCACATAGTCCATAATGCCCCAGCAGATATATACGGAGGAATCCACGATACTGTACCTCGATGTAAGCAGAAAATCCTTAATAGACAGATGCCACACAAAATGCAGAGTGTTGTTCTTACGGAAAAAGTGCCACAAGCAGGTAAGTATACCGAGGCTGTTACCTATTACCGAGCCTAAGATGATACCCGTCATTCCGAAGAATTTTGTCAGGATGACAGAGCAGATGATATTTCCGCCTATCTGGAAAGCGTAACAGATGTTGTTGCAGAGTTCGTCTCCGTCACTGTAGACCATCTGCTCAAGGTAGAAGATCACAATAGTCAGAAAAGCGTTGATCGGCACAAGGCGGTAATACTCAGCCGCCTGATTAAGGGTCTCTCCCGTGATGCCGCTTACGCTGAAATAGGCGCTTTGGAACACAAAGATCAAAAGAGCGGAGATCAGTCCCAGACCGATGCTGATTATAAGACCCTGTCCAAAGATCTCATCGGCACGGCGCTTTCTCATAGCTCCGACCTCGCGTGTAAATACAATACCTACGCCTGTTGAGCCAAGATCACCGAAGAATGTGACGACAGCTGTTACCGGCGTGATCGCGTTGATGCCGGCAACGCCCGATTCGCCTATGAAGAACCCGGCGATTATGCTGTCGCTCAGCAGCATAAGATACATGACTGCCTTGGTGAACGTGCCTGATATAAGCATGGACCTGAATTTCTTTTCACAGAAACCTTTCATAGTGCTTCACTTCCCCATATAATTTAATTAAGGCAATACCGCACAACCCCTGTGCGTCAGATGCGCCGTCCAGCTTTTCGTCAGATTGCCTAAATTCGACGTAGGCTTGCTGACGCAAGTCAAGGAGAATTTGGGTAATATGACGGAAAGCTGGCAAGCAGATGGCGTGCAGAGGCGTCAGCCGCGGGTTGTGCGGTGTTGCCTTAAAATGAACTGCGGTCAAAGTTCACGGTGACCGGGTGAAGTATGTCTTTTTCTGATATTCTTTTCTCACTGCATCACCTGTACTCAGGGCAAACCATCGTCAGATCATCAGCAGCTGCTCCGCCGTCATGCGGCGATGTCATACAAATAAAGCAAACAATACACTTATAAAGTGGTATATATTTATTATATCATATCCTGGACTGAATGTAAATAAAATATTAAAAAAATAAAAAAGCATATGATTTAAAAACTTGACAAACGAGGTCAAATGCACAGGGTCGGAACAGCGGGAAATCGCCGGAAAACCGCGGCTTCCTGATTTTTGGTTCACTCCCAACGGAATAATACTTTGGCGTAAAGACTCGTTTACGGGTAGCAAAAGCCAAATAGCAAAATAAGTCTCCATAGGTCAAGCAAAGCACTGACAGTCTTTATCTCATCAAAGCCATATAAAACATCGGCAGCACTTTATCACTTCCAATAAAAAATTGTATTGTCAAAAATCATTGTATCACACCAAAACAGGAAATGCAAGAGCGTTTCCTTCTGAATGACAGCGGCATTTTTCTTTCCGCCGATAAAACACCTCTGATAACATAGTGATTTTGGCAGTCCGTTTCAGCCCCTCCGAGAGTGAGTGTTTTGTAAATGCCAGCATCGCGTCCGGCAGGCCGCCTGCCTCGCCGTTGGCGGGCTGGCGGCCTGCCGGACGCAGCTGGCTCGGGGAGGACCCCGGACCCCCTCTATGGTGTAAGAAGAATTGCGGAACAGTGCTCCGAGAAATGACATTGATGACATCAGTGTCATCAATACTGATATGGGAGCCGCTGTCGAAAGTGTCGTCACTGTTGTCATTGATGTCATATAACAGAGTAGCCGGACAAGTGAGTAATGGTATGGTGCTGTTGACAAACCCACTAAATTTCTCAAAAAAATACAGCCCGGAAGTCCTCCGGGCTGAAAACATCGAATATATCGTCTGCAAAAGCTCCCCCTTGAGGAGCTTTACCATTCGTTTTAAATTCAGGGCGCACGCTGATAGGAGGCATTGCTCGGTCACCCGTTCAATGCCACGCTTGCGGGTGCGTCTAAGGTTGTGATTTTCTTTCTGATGAGAGAAATTGCCTTCGCACCAAATTTTTCGTAATTGTATTGCTTTTTTATATTCCTCTGTTGTCAAATTCTGCCGCTGTATCTCTCTTGCAC